>DUZU01000007.1 GCA_013349285.1 Deltaproteobacteria bacterium | reverse complement strand
CAATCCGGGCAAGATTCAGATTATGGGGGTCAGCGAAATCAGGGGGGAAAAGGTTTTGGCCCTGCGTTTTCTGCAGGGGCGTGACCCGGACTGGGTCCAGAGACCGTTTTTTGCCGGGTATGATCAAACGGCGACCTGGCTCAATGAACTCAAGCCCGCCTTTGGGGAAAAGCGGTTCTTTTTTGAAGATACCCTGGAAAGCACCTATCGGGAAAACATCAATACGTCCACCATCTTTAACTATGAGTAAAGGCGGCGGTTTCCTTGCTTAAGGTTTTGCGGCACATCTTAGCTTTATCCGCTCAAGCCTGATCCGTTTTTTTCTCTTTCTGCTGGCGCTCGGCCGAGGGCGGCCGCAGGTCCATGGGCAGCCCCTGGGTGGAGAGGATCAGGAGCCGGGGCTCATCTTCGATTTTAACCGGATTCGGCAGAATCCGCTGCTGGAGCAGGAGCTGGATCTGGCGGGCGGTAAGCTCCAGCCCCTTGCACTCGGGCTCGAGCACGTAGGTGCAGCCTTCCTTCCAGCCGGAGCAGCCGTAGGCCCGGTTGCCTTTAACCACCTCTTTGCCGCAGCGCGGGCAATTGCCCCAGCGGCCCGGGTCCAGCTGGTCGGCGGAACTCTGCTGGATCAGGTTGCGGATGTAGCCGGTGATCCCGGTCATGAAGGCGTCGGGTTCCAGCTGGCTGCGCTCGATCTGTTTGAGTTTTTCCTCCCACTCCCCGGTCATTTCCGGCGATTTGAGCAAGGGGTCCCGGATCAGGGCGATCAGGCAGCGGCCCATGTCGGTGCAGCGCAGCTGTTTTTTCTCGCGCCGGATATAGTTGCGGTTGAGCAGGGTTTCGATGATCGCCGCCCGGGTGGCCGGGGTGCCGATGCCGCGCTCCTTGAGCGCTTCCCGCAGGGTGTCATCCTCGACAAACTTGCCGGCCGCCTCCATGGCCCCGAGCAGCGAGTTTTCGGTAAAGTGGTTGGGCGGCTTGGTTTTGCCCTCGTGGAGATAGGGCGCGTGGGGCCCGGTTTCGCCCTGGGCAAAGGCGGGCAGGGCCTGGTCGTCGGCCGCATCCTGGGCCTGTTTCTTCTTGTCAAAAAGCGCGGTCCAGCCCGGCTCGACCACCTGGGTGCCCTTGGCCTGAAACTTCACCTGGTTGCTGACCCCGTCCACCGTGGTGATGTTTTTGACACAGACCGGATAGAAGGCGGCGATGAACTGGGTGGTGATCATGTCGTAAACCAGCTGGTCGTTGCCGTTAAGATTCTGCGGCTTGATACCGGTGGGGATGATGGCGTGATGGTCGGTAACCTTGCTGTCGTCGATGATCCGCTTGCTGAAGGGCAGCTTGGCCAGGTTGAGAGGCGCGATTTCCTCGGGCCGGATCGCCTTGAGCTGGGCCATGATCTTGGGAATCCGCGGCTTCATGTCCTGGCTGAGATAGCGGGAATCGGTCCGGGGATAGGTGACCAGCTTTTTTTCGTAAAGATTCTGGGTGGCGGCCAGGGTGTCGGCGGCGGACAGGCCTTGGGCCTTGTTGACCTCGCGCTGCAGGGTGGTGAGATCAAAAAGCTGGGGCGGCTGTTCCTTTTTCTCCTTGCCGGCAATCTTGGCAACGACAAAGGGCTGCTCCAGCAACTTATCGAGCAGGGCCTGGGCCTTTTCCGGTTTTTCAAAGCGCTTGCCCGTGTATTTGAACACCACCTCCCGATAGCGGGTGGCGAGCTCCCAGAAGGGTTCGGGCGTAAACTGGAGGATGGTGTCGTCCCGCTCGACGATCATGGCCAGGACCGGGGTCTGGACCCGGCCGATACTCCAGAGCACCCGATCATTGCCGCCGCCGATCCGGCCGTGGCGCACCGTGTAGTAACGGGTGGCGTTGAGGCCGACGATCCAGTCGGACTCGCTGCGGCAGCGGGCCGCCGCATAGAGGGGGTCATAGTCGTGGCCGTCCTTGAGATCCTTGAACGCCTCCTGGATCGCGTCCGGGGTCAGCGAGTTGAGCCAGAGGCGGCGGATCGGCTTGTCCTCGCAGTTGGCCTGGGCCAGGATGTAGCGAAAGATCAGCTCGCCCTCGCGGCCGGCATCAGTGGCGCAGATGATTTCATCAGCCTGGCGGCACAGGGTTTCGATTACCGCAAACTGGTCGGCCACCCCGCGGTTTTTGATCAGGGTCAGTTTGAACTGCTCCGGGACAAAGGGCAGGGTGTCCAGACTCCAGCGCTTGAGGGCCGGGTCGTATTCCCCCGGCTCCTGCAGGGTGACCAGATGGCCGAAGGCCCAGGTGATCGCGCAGCCGCGGCCCTCGATATAACCCTTCTTTTTGGTCTTGATATCGAGCACGTCGGCAATGTCCCGCGCCACCGACGGCTTTTCGGCTATTATAACTTTCATCAGACGATTATCTCGCGATCTTGAGTGGCTTCTGTTAAGTAGTACTCTGCATTATGACTGAATCAACCCGCAAAAAAAAGGGCTGAGATGAAGGGATTGAAAAAATATGGATCCTAAACCTTTTTACTGATGCAATCAAAGAAAAAACAATCATGAATGGTATGAATCGGTGTGAGATCAAAGTCGGCCAGCGGGTCGACATCGTCTTGAAAGAGGATCAGCGCTCCGGTAAACTGACCCAGGGGATTGTCAAGGATATCCTGACCAAGTCGCCCACCCATCCCCATGGCATTAAGGTCCGCCTGGAAAGCGGGGCGGTCGGCCGGGTTAAAGAGATAGTCGGCTGATGATCCCATCGGCCGGCCAAAATAAAACCGGGCAATTATTACCCGCCCTTATGGATAAGAGAAGATGACTGAAAACAATATCATAGCCTTGACCCCCTTCCGGGTCGATCTTACCCGGGCTCTGGCCCGCCGGGGCGAGCGGTTGCTGGCCGCCCCCGACCTGGCCGACGAGGTCGGGGCCCTCGAACCCCTGGAAGCCTATTATATCGTCCGGGAGATCGGCCTGGATAAGGCCCTGCCCATCCTCCTCGAACTGAGTCAGGAACAGCTGCAGGCCTGTGTCGATCTTGATTGCTGGAACCGTTACGACTTTGCCGCCGACTCTCTGGATCAATGGCTGACCGCCTTTGCCCAGGCCGGCCCCGAAACCCTGGCCGCTTCTTTTTTCTCCCTGGATTATGTGGTCCAGCTCCTCTTTCTGGCCCAGACCGTTACGGTTTATGACCCGGATACCGATCAGATCCCGGAGGAGGATGAGGAGGAAGACTCCAAACGGGCCATGACCCCGGATGGTTTCTATCTGCTCGAGTTGAAGGGGGAGATGGTCCTGAAGGTTCATCCTTTTACCCTGCTGGATGCCATGTACCAATACGATCCCACCGCCACCCATCAACTCCTCAGCGAGGTTCGGGTGGATCTGCAGACCCAGATCGAAGAGGAGGCCCTGCGCTTTCGCAACGGCCGGATGCAGGATATCGGTTTTGCCACCCCGGAGGAGGCTGCCGTTCTTTTCTCCAAGCCCGCCAAGAATCAGCCCTTGCCCCGGCCTCAAAAACCGATAGAAAGCGGGACCACCCGGGTGCCGTCCGTTTACGCCGCCCCCTTTATCGAGGCCGGTCTGTTTCAACAGGCCATGGCCCTGATTGCTGATCATGATTTTCTGGCCGGTCTGGAGCAGGAAGTGGTCTGGGTGATCAACAGCGCTATCATCTCCTATGGCGAAAAAACTCAGGATATCAGCCAGATCACCGAAATTGCCGAGCGGGTCCGGGATACTGTTTCCCTGGGCCTGGAATCATTGTTGGCCCAACAGGACGCCAACTGCCTGCTGGATGATGCTCTGGCGGCGGCCAAGGCAGCCGATCTGTTGCAGATCTGGCCCATCAGCGATCTGTTCAGGCACGGTTTTGGGGCAACCATGCCTCTGCGGCAGGCGGCGTTGCAGGCCATGGCCGACGTCCGATTCCGGGAGTGGTATGAGCTGGCGGATACGGAACAGTCGGACGAGTCGGTTGATCGGCAGGAGCGGGCCATGGTTGCCGCGCTGCTCGGCCGCCACCCCCTGCGCGGCGGGATTGATCCGGGCCATCCCGACAAGGTCAAGGCCTTTGCCTCTCTGGCCGATATCGATGTCGCCCGGATCCGCCTGCAGCGGCTAGTCGGCCGGATCTGTCGGCCGCGATGAGCAATCCCCCCGCCGACATTTAGCCAAAGTCGCATTGGTGAGTGGTAAAAAAAGGGGGCGCAACCGGTTAATTCCCTTTAAAATAAGAAATTATAAGCAGCGGGGCTCACCAAAGACCGGAATGACCGGTAACAGGCTTATTCGCATTGAGTTCCGGCTGCGCATCATCCTTGACCATAAAAGATCAACGCAATGAAAATACGTAAACTCACCCCGGAAAATTATGCCAAGGTTGCCGCTCTGTTGCGCCAGGCATTTCCCGGCAGCAGTTATGAAGGGCAGCTGGTTGACAATTTACATAAGAACGGCAAGGAGATGCATGAATGGGTCTGTATTCATGTGAACTCGGTCATCGCCTATATTGCATTTACCAAGGCCTATAAGCAGGGCGAGGTTTGCGGCCTGCATCTGGCGCCGTTGGCGGTGAAGCCGGAGTTTCAGCGGCAGGGGGTCGGCTCCGAGTTGTTGCGCTTTGCCCTGCGCCAGGAGGCCATCAAGCAGAGCCCGATCTTTGTCCTGGGTGCTCCCGGCTTTTATCAGAAATTCGGCTTTGCGCCTTGTTCCACGCCTGTTTGTCCCTATGCCAAAAAAAAGGAACATTTTTTAAGCCTTCGCAATAACGACACCAGTAAGTTTACGGTGGGCTATGAAGCGGAGTTTCGGGGAAAAAAGGGCTGAGCACGCTTGTTGCGTAACTTGTTTATACGGGGAAGAAAATGGCACAGATCGGCAGGTTTAATAAGCTTAAGGTAAAAAGAACGCGGGATTACGGGGTCCATCTTGATGGCGGGGAGTCCGGGGATATTATCCTCAAGTACCGCGAGGTTCCCAAGGATTGCCAGGCCGGGGATGAGATCGAGGTTTTTCTATATCAGGACCGGGATGATCATCTGCGGGCCACCACGCAAAAGCCTTTGGTCACCGTGGGCCAGTTCGCCTGCCTGCGGGTGGTGGGCAGCACTCCGACCGGCGCCTACCTGGACTGGGGGCTGGATCGGGATCTGTTTGTGCCGATCAGGGAACAGCGGGAGGCGATGACTACCGGCAAATCATATGTGGTTTTTGTCTTCCTCGATGAAAAAAACAACCGGATCACCGCCTCTTCCAAGCTGGATAAGTTCCTGAGCATGGAGTCCTGGAGCTTCAAAGAGGGGCAGGAGGTTGAGCTGATTATCTATGATCAGACCGATCTGGGTTATAAGGCGATCGTCAACCATTCCCACGGGGGGATGATCTATCAAAACGAGGTGTTTCAGAAACTGGCCATTGGCCAGCAGCTGAAGGGCTACATCAAGAAAATACGGGAAGACCTCAAGATTGATTTGAGCCTGCAAAAGCCGGGTTATCAAGGGGTGGATAATATCTCCAAGGTCATTCTCCAGGTATTAACCGATCACGGCGGCCATCTGACCATTACTGATAAGAGCGAGCCGGAAGCGATTTACGCCCTGTTCGGGGTCAGTAAAAAGATCTTCAAAAAGGCGATCGGCGGCCTTTACAAAAAAAGGCTGATCGCCATCGATGCAAGTGGGGTCAGGCTGATCAAGTGATGGGCAGGCGGGTGGAGTAGAAGATGACGGCGCGCAATAAAATGATGAACTGGCGCCTTGGGTATGGGGTCGGCTGCCTGGTTTATCTGGTTTGGGTGGTGCAGCTGAGCTTTAATAATTTCGGCATGGTCCATCACGATTATCGATCGGCCGAAGCCCGGTTGCAGCCGCAGCGGATCGAGGCGATGGCCCTGGCGGAGCTGGTTGGTCAATGCCGCAAGGAGGCGGGGCGAGGGGGCCGGCATCGGCCTGCCACCGCGCAGGTTGTTGCCGACCCATGCCGGGATTGGCCGGCCCCGGTGATTGCGGCGCGGCAGAAGGCGGTGGCCGAGCGGTTGGCTGGCGAGCTCAGTCTGGCCGTTCGCAAGTTGGTACTGTTCTACGTTTCTTTCGGGGTCATTTTTCTGATCCTGCCCCCGGTTATCCTCTATCTGCTGCTCTCTTTTTTTATCTGGTTATATCAAGGGGTAAAAGGCGGCAAAGACGGGGCGCCATCTTAGCTTTAATTCCCTGCCCTGACCTTCAGGCCGATGCCCTGGCGGCTATTGCGCAAATCCGGGCAAACTCTTCCGCCGCAAGGCTGGCCGTACCCACCATCAAGCCGGCCACCCCGGCCAGGCCCAGGTAGTCGGCCGCATTCTCGGCCGTGATCGAGCCGCCGTAAAGGATGGCGGCATCCGGGGCCATGGCCTGGAGTTCGGCGATGACCTTGCCGACCTTTTCCGGGGAAGGGGGGATGTCGACGCCGATGGCCTCGACCGGTCCATAGCCGATGAGCAACCCTTTGAGGTCCGCTTCATCCAGTGCCGCCAGTTGGGCCCGGGCATAAGGGCGATCAAGGCAGACGATGGGCTGGATGGCGGCGGCCCGGGCCTCGCTCACCTTGTTGGCCACATCTTGGTTTGTTTCATGGAAATAACGCCGTCGTTCCGAATGGCCGAGGATGGCAAAATCGACCAGGCCCCGCACCATTTCCGCGGCCACCGCCCCGGTGTAAGAACCCAACGGGAAGGGGGAGAGATCCTGGCTTGCCAGGGCCAGCTCGGGCATGGCCGGATTATTTAACAATTGGCGGAGGGGGGCGAGGTGGACCATGGCCGGAGCGATGATCACCTTGAGCCCTTCCGTGGGGCGATAGAGCCGGGAGAATTCATGGAGCCAGCTTTCGGCCTGGGCCAAGCTCTTGTGGGACTTCCAGTTTGCCAATAGATATTTTGTCATAAATGTTACAGAATCCTGGGTTGAGCGGCTAAATTTTTAGCCAGGCCGGGGTCCGGCCCCAAAAGGGGTGATCGGCTTGCGGCTTATTCCTTGGCAAACCTGGTTCTCAGGTAGAGGGTTTCCACCTTTTCCCTGGCCCACGGGGTCCGGCGCAGGAACTTGAGGCTCGATTTGATGCTGGGGTCCTTGGCAAAGCAGTTGATCGCGATCTTGGCGCTGAGCTTTTCCCAGCCATAGTGGGCAACCAGGCGGGTGAGGATCATCTCCAGGGTGATGCCCTGCAAGGGATTTTGGTTCTGGGCTGTTTTCATGGGGCGTCCTTGGGCATGAGCTGTTGCAGGGCCGGGTAGAGCCGGCGGCCCACCCAGGCATCGGTGGCCGCGTACTGGATCTGATGGGGGGCGAGTTCATCCTTGGCCCAGTTGGAGGTCCGCGCCCCTTTGCCGATGCGAAAGCCCAGGAGCACGGCGGCCAGGCCGCGCAGGCCGTGGTTCATGATCCCCGCCTTTTTGGCCAAATCTCCCAGATCGACGAAGCCGGCGGCCTTGAAGTGGGCCAGTTTTTTTAGTTCAGTGATGTCGTAAGTCAGGCTGACCCCGGCCTTGGTAATGGCCGGATCGGCCAGGATCTGGCGCAGGGGCTGGGCCAGGCCCAGGGGTTTGAGCTGGAAGATGAAGACCTCGCTCTCGCATGCCAGCTGCAGGAGCGACGGCGGGTAGCTCTCCCCCTTGGTGTAGGCGGGGCGGGTTTCGGTGTCAAAGCCGAGCAGGTCATGGCCGGCCAGCTTGGCCATGGCCGCCGTCAGCTCGTCCTTGGTCCGGACCACGCTCACCGGCCCGGTCCAATGGGCCATGGGGCAGAGATTGATCTCATCCTTGCTCATCCGCCGGTCAAAGCCAGGGCGGTCTGTGTCGTTGTAAGTCATGGTTTCTTGTTATCTATTCTTTTATCTTTGTTTTTTTTTGTTGGCTTAAGAGGGGGGGGCTTGCCAATGCGTTGGCTATAATAAGCTGGTTTGCCTTTTTTCGCCACCTCTTGAATTTAGAAGATGTTTTTCTGAGCTGGGGTTGTCGCTTAACATGAAAATCTGATTACCATTGGAGTTTCAGCCGGGAAAAAAATGGCTTAAACATGAAGTTTGAGTTGGATAGCTATGTTGTGGGAGCGAATTTATTCGCGAAAAAAAAATTACTTGAGCACCAGCAATGTCTGGAGGCCGGCCAGCCATTATTCGCGGCTGAAGCCGCTCCCACTGGCTTTTCCTCAACTTGGCTGAAACCCGGTGGTAATCAGTTAGAGAAAATGTAATTTCTTCCCATCGCTAATAAGGCTCATCCTTGCAAAATCTCCCCTTTCTCCTGTGGGCAATTCTTGCCCAGTCTCTTTTTTTTGCTGTTTTTTTGATGAAATTGCACAAGGAATTCTTTTCCTGATCGGTCTTGAAACAGCAGGGGATATTCCTTGCCTCTAATGAGTTTGCCTTGTTATCTGCTTGTTTTTGCGTGATAGATTGTTGTTTGTTGTTTTGGGGTTTAGGTGTTGGCACAGCTTTTGCTCATTGGGGTAGGCAAGTGTGTTTACTCAAGATGAGTTTGGCCAGTCAGATTAAACCAGAACAAGAGGAGTTGCCGTGGAAGGATTAATGATTCCCATGGTGCAGGCACCGCAGACCAAGGCACCGGTGGAAGTTAAAGGTTCGGGCAGGGCCGGAGGCACGGCAAAGAACTTTTCCGAATATATGGAAAAGAAGGCCGCTGTTGCCCGCCAGGAGAAAAAGAATCTTCTCGGGGCCGAAAAACCAAAGACCAACGCAGACCCCAGAGCCATTGACGCCCAAGGCGATAGGCAACCAAAAGAGATCAAGGCGAAAGGCCAGGATGATAAGGCGGAAACCATTGCCTCCTTGCTCGGCCAGTTTGTGGCGGAACTCAAAGAGAGTGCCGACGAGGTCGGAACCCAGCCCGGTGATTGGACCTTTACCATGCCCGGTGCCGAGGCCATTGAAAAGATCGCCCTTGATGCGGGGATGAGCGAGGCGCAACTAGGCAAGCTGATGAAAGATCTGGAAAGCCAGGATGGCAAGTTTGACCTGCCTGAATTCCTCGATTTTTTTGCCCGTCATTTTGAAGCCCTCCAGGATGAACAGCCGGTGACCGCTCCCGAGACCGACCTGCCCCTGCTGCAGATCTTGCTTGAGCGGCTGGGGGTTCCCGCCGAAGATGTAGCCAAACTCAGCGATGCCGCCGTGCTTGGCGATAATACCATTGATCTGGAAAAATTTGTGGCAGGCCTGCAGGATTTGCAGGGTGAAGGGGCTGTAGAGCTCACCGACTGGGAAGCTGAGCAGCTTCAGGATATTCTGGCCAAGGCCGGGGTTGCTCGCGAGCAGCAAAGAGATCTGCTGCCGGAGCGTTTTCCGGTTTGGCAGGATGCCGATCCTGAGCCGAAGCCGTTAAATCTTACCTTGGATCGCCTCAAAAATATCCTGGAGCAGGGCGTCCAGGACGCCAAGGCCGGCCGGCTGCAGGCGGATCTTCCTTCATTTTTAAGTGACCTTAAGGAGATTATGACCCAGGCGACCTTTGATAAAAAGGAAATGGGCTGGACTCCGGCGGTACAGGAAAGCGTAACCGCGATTTTCGATAAGCTTATCGAAAGCATTGATCTGGCCAGCGTTAAAATCCGCAAGGTGACCCCGGAGAGTAATGATTTTAAAAAGGTTGATTTTTCAGCTGAAAACTCTGATGAGCAAAGCTGGGATGAACTGCTTGCCGCCAACAATGAAGAGGCCGGGGAGGCCAAGGTTGGGGGAGTAAAGCAGGAAAATGATCGGCTCGCTGCCGCCGGTGGCGCCAAGGGGAATGGCGGAAACGAAAGTCACCAGCTGGGCAACCGCGAGGCTTCCGGCGATAAGGTGATGGCGCAGCATGAGGCCCAGAGCAACGTCTTTCAGCATAATACCACCTCTGCCGCCAAGGCTGATCATGCCGCGGCCAATGCCCCCGGCCAGGAAATGAAAACTTTTAATCCCATCGCCAAAATGCCGCTTGGGCTGCAGCAGCAGAGTTTCGCCCAGATCACCAGCGGGGTGCTCGGCGGGCTGCGTAACCAGGAACATCATCTGGTCATGACCCTTTTTCCCAAGGAGCTGGGTGAGGTGAAGGTCGAAATGATGGTTCGCGACGAGCAGATCGCTCTTTCCTTTTCCATGGAAAACCACAAGGTCAAGGAAGTTTTTGAGAGCAATATGCAGGAGTTCAAGGACTCCATGGAAGAGCAGGGCTTTATCATTGAAGAGTGCATGGTTTCCGTAAGCCAGGAAGACAAGAGCAACGATGCCTGGCGGCAGTTTGAGGCTTCCTGGAAGGAGCGGGGTTCCGCCGCCATCCGTAAAAGTCTGGCTGATCTGCCGGATGAGGCCTTTTATCACCGCTCGCAACGCCTGAACCCCAAAGAGCAAGGCCTGGATCTGTTCGCTTAAGGCAAGGAGAAGATGATGAGTACGGAAATAGGTTCGACAGTACCTGCATATGAGCCGCCTGAGCTTTTCAAGCCGGTGGGCAGCAAAGAGTTGGATAAAAGCGATTTCATGACCCTGTTCATCACCCAGATGCAGCATCAGGATCCGCTTGAGCCGATGGACAGTTACGAGATGGCCTCGCAGCTCGCCCAGTTCAGCAACATGGAAGCCACCATGAAGATGTCTTCCAATATGGAAAAACTGCTCGAATATCAGACCTCGCAGAACAATCTGCAGCTGCTTACCCTGATCGACAAGGATGTGCAGGCTTACGGGCATAATATCGGGGTGGTCGACGGCAAGGCCGCGGTAACGGATTTTGATCTTTATGATGCGGCGGATACCTGTGTGGTGGACATTTTTGATTCGACCGGCCGCCTGGTCGACAGTATGGATCTTGGTTTTCAGCCTTCCGGCGCCATCGAATTGGCCTGGGACGCCGTCAACCCCAAGGGTGATACCGTTGCCGACGGCGCTTATGTGTACAAGGTAAAAGCCTTTAACAACGCCGGGCAGGAAATAGGGGTGGGTTATCGGACCACCGGCAAGGTTACCGGCATAGATTTTGAGAGCGGTCAGGCCTTACTGACCATTGATAACAGCATTCCCGCCAGTGTGGCGGAAATTCTTTCGGTAAAATAGATAAGCGAATAATCAACAGGCAGGTTGATCGGTTAATAACAGGAGGTAGTTATGGGCGTCTCAAGTTCTTTATACTCAAGCATCAGCGGACTGAATACGATGGGCAACGCCATGAGCGTTTTGGGCGACAACGTATCTAACGTCAATACCATTGCATTCAAATCAAGTAGGGCGACTTTTCAGGATGTACTGTCCCAGTCGGTATCAACGGCTGCCGGCGCGGCCCAGGTCGGCCGTGGTGTAACCTTAAGTACGGTTAACGGCCTTTTTGCCCAGGGTTCTTTCGAGTCGACCACCACCCCCACCGATCTGGCCATCGGCGGCCAGGGCTTCTTCATGCTCCGGGCATCCGATAATGCCGCGGCTGATATGTACAGCCGGGCCGGTGAGTTCCGTTTTGACAAGGAAGGTTTTTTGATCAATCCGGTCGGCCATTTTGTCCAGGGTTGGACCATTGATTCCGCCTCGGAAGAGGTGACCGGCACCATCGGCGACATCAATATCGGTAAATCAACCCCGCCGGTGCAGACCGAGCAGATCGACGTTATCGTCAATGTTGATTCCCGGGAAGACGTCGAGACCAGCGAAGTTCGTCTTTTTGACGCCTGGAACGGCACCAATGCCGCGGCGGTTAATCCCACCGATCCCATTGACAGCACCAACTACGAGTACACCAGTGCGATCAAGATTTATGATTCCCAGGGCGCCAGCCATGACGTCACCATCTATTTCGACCGGACCACCAAGGACAATCAGTGGGAATATCTGGTCACCTGTGATCCGGCCGAGGATCAGCGGGTGTTGACCGGTGACGATCTCACCACCTATGCCCCCAACACCACCTTTAATTACGAGGAGCACAAGGGGGCCGGCGCTTTGATGTACGGGATTATCGACTTTAATACCTCCGGCGATATAACCGACATGACGGCCTGGAGTATCCCGCCGGACGGCGAGGTTGATCCGGCCCGCACCGAAAACCGGATGGTGCTGGGCACCACTGACAAGTATTACAGCTTTAATGCCAACTTCACAGGGGCCAGTACAGATCAGGAAGTTAGATTGAATTTCGGGGCCAGGTATGGTGGTTCTCCCACTAACATGACTCAGGTGCTGGTAACCGATGGTGGGGCCTATTCCGATGTGGCCAGCACCAATTTTATCACCAAGGAAACTTTGTGGAGCAGTGTTTATGATTCGGCCGGCAACCAGATTGCCCAAGGTGATTCATTTTTCTTCTCCGGCTATCAAAACGATGGAACCTATGTGGAAGGAAGGTACACTGTTGATGAGACCGAGAAGGTTCAGGATCTGCTTGATGTAATTGATAATACCTTTGGGGCCAAGAGTTCCATTGACGCCTCGGGCCGGATTAGGATTCAGGATAATACCGGCGGCGATTCCGGGATGTTTGTTACCACCTTTACCACTACCTCCGCCGACGGGGCCACTCCTTTTGGGGGAAGTACCGTGGCCGGTACCAACGCTGTTGCCTCCGATGCCGCCTGGTATGTTACCAGTGACGGGGTAACGCCGGTGAGTAACCCCAACACTCTCTTGATTGGTCTTGAGGATGCAACTGCCCTTGGTCTTCCTGCCAATATCGTTGGCGCCGGTGAAACTTTTGCCTTTGATATTGTCGATATCTCGACCGGTGTTTCTACTCTGAGAACTTTTACCGAGGGTGCCGCCGCGCCCAATGGTGGAACAACTATTCAGGATGTTCTGACCTGGATTGAGGATTGGAGTGATAATGGTGCGCTCGATAGTAGTACGGGTAACAAAGATGTGACCGCCTCCCTTGGTGCTGACGGTAGGATTTATGTTACCGATAATACCCTGGGTGCTTCAGGGTTCACCGTTGGGGTGACGATGAACGCGGCCTCGACCGGTCCCGCTATCTTTGGTGCCTTTGGAGCGGCCTACGCCGGCCAGACCGTAACCAATTCCCAGGTTGATATCACCTCATCCAAGCAGGAAAATGTTTCTCCGGGACGGGCCTTCAGCACCAGCAGTGGAACGCCGCCGGTGATCACCGCCAATACCACCTGGGATAGTGTCTACAGCGATGCTTCTCCAGGGGTGGTGGCCAGCGGCACCTGGGTTATTTCCGGCACCAAGGCCGGGGTCGGCACCACCGCCACTTCGGCAAGCTTTAGTTATGATGTTGATGCGGCGATCGCGGCCGGTGATACCGTGCAGGAACTCTTGAACGACATTGAGACCGCTTTTGATGCCGATGCCTATATTGACGGCGCCGGACGTTTGGTGTTACGGGATCGGATGGCCGACACCACCACCAATACCAGTAATCTGAGCGTGAGTATCGCCTATGGTGGCGCGTCGGAAATCTTTGGTCCCGACTCTCAGACCTTTACCATCTTCCCCGGGGATCTCACCGAAGACGGCAGCCGGATGGGCGATGTGATCAGCTCCACCTTCAGTACCGAGGCCCTGGCCTCCACTCAGTATGCCAACAGCTCCACCACCATCTTTCAGGATCAGGATGGATTCTCCGCCGGCTTTTTGCAGTCGGTTTCCGTGGATACCGACGGGGTTATCACCGGCAACTATTCCAACGGTCAGGTTCTGAAAAAGGCCCAGGTTGCCCTGGCCAGTTTCAACAACCTGGCGGGATTGAACAAGGAGGGTGGTAACATCTTCCGGGAAACCACCGAGTCCGGTGCGCCGGTTACCGGT
Organism: Deltaproteobacteria bacterium; assembly: GCA_013349285.1. Taxonomy (GTDB): domain Bacteria; phylum Desulfobacterota; class Desulfobulbia; order Desulfobulbales; family Desulfurivibrionaceae; genus DUZU01. Next base: position 71,453 of record DUZU01000007.1, on the reverse strand, counting down.
GCCCCAGGTACCAACGGTCTTGGTTCCATCGCTCCCAACTCCCTGGAGCAGTCCAACGTGGATCTCGGTAATGAGTTTGTAAAACTTATCACCACCCAGAGAGGGTTTCAGGCGAACTCCAAGATTATTACCACCACCGATGAGATGCTCGCCGATCTGATCAATATCAAGCGTTAAGTTTAGTACCCATAGCCCCATAGTCTCCTGCCTGGGCCGGCTGTTCGGAATTATTTTCCGGGCAGCCGGTTTCTTTTGCGTTATCAGGTCATTTGGTTCCTGCGGAAAAATAAAAAAATGCCAACCTTAACCCACAGAGGGAAAAGGTGAATAACAAGGCGATGATTGCGGCGGTACTCTTTGTTTTTATGTCAGCGATGCCGGTGGCGGCCCAAGACAGCGGGGCCGGTTCGGCCGGGGGGCAAAGATTTGAGTGTGACCGGCTCTCAGTTGCCGGGTCAATGCCGGAAGTGTTGTGGTAAGGATCAAGATAATCCCAAGGTTGCCTATCCCCAGGACAGATGCCGCGACCGGGCCGCCTGTCGATCAGGCAACGCCGGCCGGCATTCTCCATGTTTTAAGCAGTGTCAGGCTGATACTCGCGGCCAGGCCCAGGAAAATAACTAATCTGCAAAAAATTCGTCAAAGATGGCAAAGGCCTTCTTGACCATCTCCACCTGGTTGTCAAGTAACAGGTAGGAGCCGCCGATGATTTCCTGTTCCACCAGCTCGGTGCTGGCCGGCAACAAGCCGCCCAGGGGCATGCCGGTTGATTCCACCGCCTCGTTGATCTTGGCCATCAGCTCTTTGCCGGTCGGCTCCGGCACCCGGTTGACGATGAGGCATTTCTTTTTCACCTCGATCGCCAAAGGGCCGGTGAGTTCGGCGATCCGTTTGGCGGTGAGAATTCCCCGGGCCGACGGGTCGGAAACCACGATCAGATAATCAATCTGCCGCAGGTTCATCCGGCTTAAGTGTTCCATGCCCGCCTCGTTGTCCACCAGAATATACTTGTAATTGTCGGCCAGGTGATCCATGGTCATGGCCAGGTGCTGGTTGGCGGCACAGTAGCAGCCCGGCCCGTCCGGCTGGCCCATGGCCATCAGGTCAAAGCCCTTGGCTTCCACCAGCGATTGATGAACCTTCATCTCCATGTATTGATCCCGGGTCATGTTGGGCGGCATGTCGCCCTTGAGCTCTTTTCGAATCTGGCCGATGGTCAGGTTGACGTCCAGGGCCAGCAATTCATTGAGGTTGGCGTTGGAATCCGCGTCAACCGCCAGCACCGGCGTCATGTTTTTTTCGGTTAGATATTTGAGGATCAGGGCCGAGATGGTGGTCTTGCCGACCCCGCCTTTTCCGGCCATGGCAATAACTTTGGGCATTTTTTATCTCTCCGCAATGATTGGCAGTCTTGGTTAAAAGGATATTTGAGAATTTTTCTTAATATAGGAAGTCGGATTGATAATGTCAATTTGAAAGGGACCATTTTCCTTGAAAAAGCGTGAAATTCCAGCCATTTTCCCCTTGCAACTTAAGGCTGAAATGGTATTGTTGTCTGCTTGACCATATTTCTGGTAAATAGCTGCCGGCTAAGGCGGCTAAAAAAATATAAATATCGCTAAGGGCGCGATCCGGTGGCTTTCTCCGCCGGATAAAAAGGCGCTCGTTGATCAGATAAACGGAGACCGCTCCCATGGACTATCGGGAAACATTAAACCTTCCAAAAACCAATTTCAAGATGAAGGCCAACCTTGCGCAAAAAGAGCCTGAGTTTTTAAAGCGTTGGGAAAAAGAAAATCTTTACGCCGCAGTGCAGGAAAAAACCGCCGGCCGGCCCCCCTATATTCTCCATGACGGACCCCCTTACGCCAACGGCAATATCCATATGGGCCACGCCCTGAACAAGATCCTCAAGGATATCATCCTCAAGTCAAAAAGGATGTCCGGCCATTACTGCAGTTATGTGCCGGGCTGGGACTGCCACGGCCTGCCGATTGAGATTAATGTCGATAAGGAACTCGGCGCCAAGAAGCGGGAGATCAGCAAGCTGGCCTTCCGCGGCGCCTGTCGTAATTATGCCGGTAAATGGATCAAGAAGCAGAAAGAACAGTTCCAGCGGCTGGGGGTTTTGGCTGATTGGGAAAATCCTTATCTGACCATCAACTACAGTTACGAAGCGAGCATCGCCCGGGAGTTTAACCGTTTTCTGCTCTCCGGCGCCGTGACCCGCAGCAAGAAACCGGTCCACTGGTGTTCGTCCTGTCAGACCGCCTTGGCCGAGGCCGAGGTGGAGTATGCCGATCATGCCTCGCCTTCGATCTATGTGAAGTTTCCGGTGATCGACGATCTCGGTGCGGTGATCCCCGAGCTGGCCGGGATGAAAGTGGCGCCGGTGATCTGGACCACCACCCCCTGGACCCTGCCCGCCAACCTGGCCGTGGCTTTTCATCCCGATTTCGTCTATGCCGCGGTCAAGGTTGAGGACGAGGTGCTGATCCTGGCCGAGGGGCTGGTCGAGCAGGCCTTTAAGGTTTGGGGCATTGAAAATTATGAGATAATCGCCACCTTTTCCGCCAGGGTGCTCGAGGGGAAAAAATGCAGGCATCCTTTCCTGGAGCGCGAATCCCTGATGGTGCTCGCCAATTACGTAACGCTCGAAACCGGTACCGGTTGCGTGCATACCGCGCCCGGCCATGGGCGGGAAGACTATCTCACCGGACTTAACTATAATTTGCCGGTGATCTCACCGGTGGGCAATGACGGCTGTCTCACCGACGAAGCCGGTCCCTATGCCGGGATGTTTATCTTTGACGCCAATCGCAAGATCAACGACGATCTGGCGATCAATGGCTTTTTGCTCAAGGAAGAGAAGCTGTCCCACAGCTATCCCCATTGCTGGCGCTGTAAAAAGCCGGTCATCTTCCGGGCCACCGAGCAGTGGTTCATCTCCATGGAATCCAACGGCCTGCGGGAAAAGGCGCTGGCCGCGATCAAGGATGTCAGCTGGATTCCGCAGTGGGGCATGGGTCGGATCTTCGGCATGGTCGAGAATCGGCCCGACTGGTGTCTTTCCCGCCAGCGCGCCTGGGGTGTGCCCCTTACCGTGGTTACCTGTGCCGACTGCGGCACGGTGGTCAACGATGAAAAGGTGATGGAGCGGATCACCACCCTTTTTGAAAAAGAAGGGGCCGATGCCTGGTTCAGCCATGAGCTGGCCGATTTCATCGGGGCGGATGCCAAGTGCGCCAAATGCGGGGCGACTGAGTTTATCAAGGAAGAGGATATTCTTGATGTCTGGTTTGATTCCGGGGTCAGCTATGCCGCGGTCCTTGAGAAGCGGGAGGAGTTGTCCGCGCCGGCCGATCTCTATCTCGAGGGCAGCGACCAGCATCGCGGTTGGTTTCAGAGCTCGTTGCTGGCCTCGGTCGGCACCCGGGGCATCCCCCCTTACAAGAGCGTATTGACCCATGGTTTTGTCGTGGATGACAAGGGGCGGAAGATGTCCAAGAGCGTGGGCAATGTGATCGCCCCCGAGGAGATCGTCAAGAATTACGGGGCCGAGATTCTCCGGCTCTGGGTGGCGGCTGAGGATTACCGCGACGAGGTCAAGATCTCCGAGCCTTTATTGAAGCAGCTCTCCGATGCCTACCGCAAGATCAGGAACACTATCCGCTTCATCCTCGGCAACCTTGACGACTTTGACCCGGCCGTTAACCGGGTGGCGGACAGCGAGATGGATGAGTTGGACCGCTGGGCCCTGTATCAGTTTGAGCTGCTCAAGAAAAAGACCCTGGCCGCCTATGACAAGTTCGAGTTTCATCCGGTGTTCCACGGCCTTTATAACTTCTGCACCGTGACCATGAGTTCGCTCTATCTTGATGTTTTAAAAGACCGGCTCTACACCCTGCCCACCAACTCGGTGGAACGGCGGGCCGCCCAGAGTGCCCTCTACGAGATCCTCGACGGGTTGGTGCGGATGATGGCCCCTATTCTTACCTTTATGGCGGCCGAGGTCTGGGAGTTTCTGCCGGCTGATCCGGCGCGGGAAGAAAACGTCTTTGTCGCCTTGTTCCCGGCGGTGAAGGAAGAACGATTGGCCGAGGTTGCCCTTAATGAAAAATGGGAAAGGGTGTTGGCCATCCGTTCCGAAATGACCAAGGCCCTGGAGATTGCGCGGCGCGACAAGGTTATCGGCCATTCCCTCGAATCAGAGGTGGTGGTGGCCGCCGGGGGCGAGCTGGGCGAGTTTCTTGCGGCCAACTGGGCGCGGCTTGATGCAGTGGCCATTGTCTCCAAGATAGAGCTGGTCGAGGAGTTGCCGGAGCCCGGTTATCTCAGCGAAGAGATCAAAGGCTTCTCGGTGCTGGTGCGGCCGGCGGTCAGTGAAAAATGTGAGCGCTGCTGGATGCGGGCCGAGTCGGTCGGCGATAATGACGAGCATCCCACCCTCTGTGCCCGTTGTCTCTCCGTGGTGAGGGCCATTTGAAAAAGGTATCCTCTTTCATCGTGCCGATCTGGATGTTGGCGGTGGTGGCGCTTGATCAGCTCACCAAGATCATGGTGCTGGCTAATTTCAACCTCTATGAGAGCAGCGTCGTTATCCCCGGGTTTTTTAACCTCACCTATATCACCAACACCGGGGCGGCTTTCGGGATTCTAGCCGGGGAGCAGAGCATGCTCCGCCAGGCCTTTTTTATCGGGGTGGCCATGGCCGCTTTGCTGGTGATGTTTTTTTCCTACCGTCATTTCAAGGAGCAGGGGAGGATGTTTGTCCATGGTATCGGCATGATCGCCGGCGGGGCCATCGGCAATCTCATCGACCGGCTGCGTTACGGCTCGGTGGTGGATTTTCTTGATTTTCATGTCAGGGGCTATCACTGGCCCGCTTTTAATGTTGCCGATTCGGCCATTACCGTCGGGGTCGCTCTATTTATTCTCGGCAGCCTCCTGGCGCCGCCGGCAAAGGAAGCGGGCGGCGAATAAGTTTCGAATCCAATAAACTATCAGTAAAAGGTAATGATCATGGCAGATGTGAAGACAGCGGTTTTGTTTCCCGGGCAGGGTTCCCAGTTTCTGGGGATGGCCCAGGGTTTTATCGAGGCGGATCCCGAGGCCCGCGCCCTGATGAAGCTGGCCGACCAGGTCAGCGGTTTTCCGGTGAGCGCTCTGTGTCAGGATGGGCCCATGGAGGAATTGACCCGCACGGTTCATCTGCAGCCGGCCCTGACTGTGGTCAATCTGATCTGCTGGCAGGCCGTGGCCAAGGCCGGGATCAAGGCCGACTATTTTGCCGGCCACAGTCTGGGCGAGTACGGCGCCCTTTGCGCGGCCGGTGTGTTGACTCCGGAAGATACCCTGGCCCTGGTTACCGAAAGGGGCCGGCTGATGGAGCGGGAGGCCGACAAGAACCCCGGTGGCATGCGGGCCGTGGTCAAGCTTGATATCGGGACCGTGAAAGAGATCGTGGCGAGCGCCAAGGGGGCCGGCAAGATCACGGTGGCCAACCACAACTCCGAGCAGCAGATTGTTGTTTCCGGCGAGGTCGCGGCCCTTGACGCCGCTTCGGAGCTGGTTAAGGAGAAGGGCGGCAAGGCCATCCCCCTCAAGGTGAGCGGCGCCTGGCACAGCGATCTGATCAAGGATGCGGTCCCTGATTTTGAGGCGGCCATGGCCAAGGTCGAATTCAAGGCCCCCTTAACTCCTATCTTATTTAATGTTACCGCTGCGGCGGAAAGCGAGCCCGGGGCCATTCGGAATATCATGGCCCAGCAGATCGCCTCCACCGTGCGCTGGTTTGAGATTGTTGAAAAACTGATGGCAAACGAGGTTCGGCTCTTTATTGAGGTGGGCCCCAAGAACGTGCTCACCGGATTGTTGAAAAAAATAATCCCTGACGACTACGAGTACCGCTGCCTGCAGGTGGATTCGCCGGCCGGGCTGGCCGATCTTGTGAAGGAGCTTGAGGCCTAAAATAAAGGCGCGGGGTTAAGTGCTTTGGGACTTGACATCCTGCTCTGATCCAAGTATCTTTGTCCGTTTTCCGATCAGGATAATGGGATTGGTTTGTTTGGTTTAAGAATAATAGGCGGTCGGCCTGATAAGCCGGTAGCTAATTAATAGATATTATTGACAATGTTTGAGAGTCTTTCAGGGCGGCTAGATAGCGTATTCAAGAAACTTCGCGGTCACGGCAAGTTGACCGAGGAGAATATCCAGGAGGCCATGCGCGAAGTGCGGATGGCGCTGTTGGAAGCCGACGTTAACTTCCAGGTTGTCAAAGATTTTGTGGCGACGGTCACGGAAAAGGCGGTCGGCCTTGACGTGGTCGGCAGCCTTGCCCCCGGTCAGCAGGTTATCAAGGTGGTGCACGATGAGCTGGTTGAGCTCCTCGGTGGCGATACCGCCTCATTGGTTTTGGATGGCCGGCAACCGGTGGTCATCATGATGGTCGGTCTGCAGGGCTCTGGTAAAACAACCTCGTCCGGCAAGCTGGCCAAGATGCTGCAGGGCAAGGGGCGTAAGCCTTACCTGGTTCCGGCCGATGTTTACCGGCCGGCGGCGATCGATCAGTTGACCATTCTCGGCAAATCCCTCGGGGTGCCGGTACATCCGTCCACCACTGATCAGGATCCGGTGGCCATCTGTAAAAGCGCGCTGCACGCGGCCAAAGCGGCCGGGCATGACACCCTGCTCATCGATACGGCGGGCCGCTTGCATGTGGACGAAGATCTGATGGGCGAGCTTGCCCGGATTAACTCGGCCCTGGAGCCGGCGGAGATTCTTTTTGTCGCCGATGCGATGACCGGTCAGGATGCGGTCACCGTTGCTGAAAAATTTAATCAGGATCTCGCCATTTCCGGCGTGATCCTGACCAAGATGGATGGTGATGCCCGTGGCGGCGCCGCCCTTTCCATCAAAAAAGTAACCCGGCGCCCCATCAAATTTGTGGGTATGGGCGAGGGGCTCGATGCCCTGGAGCCGTTTCATCCGGACCGCGTTGCCTCCCGCATTCTGGGGATGGGCGATGTTCTTACCCTTATCGAGAAAGCCGAAGCGGTTGTTGATAAGGAGAAGGCGGCAAAGCTTGCCAAGAAGCTCAAGAAAGAGGGCTTCACCCTTGAGGACTTCCTTGATCAGATTCAGCAGATCAAGAAAATGGGTAGCCTTGAGCAGATCATGGGCATGATCCCGGGCATGAATAAGATCAAGCAGCTCAAAAACATGCCCAAGCCGGATGAAAGGGAATTGGTCAAGGTTGAATCGGTGATCAACTCCATGACTTTGAAAGAGCGAAGAAATCACGCAATCATCAATTCCAGCCGGAGGCAGCGGATCGCCAAGGGCAGCGGCACTTCGGTGCAGGATGTGAACAAGGTTATCAAGAGCTACACCGAAATGCTCAAGATGATGAAGAAGATGCGCGGACAGCCCGGCGGCCTTGGGGCGATGGTCGGCGGTGGCAAGAAACGGAAAAGACCTAAAGGTTTAACTAGATAGATTGAAACGAAGCCGAGCGTAATTCGGCTTTAGCGTTAATTACAGAAGGAGTAGACAACATGGCTGTACGTATTCGTTTGACTCGAATGGGCCGCAAAAAACACCCTTTTTACCGTATCGTGGTAGCTGATTCCCAGTCACCCCGTGACGGCAAGTTCCTGGAAGTGGTCGGCACCTACGATCCTTGTCAGAACCCGGCGTTGGTTAGCCTCAAGCAGGATCGTGTACAGGCTTGGCTCGATAAAGGCGCTCAGCCTTCCGACACCGTGAAAAGTCTGCTTGTTAAGAGCAGCGTTGCCGAGTAATGGCGAGCATGAAAGAATTAGTCAGTTTTATGGCCTCTCAGCTGGTGGATGATCCCGGCTCGGTTCAGGTAACTGAAACCGAGAGTGAAGACACCAGGGTCTTTGAGCTGCGGGTTGCCAAGGATGAGTTAGGTAAGGTCATCGGCAAGCAGGGGCGTACCGCCCGTGCCATGCGTTCGGTGCTTTCCGCTGCGGCGGGCATTGACAAGATGAAGGCCCGGCTTGAGATAGTGGAGTAGTTTTTTGGAAATCATTGATGTCGGCTTCCTGCGCCACGATTATATCGTGGTCGGCAAGGTTGTTAAGGCGCAAGGTATTAAAGGCGAGATAAGGATCCATCCCTATTCTTCCTATCCCGATGATTTCGACCATTATTCCGAACTGATCCTTGCGGAAGAGGGCGAGAGCCGATCCCGGACCTATGAGGTGGCTGCTAGCCGGACCCATGGCAAGGTGGCGATTGTCCAGCTGGTCGGGGTTGATAATCGCAATGCGGCGGAAGATTTGCGCGGTTTGGAGGTTCGGATTGCCAGGGCGGATTTGCCTGAGCTGGAACCGGGTTTTTATTACTGGCATGAGTTGCAGGGGATGGCAGTGGTTACCGAGCGGGGAGAATCCGTCGGTACCTTGACCTCGTTGATGGCCACCCCGGGACATTCTCTGCTGGTGATTAAGAACAAGGGTCGTGAATATCTGGTGCCGGCCATCAAGGAGTTTGTGATAGGCCTTGATGAGCAAGGACAGGCTCTGATTATTGCCCCTCCGCCGGGGTTGCTTGAGATAAATTATTAACTGTCCCTTTCCGGTCATGATTTTCGGCCTGAAGGTTGGTCTGTGAACAAGTGGGACAGAGTCCAGCATGAGATTTGATATTCTCACTATTTTTCCCGGTTTGCTGGAATCTCCGTTGCAGGAGGGGATTATCCGCCGCGCTCTGGCCGCAGAGCAGGTACGGATTGAGATACATAATATCAGGGATTATGCCCTTGATAAACATGCGATGACCGATGATCGCCCCTTTGGCGGCGGTGAAGGCATGGTGATGAAGCCGGAACCCCTGGCCGCGGCAGTGGCCGATGTCCGGCGGCAGGCTCCTGGTGGGCGGGTAATCCTGTTAAGCCCCCAGGGACGGCCTTATAATCAGGCGGTTGCCGAGGAGTTGGCCCAGTTGGACCATCTTGTTCTGGTTTGCGGCCGTTATGAAGGGGTGGATGAACGCTTCATCGCCAAATACGTTGATGAGGAAATATCGATCGGCGATTATATCCTCACCGGCGGCGAGTTGGCGGCCATGGTAATGGTTGACTCCATTACCCGCTTGTTGCCCGGGGTTCTCGGTTGTGCCGACTCTGCCGACTTTGATACCTTCAGCCGGGGCGGCTTAAAGTATCCGCAATATACCCGGCCCAGGGTATTTGAAGACATGGCGGCGCCGGAGGTTTTGTTTTCCGGTGATCACGGCGCGGTTGCCGTGTGGCGGTTGCTGGCCGAGATTGAGCAGACCATGACCAAGCGGCCGGAACTTGTGCCCAGGATGCGCTTTAGCGCCGGCGAGTTGAAAATTTTAAAAAAGCAGGGCTTGTTGGCCAAGCTGCGGGAGGCCGGTTGGCAGGATCTACCGGCAGAACACTGATGACCGAGCCCCAAGCTGAAGAGATGCCGGCACAAGATATTCGTGTTGATCTGGCCCTGGTCCATTACCCGGTCAGCAACAAACACGGTGAGACCATCGGCTCGGCGGTAACCAACCTGGATCTGCATGATATTGCCAGGGCCGGCTGCACATTTGGGATTGATACCTTATATATCGTGACCCCGTATGAGGATCAGCATGAACTGGTGCAGGATATCCTGGACCATTGGCTGATCGGGCACGGTTCGACATATAATGTAAATCGGAAGGAAGCGCTTTCCATTGTCCGGCTCTGTAAGGATCTTGCCGAGTTGTATGAGATGGTTAGTGCAAAATGGCAAAAGCGTCCCACGGTGCTGGCCACCAGCGCCCAGGCCCATGGCACCCAGGACTCCTTTGCCGAGACCAGGGAAAAGATTTTTGCCGGGGTGCCGCATTTGATTTTGTTCGGCACGGCCTGGGGCATGACTTCCGACGTTTTTGCTGATGTGGACGGTCAGTTGCCGCCGATATCAGGTTATGGCTCGTATAATCATCTGTCTGTTCGCTCGGCTGCGGCCATTGTGATGGACAGGTTGTTGGGAAAACATTGAATAAATATTTTGGGCGGCTATAATTGCCCTGTGCAATCACGTTAACGTGAGGTTCTTGAAAAGGAAAAGCTATGAATATTATTGATCAGATCGACCAGGAAAACATGCGGCATGATGTTCCGGATTTTCGTCCGGGGGACACGGTACAGGTACATATTCGCATCATCGAGGGTGCCAAGGAAAGGGTTCAGCTTTTCCAGGGTATTGTTATTCGTCGTCGGCGTGGCACCATGGACGCCAGTGTCACCGTGCGGAAGATTTCCCATGGGGTCGGCGTTGAGAAAACATTCTGCCTCCATAACCCCCGTCTCGAGAAAATCGAGGTGGTAACCCGGGGTCGGGTTCGCCGCTCCAAGCTTTACTATCTGCGCGACCTTCGTGGCAAGGCTGCCAGGATCCGCGAGAAGGGCATTAACTAGCATTTATTTTATGGAGCGGGGAAAGAGTTTTCTTTCCCCGCTCCATTTTTTTGCTGTTTTTTTCTCTTTTAGCCATGGTGATAACTGTTGCCGTGGTTTCTAGTGTCTTGTCCTCAACGTTTGTTTTGGTGTTGCGGGAAACCGTTTCTCCTGTTTAAACAAAGGTGGTGCGTCTTGCCCGAGACCATTTCACTGTGGCCGGATTCATCCGGGGCAGATACCTTTTCCATCGAACGTTCGCTGTTTGCCCAAGGCTACGCTACCGTGGCCGGCACCGATGAGGTTGGCCGCGGCCCTCTTGCCGGACCGGTGGTGGCAGCCTGTGTAGTTCTTCCTCCTGATTGTGACTATCAGATATTTCAAGATTCAAAAAAAATTACAGAAAAAGCCCGGAAGGCGCTGGCCGTTACCTTGCGTGAGATTAAGGCGATGATCGGCATCGGGATTGTTTCCCCTGCGGATATTGACCGGATTAATATTCTGCAGGCCTCGTTACTGGCCATGAAAAAAGCGGTTGAGCAGCTGTCGGTTGCCCCGGATTTTTTGTTGGTGGACGGCAAATTCAAGGTGCCCCTTGCCCTTGCCCAGCAGCCCCTGATCAAGGGTGACTCCCGCAGCGCCTCTGTTGCCGCCGCTTCAATTATCGCCAAGGTTACCAGGGATGAGATGATGGAAGCCTTTCATGAGCGGTATCCTGTGTACAATTTTAAAAAACATAAGGGTTATCCCACGGCCGAACATCGTCGGCTCATAAAAGAACATGGCCCGTGCGGGATCCATCGTTTAAGCTTCAAGCCGGTGCGCGCATGTTTGGAAAACCCAAAAAAGTAAAGGCGGATAATCTCTCCGTCGGCATTCTGGGTGAAAAACTTGCCCGGCAGCACCTTAAGAAGCAGGGTTATCGAATTATCGCCAAAAACTATCGGACGGCCCTCGGTGAAATAGATATTATCGCCGAGGATGACAAGACCCTGGTTTTTATTGAGGTTAAAACCAGGCGGGATCGAAGCTGCGGCCATCCCCTGGAGGCGGTGACCCCGGCCAAATGTCGGCAGATTTCCAAAGTGGCCTTGCTCTATCTTGCTGAAAATAAAATGGAAAACAGAGAGGCCCGCTTTGATGTGGTGGCGGTGTCCCTTGGCGCCGGAGATAAGCCGGAAATGGAAATCGTGCAAAATGCTTTTGAGTTGTGTTATGGAGCCTGATTAATGTCTGCCAATGATTCCGTCATCCAAAAACCAATAGCGATTACCATGGGCTGCCCGGTGGGGATCGGTCCGGAGATTGTTCTGCGCTTTCTTGCCGATGCAGGGCGGGAAAAGCCCCGGCCGGCGGTGGTGATCGGGGATCTGGGGGTGCTTGCGCGGACGGCGGCGGCCTTGAAGATAGATCTGCCCATTGCCCCCTGGCAGCCCGGTGGGGCAATCATCCCGGGCCGGGTCAATGTCCTTGCCCTTTCGGATCTGGGCCGCGACCTGAGCTGGGGCAGGCCCACCCGACAAACCGGCCGGGCCATGGGCGGTTATATCGAGGAGGCGGTTCGGCTGCTCAGGGCCGGCGAGTTGTCGGCGATGGTGACCTGTCCCATCACCAAGACCGCCCTGCAGGCCGGCGGCTATGATTTTCCAGGGCATACCGAGATGCTGGCCAGCCTCTGTGGCGCCGAGGATTATGCGATGATGATGGCCGGGACCCGGCTCAAGGTCACCCTAGTCACCATCCATCAATCCCTGGCCAGTGTTGCTTCATCGGTTACCTTCGATTCGGTGCTGCGGATGATTGCCATCACCGGGCAGGCCTTGCAAGGCGATTTCGGTCTGGCCCACCCGCGGCTGGCCGTGGCCGGGCTCAATCCCCATGCCGGGGAGGGGGGGATGTTCGGCCGGGAGGAGGAGATGGTGATCGCGCCGGCGGTGGCCGCGGCCCAGAGAGCGGGCTGGCAGGTGAGCGGGCCATATCCGCCGGATACGGTTTTTCATAAGGCGGCCGCCGGCCATTTTGACGGTGTTGTCTGCATGTATCATGATCAGGGGCTTATCCCCTTTAAACTGCTCCATTTCAGCGACGGGGTTAATGTCACCCTGGGGCTGCCCATTGTCCGTACCTCGGTCGACCATGGCACGGCCTATGATATTGCCGGGCAAGGTATCGCTGATCCGGCCAGCCTTGCCGCCGCCTATGTGCTGGCCGCCGATATTGCGAAAAATAGAGGCTGTTGAGTATTTTTTTACAAAATTAAAACCATCCATAATAGAATGACAAAACATAACCGCAACAGAAAAGGGCTGTTCGTCGTCTTTGAGGGGATTGACGGCACCGGCAAGACCACCCAGATCGAAATGCTCGCCCGCGTCCTTGAACAGAAGGGGATGACGGTGGTGGCTACCCGGGAGCCCACCGACGGGCAATACGGCCAAAAGATAAGGAAGCTTTTCCAGGATAGAAGCAGCGCCACCCCGGAGCAGGAGCTGCAGCTCTTTATGGATGATCGGCGGGAGCATGTGCGCGAGGTTGTAGCCCCGGCCCTGGCCGCCGGCCAAGTCGTTCTTTGCGACCGCTACTATTTTTCAACCGCAGCCTACCAGGGGGCGGCCGGGCATGATCCCCGGACGATTATTGCCGAAAACGAAAAGTTTGCCCCGATTCCGGATCTGGTCATCATCCTTGAGGCGCCTGTTGCCGTGGGGGTGCATCGGGTTCAGAAATTACGGGGGGAGATCTTGAACGACTTTGAACAGGAGAGTATGCTGGATAAGGTCGCGGCGATTTTTGCCGATCTGGAAGGGGATTATATCCGCCGAGTGGATTGTACCGGGGATGCGGCAACCGTCCATCGGCTGGTTTTGGATCAGGTTGCAGAGCTTTTTTCCTTATAAATGCGCATCATCAAATAATCGGGCAGTGAAGAGAGTGGAGAACCTTATTTTAAAAAAATATTCGGCGGCGCCAATGTGGAAACGGATTATCGTCATGGGTTGTCTGATGCTCGGCTGCATCTCCTGCGTGTCGACGAATCAGGGCGTTTCCGATCAGCCGCCTTTTGCGGCTGAACTTGAGCCCTACGATGAGGCGGTTGACCGGGGCTGTTCCTATTTTAATTTTCTGTGGGGCAAATCGGCGGAGTTGGAAGATCATTATGACGAGGCGATCTATGCCTACAAACAGGCCCTGCTTTGCGACCGGCGGGCCGTTCATGTCATGGAGACCCTGGCCCTGTTGTTGGTGAAAACCGATCAGCGTGAACAGGGCGTGGCCTGGATTGAAAAAATAATCGAGCTTGAACCGAAAAATATCGGCGCCCGCTCGCTGCTTGCCAACCTTTATAGTTCCATGCAGCGGCCCAAGGACGCGGTGGCGATCTATAAAGAGATTTTGGCCGAAGAGCCCAGGAATTTTAATGTGATGTTGATGCTCGGCGGCCTTTACGCCCGCTATCGGCAGTATGAAAATGCCCAGCAGGTGCTGGAGCATATGGTCGAGCTCGATCCTGAGTCCTATGCCGGTTATTATTATCTGGCCAAGCTTTATCAGGAGTTGCGTTTTAACGTCAAGGCCATGGCCGCCTATGAAAAAGCGCTGTCGTTGAACTGGTCGGCGATGCTGGCTTATGAAACCGCGGATCTTTATGAGCAGGAAAAGAATTTTGACAAGGCCATTGCGCTCTATCGGCGGATAATCGAGGAAAGCGGCCCGGATGAAAGGGCCCGCCGTTATCTGGCCAATAACTATCTGCAGCAGGGGAAGATCGATGAGGCCCTGGCCGAGTTGGAAGAGTTGCGCAAAGAGGTGGCGGATGTTGATAAACTTGATTTCACCATTAGCAAGATCCTGATTGATAACGGCCGCTACGATGCGGCGATCGCCCGTCTGACCGAGGTGCTCGCCCGCAAGCCCGACTCGGAGGGGGCGCGCTCCATGCTGGTCCTGGCCTATTATCAGCAGGGGGATATGGCCTCTGTTAAAAAAATTCTTGGCCAGGTGAAGCCGGGCAGCTCCTCATATGGGGAATCGTTGCTGATGTTGGTCAAGATCCTCCAGGAAGAAGGAGATCAGGCCGCGGCCGAGTCTTTACTGCTTGACGCCATTGCTGACAGCGCCCACCGCAGTCTTGTTTTTTACGTGGGGTTGGCGATGGTTTATCAGCAACAGGGTAAGGTTGATAAGGGCCACGCGGTTTTTAAAAAGGCCTTTGTCGATTTTCCCGATAATAGTGATGTCGGCTATGAGTACGGGCTTTTTTTGCATAAGATTGATGATCATCAAGGTTCGATGCGGGAGATGGAGGAGGTCATCAAGCGTGATCCCGACCATGCCCGCGCCTTGAATTATGTCGGATACAGCTGGGCGGAGGAGGGGCGTAATCTTGAGCAGGCCAAGGTCTATATCGAGCGCGCGGTTTTGCTGCAGCCCAAAGATGGTTTTATCCGGGACAGCCTGGGCTGGGTTTACTATCAACAGGGGGCCTATGGCCGCGCGGTTGAGGAGCTGGAGCGGGCCGTCGAGTTGTCCGATGATGATCCGACGATCTATGAGCATCTCGGCGAAGCCCTGCTCAAGGCGGGAAATATCGAGGGCGCCCGGCAGGCCTTTGGCCGATCGATCGAGCTTTATGGCGAGGATGAAAAGGCGGATATCGTTCGCCGTAAATTAGAGTCGTTGGCTTCGCCGCAGGGTAGTGGGCAATGAGCTTTGGGTTGGTGAAAACTTGTAGTCTGCTAACTTTTTTCCTTTTGTGGGTAACAGGTTGTGCGACTCTGCCCGCCACGGTTTCGCTGGAGGCCGCGGTCCGGGAGCAGGCTAAAGTTGATTTTCTGCAGGTGGTGGCCAGTCAGCAGGAGTGTAATTGCTGTCTGGATGTACAGGTCCGGGCCACTGTCAAATCCGTTTTGCACAAAGGCTCCCTGCAGGGTTTCCTGCAGGCCATGAGCCCGGCTTACCTGAAGTTTGTCGGTCTCAACCCCCTTGGTCAGCCCCTGGTTATCCTCAGTGTCGATGGCGAAAAGTTTCGGTATGTGGTGGTCCCCGAGGCCAAGGGGTATGAAGGGGTTGTCACCGCCCAAAAATTTAAAGACTACGCGCCCAAGGGTTTTGAGCCTGAACATGCTTTTTTTTGGTTGGCCGGCCGGCTTGCTCCGGAAGAATTAGAGATATTTGCGGTGGCTGAGGATGGCGAAGGCCGTGGTCTCTGGTTTGAGCTGGCTTATGACCGGGAAACGGTGCGCCGGCATCTGCTTTTTGATCCGCAAGAAAAGCTCATCCTTCGCCATATCGTGGTTGATGAAGATCAGCACACCCTGATGGATGTCCGTTATCTGGGCTATCAGCATAAATCCGCTGGTGAAAAAAGTGAATGTCGCCTGCCCGCTCTGATTGAGGTGCATGCCAGCACCAAGAACGGGTCGGTGATGGAATTGGCTTTTAGCGAGTTGCTCGTCGATGCCCATTTTACCGAGCGTGATTTTGTGGTAAGGTTGCCCGCGGGTTTTCAGCGGGAGGTCATTGAATGACGGCGCGGCTGTTTGGTTGCGCCGGGACTTTGTGGCGAGTTTTCCACCTGTAGCTCTTTTGTTGTCCTTGTGATTGATATTTTCTTTCGATCAATTTTTTATAAAATATATCAACCTCCTTTCTTTGGTTGTTGAGAGTTTTTGGATATAAACGCATATGAAATATGACACCCTGTTGCCCCAGGTCAAGCAGCCCAGCCGCTACGGCGGCAACGAATTTAACGTGGTCAACAAGGATTGGCAACAAGTCGATCTGACCATGGTTCTCGCCTTTCCGGATCTTTATGAGATCGGCATGTCCCATCAGGGCTTGCAGATCCTTTATCATCTGGTCAATGAGCAGAAGAACCTGTTGGCGGAACGGGTCTATGCCCCGGATCTCGATCTTGAAAAACTGCTGTTCGAGCATGGCTTGCCCCTGTTCAGCCTGGAGTCGCAACGCCCCCTGCGTGATTTTGACGTGCTGGGCATCACCTTGCCCTATGAGCTTTGCTACATCAATATCCTCACCATTCTCAAGCTGGCGGATATTCCGCTGCGGGCTGCGGAGCGGGATGAGAGTTATCCTCTGGTTCTCGGCGGCGGGCCCTGCGCCTTTCACCCGGAACCGGTGGCTGATTTTTTCGACGCCATCCTGCTGGGGGACGGTGAAGAGGCGATAATTGAGATCGCCGAGGCCATGATCGCGGCAAAACAGGCGGGCGAAGATCGTCAGGCGACCTTGCGCCGGCTGGCCGAGATTACCGGGGTCTATGTTCCTTCCTTTTATCAGCCCGGCTATGATCAGAATGGTAATTTTAGCGGGATGAAGGTTGCCGGCGGGCAGCCGGCCCGGGTCCGCCGCCGGATTCTGCCTGATCTGAACCAGGTCAGCCAGGGCCATCCGCCTCTGGTTCCCCTTACCCGGATCGTCCATGACCGGCTGGGTCTCGAGGTTGCCAGAGGGTGCACCCGGGGCTGCCGTTTCTGCCAGGCCGGGGTTATCTATCGCCCGGTTCGGGAGCGGGATCCGGACAAGATCTTTGAGTTGGCGGTTAAGGGTATTGCCGAAGGCGGCTTTGATGAGATGGCTCTGCTTTCCCTGAGCACCGGTGATTATTCCTGCCTCAGCGATCTGTTGCTGAAATTGATGGATGAATTTGCCCGGCAAAAGGTTTCCGTTTCGCTGCCCTCGCTGCGGGTGGGCTCGTTGACCCCGGAGATCATGGAGCAGATCAAGCGGGTGCGCAAGACCGGTTTCACCCTGGCCCCCGAGGCCGGGACCGACCGGATGCGGCGGGTGATCAACAAGGGGATTACCGAGGAAGATCTGTTGGCCACCGCCGAGGCTGCTTTCGGGTTGGGTTGGAATCTGATCAAGCTCTATTTTATGTTCGGGCTGCCCACCGAAACCGAGGAGGATATTGCCGCCATTCCGGAGTTGGCCGCCAAGGTCCTGAAAAAAGGCAAGGGCGGCCGGACCAAGGTCACGGTCAGCGGCGGAGTGTTCGTGCCCAAGCCCCATACCCCCTTTGAGCGGGAGCCCCAGCTCACCCTTGACGAAGGTTATGGCCGGATTGATTTTTTGCGGGGGCAGTTCCGGGGCAAGGCCACGAAGTTTAAGTGGCAGGATCCCAAGATGAGTTTTCTGGAAGGGGTTTTTTCCCGGGGGGATCGCAGGCTTTCGCTCTTGCTTGAAGAGGCCTGGCTGCTGGGCGCCCGCTTTGACGCCTGGTCCGATCATTTCAATCTCGTCCGCTGGCGGATGGCCGCTGAAAAATGCGGGATCGATCTTGATGCATATATGCGCCGCCGTTCGCCATCCGAGGTTTTGCCTTGGCAGCACCTTGACGCCGGGGTGGATGATAGCTTTTATGTCGAGGAATATGAAAAGGCTTTGGCCGAGGCCTACACCCCGGATTGCCGGGTGCATGGTTGCCAGAAATGCGGCCTCTGTGATTTTAAAACAGTGAAGCCCATTGTCCAGCAGCTGAAAAAAGAGGCGGGCCCAAGGGCGGTTGCCGTGGCCCCGCCGTCCAGCCCGTTGCCGGCGGAGGAGTCCGGCGCCAAACCGCCCCAGCCGCAGACAGGCCCCCATTTTTACTACCGGATAGATTACTCCCGGTTGGATAATGCCAGATTGCTGAGCCATCTTGAGTTGATTCAGGTCTTTTACCGGGCCTTTCGCCGGGCGCGGCTGCCCCTTAATTTTTCCCAGGGTTTTAATCCCTCGCCCAAGGTGTCCTTCAGCCCGGCTTTGCCGTTGGGCACGGAAAGCCTGGTCGAATATATGGTGGTTGATCTCTATGAACCGCCCGCCGACATTCCCGCCTTTATCGATCTGCTCAACCGGCAATTGCCCGGAGGCTTCACGGTCCGCCAGGTCACCTTGGGCGGCAAGGACCAGCCGAGTAAGGCGATTGTCTGGTATCGACTCCGCTTGGCAAAGATGCCGAGCCATGAGGCGGTGCAGGCGGCCCTGGCCCGGGAAAGCATTCCCGCCTCATTTGTCCGCAAAGGTAAGCAGCGGCCCGTTGACCTGCGGCCGTTGCTGCACGAGCTGGCGATTACCCCGGACCAGGAGCTTTCCCTGGGATTGATCAGCGAGCCGAGTGTGGCCGGGGTCAAGCCGGTGGAGATGGTGGCCACCCTTTTTGCCTTGCCTGATAATGAAGTTCAGCAAATTAGAGTCTTGAAAGTAAAGAGCGAAGGGTATAATGTGCATCCTTGATTAATTTAGGAGGTGCAGCTGCAACATTAAATGATTGTTTGGCTGAAGCTGACGGGAAGCTGATCAAGAGACCCTGATCTTTGAGGATCATTTTATTCTTTGTTGTCTTTGGCCTTTGTTTAAGGTTGGCCGGCAAAAGTGATATGTTTTGCAGTTTGTTTCTAATCTAGGATATTAATGCCAACCAAATGTGTGGTTACTTGTCATGTCTACTGAATTGTTAATAAATGCGACTCCCTATGAAATCAGGATTGCCTTGGTTGAACACGGCAACCTGGTAGAGTTTTATCTTGAGCAGCCCTGCGAAAAAGGGTTGGTCGGCAATATCTACCGGGGGCGGGTTGTTCGGGTTCTGCCCGGCATGCAGGCGGCTTTTGTCGATATCGGCCTTGAACGCACCGGCTTTTTGTACGTTGATGATGTGCATATCAGTACCGATCAGTTTGAAAAAAGGATGGCCAAGTGTGACCGCGGCGGCAATGGCGCCGGTACCGGTTGCTGCGGCGGCAGCGAGACGCCGGATTCCCTGAGCCATCGCACCCCGGGCCTTAATATCGACGACCTGCTCACCGAAGGCCAGTCCATTATGGTGCAGATCTGCAAAGAGCCCATGGGCACCAAAGGCGCCCGGCTCACCTGTCATATAACCTTGCCCTGCCGGAATCTGGTTTTCATGCCGATGACCGATCATATCGGGATCTCCCGTAAGATTGAAGATGAAGAGGTCCGGCAGCAGCTGCGCCAGGATATCGAAACCCTGCGGCCGGCCGGCACCGGTTTTATCGTGAGGACGGTGGCGGAAAATGTCACCAATGAGGACCTGGAAGCGGATATGGAGTTTTTGCTCCATACCTGGGATGAGGTGCAGGATGTTGCCGCCAAGGCCCCGGTCCCCAGTCTGGTGTACGAGGATCTTGATATCACCCTGCGGGTGGTCCGCGATATTTTTTCGCCGGATGTGGACCGGGTGGTGGTGGATGATGAAAAAACCTTTGGCCGGGTACTGCGTTTTGTCGAAACCTTTGCCCCGCGCCTCAAGGGCAGGGTTCATCTTTCCGAGAGCAATATGCCGATCTTTGATGCCTACGGCATTGAGATGGATGTCAACCGCGCCCTGGACAAAAAAATCTGGTTGCGCTGCGGCGGCTATATCATCATTGAAACCACCGAGGCCTTGACCGTGGTCGATGTGAATACCGGCAGGTATGTGGGCAAAAGCGGCCTGGAGGAAACCATCTTCAAGACCAACATGGAGGCGGTCAAGGAGATCGCCTACCAGCTGCGGATGCGCAATATCGGCGGGATCATTATTATCGATTTTATCGATATGGAAGAGGAGGCCCACCGGGACGAGGTTTTTGCCGCGCTCAAGGAGGCGGCCAAGAAGGACAAGAGCAGGGTGAATATCCTCAAGGTCAGCGAGTTCGGGCTGGTGCAGATGACGCGTAAACGCAACCGCGAGGATCTGGCCCATATGATGTGCGAGCCGTGCCTCTATTGCCATGGCGAGGGGATGCTCAAATCGAGCCGCACCATCTGTTATGATATCTTCCGCAAGGTCGAGCGCGAGGCCCCCAAGATGGCCGATGTAAACGTGACCTTGAGGGTTCATCCCAAGGTTGCGGCGATGATGCTCAAGGAGGAGGCCTCAACCATAGATTACCTGCAGAATGCGACCAATAAGCAGATCACCATCAAGCCGGTCAAGGATCTGCATCTGGAAAAGTTTGAAATGATCTGGGGGGCGGAATTGGCCTAGACCGCCATCTCTTTTAATAATGGGGGTCTGTTTGTTTTTGTCGAGCATTTCGTTTTATTATGGCTTGACAAAAAGGTTGGTTGTGGGTATCTATGTCTGTTTCACGCACCCGGCGAAATATCGGATTGCTCCGATGGCTAAAGTCGGGTTGAGGGCAGGTGGTTACTCTGTTTCAGAGGCCTGTTTGGTGAAGTTAAAAAGAAGAATTTTACGCAACGGCTGTCCACTGGCCGTTATTTGACGAGTTCAGTTGTTGGAGGAAATTATGTACGCAATCATTCGTACCGGCGGAAAACAGTATCAAGTTGCAGCTGGTGAGCGTCTTCGGGTAGAAAAACTTGCCGGTAACGTTGGCGATACCATTGAATTGTCCGATGTTCTGCTGGTAGCAGACGGCGATGACGTTAAAGTTGGTCAGCCGGTTGTTGACGGCGCCAAAGTTACCGCCCGGATCGTTGAACAGGATAAAGCCAAGAAAGTGCTTGTTTTCAAGAAAAAGCGTCGCCAGGGTTATCGGGTAAAGAACGGCCATCGGCAGGAGTATACTGCCCTTGAAATTAAAGAAATTTCAGCCTAATAGAATTGTTTAAACACAAGAGGTATTATTGTGGCACATAAGAAAGCGGGCGGTAGCTCAAAGAACGGTCGGGACAGTAACGCGCAACGGCGCGGGGTAAAACGTTTTGGTGGTCAGGTGGTTCGGGCCGGCAATATTCTTGTTCGTCAGCTGGGAACGGTGATTCATCCCGGCACCAACGTTGGCCTGGGGCGTGATTACACCCTGTTCGCCATGGTTGATGGCGTTGTGACCTATGAAAAATATGGTCGCAATAAAAAAAGGGTTAGCGTTTACCCTGTTGAGTCCAACTAAAAAAGTTTGCTTGTTGCTGCGGTTCATTCCTGAACCGCAGCAAAATTGCTGACATTAGACATCATTGGCGACGACTATGGCTTTTATCGACGAGGCCAAGTTTTATATTAAAGCCGGCGACGGTGGCAATGGCTGTGTCAGTTTCAGAAGGGAAAAGTATGTTCCCAAGGGTGGCCCCGATGGTGGCGACGGCGGCCATGGCGGTTCCGTCATTATCGAAGCCTCGCGACGACTTTCCTCTCTCCTTGATTTTCGCTTTCGCTCCCATTTCATAGCTGAAAACGGTACCTCCGGTAAGGGCAAAAAAATGATCGGCCGTAAGGGGAAGGATACCATCCTTTATGTTCCCCCAGGCTCGATCTTAAAGGGTGCCGAGACCGGCGAGGTTTTGGCCGATCTGGTTGAGGACGGCGATCGTTATGTGGCGGCGGTGGGCGGGGCCGGAGGGCGCGGCAATGTCCATTTTGCCAATGCCCAGAATCGGGCGCCTCGCAAGGCAACCAAGGGCAAGCCCGGCGAAGAGCATTGGTTCAAGATCGAATTGAAACTGCTTGCCGACGTCGGCCTGATCGGATTGCCCAATGCCGGCAAATCAACCCTTCTTTCAAGATTAAGCGCCGCCAATCCCAAGGTCGCGGATTATCCCTTTACCACCATTGAGCCGCAACTCGGTGTTTTGAATTTTGAATATGGCGGCTCCTGTATTATTGCCGACATTCCGGGGTTGATCGAAGGCGCCCACGACGGCGCCGGGCTGGGCCATAAATTTTTACGCCATATTGAGCGGACCCGGATCCTGCTCCATGTTATAGACGGTTCCACCGAGGGTGATCAGCCCCTGGTGGAATATCAGGTTCTCGAAGAGGAGCTGCGGCGCTATAATGAGGAACTGATGGGCCGGCACCGGTTGCTGGTGATCAATAAGATTGATCTTATGGCCGATGCCGAACGGCTTAAGCAATTGCAAAAACTCTTCAGCCGCAGCGCCGGGATCGAGCCCATGTTTATCTCGGCTTTGACCGGCCATGGCTTGGCCGGGCTGAAGGAACATCTCTCAGAACTGTTGGAAGAAGATGCATGACATTACAGGTTTCTCAAGATGAGGGGCTTACCATCCGCCGTAATTTTCTTGATCGGAGCAAGCGGGTGGTGGTTAAGGTCGGCAGTGCCGTCCTGACAAACAGTGCAGGGCTTAATCTGCCGGTCCTGGAAAATCTTGCCCGGGAAATTCATTTTCTCAGGCAGTCCGGTCGGGAGGTTATCCTGGTCAGTTCCGGGGCGGTGGCGGCCGGTCGCCGCAAACTGCATCTCACCGACCGCGCCTTGCTGCTCAAGGAAAAACAGGCTGCCGCCGCCGTCGGCCAATCCAGTCTGATGCGGGCCTATGAAAAAATCTTCGAGCAACTCGGCCTGAATATAGCCCAGGTGCTGCTCACCCATGATGATCTCTCCCATCGGGATCGTTATCTCAATATCCGAAATACTCTTTTTACCCTGCTGGATTGGGGGCTTGTGCCCATTATCAACGAAAACGATACGGTTTCGGTGGAGGAGTTGCGCTTTGGCGATAACGACACCCTGGGGGCCATGGTCACCAATCTGACCGAGGCGGACATCTTCGTCTGTCTGACCGATGTTGACGGCCTTTATACGGCCAACCCGGCCACCGACCCCGATGCCAAACCGGTTTATATCGTGGATCGGATTGACCGCGCCGTGGAAGGGATGGCCGGCAACGTCAACAGCGCCCTGGGCACCGGCGGCATGCGCAGTAAGGTCAACGCCGCCAAGATGGTGGCGGCCCGCGGCGGTTGCTCCTTTATCGGGCCGGGTCGGGCCGGGGATACCATCTCCCGGCTTTTTGGCGGAGAAACGGTGGGGACCTTTTTTCTGCCCCAGGAAGAGAAGATGGCCAGCCGCAAGCATTGGATTGCCTATACTCTGCGGCCCAAGGGTTTTCTGGTCCTTGACGCCGGGGCCTGTAAGGCCGTGGTTGAAAGGGGCAAAAGTTTGCTGCCCTCGGGGATTAGCGAGGTGCGGGGCAAGTTCGGCATCGGCGCGCCGGTGCAGTGCCTTAATGCGGAAGGCGAGGTGGTGGCCGCCGGGCTGGTCAATTATTCCTCCGCTGATATCGAGGTGATCAAAGGGGTGCATACCTCGTTGATTGAAAAGAATCTCGGCCGCCATAAGGATTGCGACGAGGTGATTCATCGGGATAACCTGGTGGTGATCTGATCGGGCGCGACGCCCTTTGCCCAAACCAAGAAATGAACATGCCGGATAAGGGTTCGCCTCTTGGTTTGGTGATGAAAATTTCTTAGCCCTTCTTCTGTTGCCCGAGAGGAAGGATCAAAAAAAGTGTGCCCCGGATGCCATGGCCCTTGTGCTTTTCGGTTCCTGCGGTATGTTGAAAAATTAGAGTTACCTCAAAGAGTTTTCAGCGTCTTAAACCATCGGCTCCCCGCCATCAGCGCAGGGTGGTCGCTTTGCAGGTTTATGACATGAGTTGCCATGGGTTGTGATCAACCTGGAACCTTTTGAAAAAGTTAGGATAGGAGCAAGCAATGTCCATTCAGGAAACCATTCAGCAGATGGCCCATGCCGCGAAAAAGGCGGCGCGGACCATGGCCAATCTCTCCACCACGGCCAAGAACAACGCCCTTCTCAAAATGGCCGATGCGCTGATGGCGCAGAAGGATTATATCCAGCAGGAGAATCAAAAGGATCTGGTCGCCGGTCGCGCCAAGGGCCTTTCCGCTGCCATGCTTGATCGGCTCGAACTCTCCGACAAGGTGATGGCCGCCATGGTCAAGGGGTTGCAGGAGGTAATCGCCCTGCCCGATCCGGTGGGGGAGATTTCGGAAATGAACAAACAGCCCTCCGGGATTACCGTCGGTCGGATGCGGATTCCGCTGGGGGTGATCGGCATGATCTACGAATCGCGTCCCAATGTCACGGTGGATGCGGCGTCGCTTTGCCTGAAGGCGGGCAACGCCATTCTCCTCCGGGGCGGCTCCGAGGCGATCAACTCCAATCTGGCCCTGGCCAAGGTGCTCCAGGAGGCCTTGGCTTCCGAGAATATCGATGCCGCCGCCATTCAGGTGATCCCGATGGCCGACCGCGAGGCGGTCAATGTCATGCTGACCTTGGAAGAGCAGATCGATCTGATCATTCCCCGGGGCGGCGAGGGGCTCATCCGTTTTGTCGCCGAAAATTCTCGGATTCCTGTCCTCAAGCATTACAAGGGGGTCTGTCATGTTTTTGTCGATGAAAGTGCCGACCATGGGATGGCGGTCGATATCGTCATGAACGGCAAGGTGCAGCGGCCCGGGGTTTGCAATGCCCTAGAGGCCCTGTTGGTTCACAAAAACGAGGCTGCGCTGTTTCTGCCCAAGGTCTGGGCCGCCCTCAAGGACGCCGGGGTCGAGCTGCGCGGCTGTAAGCGCGCCGGTGCGATTCTGCCGGAGATCAAGGCGGCCTTGCCCACGGATTGGGGGATGGAGTTTCTCGATCTGATTCTGGCGGTAAAGGTGGTGGACGACATGGAGGCGGCCATGGACCATATCGTCCAGTACGGTTCCCTGCATACCGAGGTGATTATCACCAATAATTATGCCCATTCCCAGCGCTTCTTGCGGGAGGTTGACGCCTCCGCGGTCATGGTCAACGCCTCGACCAGATTCAGCGACGGTGGCCAGTTCGGGTTGGGCTCGGAGATCGGCATCAGCACCACCAAGCTCCATGCCTATGGCCCCATGGGCCTCAAGGAATTGACCACCAAGAAGTTCATTGTGTACGGGGACGGCCAGGTCAGAAGCTAGGCTGCTGGGATTATGGAGCTTCCGCAAAATTTAGGCCACCGGATCGGCATCTTGGGCGGCACCTTTGACCCGGTGCACAACGGCCATCTTGCCCTTGCCGAAGCGGTAAAAAAAAGTTTTGAGCTTAACAGCGTCCTGTTTGTGCCGTCTGCCCAGCCCCCCCATAAATTAACCTACCGGATTTCCTCCTTTGCTGACCGATTGGCCATGCTGGACCTTGCCCTTCGGGAGAGGTCCGGCTTTTTTATCAGTGATCTTGAGGCAAAACGGCTGGGGCCCTCCTTCAGTATCGATACCCTGCGTTCATTGCGGGAGTTATTAGGGGAATCGGTGGAGTTGTTTTTTGTGATCGGCATGGATGCCTTTGCCGAGATCGCTTCCTGGAAAGAATATACAGAGCTTGTCGATTATACCCATTTCGTAGTGGCTGCGCGGCCGGATCAGTGCCGGACCAAGGTTGCCGAGATCATCAAGTCGAGTTTTGCCGGCTATCAGCGAGCGGCTGATGAAAGCTGTTGGCAATGCGCGGGGCGGCTTGGTAGAATATATGATCTTTTCCTGACCCCGGTGGCTGTTTCGTCAAGTCATCTGCGGCAAGAGGTTGCATTGGGCCATGCCGTAGACGCTTTGGTGCCCGAGGGCGTGGGTAAATTTATTGCGGCTAAAGGTCTTTATCGGTTTTAGCCTTGCGCGGTTAGTGACTTCAACCAAGAGATAGATAATTATGAGAACCGGGCGCGGGGTATATCTGCTGGGGTTATTGATTTATCTCTGTCTTGCCGGTTGTGTTGTTGGGCCGGGGGATGGTAAGCGTCCTGCCATTCTCGTCCCCCCTGTTGAGGAATTGGAGCAGCCTTTTGCAAAGGTGGCGGTGCTTGATGGCCGCAGTAAAATGCTGCCCGAGGCCAGGCGCGAGTATGTCACCCTCCACGGCAAGCGTTACGAGGTGCGCCGCCCTTGGCAGGGCCATCGGGTTGATCTTGGCCTTAGTTCCGAGGGGAAAAATCTGGTGGTGTTGCCCTATGAGTTTACCTATCCCAAAGCGCAAATTTATGTGACCGCCGCCACGGCCGAGGCTTTGACGCGGATGGTCTCGGCGGCCCGCAACGATGGGGTTATCCTGCAGGTTGACTCCGGCTATCGCAGCCTGCTTTATCAGCGCAGTATCTATCTGCGTCAGCTGCAGGCCGGCCGTGATTTTTATGATATTGCCAAAGGGGTGGCGCCGCCGGGATATTCAGAACACATGACCGGCACCGCTGTTGATCTGGTGCCCAGTGACTGGACTTTTCACGGCTCGGAAGCGGAAAAATGGCTTGGGCAAAACGCCCGAAAATATGATTTTGTATTAAGTTACCGGCAAAACGACAAGAATGGCTTTCTCTGGGAGCCTTGGCACTGGCGTTATGCGGGCCGGGCAAAAGATTGAGAAGGGCAAAAGTTTATGCCGCCTCCTCCTCTGGGGGCAACTCCTGGCTTTCCACCTCGGCGGTGGTCATTGAGACCAGATAACAGGCCGCCTTTTCCATCTGGCCGGCTATTCTTCTGATGTCGCTCATCAGATCAATCTGGGTCACCATCTGGGTCACCGGCAGTTCGTCCTTGGTGCCGGCCTTAAGCAGCAGGTTTTTCAGGTGTTTGTATTCCCCTTCTAGTTCTTCAAAATAGCTGTTGCATGCTTGCAGGGAAAATTCTGCCTGGCCGACATCGGTTGCATCGAGCAGCCTGACCACATTCTGTTTATAAAGACTTATCTCCAGCGCCAGTTTTTCATCCTCGACCGGTTTGCCCTGCTGCATCTGGGCGATCCGGATGGCCACATCGGCCACTTCCCGGTAATAACTGGTGATCCGCAGGGCGTGGGGCAGGGCGTGATCAAGCTTTTCCGGCAAGCCGCCCCGGCGGACCTCGTTGATGAATTTGCCGATTTTGATCTCCAGTTTCAATAAAACGCGCTGGTCTGATTCCAGGAGGCGGCTCGGGCCTGCCTCGCTGCTGATCGCGCCCTTGGCCATCCTTCGGGCGATGATGCCGAGTCGTTTCAGTTCTTCCGCCAGGGCGTGGAAGGCGAGCACCGGCATGTGCACCAGGTTGTTGTCAAGGTAGACCAGGTGTGCTTCGTCCTCTTCCGCGGTACGGAAAAGGGTTTTAAGATAAGCCCCCAGTTTATCGGTAAAGGGCCACATCAGGAAGACGCCGAGAAGGTTGAAGATGGTGTGAAACAGGGCGAGCAGGGTGGTAATGGAGATGTTGAGATGTAAATTGCCGGGCAGGCTCAGCAACAGCTGAAGCAGCAGGGGCAGGATCAGCAGGGCGATAACGCCGGTGGCCATATTGAAGATAACGTGGGCCGCCGCCACCCGTTTGGCGTTGGGGGTTGCTCCGATAACGGCGAGGGCGGCGGTGGAGGTGGTGCCGATGTTGGCGCCGATGACCACTGCGGCGGCGTTGTCCAAGGGGATGATTCCGCCGGCCGCCGCGGTCAGGGCGATGGCCATGGCGGCACTGGACGATTGCATGGCCAGGGTCAGGAGAAAGCCGATGCCGATGAAGATAGCGTGGCCGATCAGCCCTCCGCCGCCGAGTTCGGCCAGGTCGATGGTTTCACCGAGCCCGGCAAAGGCGTCTTTTAAAATGTCAATGCCGATAAAAAATACGCCGAAACCAGCCAAGGCAAGCCCTAGTGCGCCGTAGCGGCTGTTGCCCTTAATCAGGCGGATCAGCATGCCGAAGCCGATCAGGGGCAGGGCAAAGACCTTGATGTGGAATTGAAAGCCGACCAGGGCAACGAGCCAGCCGGTCATGGTGGTGCCGATGTTGCTGCCGTAGGTAATGGTAATCGCCTGTCTGAGGTTCATCAAGCCGGCGTTGACAAAGCCGATGGTGGCCACGGTAATGGCACTGGATGACTGCACCAGCGAGGTGATAAAGGCGCCGGACAGCAGGCCGCGGATGGCGGTTCGGGTGGATTTTTGCAGGATATTACGAAGGGTGTGACCGGCGGCAATCTTCAGACCGTCGGTCATCAGTTGCATGCCGAGCATGAAAAGGCCGACCCCGCCCAGCAAGCTTCCTAGCATTAAAAGATTCATGAAGACATTATACGTTGTTCTCTGAATTTTGAGGACAAAAAATCTTTAAGTTAAAGGGAAAATTGGCGGGGGGATTTTATGGAAATAAGCGAGTTCTTCAGCGCATCTCGTCGCTGTCCACATAGGCGTAGGCGTTGTGTTTATGGATCGACTCAAAGCTTTCAACCCCCACGGAAAACCAGGTGATGTCCGGGTGGTCGTGGGCCATTTCCGCCACCTTGCGTACCACGTCTTCAACAAACATGGGGTTGGTGTAGGCTTTCTCGGTAACGTATTTTTCGTCCGGTCTTTTGAGCAGGGAGTAAACCTCGCAGGAGGCGCCGGATTCGGCCATGGCAATGAGGTCTTCCATCCAGATGAAGGCGGAGTATTTCACATTGAGGCTTACCTCGCCGCGCTGGTTGTGGGCGCCGAATTCGCTGATCTCTTTTGAGCAGGGGCAGAGGGTGGTTACCGGCACCTTGACCGACAGGATGAAATCCTCATCCTTGCCGATGCCGCCGGTGAAGCGGCAGTTATATTCCATGAGGCCGGCCGTACCGGTGACCGGCGCCTTTTTTTCAAGGAAATAGGGAAAGGTCATCTCCACATGGGCGGATTCGGCCCGCAGTTTTTCCTTAACCTCGGCCAGCAGATTTCTGAAGATCCGGTTGCTCATCTCCTCCTGGTATTTATTGAGTACTTCAATAAAGGTGGAGACGCAGGATTCCCGATACTGGCGCGGCAAGCTCACCTGCAGGCTGATGCTGGCAACTGTTTGCTGCAAGCCTCCGGATTTTTCACGGACCGTAACCGGATAGTTGATGTTTTTTATGCCCACGGTTTTAAGTTTCATGATGGGCAGTTTTATACACTATTTAGCCCAAAGCTGAAAGCGTAAAGCTGCGCTATGGCGCAGATGGTTGCCTGATGCTATATTGTAATAAAATATCGTTATAAAAACACGGGCGCGCAGGCTAGGGCAGTGGAAAAAAAAATAAGACTTGATAAATGGCTGTGGGCCGCCCGTTTTTTTAAGACCAGATCCTTGGCCGCCCAGGCCATCAACGGCGGCAAGGTTCATGTCAACGGGGCCAGGGCCAAGGCGGCCCGCGGCGTTGAGGTCGGAGAGGAGATTCGGATTCGCAAAGGGACGGATGAGTATGTCATTATGGTTCGGCAATTGTCGGCCGTTCGGCGGGGCGCCCCGGAAGCGGCCCTGCTTTATCTGGAGACAGAAGAGAGCAGGGCGGCCCGTCTGAGCGCCGGCGAAGAACGCCGTCTCATCCGGGCGGCCAATGTTGCCCCGGCCGGGCGGCCGAGCAAGCGGGACCGGCGAATGATCAAGAGCTTTATCCGCAAGGAGTAAGTGGAAAAACATAGCACTTTTGTTGCATTTTGATAAAGATAAAGGGTACATTTAAAGTTTGTATTTTTCGGTAAGATGACCTTGTTGAAGAAGGTCGGCTTTTAATAATTAATCATTTTGATATGAGCATATAGCAGAGGGAGAAGATAATGAAAAAGATGGAAAGAGCATTAATCAGTTTGACCGATAAATCCGGCATCGAAGGCTTTGCCCGTGAGCTTGAGGCCCTGGGCATCGAGATCCTCTCCACCGGCGGCACCGCCAAGAAGATGCGGGACAACGGGATCAAGGTAAAGGATGTTTCCGAGTTCACCGGTTTCCCGGAGATGCTCGACGGCCGGGTCAAAACCCTGCATCCCAAGGTGCACGGCGGGATCCTCGCCCAGAAAACCAACCCCGATCATCTGGCCCAGATGAAGGAGCATGGCTTGCAGGCCATCGATCTGGTGGCGGTCAATCTCTACGCTTTTGAAAAAACCGTGGCCAACGCCGATTGCACCCTGGGCGATGCCATTGAGAATATCGATATCGGCGGCCCGACCATGCTCCGCTCTTCGGCCAAGAATTTTCAGGATGTGACGGTGATCGTCGACCCTGCCGATTATCCCCAGGTTTTGGCCGAGATCAAGGCCACCGGCAACACCACCCTCAAGACCCGTTTTCGGCTGGCGGTAAAGGTTTTTGATCTGACCAGCAAGTATGACACCGGTATTGTCAATTGGCTCAAAAACGTTGATGTTGACGCCAATCCCTACTTTAAATAGGAGTCGGTTATGAAGATGGCGGTACTCCTCTCCGGCTCCGGTCGGACCCTGGATAATTTCCATGATCGGATTGCGGCCGGGACCATGCAGGGCAGCATCGAGGTGGTGGTTTCCAATGTTGCGGGTGTTCTCGGGCTGGAGAAGGCTCAAAAGTATGGTTATCCCGCCTTTCATGCCGCGGATAATGAGGCGATCAACGCCATTTTAGCGGATTATGACGTCGAGTTGGTGCTGCTGGCCGGGTTTCTCAAGCTCTATGAGCCGCCGGCGCGGTTGAAAAGGGCGGTTATCAACATTCATCCATCGTTGATTCCCTCTTTTTGCGGGGCCGGGATGTACGGGATGCGGGTGCATCGGGCCGCGGTGGCAAGGGGGGTAAAGGTGAGCGGCTGTACCGTCCACTTTGCCAACGAGGTTTATGACGAGGGGCCGATAATCGTGCAGAAATGTGTATCCCTTGCCGATGACGACACCCCGGCCGAGGTGGCGGCCAAGGTTTTTGCCGCGGAGTGTGAGGCTTTTCCCGAAGCGATCAACAAGGTGATCGCCAAGGGAATTGATTATTTCTGGCCATGATGCATTAAACAAAGGCGGCTCCATTTAAGTGGATGCCGCCTTTGTTTTTTGAGGTGACCTGGGGCAACCGGGTAATTTAAGGAGAGGGTAGGGATAATGAAAAAACAGATCATGTCGGCGGATGATATCAGTCGTTCCATCAATCGGATTGCCATGCAGATTGTTGAGAACAATCACGGGGTCGCCAATCTTGCCATCATCGGGATTCATACCGGCGGTGTTTTTCTGGCCGATCGGATTCAAAAGATCATCCAGGAACAGGAAAAGATCGATGTTCCCACCGGCAGTCTCGATATCACGCTCTATCGTGACGACTGGAGCCTGGTGACCCAGAATCCGGTGGTCAAAAAAACCAATATCGATTTTACCATAGAGGGTATGGTGGTGGTGCTGGTTGATGACGTTATCTTCACCGGTCGGACCATCCGGGCCGCCCTTGATGCGTTGATGGACATCGGCCGGCCCCGTTGTATCCAACTCGCCACCCTGGTCGATCGCGGCAGCCGCGAACTTCCCATCCAATCTGATTACGTGGGGCTGGATCTGCAGGTCGCCGAGAATGAACATGTCCATGTCCGCCTGGCGGAAAGCGACGGCCACGACGAGATAATCCTTGAATCCAGGTAGTATCATCAGACCCTGATTCTTTTAGTATTTATTGCCGGATGGTGTTGAGGATTAATCATGGGGCATTTGGCCGCAGGGGAAGAGAATGGGCTCTGCACGATGTAGTTGTAAGGATCTGCAGCAGGTAAGTGCGCGGATCATTGAAAAACGCGGGAGCTACAAGAGCTATGCCTTCGGCGCCGCGCAGAATGATCTGCTCCATACTTTTTTCGATCTGGCCCAGGAGTTTGATTCCCCTGAAGATTTCTACCGGATCTGTGTCGCCGCCCCTAAACTTTTTCTCGGATTTGACAGCCGACTTCATCTGTTGGATGAAAGACGCGAAAATCTGGTCCTGGTAAGTGACAGCCGCAAGGGGTTGCTCCGAAAACCCAAACCGAGTCCGATCGAGGTCTTTCTTTCTAATCACTGTTATGAAACCGAGAACTCACTGCTGGTTCCGATCTGCCGGAAGCCGGCGACGCTGCAAACCGCCGAAAAGTTGACCTTGGATATGGAGGTGATGGGGATGCTGGAGGTATTTCCCCTTGCCCGATTATCCGAGGCGGATCGTTTTTTCATGCGCAAATATTCGAACCGGATCGGCTTCAACCTGCACAACCGCCTGATTGCTCAAGAAAATATTCGTCATCTCAAGTTTATCAATACCCTGGTAATGGATATCGAGCACAACGTCATTACCCCCAATATGTATTTCAAACATCTCTTCAACCGGCTCAAGAAAAGAATCAAGGAGGTCGGTGATCTGGAAGAGCTTTTGAAAGAGTTGAAAAAACCAGGGGTCGATCTGGAGCAGAGTTGTCAGCTGGTAGGCGATAAGGTGACCAATCTGTACCAGCGGTTGCAGGCCAACTATCGGCAATTGCTGGAGCATCATGCCAACTACAGCCTGTTTCTCGAAAGCCTCTTTAGGCGCGATCATTTTGCCAAGGGCCGTTTCGTGCTCAGATCGCGCAACTGTTCGGTTGACACCGAAATAGTCACCCCCCAGCTCGATCATTTCATGAGCCGGTTCAGGGCCAGGGGCATTGAGGTGGAGCGGCCGGGAGATATGCATGGCGAAGAGCTTTTGCTGCAGGTGGATGTGGGGCTGCTCTCCCAGGTTTATGCCAATCTTTTTTCCAACGCGGTCAAATATACCGAAAGCATAATCGATCATGCCGGTTTACCCCGCAAGGCCATCGCCTATGGCCGGGAGTATATCCATGATTATTTCGGGCCGGGTAAATCCGGGATTAAGTTTAATGTATTTACCACCGGTCGGCATCTGAGCGGCAGTGAAGCAAAGATCATCTTTACCGACGGCATTCGGGGTGAGAGCAGCAAGATGTTGCCCGGCACCGGCCATGGCCTGGCCTTTATCAAGCAGGTAATCGAAATCCATGGCGGGGTGGTCGGCTACGAGCCCACCGCGGAAGGCAATAACTTCTTTTTTGTGTTACCGGTTGGTTGCGACAGCTCTTCTGCCGGCTGATCCTTTATGTTTCCCCTTAAAGACAATATCCGATCCGCCCTTTTTCCCTGGGTCAACCTGGCGTTGATCGGGGTCAATGTTGTTTTTTTTCTGTATGAGCTTTCCCTGGGAATCGGTCTTGAGCCTTTTATTGTCAGTAACGGTTTTATTCCGGCGCGCTTTGCCGCCGAAAAAGCGGCGGCGGCCTTAACCGTCCACAGCTATGCGACCGTGATCAGTTCGATGTTTCTCCATGGCAACCTGTTGCATATCGTTTCCAACATGTGGATGTTGTGGATCTTTGGCGATAATGTTGAGGATCGGATGGGTCATGGCCGTTACCTGGCCTTTTATTTGTTGTGCGGGGTGGTTTCCGTTTTTGCCCAATATCTCTCCAATGCCGGTTCCGTGGCGCCGATGATCGGGGCAAGCGGCGCAATCTCCGGGGTGATCGGCGCCTATTTTCTGCTTTATCCCAAGGCCAGGATTCTGACCATTGCCCCAATTTTTATCTTTTTTTATCTGGTCGAGATTCCCGCCTTCTTTTTTATCGGGTTCTGGTTTGTCTTTCAGTTTTTGCAGGGAGCGGTCCACCAGCTTGTTGTGGGCAAACTGGTCGAGGGCGGGGTCGCCTGGTGGGCTCATGTCGGCGGTTTTGCGGCCGGGGTGGCCTTGCTGCCGTTTTTCAAGCGGGGCAGGGGGAGGAAGAAGGGGCAGGTCTGGCTTTAAGCGTTGTTTTTGGCCAATGCCTGCCCCGGAGGCTTCTGTTACAGATTTCTTGCCGCAATCAAAGAAATTGCCAGATCCTGGGCCGCTAAAATCGAGGCCTGGGTGGCAGCCACATTAACACTCTGCAGCTCCTGGGTGGCAATGATCTGGTCGGCCATCATCCCGATGTTGTCGGCCATCTCGAGAATCAGGTCCGCCATTTCCAGAATACGGTTGGCCATCACCCCGATATCGGCGGAAAGTTGCAGCATGCTGCCCAGGGCGTCTTCCAGGGTCCGGCTGGAGGTCATGGCCTGCAGTCCTTCAATGGCCAGGACATAGCCATCCATTGCCGTGCCGAGCGAGGTGAGCATGATGGACAGATTGGCAAGGCTGGTCAGGGTTGTCGCATTGATCGTCATGGTGCCGGTCGTTGCCTGTTGATTAATGACGTCACTGGTGGTCTTGATTTCGGCGAGAAAGGTGTTCACATCCTCGGCCACATTGCGCAGCTGGGTTGCCATGGTGAAAGGGTTGAGGATAACCGCCGCCATCTGGGCGGCCAAAGTTTCTCCTTGGGCAATGAGCGTATTGAGGTCGAGGTCATTGCTGCTGCTCTCCACCACCGCGACCAGGCTGAGAATGTTGGTCTGGGTCTGGAGGATGGACTGTTGGCTGATGAGGATATTCTGGTTCTGAATTTCCTGGGTGAGCAGGATGCGGTCCGCCATGCTGCCGATGTTGTCGGACATGATCAGGATCTTGTCCGCCATTTCGCCGATTCGGTCGGCCATGGTGCCGATATCCTCGGAAAGTTGGAGCATGGCGACAATGCCATCCTTTAAGGTGATGGCATTGGTTGTCGAAGAAAGGGCCGTCAGGTCGCCGGACAGTCTTACCTCTTCATTGGCCAGGCTGGCGCTTGCGTAAAAAAGCTCGTCAAAGGCGGTCATCATTTCATCATCGATCTGGATCGGGGCGGCAAGGCTTTGATCAACCAGGTTGATGCTGTCGATCATTTCTCGCGCTTGTTGGTTGGCCGCCACCAGGGGGGCGCAGATGCTGTCGGTGCTCAGCGATATTGTTTTTAGTTGGCTGTCGAGATTGTTTGCCTGGCTGACGAGTCCTCGCAACTCGTCCAGGATGGCGGCCGCGGCAGTTGTCGGTTGCAGGGTAAGGGCGGCCAGCAGGCCAAGGGTCGGGATTAACAGGTTGCGAATAAACAAGGTCATTTTATTTTTCCTCAAGCTAAGCTCTTGATCCTAGAGCCCCATGTTTTTGATCACGGAAATGGTAGTGTTTTGGGCAGTGAGCAGTGAACTTTCAGTTAGCTCGATATTGGTCTGCTGGAGTTCCTGGGTGGCGACAATATTATCTGCCATCAGCCCGATGTTGTCGGCCATAATGATTATTTTGTCGGCCATCTCCATGATCCTGTTTGCCATCTGTCCGATATCGGCGGTTAATTGCAGCATGCCGGCCGTGGCCTCGGCCAAGACGGCGGTTTGGGTCAGGGGACTCAACTGGTTGATGGTGTCGGCATATAGCTCCAGGGATTGGGCCAAGGTCAGGTTGATGGCGGAGAGATCTCCCAGGGCGGTGAGGGTGTCGCCGTTGATGTAATGGCTGGCGTGGCTGCTTTGCGTGCTCATCCAGGTGTAAAGGTTAACGGTGTTTGCCAACAGAAGGCTGGAGAGTGCGGCCAGTCGATCCAGTTCACTTGCCATGTTGTCACTGGTAAGGGTAGTGATGCCCATTTCATCAACCAGGGCATTGGTGTCGTCCTGGATAAGGCCCAGGCTTAAGTTGTAAGCAATCGAAGAAATACTGTCGCTCAGGATGACCATGTTCTGCTGGGTTGCCCCAAGCGAATTCTGGGTGAGGGCGATGTTGCTGTTCTGCAACTGCTGAGTGATCAGGATGCGATCCGCCATGGCGCCGATATTGTCGGTCATGACCAGGATCCGATCCGCCATTTCCAGAATGCGGTTGGCCATGGTGCCGATATCCTTGGATAAGGTAAGCATGGCGCTGAGAGCGGCCCGGTATTCGAATAACTCGGCGCTATCTTCGATCCCCCTTAGTTCCCATGATATTCTGGTGCTATCCGCCGACATGAAATAGGTCAAAGAGGAGAGATCGTCCAGGGCGGCGAGGTCATCGAGGCTGATGGATAACGGAGCGGAAAGTTGACTGGTGATAAGCTCAACCGCGGTCAGGTAAGTTGCGAACGAGCTGTTCAGGCTCCCCAGTTGGCTACAGGTATTGCCTTGGCCAACGGCAATGTCTGATAACTCATTTTTTAAGATGGCGCCTTGGCTGACCAGGGTCTGTAGCTCCGTGGTCAGGCCGGCCCGGGCAGGTTCAGCCAGGGCTCCGGTCAATAGAAGCAGGCAAAAGAGGGTGAATATTTTTTTGATCATTGGTTTCCTCGCAAAAATAAAGAGCGCATATAAGAATATAATTAAGTTCTTAAATATAGTAATTTAATAAAATGATTAAATGTTTTCAACTTGTTTTTGTAAGAAATTGAAAAATAGAGGGGGTTGTTGTTGAAAGTTACGATAAAGCAGTTGGTTGATCATGGTGGTGGCCTGGGCCGCGAGGTGTTTTTTTTGTGGAAGTCGTTGCAAAATCGGATGGTTGTGCTTATAAATATCACGGTTGTTTTTGGCCGATGATTTACTTGCTAAGGTTATTATCTCTGCCCGCCTGGTTGGGTGTTTTGATCGAAATTAGATAGGGGAAAAGGTGATGAAAGGGTATTTTAAAATATTTTGGACAATGATTCTGCTCTTGGCCATGGTTGTTTCATGTTCCGGCGATAAGCCTGAATCCCAGGCCGGATCGGAGCCGGGCACGGCGGTAGCGAAAACCTCTTCGGCGGCTTCGGTTTTTCGGTCGGTGACCCCCCAGGAGGCGCAGTTTATGCTCGGTAATCGCCAAGATCTGTTGCTCATTGATGTCCGGGAACCGGATGAGTTGCGGGAGGGTTATATTGAAGGCTCCCGGCTGATTCCGATGAGTGATCTGGCCAAGGGCAGGGCGAGTTTGCCCACCGGGCAGCCCATGTTGCTGGTCTGTGCCGTCGGCGGTCGCAGTTATGGGATCGGTCAATATTACTACCGCAAAGGGTATCCGGAAATCTACAATCTCAGCGGCGGCATTTCCGCTTGGAAAAAGGCCGGACTGCCCTTGCAGTATAAATAGAATTTTTTTGTGGTTAGCTGATCAAGGCGGCAAAGGGTTTACCCCCTTACCGCCTTTTTTTATTGCTGGTCAAGGTTGTATTTTTTATCAAGGTCTTGATAGTAACGGGGATTGCTCGATTCCTTTTCCTGGTCGCCCTTTCTTAGCCGCTCAAAATCACCTTCGCTTTGGGCCTTGATATAAATGGTATAAACAACCATCGCCGCAATGAACAGGGCGATGATGGTGATTGCTCCTTTGATGAGCTGTTGCGCTTTTTTCCGGTCGAAAATATTCAGCACAATTATGGCCGCACAGGTGGCCCCGGCAAGATAATAGCCGTAGCCATCCGGCATAACTTCTAGGATTTGCTCAAACATTTTCCTCCTCCAATTTTTCCTGAACCCAGCAGTGAACGGATTTTGCCGATAAGTTCTTTGCGACAGAGAATGGTGATTTTGTCCGCCGCCATGATCTTGGTGTCGCCATGGGGGATAAGGATCAGGCCGTCCCGCTCGATGGAGACCAGATTGGCATTTTTCGGCAGGGGGATTTCGGCCAGGTTATGCTCAACATAAGGGCAGTCCCGGTCGACGATCACATCGATAAATTCAAGATATTTTGCGGTGCGCAGGTTCAGCCTGGCCTGGTCGTACTGCTCGTGCTGCTGGCGAACCAGGGCAACATCATAGGCCCGCAGGATATCGCTGCGACTGATAAGGCCGACCATGCGGGCGGGGTTCCGCCGGGAGACCACCGGCAATCGCTCAAGATCCCGGGGCGCCATTTTATGGATTGCCGACCAGATCGGTTCATCGGGAAATACGGTGACCGGGTCCGGGGTGGCGACGTCGCCGACCTTGATATCCCTGAGAGTGGGCTTGTCGGGTTGTTTGTTGTTTTCAAGTTTTTGAATGGTTCGCTCCAGATCCTGAATGGTAACGATGCCATAAAGGTTGCCAGTCTCATCTTGGACCGGGAAGCCGTGCAGATGGGTCTCTTGGAGCGCGGCGAAAAGTTCGGCCACGCTTTGAGAACTGTGCATGGTGATGGGGTTTTTTTCCATCATCTCCTCGACCATCACTCCCTGCATGACGTCGAGATATTTGCCGGAACGGAAGCGAATCCCTTTTTTGCTCAATTTTATGGTGTAGATCGAATCCGGGTGCAGCCATTCGGCCACGGAAGAGGCGACCATGCCGGCCGCCATTAACGGTAGGATCAGTCGATAATCGTTGCTCATCTCGAAAACGATCAACATGGAGGTCAGCGGCGCCCGGGCGGTTGCCGCAAAAACGGCGGCCATGCCGACCAGGGCGTAGGCGCCGACCTCGATTTCCATCTCCGGAAAAATTCCGCGGGCCAGATAGCCGAAGGCGCCGCCGAGCATGGCGCCGGTAAAAAGCGATGGCGCGAAAACGCCGCCGGAGTTACCCGAGCCCAGGGTAAAAGAGGTGGCCAGGGGTTTCAAGATGATGAGCAGGGCTAACAGCCAGAATGGCGCCTGCCCCTTCAGCACCTGATCAAGGAATTCGAAACCCGAGCCGTAGACATGGGGCATGTTGTTGATCAGGGGCAGCCCCAGTCTGGTTTCGCTGCCATAGACCTCCATCATGCTCGAAACGTGGGGATAGCCGTATGCCAGCAGGCCGAGGAGCAGGGCGCCCAGCGCCGGTTTGAGATACGCGGGGAATTGCCAGCGGTCAAACAGGTCTTCGCTGGCATTGAGCATGCGAATAAACATAATGCCGACCAGGGCGGCGATAAAGCCGAGGATGACATAGAGCATGATTTCCCAGGGCGAGTGCATGGCATAGCCCGGCACCACGAAGGCCGGCCTCGCGCCGAGAAAGATCTGGCTGACAATGGAGGCGGAAACCGCCGAGATAACCACGTTGCTGAACACCGATACCTGCAGCTCGCTTAACAGCACCTCCGCCGCAAAAACAACTCCGGCAATGGGCGCGTTAAAGGTGGCGGCGATGCCTGCCGCCGCGCCGCAAGCCACCAGGTTTTTGAGTCGTTCATCGGATAGGCCCAGCCATTGCCCGGCAACCGAGCCCAAGGTTGAGCCGACCTGGACGATGGGTCCTTCGCGGCCGGCGGAACCGCCGCTGCCGATGCACAGGGCCGAAGCGAAGATCTTGGCCAGCGCCACCCGGGGTCTGATGCGCCCGCCGCGCATAATCAGAGCGCTCATGACCTCCGGCACCCCATGCCCTTTGGCTTCCGGCGCAAAATAGGCGATAATCGGGCCGCTGATCAGGGCGCCGATCACCGGGATGATGACAAACCACCAGCGGCCAAGGGCGGGCAGCAGTTCGACTGCCCCGCCATAGGAAAAATTATGGATAAATGAGATGAGCCTGATAAAAAAAACCGCGGCCAGCCCGGTTCCGGCGCCGACCGCCACGGCGAGCCCCATCAGGAGCAACCCCTCCCTGGGGGCCAGCGTATCAAGCAACCTGGTAAAAAACTTTTTCAACATGATCACACTGTAAATGGCGAAAAAGAGAATGACAAGGCTTAGGCGCCGGTCATTGACAGGTTATGGGTAATTTCTATTTGAGTGCCCATTCCGTTAAAAAACAGTATAAGGGTTGTGATAATATTAATCAAAGGAGCAAATGGTCGTTTTCGACTTAATCGTGATAAATGGTAACTAAATCAAACCAAACAATGGAACTGCTGGCCCCGGCCGGTACTATCGAAGCCTTTGAAGCGGCGGTTGCCGCGGGGGCGGATGCCGTCTATATCGGGGCGCCCGCCTTTAATGCCCGGGCTCTGGCCAAACATTTTACTCTGGCCGAGGTCGCCGCCATGATCGACTACGGTCATAAAAACGGGGTCAAGGTTTACATGGCGATGAACAGCCTGATGCGGGAGGAAGAGGTGGGGCAGGCCGTGGAGATCCTCGGCGCCCTCGACGCCTTGAAGCCGGATGCCATCATCATGCAGGACCTGGGGATCTACCATATCGCCCATCGCTATTTCCCCAGGTTGCGCCTCCATGCCAGTACCCTGATGGGCGCCCATAATTCCATGGCCGTGCGGCAGTTTACGGAAATGGGCTTTAAGCGGGTGGTGTTGGCGCGGGAGTTGCCTATTGAGGAGATTGGCCGGATCAGCCCGCAGAGTGAGGTGGAACTTGAGGTCTTTGTCCATGGCGCACTCTGTTTCAGCTACTCCGGGTTATGCCTGTTCAGCAGTTATCTCGGCGGCAAAAGCGGCCTGAGGGGCCGTTGCGTGCAACCATGCCGTCGGCGTTATACCTGGGGCGGCAAGGGAGATAAGTCCCAGGCCGGGTATCTTTTTTCCATGAATGATCTCTCCGGGCTAAAGCTCATCCCCCGTCTGCAGGCCGCCGGGGTATCTTCCCTGAAGATCGAGGGGCGGATGCGCAACCCGCAGTATGTGTCGTCCGTGGTCCGTGCTTACCGGCAGGTGCTTGATCAGCCGGGTGACGACAAGGCCCTGGCCGATGCCGAGGATATGTTGAGTATGGCCATGGGCCGCAAGGCCTCGCCCGGTTATTTCCTGAGCGGTGGGCCCACGGATATTATCGTTCCGCAGCATTCCGGCAATGTGGGAATATTTTTGGGCAAAATCGATAAGTTTGCCGACGGCCGGGCGACCCTGACCCTGAAGGAAACGGTGCGCAGCGGCGACCGGTTGCGGGTGCATCAGGAAAAGAGCGGTGAGCGGCAAGGCTTTACCCTGAAAGAGCTTGTGGTCAACGGCCGTTCGGTACCCAGAGCTGAGGAGGGCTGCCGGGTGACTTTGTTGATGCCGGAGGCGGTCAATAAAGGGGACAGCCTGTTCAAGGTTGATGTGAGTGAACGACTGCAGAAGGTGGGTAAAGGCAAGGGGGTTAATCCCGGCCGCTTTGCCAAGCAGGTGCAATCCCTTACCGAAAAAGCGTATATGCAGCAGATTGTCCACAGTCTGCTGGGCCGGCCCAAACGCATGGTTTTAAAAAAACCGGATGACCGTAAGGGCCGGGTTCCGGCCGGGCGCGGCAAAGGCCGGCGCGGCCATGATGTGCAGCTGCCGGTTGAATGGTGGCTCAAGATAGATAACCTTGATTTTTTGAAACAGCATCCCCCCACGCCGCCGGCTCGGGTGGTCATTTCTCTGACCAAGGAGACTTACGGGCAACTGGCCCGTCATAAAAGGAGTCTGGTGCCCCTGCAGCGGCGGCTGACCTGGGCGCTGCCGCCGATAATTCTTGAGGATGATCTTCCATTTTACCGGGACGCCATCTCCTCTTTACAGCAAAGCGGGTTCCATGCCTGGCAGCTCGGCCATATCAGCCAACGGCTTTTTTTCGATATGGCCTACCTGGATGAGAAGGTGGTTATCGCCCATACCCGCAAGGGCAGAGAGCCCAAAGTCAGCCCCAGGCCCACCGCCAAGCTGCGGCTTTTCGCCGATTATACGGTCAATGTCCTTAATTCGGTGAGTGTGCGGGCCCTGGCCAATCTAGGTTTGCTCGGCAGTCAGCTCGCCATTGAAACCGATCGGGTCAATCTGGTTGATTTTTGCAGCCATAAGTCGGAAATCCCTGTCGGTCTTACCGTGTACGGCCAGCCGCCGCTCTTTACCTCAAGGCTTGCGCCCCAGTTTTTTAAATATGATCAGCCCCTGGTCAGCCCCAAGGGAGAGGTGGTCATCCTGAAAAAGCGGTGGGGGCAAACCCTTGCCGTGGCCCAGGAGCCCTTTTCTCTGTTGCCCTTTGTGCCTGAACTTGCCGCCCATGGCATCCAGTATATCGTGGTCGATCTGTGCAACATGCAGCCCCGCAAGGGTGATCTGACTGCTATTTTCAAGCAGCTTGGCGGCACCGGCCGCGGCGGCAGTCGGCAGAGTACTTTTAATTTCATGGGCAAATTGCTGTAAGAGGGGTAGCGGTATCTGTTTTTTGTTTTAAAAAATGTATAAAAAAAAACCGACGGCCCTAATTGGCCGGCGGTTTTTTTTTATGCTTTGTTGTCATTACAGCCGCCCGGGCTGTATGTGGATCAGGCTCAGGAAAACCCTGATTTTGATGAGCAGCCGGATAGAGCGCCGGCCGGGATCGAACTGTTGCCGGATGAGATCTTGAAGCTTGCGGCGGAAATAGTTTTTTTGATGTTCTTGCTGTTGCATTTGGGGCAGCTTACTTCGCTGATGGCGGCTGACGAAGTCACCAGTGCCTCAAAGGGATTTTTACATTCCTGGCAACGGAATTCATAAATGGGCATAACGTGTTCCTCCTGGCCGTGTGATCAAGAAAACTTATTTGAATTACCGATGCTGATCAGCATCATCTATAATCTTTTTATAAGTTAAGTATATTCTTAATCGTTGTCCAGGTTAAAAATTATTGATGGCGATATTCTTTGGTTATTGTGCCGCGGTTTCCCCACTCTCCTCATCAAGATGCAGGCTGCTCAACAGCTCCTTCGGGATTCGTTTGCGAATTTTTTTGACCGCGGCAAGGATGGAATGGGCCGGGTAGCTCTCCTTGGTTTGTTCGCTTTGGTCTTTATATGAAGTAAGGACGAATTTTTTGTTTTTTACGGTAAACTTGTGGGTCCAGTTGATTTCGATGGTTTCCGGATTTTCCTTGATTTCCACCTCGATCACCTTGCCGGCCTCTGCAACCTGAATCGCGTCCATGTCGGTTACTTCCAGCAGCCAGGCGTCACCCTCTTTGGTTGCAAAAAGGACAAAGACGCCCAAGGAGAACATGGCTGCCTGTTGGGCGAC
Source organism: Deltaproteobacteria bacterium (assembly GCA_013349285.1). Classification (GTDB taxonomy): domain Bacteria; phylum Desulfobacterota; class Desulfobulbia; order Desulfobulbales; family Desulfurivibrionaceae; genus DUZU01. The sequence continues at coordinate 28,830 of DUZU01000007.1, read as the reverse complement.
CGCGCTGGCCTGGATTTTTTTTACCTCACGATTTACCGAAGGCGGCTCGGTTTGCACCGGCTTCTGGACGGCCGGATTGCCGGCGCAGCATTTTTTGAATTTCTTCCCGCTGCCGCAGGGGCAGAGATCATTTCTTCCTATTCTGGCCATTATATTCTCTCGTCTCTGGTTTGATGATGATGGCAAATAAACGTTGCCAATATGCCATGGAGTAGTTTTTTTGTAAAGCAGGATGCCTTTGCCCTGAAAAATCCGGGCGCATTTCTTTTTTTTAGTTACCGCTTACCGAAGGTTGAGGTGAATCCATTTTCACCCTTTTTTCCTGATCGCAATAATAATGGACGAGCTGATCGAAAATAGTATCCCGGCCGGTGTAAATCTTGTTGGTGCTGTTTAGGATCTGTTCGAGCGCTTCATCGTAGCCGTCTACCCCGATGATGTTTTGATAGATATAGTCGCTGCCGCATTTCTTGTTGAGCAGGTGGTCCATATACCGGTTTACATTGGCCCAATAAACATGGTTGTTGCGGAAATGGGAGTTTTTGCGTTTGGCATCGTCGATTTTGCGGTCCATCATTTCAACCATCTCTTCCTGGAAAAGATGGTTGTATATTTGTCCGGCGATTTTGACCGGCCCGTTGCCCGATTGGCCCACACTCTTGTAGCCGCCGGTGTTGGAGGTGACCTGGACCATCATGGTCAGGTTTTTATCTTTATGGCCCTGGCGGTCTTGGTACGGGTTGAAATTACTGATAAAGATGGTGGATTTACCGAGCGGAGCGGTGCCGGTTTTTCCGGAAACCAGATTTTTGTGATTTTTGAACTCGGTCTGCATGGCGGACGCCGTCCCGCGGTTGCAGATCTCATAGAGAACCTGCATTTCCGCTTCCCGTTCCTGCTTGGCGTCGAACAGGGGAATGGGCTTGAGCCGTTCATCTGCTTTGCGGCTGTAGATCACCTCACCGTTGACCGTCACCTCTTTGACGAAAGAGGGATTTCGATACTGGCCGTCGAGAAAGGCGTTGTAGATGCCCAGCCATTGCTGCACCGAGACATTGGAGGCGCCGATGCCGAACGGCCAATATTTGGCATCCTCTTTATTGTAGTCAAGTCCGACCTCGTCCAGGTCCAGGAGCATGGTGTTGCGCAGCTGGCGGTTGGTGTAAAGCCGGGCAAAGATGGTGTTGATCGAGACGACCTGGGCCTCGAGCAGGCTGTACTGGCGGCCCAGGTATCGGTTGGCGCCGGTGCCCCGGGTGTCGTAATCGTACCAGTTGCCGGGCAGCCACATTTCCTTCCCCGCGCTTTCCACATATTTGTATTCAATGGGTTTGTCCACAAAGCGATTATGCAGTTTGGTGTTGTTTACCACCATGGCGTAGTAGGCGATGATCGGCTTGATGGTGGATGAGGGGGTGATTTTGGCCTTGGTGTTCATCAAGTCGATGATAATGGCGTTGTCATCGGCCTTGGCCCCCTCGTCCACATCCAGGGCCTCGCCGTCCCGGGTTTGCAGAAACTCCTTGCCGCCGACATAGGCCACTATCTCGCCTTCCTGGTTCATCATGATCACCCCCACGTTGAGATGGCGGTTGAGGTAGTTCAAAAAGCTGGTGAAATCATGATAAGGCGGAGTGCGATTGCTTTTGGTGTAGCGTTCGAGGTCCAGTTGCCAGGTTTTGAGGTTGCTTTGCCGGATGACATTCTGATAATAACTGCTCTGCAGGAAGTTGCCGATGATCTCCTTGATCTTGTCGACCAGGGCCAGATCGACGCCGGTTTCGATAACCACATCCCCTCGCTCGTCGAGCAGCAGTTGGGTGCCGGAAACCTCGCGGCCGTCGATGTGGTAGCTCTGCGAGGTGACCTCTTTAATCACGTTCCAGGATGTCCATTCTTCTTCGCCGTAGAGGGGGGAGCGAAAATCCCTGAAGCCGATGCGGCGGATGGATTCTTCATCGCTCAACAACCAGTTGCGGTAGTCTTCTTCCGTAATCTCCCGGTGCTCCCGCAGGTAGGTCAGGGCCAGGTTGATTTTGTTGATGGCGCTTCTGGCATGATTCTGTCTGGACGGGGAAAGCTCGCCGAATGATTTGCCCTTGATGATCTCGTAAAAGGCGAGCTGCCGGTTGTGATTGGGAATAAAGGAGGAGATGGCGACCAGTTGCTGAATGTTAACCTCATCCAGATCCTTTTTGAAATAATTGTTGGCCGCGGAGGTAAACCCATAGATGTTGGCGCCGACCGGCACTGTATTAATGTAGAAATTCAGATTGCGGTCCTTGCCGAACTTGGTGACCATCATATAGGAGATGATGATCTCTTCGATTTTGTGGGCCAAGGTCCTTTTTTGGTTGCCCAAAATTTTCTTGGCATTCTGCATGACAATGGTGCTTGCCCCGCGGGGGGTTCCCATCAGGGTGTCCTTGACCGCGCCCACCAGGTTGAACCAGCTCACCCCGGGATGGATAAGAAAGGCGTTTACGTACCAGGGGTTGCTGGGGTGGGGCATGAAGTAATGGTCTTCGCAGGCCAGCAGAGCCTTTCTGACCTCATCCGGGATGTCCTTGGTGACCAGCCGTTTGCCGTATGATTTAATGACGGTGCCGTACTGATCGGTAATTTTCGCGGAATGGGCATAGGTCTCCAGGCTGGCGGGCAAGCGCTTGATCGGGGCGGTGTCATAGATGGAGTGGACAACGAGCAGTTCGATGATGTGCTGGGTCGGGCCGGGGATGTAGTTGAGGACAAAGAGGCAGAGAAAGGTCAGTGTCCCCCATTTAAAAAAGCGGGGAATCCAGTAAGCGGTCCAGAAAAGAAATTTATTGAACGGATTCTGCCAGGGGTAGACCATGCCGCTGCGAGAGCCGTCTTCAAGCATTTCTACATACTGCTGGTAACGGCTGGCAAGGCTTTTACTCTTTTTGATCTTACTGATGATGGTCTTTTCGTCGAGACCTTTGCGGATATCCTGGGCCGAAAAAATGTGGCGGTAGGCCTTGTACTTAATCGCCTGCTCTTTGGGATCGAAAGAATCTTTGTTCCCCCCGGAGACTCCGACTTTGGGTTTGTTCTTTTCCCTTAATGTCTGTTTATTGTTTTTGTCGACGGGCAATTTTAAGACGCCTATTAATCTACTGGTTGTTATTTACTTCTATCGGCGCTTTAGGGTTGAAGCTGAAAGAAATATGGAAAATTAAAAAATAATGAATGCGCAATCTTAACAGTTATTTTACTTCATATCACATTTTAACTGACTTTGCCCGAATGGCAACATTTAAGAAGATCGATTGCATCCCCGGCCGGATCTTTTTGCGTATTAACTATCATTGGTGGGCGATGTTGTTTGCCGGCGTCCAGAAGATAACTTTTAACCATGGCCATGATTTTTGTTAAAAACAATGGGGCGGTTATTGGAAAAGGATTGAAGCTTAAGCCTGTTTCTGCCGATAATTTAACATAATGTTATCCCGACCCCCAAAAGGCAGAGAGAGCTGTTTTGCTTAATTCGTTTATCCTTATCATAACGCATCCCCTTTTACTGATGGACAGGCCGTATGCTTTTTAAGTGTGAAAAATGCGGTTATTCCACCAAGGTGCAGCCGCGTCATGCCGGCAAAACCGCGCCTTGTCCCCGGTGCAAACATCCGGTTCATATCGGTGAGGTGCCTGTTTCCCGTGCAGCCAATGGCGAGCAGGCGGTTTTCAAGTGTAAAAAGTGCAGTTTTAAAAAGATGGTTCCGGCCATCTTTGTCGGGAAAAAGGTTCCTTGCCCCCGTTGTAATTCCGAGAATACCGCCATCTGCAAGGTTGTTGCCAAAGGGCGTCTGCGCCTTTTTTTCAGTCGACCCGGGGTGATTGTTTCATCCATGGTGGTTGCGGCGCTGTTGTTTGTCGGCGGCTGGTATTCTTATGGGAAGTATGGGCGGCTGATTCCGGGCCCGCGACTCTCAGTGGTCTCTATTCCCGCACCGGGGCTTCCGGGTAATATCGCGGTTAAGGAAAAAAAGGGTTATGGGGCTCTGCCGCAGCAGATTAAGAGCAAGCATAGCTTTGCCGGCCGGGATCTGCGCAAGGCCAATCTGGCGGGCAGTGACCTGCGGGGGATTAGTTTTCATCAGGCCAATCTCGAGGGGGCGAACCTGCGGGACACCGATCTGCGCGGGGTTGATCTCAGTCAGGCCAATTTGATTCAGGCCGATTTAAGCGGCGCAGATCTCCGCGGGGCCGTTCTTTTTGAATGCAAGTTGAGTAAGGCCGATCTTTCTTCAGCCGATTTGTCCCAGGCCAACTTGATCGAGGCCGATCTCTCCAAGAGTAATCTGCGCTCAGCCAACCTTGTCCAGGCTACTCTGTCCCGGGCGATTCTTTTTGAGGCTGATTGTTCGGGCTGCGATGCCGGCCAGGCGGATTTTTCCAACGCCGTTCTCACGAAAACCAATTTTAGTTCCGCTGATTTGAGCCGGGCCAATCTGACCCAGACCAACCTAACCTCAACCTTTCTGCAGAAAACCGATTTGGCCGGAGCAATTTTGGTGCAGGTTGATTTGAGCCGGGTCAATCTGCAGGGAGTGCGGCTGCTTAAAGCCAACCTTAACCGCGCCTTGCTCTATGGCGCCGATTTGAGGGGGGTGGATCTTTCCGAGGCGAACCTTGCCGAGGCTGATCTCAGCAAGGCGGTTATGACCGGCGCGGATCTGGAAAAAGCGATCCTGGCCCAGGCCAATCTGCACGGGGCGAACCTTGATGCGGTTGAGGCGGAAGAGGCCGATCTGAGGGGGGCGAACTTGACCGAGGCCAGCCTGATTGGCGCCGATCTCTCCGGCGTTAATTTTCTCCAGGCCAATCTGACCGAGGCCAATCTTATGCAGGCGGACCTGGCCCGCGCCGATTTCACCGAGGCCAACCTGACCGGGGCCAATTTGCAAGAAACAGATCTTAGCTCCCACGCAAAACTGATAAACGCCAATCTGACCGGAATAAATCTGGGCAAGGCCGATCTTGACAATGCCGATCTGACCGGGGCCAACCTGAATAACGCGGTGCTGCGTAATGCTGATCTTACCAAAGCCAATCTTAATCATACCTATCTGAACAAGGCGGATCTGACCGGGGCCAATTTGACCAATGCCGATCTGAGCAATGCCGACCTAAAAGGGGCGAATCTCACCGGCATCAACCTGACCGCCGCTAAAAAGTTTAATCTGAAAAGTCTGCGTTCCACGGTTTTAAGCGACGCCAAGATGACCAGCTTTGATCTGCGTAACGCCAATCTTATCGATGCCAAGCTTGCCAACGCCGATCTGAGTAATGTCGATTTGAGCAACGCCGATCTGACCAATGCCGACTTGAGCGGCGCCAACCTGCAAGGCGCTGATTTGCGGTGGGCCGATCTGACCGACGCCAACCTTAGCAACGCCGATCTGACCGGGGCCAATCTCAATGACAGCGATCTTAATCGGAGTAATCTCAGCAACAGCAATCTGACCAATGTCACCCTCCAGAACGCCAAGAACCTCGGTCGGGCAAAAAATATTAATACCAGCAAGGGGTTTAAGCTGCCCGAGCCCCAGAGCAACAACAGCGGTGTCGGTTTGGTTGAAGAACAAAACAGTGGGGTTGCGGCGGCGCCCGGCAATATTTCCGAACGAAACGTTAAAATTTGGAGCCTTGATATTGAAAGCGCCGGTCTGGTTAATTATTCCTTCCGCCAGTTGTCGGAGTTGACCTCCGCCTTTAACAATCTCAGCGATATTGAGGCCAATCTGTTGCGGCACCAGATGTTTGTCGGCAATCCCGCCCATATTTCCGGTAAACCGGGGATGACCATCGGGGTGCTTTATTCGGTTAATTTCATGCCGGCCGGTCAGGCGATTCCGGTGGAGATCCAGTGGTTTGCCCCTGACGGTAAAAGGGTGCGAACCGCAAAGCAGATGGTTCGGTATATGCGCAGGCAGGTGGAGGCTTATACCATCCCGGCCAAGGCCAAGAATATTTTCGGGGCGTGGAAGGTCCGTTTTTTTTACGGGGATAAACTGATCGGCGAACAAGCGTTGGAGGTCAAGGATGGCAAACAGGTTGAGGCCGGGCTGAAAAGCAAGAAGAAGGTGTTATGAGTCGGCTGCGTTAAAATCCAGTGTTTTCGGTAGTGATGGAAAAAAAAACCGGAGCGCCTGCAAAAGGGCACTCCGGTTTTTTTCGTTTAAAAGAGAATTAGATTTCTTCGGATAGGGCCATGACCATCGCGCCTTTGGCGGTGGTGTTGAGGGGGTCATCCGCGACCCTGACCTCGGAGATATCAACCGGCAGGTTGAAGTTCTTGAGGGCGTTTTCGAAATATTCCTTAAAGCCGCTCGGCAGCACGGTGCCGCCGGCCAGTACGATCGGCACCGGCTTGGCGATTTTCGGAATTTTATCGGATGAGTGCAGTACATCCTGCAGGCTGTGCAGCAAGCTGTGGATCAGGTCGTCATAGTAGATATGCAGGGCGGTTTCAATCCTGTTTTTCGGGGCCTTGGAAAGTTTAAAGGAATTTTCCTTGGTGGTCTTGATTTTGGTGGCCGGTTCGCCCACCGACACCCCGACCATCTGATCGATATAATCGCCGCCTTTTTCAATGGAGTAGGTAATGACCGGCACCGACAGATAGGCCAGGCAGACGTTGCACATGCCGCCGCCCATGCTGATGCCGATGCCGGTGAAATTGTCCTCGGCCAGTTCGGCCATGACCGTGGCCAGGCCTTCGTTGATCGACATCGGGTTGTAACCCAATGAGGCCAGGAACATCTTGATGATCGACTCATGGTAAACAACGGAGTTGCGGCTGTCGATGGGGTTGCCCGGCATACTGAAGCAGATAACCTCGCCGGGGTTTTTCGGCTTTTTGATCAGGGTATGGATAATGGCCTGCAGGACGTTGATCCCCTCGTCCTCGCGGGAGCAGAGCAGTCCTTTTTCCATGGTGCGGCGGGTATTGGTGTTGAACATGTTGGCAAAGTTTTCCGCCGAGTAACCTAAGATGTAAAACATTTCATTCTTTTCAAAGAAGGTGACTTCGTTTTCAAGAAGAATTTTTTTGGTGAACTTGGAATAAGGAATCGTAAAAAAGGCATTGAGCTGTTTTACGGTATGAATATTTTTCCCTTTATTCTGAGCCATGACAATATGGCTGGTGCCGATATCAAGGCCGACCGGACCTTTCGGGCGTTCCGCGTCTTCTCCTATTTCTTTTTCCCTGGAGACAACGGTTTTCTGTGAAGCCTGGATGGCTGTGTCAATATTCCCCATTTCATCTGCCATACTCTCTCTCCTCTTGTCGACTCTCAAAAAAAATCAGTGCGTTGTCTTTAATATAAATTATATGGTGCAATTACTTTCTTTTGAGAAGATTCTATTCTACTTCCCTGAATTTTTATAGGGAAATTGTTATTATTGTACTTACGTAATTTTAAAAATTCTACATTATTTTCGACATGTTCCGCATTACTCTTAAAGATTTTTTATAAAAAAAGATTTTTCCCTGGTTTTATTTCTTGTAATCCGCAGGTGAAAATTATGTTTCCGGTAAAGGGTGATGCTTGCTAAGTGGCTTAAATGACAGATAAAAACAGCATAGATATAGAATATCCCGAAGGCCTGCCCATAGTCGAGCATCGCCAACAGATAATCGAGGCGATCCGTAATCATCGGGTGGTGATTGTGGCCGGGGAAACCGGTTCCGGGAAAACGACCCAGCTGCCCAAGATGTGTATGGAGGCCGGGCGGGGCTTAAAGAAAAAGATCGGCTGTACCCAGCCTCGCCGCATTGCCGCCATTTCGGTGGCCGAGCGGGTCGCCGAGGAGTTAGGCGGCCAGGCTGATCTGGTGGGCTACAAGATCCGTTTTCAGGATCGCACCGGCAAAAATACCCGGATCAAGTTCATGACCGACGGCATTCTCCTGGCCGAGGCCCAGGGCGACCGGGAGCTTAGTGCCTACGACACCATCATTATTGACGAGGCCCATGAGCGCAGCCTGAATATCGATTTTCTGCTCGGCATGCTCAAGCGGTTGCTGGACAGGCGGCATGATCTCAAGGTGATCATCACTTCCGCGACCATTGATACCGAAAAATTTGCCGCCAGCTTTAACCGGGCTCCGATTATAGAGGTTTCCGGCCGGAGTTTTCCGGTGGAGGTGCGTTATCTGCCCCTTGACCCGGAAGAGGAGGAAGAGGGCGAGCAGACCTATGTGAATCAGGCGGTGCAGGCGGTGCTTGAGTTGCGCCGCCATGATCGGCATGGCGATATCCTGGTTTTCATGCCCACCGAACGGGATATCCGGGAGACGGTCGAGACGATTGAGAGCAGTTTGCGGCAAGTCGGCCCCGCCGGGTCGGCCCCTCTGGTCCTGCCCTTATACGGCAGGCTGTCGCCCGCGGATCAGCGAAAAATATTCAGGCCGGCCGGCAGCCAGAAAATCGTGGTGGCCACCAATGTGGCGGAAACCTCGATCACCGTGCCCGGGATCCGCTACGTAGTGGACACCGGGCTGGCTCGGCTGGCCACCTATAATGTCCGGGCCCGGACCAGCAAGCTGCCGATCGTGCCGATCTCCAGGGCCGGTTGCGAACAGCGCAAGGGGCGCTGCGGGCGGGTCGGGCCCGGTATCTGCGTGCGCCTGTACGGGGAGGATGATTACAATAATCGTCCCGAGTACACCCTGCCCGAGATTTTGCGCTCCAATCTGGCCGAGGTCATCCTGCGGATGATTTATCTCAAGCTGGGCGAGCCGACAAAATTTCCCTTTGTCGATCCCCCCTCGGGGCGGGCCATTCAGGATGGCTATGCCCTGTTGGCCGAGCTCGGCGCCCTTACCGATGATCGCCGGCTGACCGGCAAGGGAAGGCTGATGGCCCGTCTGCCCCTTGACCCCCGGATCGCGAGGATGATTATCGAGGCCCGGGACCATAACGCCCTGCGCGAGGTGGCGGTGATTGCCGCCGCCTTGAGCATCCAGGATCCGCGGGTAAGGCCGGCGGACAAGGAGAAGGAGGCCGATGCGGCCCATGCCCGTTTTACCAAGGTGGATTCCGATTTCCTGTTTTTCCTCAAGCTCTGGGATGCCTATCATGACTCCTTTGATAAGCTGCAAAGCCTGAGCCGGATGCGCAAGTTTTGTAAAAGCCATTACCTCTCTTTTCAGCGAATGCGCGAGTGGCGCGACATCCATGAGCAGATCACCTCGATCCTCAAAGAGGAGGATGGTTATACCATTAATACCCAGCCGGCGGCGGTGGCTGATATCCACCGGGCCATTCTCAGCGGAAATCTCAGGAATATCGCGCTCAAGAAGGAAAAAAATATCTATCAGGGCGCCGGCGGGCGGCAGGTCATGGTCTTTCCCGGCTCCGCGCTTTTTAATAAGAGCGGGTCCTGGATCATGGCGGCGGAGATTGTTGAAACCAGCAGGCTCTATGCCCGGACCGTGGCAACCATTGAGCCCGAGTGGATAGAGCCCCTGGCCGGCAGCCTTTGTCGAATCAGTTATTCCGAACCCCATTGGGAAAAGGGGCGGGGGCAGGTGGTGGGCTTTGCCAAGGTCACCTTGTTCGGCCTGGTTATCGTGGCCCGCCGCAAGGTCAATTACGCCACGGTCAAGCCGGAGGAGGCCCGCCAGATCTTTATCCAGTCGGCCCTGGTCGAGGGGGAGATCAAGGGCAACTATGGCTTTCTCGAGAAGAATAATGATCTGCTCGAGCGACTGCAGTCCATGGAGGACAGGGTTCGCAAGCGGGATGTAATGGTCGATGATTATACCCTGGCTCAATTTTATGAAGAGCGGGTCAAACCCGGGATCTGTGACCAGCGCAGCCTGAACCGCTGGCTGAAAGAACTGGGCTCCGACTCGATTCTCTGCATGACGGAAAGGGATATTCTCAAAGAGTTGCCCGAAGAAAAGACCCTGGAGCAATATCCGCTTACCGTCATGGCCGGCGAGTTCGAGGTCCCGCTATCCTATCGTTTTGCGCCGGGGGAGGAGGATGACGGGGTCACGGCCCATATCCCGATCAGTCTGCTGCCCCATCTGCGGCTGGAGTTTTTCGAATGGCTGGTGCCCGGGTTGCTCACGGAAAAGATCGTTTTTCTGTTGAAGGGCCTGCCCAAGGCCTTGCGCAAGCAGTTGATTCCCCTGGCGCAGACCGCCGCCGAGATCGTCGGTGACCTGAGGCCTTATCACGGCTCCCTTTACCGGGCGCTGGAACAGATAATTCTGGATGCGTATCGGGTGCGGATTTTGGCAAGCCAGTGGCCGGTCGGCGATCTGCCTCCCCATCTTAAATTCCGTTTCCGGCTGATTGATCACCAAGGCAAGGTCCTTGAGCAAACCAGGGATTTTAATCTGTTGAGAAAGGTGGGCGGAGCCGGGGGCGGGGTCGGCATGGACCAAGGCAGTCTCGCCGCCCTTAAAGAGAAGTGGGAACAGGCTAATATCCGGCCCGAACAATTTTCTCAGATCGAGGAGCGCTTGCCGGTGACCGGCCATGCTGGGGATCTCCAGGGCTTTGTCTACCCGGGGCTTGCCATGGATGAAAAGGGCGGGGTAAGTCGCAAGCTTTATACCGACCGGGCGCAGGGGCGCCGTAATACCCGGCAGGCCCTGTTGAGCCTTTACCTGGCCGAATTCAGCAAGCAGGTGAAGGCGGTTAGGAAAGATATCGCCATCCCCCGGAGCCATTGGGCGCTGTACGAAGGCATCGGCAGTCATGAGCAGGTGAACGCGGACATCTTTGCCTTGGTTATGGGCGAGGTCTTTGCTGTAGGGGAGGGGGCGCTGCCCAGTGAAGCCGAATTTGCCGAGCGAGTTGCCCTGGTCCGCAAGCAGGGGCTCTATCAAATGTGCCGTGCGTTGTATGAACTGGTAGTTCAGGTGTTACAGGAAAGAAGACATTGTCTTGATCTGATCTCCAAATTTGCCGGACTGAGTAAAACAGGCAAGGATCCGGCCAATCGATTCGGCGAATACCGCAGCCAGGTCAACTTGATTGTTCCCCATGATTTTCTCCTTAATTTTTCCACCAAACAGCTGCGAGCCCTGCCTCGTTATCTCAAGGCGCTGGCCATTCGTATCGAGCGGGCCCATGTGGCGCCGGCCAAGGACCAGGCCAAGGCGCAACAGGTGACCGTGCACGAACAACGTTTTGCTCAAGCTGCGCAGATCGCCAACCCTCCGTCCGAGTTGTTGGCGCTGCTGGGCCAGTACCGGGAGATGATCGAGGAGTTCAAGGTTTCGCTGTTTGCCCAGGAGCTGGGAACGGCGTTTTCGGTTTCAGCTAAAAGACTGGATGAAAAATGGCGGGAGGTGGAGGGGTTTTGCTGAATGATTCCAGATGGGTAGCCTTATGTATTTTTATTTTTTTTTTGTTGAATTATCTATTTATAATGATGAAATATTGTTAGGGTTATAAACTTTAAATTTATTTTCGCTCAGCTGTTTTCCTGGAACTTACAAAAGGTAAAATGAAATCTTCGGTAAAACAAATATTAGACCGGGAAATTCAGGAATTATTTGAATCGGCCCAGGTCGGTCTTATTCTCTGTGGCAATGATGGCAACTTGTTGTTTGCCAACCGCATCGCTGAAAATATATGGGAAAAAGCCGGGAAGGAGTTAAACGGCCAACCCTGTCATTTACTGCTGTTCGGTAATGACCGGATCTGTGATAACTGTTCCTGTGAAAATGACGCCGCCGAGCAGCCCATCCGGCAATCCGTCACCGTTAACGGTCAGCTTGGCGATATATTCGTCAATGTATACTGCCGCAATTGGCAGGGTAACCGACTTCTGACTCTCCATGATGTGACCCGAGAGATTACCTTGTTGCGGCAGACCGATCTTGATCGCAAGGAATTGCATGCCAAAAATATTTTACTGGAGCGCCGCCGGCGAGTGAGCCTGGATGAACATGAACTGCTTGAGCAACTCATGGATCATCTCCCGGACGGCCTGCTGGTAGTTGGTCAGGAATTCAAGATTCAACGGCGAAACAGCAGTGTTGCGAAGATGTTTGCCGGGGAGAATCATGGCTATTGTTTCAATATGCTCGGTTATGATGATCCCTGTGAGGGGTGCCCGGCCCTTGAAGGGTTTGCCGCGGCGGACGGCAAAAAGAAGAGCCATGAGGTTGAGGGTCAGTTTTACACCGAAATTTTTGCGGTTTCCCCCAAGGGGGACGGCGGGTTTCTGATATTTCGCGATATTACCCGGCAGATCGGCCTCATCGAACAGATCAGGGCCAACCAGCAGGAGATTGACGAAAAAAATAATGTTCTGTCCGGCCTTGTCGATTTCGGCACCTTTATGCAGAAAGAGACTAATGTTAAAGGGGTGATCGATTATTTCTTCGATAATGTGCTGCCCCTTTTGCATAAGGGGTCGGTGGCGGTTGTGGTCAATGATGTCAGGGCGGGCAATATCTGGTTGATTAAAGAGCGGGGGCTTGATGACGGAGCGGTAAAAAAATTAAGCAAGGCTTGTCTCTCCCGGGAATTGCAAGATTGCAAAACAGAGCAAATCGTAAATGATAATTTTTTGCCGTGGGATGAATCGTGCCAGCTGCCCCTGATCGGAGCCAATTCACAAAGGGTAGGGCTTCTTGCCCTGGAGGGTAAGATCTCCAAGGAGGAGGTCGACATGCTCAAGCTGGTAGCCGAACCGCTGGGATCCTATCTCCATAATCAACTGCTGTTGCGCCAGCTTGAGGAAAAAGCCCATAATGATTCCTTGACCGGCCTTTTTAACAGGGCATACTTCAGCAAGGCCTTTGATGAGGAAGCAGAGAAATTTAAGAACTATAATATTAATTTTGCGGTGGTGGTTGCCGACATTAATATGTTGAAAAAAATTAACGATGAATACGGACACGATGCCGGTGATCAGCTGATCGTCACGGCGGCGAAGGCCTTTTCGCAAACCCTGCGTCATACCGATATCGCGGCCAGAACCGGTGGGGATGAGTTTGTTATTATTCTCGGCGACTGTGATGATGCCAGTGCCGGACGTTTTGTGGTGCGGTTGCAGAATGAAATTTTTAACAATTTAACCATCCCCTTACCCGATGGTGAAAAATTTCCGGTAACCGTCAGTCTCGGTCGGGCGGGCAGCGATATGTATCCGGTCGAGGAGTTGGTTAAGGAGGCCGATCGCCTTATGTATTTATCAAAAAAAGAGTTTTATAAAACAGTAAACCGTTATCGTTGAGCCAACGTTATTTAAATAGAAACTGCGATTGCTTTCCATTTTATATTTCGTTACTATGTTATTAATATTTATTTAATTATTTAAACTTGCGAGTAGCTGATCCTTCATGTCGGATGTCAATATAAAAATAGAAAAGAGTATAGCCTCTCTGGTTGAGCTCACCGATGCCTTTCTCCATGGTGAATACGGAAAGACGGTGCCGGAGGTCAATGCGGAAGGGCTGTTGTCGACCCTGGCCAAGAAAATCAATACCATGCTGGTGAACATGCAGACGGTGCAATTGCCGTTGGCCAGCGCCGGTGAGCAGGCCCCCAGTGTGGTTAGTCAGGCCATGGATGTTGTCGAGCTCATGGAGCAATCCACCAATGCCGTGCTTGATAAGTCCGATGAGGTGATCAGTCAGGTCGCAAGGCTGGAAGAGCTTCTTGCCGCCCAGGGGGTGGAGCAGGGCTCGACGCCGCAGCTGGCGCTGACCGAAATAAAGGCGGCCATGTATGATATCATCGCCTCTCAGTCTTATCAGGATGCGGCCCGGCAGAAGATGGAAAAGATGATTGAGGAGCTCAACCAGATCCGTTGCTGGCTGATCGAGGTTCTGGTTATTCTCAACATCAAGAAGGATGGTTCGGTTGAAAATATGGAGAAAAAGAAGGAATTGCTCCGCGAGGTCCATGACTCGACAACCGCATCGCCACTAAAGCAGAATCTAGTTGACGATCTGTTGGCCGAATTCGGTTTTTAATCCCGTTTCTTTTTCTTGTCAAATTCAAGCTCGGCGTCAGAGGCCCGGATGTAAATCGGGACCGCGGTGGCCGCTTCGATGAATTCCCCTTGTTGCAGTTGCGCCAGCCCTAAAAAACCGATGGCCGCCGCCCGGGCGAAGTGCAGTTCGGCCGGGGCGAAACAGGCTTGTTCGGCCAACTCTTTTCTGAAAAAATTCTCATAGAGCTTTGCCCCGTCGCCGACCAATATGGTGGCTTCGTCGATCAGAGCCGGCAGATTTTCCGGGGCCATGACCCGGTAGTCGCTGGTGCGAATAGCCGTGCCCTGTTCGGAATTACGGTAGAATGCCGTATAGATCTCTTTTTTGCGGGCATCGATAATGGCGCAGATCTGCTGGGGCAGATAGGGGAACTGGCAGGCAAGGCCATCAAGGCTGGAGACGCCGAGCAGGGGTTTGCCGGTGGCCATGCAGATTCCTTTGACGGTGCTCAAGCCGATCCGCAGTCCGGTAAAACTTCCCGGCCCCAGGCTGACGGCGATGGCTGCAATATCAGGCCAGTCAAGTTCGGTCTGGGTCAGCAGCCAGTTGATCGACTGGAGCAACCTTTTGGAGTGGGTGCCCCTGGTGTTGATCGACAATTCGCCAAGGCATTGGCCCGGCGTGACCAGAGCGATGCTGCCGCAGAGGCCGGCCGTTTCGATGGCCAGGACCACCGGGCCGGCGAGTTTATCAGGGTGTGCTGTGGCCATGGTTAAGGTCAATTGTGGCTGATGAACATGAAATCATTATAAAAAACAAAGAGCATCAGCGAGAGCAGCAGGATCAGGCCCACCATTTGCAGCCGTTCCCGGGTTTCCATGCTTAACGGCTTTCGGCGAATGGCCTCCACCCCGAAAAACACCAGGTGGCCGCCGTCGAGAATGGGGATGGGGAAGAGGTTGAGCACCCCGAGGCTGACGCTTAAGAGGCCGGCAAAATGGATGAGGTTGAGCCAGCCCGCCTGCATTTGCTGGCCGGCCATCTGGGCGATGCGGATGGGGCCGCCAAGTTCACTGGCCGGCACCACCTTCTGGACAATCTTGACAATGCCCTGGATGGTGATGTCGATCAGGTTCCAGGTGTGTATAAAACCGGCCTGGGTCGCCTCGCCTAAAGATAGATCGACAACTTCGTCGGCAACTCTGATTCCGAGCATGTAGCGGGTGTCGATCACCTCGCCGAAGATATTTTTGTCTTCCTCGATCTTTGGTTGGCCGGTGATGCTCAATTGCTGGTTGTTACGTTGAATGGCAAGCACCACCGGCTTGCCGTTGCTCAAGCGGATCAGGTTGGAAACCTCGCTCCAGGTCTCAACCGGTTGGTCGTTAATGGCCAGGATGAGATCGTTGGCCATCAGACCGGCGGTTTCGGCCGGGGAGCCGGCGGAGATATAGCCGATCCTGGCCTCGGTAACCGGCTTGGAGACCCCGCTGATGCTGAACATGATCACAAAAAGAAAAACCGCGAAAAGCAGATTGAAAAGCGGGCCGCAGAATACGATCCAGAAGCGTTGGGCCAAGGATTTGTGGGAAAACGAAAAGGCCTGCTGATCTTCGGCCACCTCGTCAAGGGGGTTTTCGCCGTACATCTTAACATAGCCGCCCAAGGGAAAGGCGCTGAGCAGGTATTCGGTTTCCCCGGCTTTCCAGCCTACAACCTTGGGCCCGAAGCCGAGCGAAAACTTGAGAATGCGCACGCCGAAAAGTTTGGCGCAGATAAAATGGCCGAATTCATGGATAAAGATGAGGGGGCCAAGGACAATGATAAAGGCGATAACTGAGTTCATATTGGATTCTTTTATGGTTATGATTTGAGGCCGGGCGGCAGATCGGGGCTTAATATCTCTTCGCCGAGCCGCTGTTTGGAATTGATGTTGTATGCTTCAATTATTGATTCCGCCTGCATTCGGGCCGCCAGGTCCGCATCAAGTACGGACTTGATGGTCAAGGCCGCCTCGCCGGGCAGGCGATTGACCGTTTCGGCGACGGTCAGGGCAATTTCCGGGAAACGGATTTTTCGGTTTAAAAAGGCGTCAACCGCCACCTCGTTGGCCGCATTGAGAACGGCGGGCAAGGTGCCGCCCCGCTTGCAGACCTGATAGGCCAGTTTCAAGGCCGGAAATCTCTCGAAATCAGGCCGGTGGAAAGAGAGGTCGTGGGTGTTGAACAAATCCAGCCTCGGCAGCTTGAGCCGGAGTCGCTCCGGGTAGGACAGGGCATAGGCAATGGGTATTCGCATGTCCGGAATGCCCATCTGCGAGATCACCGAGCCGTCCTTATACTCGACCATGGAGTGGACGATGCTCTGGGGGTGGATGAGAACCTCGATGGCTTCCACCTCGATATCAAAAAGCCATTTAGCCTCGATCACCTCAAGCCCTTTGTTCATGAGGGTAGCCGAGTCAATGGAGATTTTTTTGCCCATAGTCCAGTTGGGGTGGGCCAGGGCCTGTTCCGGGGAGACATCCCACAGCTCGCGCATGCTCTTATTCTGAAAAGGCCCGCCAGAGGCGGTGAGCAGGATCTTGTTGACATCCTCGCGGCGGCCCGCTTCCAGGGCCTGGAAAATGGCATTGTGTTCGCTGTCGATGGGCAGCATGGTAACCCGGCAGCGCTTGACCGCATCCATCACCAGGTTGCCGGCCATGACCAGGGTTTCCTTGTTGGCCAGGGCGATGTTTTTACCGGCCTCGATCGCGGCCAGGGTGGGGGTGAGCCCCGCCGCCCCGACAATGGCCGAGACCACGGTGTCGGCTTCGGGGATGGTGGCAACGCTGATGTTGCCTTTGGTGCCGACCTCGATCTTGTCCGACCAGCCCGGAGGCAGACTCTGGGCCAGGTCGCCGGCAAGCTTGGCATCGGCGATCGAAACTTTTTGCGGATTAAAGGCTTCGATTTGTTCTCGCAACAGGGCGCCGTTGTTGCCGGCCGCCAGGCCGACAATGCGGAAACGGCCGGGAAACTGGCGGACCACGTCAAGGACATTGCAACCGATGGAGCCGGTGGAGCCAAGCAGTGAAATATTTTTCATCATTAATCCGTGGCAGGTTTATCCGCATGTCCGGTAACGGTCCGGCGGGCTGAGTAATTGTTAATTGAGTATAATGTAAAAAATCACGATGTAATAAAGGGCCGGGGCGGTGAGAAGCAGGGAGTCGATCCGGTCGAGCACCCCTCCGTGTCCCGGCAAAATCGAACCTGAATCCTTTACCGCAAAGGTGCGTTTGATAACCGATTCGGAAAGGTCGCCGACCACGCCCAGGCAGGATAAGGCCACCGCCGTCAGTCCCACCCATAAGTAACTGAAATCAGGCAGAAAGAAATATTTTACCACCATGGCGGCCATCACACTGCCAACCACCCCGCCGATGAAACCCTCGATGGTTTTACCCGGGCTGATCGCCGGGCTCAGTTTGTGTTTGCCGAAAAGTCTGCCGGAATAATAGGCGGCAGTGTCCGAGCCGGCGGTGATGGCCGTTAACAAAAGGAGTAAAAATCTGCCCTGGAGCAGGTCCATTAATAAAATCAGATGGGCGATGCACAGGCTGATGTAAAAAAAGCCGAAACCGGCTCGGCTGATAAATTCAAAAGGCTGAGCCAGGGCGCTGTAACGGGATATGCTGAAGATGAGCAGGGCCAGCAGGGCAATGGTCAGGCCGCAGAGCATCAGCAGGTTGTGGCCGGGATAGGCGCCGATCAGAGGCAGCAGGCCGAGGAGAATGAGCAGCAGGCGGTAGTGTTTGTCTTGCTTGGGCAGGGCAATGGTAAAATATTCGGCCAGGGCGACTGCGGCCACCAGGGTTATGGTCAGCCAAAAAATGGGGAAGGGAGATGTGAAAAGCAGGAGCAGCCACAGGCCGCTGATGCAGATTCCGGTGATGACTCTTTTCATTAAAAGCCGCCTTGGGTTCGGTTTTTTAACGCCAAAAGGGGATGAGTAACTTATTCCGCCCCTGTAACTTGTTCCCCGGTTCTGCCGAAACGCCGCTGGCGTTGTTGAAAATCAATAATTGCGGTAAGAAACGCATCTTTTCTGAAATCAGGCCACAGGGTTTCCGTGAAGTATAACTCGGCGTATGAGGCCTGCCAGAGAAGAAAATTACTGAGCCTTGCCTCGCCGCCGGTGCGGATGAGCAGATCAGGATCAGGCTGGCCGGCGGTATAAAGATGGTCGGCCAGGGCCTGGTCGTTTATTGCCTCCGGCCTTATTTTTCCCTGTAGGCATTCGGCGGCCAAGGCCTGAACAGCCTGGATAATTTCGTTTCGGCTGCCATAGCTTAAAGCAAGGTTGAGGATTAGGCCATCATTATTTGCCGTTTCGGCAATAACCCGGTCCAAAACCTTAACCACTTCCGGGGGAATTCTCTGTTGCTGGCCGATGCAGCGCAGGCTGACGTTGTTTTCGACCATGTTGGCAAGTTCGCTTTCCAGGTAGGACTTTAATAGTCCCATCAAGGCTTGCACTTCCATGGCCGGTCTTTTCCAGTTTTCAGTGGAAAAGGCATAAAGGGTGAGGACTTTGATGCCAAGCTCACGGGCGGTGCGGACAATTTCCTGGACGGATTCGACGCCGACCTTATGGCCCATAACCCGGATCTTGCCGCGTTGCTTGGCCCAACGACCGTTGCCATCCATAATGATGGCAACGTGTTGCGGTAGATTTTGAGGATCAAGCTCTGGCATATATAACTAGGCAGCTGACAGCGGTATTCTGATTTTTTCTTTGAGCCGATGGGGCCGGGCCGCAAGGCGAGGGGTTTATACCTCCATAACCTCTTTTTCTTTTTCGGCCAAAATAGTGTCGATCTGCTTGATGAAAGAATCGGTTACGCTCTGTGCCTCGTCCTGCAGCTTGAAGAAATCGTCTTCTGCAATTTCTTTGTCGTTCTTCTGAGACTTCAAGGCATCGATTGCTTCCCGGCGCGAGTTGCGCACCGCGACCCGGAACTCCTCGCTGGTTTTCTTGACGGATTTAACCAATTCTTTCCGGCGTTCTTCGGTGAGCTGCGGGATGCTGATTCTGATTATTTTTCCGTCACTGGACGGGGTAAGGCCGAGGTCGGAGGAATGAATAGCTTTTTCAATGGCGGGCAGCAGTTGGGTGTCCCAAGGCTGGATAACGATCATTCTGCTTTCGGGCAGGGTCAGGGTCGCAACCTGGTTCAGGGGCATGGGCGAACCGTAGGCGATAACTTTAACTCCGTCAAACAGGGCGATCGAGGCGCGGCCGGTTCTGACCTTGGCCAGGTCGCGGCGGTAGGCCTCGATGTTGGCGTCCATCTTTTCTTTCATGGCATCGATAACTTTACTCATTATCTTCTCCTCTAATCAGCGTGCCGATATGATCGCCCATAATGGCTTTTTTCATATTGCCGGCAATATTCATGTCAAAAACCATAATGGCTTTTTTGTTATCCATCGCCAGGGAGATGGCGGCCATATCCATGACTCTGAGTCGGCGGGTCAACACCTCGGTGTAACTGAGGGAGTCAAACTTGACCGCATCGTCGTGTTTGAGCGGGTCTTTGTCGTAAACGCCGTCCACCCTGGTCGCCTTGCAGATCAGATCGGCATCGATCTCCAGCGCCCTGAGCACCGCGGCGGTATCGGTGGTGAAATAGGGGTTGGCCGTGCCCGCCGCGAAAATTACCACCCGGCCTTTACGCAGGTGGTGCATGGTTTTTTGTCTTGAATAGGCCTCGCAAACCGTCATCATCGGAATGGCGGAGAGCACCCTGGTGGAAATTCCTTTCTGTTCCAAGGCGTCTTGCAGGGCCAGGGAGTTGATCACCGTGGCCAGCATTCCCATATTGTCGGCCGAGGAGCGTTCCATGCCGGCCGAGGCCCCGGCCACCCCGCGGAAGATGTTGCCCGCGCCGATCACCAGGCTGGTCTGGACACCAAGCGCCACCAGATCCTGAATCTCGTCGGCCAGGTATCCCAGCATTTTGGTGCTGATGCCGAAAGCGGCGTCACCCATCAGGGCTTCGCCGCTTAACTTCAACAATACTCTCTGGTATTTTGCTTTAGTCACGGTCTGATCACTTATCCGGTTGTTGATCTTTATGCGCCAACCTGGAAACGTTG
The DNA here is from genome assembly GCA_013349285.1 of Deltaproteobacteria bacterium. Classification (GTDB taxonomy): domain Bacteria; phylum Desulfobacterota; class Desulfobulbia; order Desulfobulbales; family Desulfurivibrionaceae; genus DUZU01. The sequence goes on along the minus strand of DUZU01000007.1, from coordinate 8,743 downwards.
AAAACGTTTAATGCTGATATTCTCGCCGAGTTTGGCGACCAGCTCGTTCAGCAGATCCTGGATGGAAAGATCGGGGTTTTTTACAAACTTCTGCTCCATAAGGCAGCTTTCCGCAAAAAAACGGTCCATTTTGCCGCCAACCATTTTTTCGGCGATATTTTCCGGTTTGCCGGAGTCAATGGCCTGCTGTTTGAAGATGTTGCGCTCACGGGCGGCCAGTTCCTCGTCGACATCCTCACGGGTGATCGAAACCGGCGCGGCGGCGGCCACGTGCATGGCAACGTTTTTGGCAAACTCGATAAAGTCGGAGTTTTTGGCAACAAAGTCGGTTTCACAGTTTACTTCCACCATGGCGCCGAGTTTGCCGCCGGCGTGGATGTAAGTTTCAATAACGCCTTCACTGGTGGCGCGACCGGCCCGTTTCTGGGCAACGGCCAGACCTTTCTGGCGGAGAAGGTCAATGGCTTTTTCCATATCGCCATTGGTTTCGGTCAATGCTTTTTTGCAATCCATCATCCCCGCGTTGGTTTTATCGCGGAGTTCTTTTACCATTTGGCTTGTAATACTCACGGCTCTGTCCTTATGATAGTTAGATCTAACGTTTCTAAAGAAAGGTCCGGCATGATTTACAAACTCATACCGGACTCGATTCGATAATCTACTTGTTGCAACCGATGTTAGGGCTTATGCCTCTTCAATCTTGGCCTGCTCTTCCGCAGTTTCGCTCTTGTCGGTTTTCGCTTTGAGGCTTTCGGTGTGTTGCTCCTTGCCGGCGATGACGGCTTCCGCCATTTTGGAGGTGAGCAACTTGATGGAACGAATGGCGTCATCGTTGCCCGGGATGATAAAGTCAATGCCATCCGGGTCGCAGTTGGTGTCGGCAATGGCGATTACCGGAATGCCGAGACGGTTGGCTTCTTCAATCGCAATTTTTTCCCGTTTAGGGTCGATCAGGAAAATAGCGGAAGGCAGTCCCTTCATGTTTTTAATGCCGCCCAGGTTGCGGTCGAGTTTGACCGTGTCTTTCTGGATCTGCAGGGCTTCCTTCTTTTTGTACTGATTGATGGTGCCGTCTTCCTGCATGGATTCATATTTCTTCAGGCGATCAACACTGTTTTTGATGGTTTGATGGTTGGTCAGCATACCACCCAGCCAGCGGTTGTTGATGAAGTACATGCCGCAACGCTCGGCTTCTTCTTTAATGATATCCTGGGCCTGACGCTTGGTGCCGACGAAAAGGATGGTGCCGCCTTTGGCAACGGTTTTGGCAACATACTCATAGGCCTTGTTGAACAGGGGCAGAGTTTTGTCCAGGTTGATGATATAGATTTTGTTACGGGCCCCAAAGATAAAGGGTTTCATCTTGGGGTTCCAGCGACTGGTTTGGTGACCGAAATGAAGACCGGCCTCGAGCATTTCCTTCATGGTAATGTAAGACATTCTACTTCTCCTGTAATTTTGGTTGTGGCGTCCATCCCATAGCTCCAACCCGCTTCGCGGGCACCAAAGGAGTATTTTCAGGGATGTGCTTTTTTCTGAAACGAAATTATTTACCATTCTATACATATAATTGCAACAAAGAAGAACAATTCTTCGCTAAGTTATCGGTGCCGATGATTTTGGCCGGGTGGAAAATTGGGGTTAGTCAGGGTGGGATTTTAGTCGCGGCTCTACTTTGTTAAGAGAAAAAACTTGACGGGCTATGGCAAAAGAGCAATTCTGCTTCTCTTTTAACTTAACAGCAAAGGCCCTTTTTATGCCTCGGACAATTAATCAATTAGCGCCTGAAAAAATATTGATTCGCTCCACCAACTGGATTGGCGACGCGGTGATGACCACCCCGGCGGTGCGCACCATCCGGCAAAATTTCCCCGATGCCGAGATCACGGTGCTGGCCTATCCGTGGGTTGCCGATATCTTTCTCGCCAGTCCCCATGTGGATAAGGTGATGCTCTATCATAAGAACACCCTGCACCATGGCCTTGGCGGCCTCTGGCGGTTGAGCCGGGAAATCGCGGCCAAGCATTTTGATCTGGCCATCCTGTTGCAGAATGCCTTTGAGGCGGCCCTGCTCGTCAAATTGGCCGGGATCCCGGTGCGGGCGGGCTATAAGCGGGATGGCCGCAGTCTGCTCTTGAGCCACGGGGTGAAAATCAAAAAAAGCATCAGGGGCAAACACCATGTCTATTATTACCAGGGGTTGATGCGTGATCTCGGCCTGAGCTGCGGGGCGGATAAACTTTTTTTGCGGCTCTCCGATGATACCATGACCTGGGCCAGGCAGCTCATTGCTGAACAAAGCAAGGGGGTGGTCGTCGGCCTTAATCCCGGGGCGGCCTATGGCCCGGCCAAGCGCTGGCCGGCGGAACGGTATGCCGGACTGGCCGCCCGGCTGGCCGAGGAGCGGCAGGCGACGCTGCTGGTGTTCGGCACCAAGAGCGATAACGCGGCCGCCGCGGAGATCAAAGAGGCGGCGCCGGGCCGGGTGGTCGATCTGACCGGCAACACCACCCTGGCCCAGGCCATGGCCCTGATCGGCCTTTGTGACGCCTTTGTCACCAACGATTCCGGGCTGATGCATGTGGCGGCGGCCCAGGATACCCCCCTGGTCGCAATTTTCGGCTCAACCAATGATGTGGCCACCGGCCCTTTTTCCGAAAGATCGGTGGTGGTGAGAAAGGAGTTGGCCTGCAGCCCCTGTATGAAAACCCATTGCAAGCAGAACGATTTTGCCTGCATGCTGCAGATCGGCGTGGATGAGATATTTGAACAAACCTGCAGACTGTTGCAGGCCAACGAGGAGTTGTGATGCGACCGGCGGTATTCTTAGACAGGGATGGAACCATCAACGAGCAGATGGGCTATATCAACCATATCACCAGGTTTGTGATGCTGCCCAGGGCCGCGGCCGGTATTCGTCTGCTTAATGAGCAGTCTATCCCGGTGGTGGTGGTCACCAATCAGTCCGGTCTGGCCCGGGGTTATTTTCCGGAAAGCCTGGTCGGCGAGGTGCATGCCAAGATGAATAAAGAGCTGGCGGCGGCCGGCGCCCATGTCGATGGGATCTATTTTTGCCCTCATCATCCCGAGGCCAAGGAGGAGAGGTTCCGGCTGGCCTGTGATTGCCGCAAACCAAAGATCGGCCTTTTTACGGAAGCGGCCAGGGAGCTGGATCTCGATCTGGCCGGTTCCTATGTGGTCGGCGATCGCTGGTCCGATCTCAAGGCGGCGGCGGCCTGTAAGGCCAAGGGGCTGTTGGTGTTGAGCGGTTACGGGCGGGGCGACCGGGAGTATATCGGCCCCCATCAGCAGATCCAGCCGGTGAGTGTGGCCGAGGATCTTTATGACGCGGCGCGCTGGATTATCGATGACCTTGCCCGGGTGGGCTGAGGCTGGGCCGCGGATTGTTGTTGGATCCCAGGGGGGCGGGAGAGCTGACTTGGCTTTTGCCGATTAATGATGCCGCTTTTCATGGGGTTTGAAGTCATAGACCACCTCGTTTTTCTTGAGGAGGCCGAACTCTTTTCTAGCCACTTCTTCAAGATAGGCCGGGTCGGTCCGGAGCTTGATTATTTCCTTGCGCAGATTGTCGTTGGCCTGGGTTAGCCCTTTGTTTCTGGTCTGCACCTCCTTAAGCTCACCGGCGACCCGGTAATATTTCAAGGCGCCGAATGGCCCGAAAATAGACCAGGCCCCGACGATCAAGAAGATCAGGGTGCTTAGTAAAATAATTTTTTTGCGCTCTTGCAGGGAAAATCTTGATGGCATATCGGTATGAAGTATAACCCGTTTTTCCGTTTATCAGGACGATCCTGACCAATAAAACTGCTCGCGTTCCCATCTCGTAACAAAATTTAATAGCATAGAACGGGCCATCATGCAATCGTCCTATTTGTGCAGAGCTTGCCTCAGGGTATTCTGAGGAACTTGAGCACCAGGATCCCGGCTTCGTACAGAATGTAGAGCGGGCCGCCCATGAGCAGCATATTGACCACGTCCGGCGTCGGGGTGAGCAGGGCGGCGACAATGCTGATGACGAGCAGGGCGTAGCGGCGGTTGTTTTCAAAGGTTTTGCGGGCGATGAGCCCGGTCTTGGCCAAAAAGATCATAAAGATCGGCAGCTCGAAGATAAAGCCGAAGGCCAGGATGAAGATGGAGACAAAGGAGACAAAGCGGTTGATCGAGATCACCGCCCTGAGCTGTTCCGATTGAAAACCGAGCAGGAATTTAACGCCGTAGGGCAGGGTCAGCAGATAACAGAAGGCCGTACCCGCGTAAAAAAGCAGACAGGTGAAAACCACGAACCAGAAGACGTTGAGGCGGCTGAGCTTGAAGGGCTTGGCCAGGGCGCGCCAGAAACAGTAGATAATGGCGGGCATGAAGGTGAACAGAGCCAGGGCCAGGGAGATCTTGACATGGGCGAGAAAGGGGCCGGCAATGGTGAAAAAGGCCAGCTTCTGTTCAAGGTGGTCCTGGAGAAAGTTCAGGAGCGGGGTGGAAAAATAGTAGAATGCCAGGCTGGCCAGCACCAGGGTCAGGGTCAGCAGCAGGATTGATTTCCTGAGTTCGTTGACGATGATGACTACGGTGTTTTTTGAGGGCTTATCCATGGTTACCCGTTGATTTCCTTTTCAAGGCGTTTGAAATAGATTTCCATGAACTCGTGGCGTTCCAGGGCCAGCCTTTTGCCTTCCGGGGTCAGCATCTTGTCTTTCACCTTGCTGAGCTTGACCAGGAATTCCCGGTAGGCGGTGTCTTCCCTGGTGTAGGAGGAGGTTTTTTCGATATCCACCTCCTGGTTGTGCAAGCGGGCGCCGACCTGGCCTGCAAAGAGAAAGGCGCGGCCGATGCCGATGGCGCCGATCGAATCGAGTTTGTCGGCGTCAAAGAGGATTTTCGCCTCCAGGCTCTGCGGGATATTGTTGTTGCGGTAGCGGTGGGATTCGATGCAGTGGATGATCTCCTGCTGGATATCCTCGGGAAATTTAAGCTCGGTGAGGATTGCCTTGGCCATTTCCGCCCCTTTGAGCGCATGGCAGATCTTGCCCTGGGACTTGGTCTCATATTGGCGGCCGATGTCGTGGAGCAGGGCGGCGGCGCTCAGGATGTCGAGCCGGGCGTTCATCAGGCGACCGATATGCAGGGCCAGGGTATGCACCCTTTCCGAGTGGTCATAGCCGTGGCAGCCGCCTTCGGTTTCGCTGTATTCCCGGGAAATATCAAGAAGCTGGTCGATGAGTTTAGGGGAAAGTACGGCGCTGCGGGAAGTTTTCATGCCGATGATGGCCTCGGGGAAGCTGGTTGAATCTGTCTCATTTGTTGAGCAAGGCATGTTGCACCCACCTGATGCCGAATCGTAACAGGGCGAGATCATCGTCGGCAACCATTTGTCGCTCATGGTCACTTAATTCCAGGCTTGGCTCCAGGCTGTTTGCCCCAAGGCGTTCGCGCAGCTCGTCGAGCCGGTAGAGGGCCAGGATAAAGGCCTCCCGCTCATTGGCCGACAGCTGGAGCCCTTGTTTTACCCGCGGGTGCTGGAGGACGGCGAGTAACTCATCGTTGACCTGGTTATAGGTGGCAAGCTCCTGGTCTTTTTTCCAGTCGTCAAGGTCGCGGGGGGCGGATGCGTCAAAGCCCTGGCAATGTGGTTCCCGGATCAATACATGCAGCTCCTGGCTGGAGCCGTCCGGCGCGGAAAAAGCGCCCCGGCCCAGGGGATAGATGCGGCAGGCCCCTGGCCGGTCCGCATAGACCCTGCAGCCTTGCGCGCTGACAAAGGGGCAGCTGGCCCGGCCGTCGTCGACCATGGCCAGATACACCGTGGGAAAGGTCGCGCCGGGTTCCTGCTCGATCAGGGCATATTTCTCAAGGAACTCGGCGGCGGAGAGCTGAAGATGCCCCCGCAGCCGTAAGACATCATAGGGCGACAGGGCCAGGTCCAGTTGCCGGCAGCAATCGGTGAAGCAGGCAACCTCCGGGTGGCAGCGGAACTGAAATTTTTCCCCGGGCGCCATTTCCCTGATGTTTTCAGGCAGATCCAAAGCAATCATCTTCAAGCAACTCCTAGTCGCGGCGCCAGAGGTGGAGCAGCGGACTGGCCACAAAGATTGATGAATAGGTTCCCACCACCAGGCCGGCAAGCAAGGCAAAGGAGAAATCATGGATCACCGAGCCGCCCCAGACATAAAGGGCGACCAGGACCAGGCCCGTGGTTAATGATGTAACAATGGTTCGGCCCAGCACCTCGTTGACGCTATTGTTGATGGTCGCGGCAAAGCTGGTGCCCGGTGCTTTGTTCATGTTTTCCCGGATCCGGTCAAAGACAACCACCGAGTCGTTCAGGGAGTAGCCGGCCAGGGTAAGCAGGGCGGTGACAATGAGCAGGGTGATCTCCATATCCATCAGCCAGCAGAGACCGAGCACCACCAGGACATCGTGGAAGGTGGCCGCGGCGGCGGCAACGCCGAAGGTCATGTCAAAGCGCATCGCCAGGTAGAAGATTACTCCCAGCAGGGAAATGGCAATGGCCAGCAGGGCCTTGTTGCGCAGAACATCGCTCACCGATGAGCCGATTTCCGACTGGCTTTCAATCTCAAAATTTTTGTCCGGCAGCCGGTTGTTGAGCAGTTCGGTTACCTCTTTGGTGATATGGCCGACCACCTTTTCCGATTTTTTGACCTTGATGATCAACCGGTTTTCATTCTCCACCTGTTGGGGCACCGCGCCCTCGATCTGGCTGTTGTCAAGGGCCTGGCGCACCTCTTTCAAGGTGAACGGCGCACTTGATTTGTACTGGACAATGGTGCCGCCCGAAAAATCGACGCCCAGGTTGGCCTGGCCGAGCAGGATCTCGACAAAGGAGAAGAGGCCGATCAGAACCAGGATTGCGGAAATTGTAATGGTGAACTTGCGAATCCCCATGAAATCGAGATTGGGTTTCTTGATAAACTGCAGGAACTTGAGCGGTTTCAACCGCTTGCTGTAATAGAGCAGGTCATAGATCAGCCGGGTGCCGAACAGGGTGGTCAACAGGTTTAAGGAGACGCCCAAGGACAGGGTGACGGCAAAGCCCTTGATCGGGCCGGTGCCGAACATGAACAGGGCCAGGGCGGTGATCAGGGTGGTGACCTGGGAGTCGACAATGGTCCAGAAGGCCTTGTCGTAGCCGCCTTCAATGCCTGACTTCACGGTTTTGCCCAGGGCGAACTCCTCGCGCATCCTCTCAAAGATCAGAACGTTGGAGTCGACCGCCATGCCGATGGAGAGGATGATACCGGCAATACCGGGCAGGGTAAGGGTGCCGCCCATCATCGCCAGACCGGCAAAAAGCATCAGGACGTTGAGGATCAAGGCGGCGTTGGCGATCAGGCCGGAAAGCCGGTAGTAGATCATCATGAAAATCAACACGAGGATGGTGCCCAAAACACCGGACATCAACCCTTTCTGGATCGAGTCTTTACCCAGCGAGGCGCCGACCGTCAGGTTCTGGATGATTTCCACCGGGGCGGGCAGGGCGCCGACCCTGAGGACAATGGCCAGATCGGCCGCCTCTTCATAGGAGAAGCTGCCGGAGATCTGGGCGGAGCCGCCCATGATTTTTTCGCGGATAACCGGGGCCGAACGGACCACCTCGTCAAGGACAATGGCAAAGCGTTTGTTGACGTTTTTCTCGGTGACCTGGCCGAAGATCTTGCCGCCGCGGCCGGTGAAATCAAGGCTGACATAGGGCTCGTTGAAATTGCCCCCCACCCGGACCTGGGCATCCTTGACCATCTCGCCGGTGAGCAAAACCTGGGACTTGATCAGGATCGGGGTCTTGGTCTCCTTGCCGGTCTTTTTGTCCACATCCTTTTCAAAATAAAGCTCGGAACCCGCCGGCAGAGCATTCTGCAGGGCCAGGTTGAGTTTTCTCCGGCTCTCGCCTTCGGCCCACTGGCCGGCCTGGACGGCCTGGTTGATCAGCTGATTCAGGTTGAGACCGGCGGCATCATCCACCAGCTTGAATTCGAGCTGGGCGGTGCGGCCGATCAGGCTCAGGGCGCGGTCCGCGTCTTTGACCCCGGGCAACTGGATGATGATCTCATCGGCGCCCTGGCGGACAATAACCGGCTCGGCCACGCCGAACTGATCGATCCGGTTGCGGATGATTTCCAGGGACTGGTTGACCGCATTATTATTGATAAAGTCGATTTTTTCAGCATTGAGGCTCAGGAAGATGCGGGGGAAGCTGCCCTCTTCGGCCTGGATCGTGCTGTCCAGTTCCGGGAAATCATCCTTGAGCACTTGTTTTACGGTGTCAAGGGCGCCGGTATTGGGCAGGGTGAGAATAACCTGGGTTTTATCCGGCGACGAGGTGCGGACCACGGTGATCTTTTTTTCGGCCAAGGCTTCCTTGAGATCCTGGGCCGCCAGGTCCAGGTTGTTTTCAATGGCTTTGGCCAGGTTGACCTTCATCACCAGATGCATGCCGCCCTGGAGATCGAGGCCCAGGCGCAAACCGCCCGGCGCCAGGTATTTCGCCCACCAGTCGGGCACGGACTTGAACGACGGCAGCACCGTCATTACCGAGAACATGATCATGAAAAAAAGCAGGCCGGCTTTCCAACGCAGGGAACTTGGCATAACAACTCCTGGGTGTTGATGGAATTATCTTCAGGCTATCTTATATATTTATTACGTATTTAAGTACTATGTCGCGGCGAGATTATACTCCACCTACGGCAGATGTCAAATTGCAAAAAAA
>DUZU01000006.1 GCA_013349285.1 Deltaproteobacteria bacterium | reverse complement strand
TTGCAAAGTGGTTTGAAGATTATAATGAGAATCATCCACATAAGGGTTTAAAGATGTGCTCTCCACGTGAGTATATTAGATGTTATTCTGAAGCGAAGAGGTGTCCGATTTCATAGGGGCAACTCCACGGACATCCTTCTTTGTTATATTGAAAAAAGGATCATGATCTGTTTTAATTTTTAGGTGATTACTGTTATCGTTAGAAAAAAACAGTATGATATTAGTTTGTTGTGTTACAGTAATATAACAGGGGGGGGACCTGTGGCGTCTTGGTGTTTGCAAAGGCGCCGGTGTAATTTCTCGAGCATTCTTTGTGTGAGAGTAAATGGTTGGGTTCCCAAAAGTTTTAGCGCATATAGGTCCGCCTGTAGTTAGAGGCGGAAAAATGGACTCTGCCGGATCTGTCTGGCGACGGGACGCTGGACTTACGCTTACCGAGCTGGTCATCGCCATTGTCATCTTATGTATTTTTACCGTTCTCGCCATCAAGGGGGTTGCCCATTACCGGCAGAAGGCTATCGACATCACGGTAAAGTATGATCTTCGGAATTTCCGGATGGCGCAGGATGATTACCTTGGCGGCCATGGCGGCAACTACCTGGGAGAGGTGGGGCAATCCACCGGGGAGGACGGTCAGCCCAATGATTTCAACCTGCCGGGTTTTGTCGCCTCCAAAGGCGTGCGCTTTACCGTTACTTCATCTCCCGTCCCGTTTATTGTCCAGGGTAGTCATTTGAAATCTTCCGTTGTTTATGAATATGATTTTAGCAATGATACTCTTACCCTGCACCCTTAACCCGGTTTTGCGCCCATGGAAAAAAAGAATCTCCGCCATTTAAAAAATTTTTTGATCAACAGTCCGGTTCAGCTCAGAATCATTTTGATCAGTATCGTTTATATGGGGATTATTTTGCTGGTGGCCTCAGCACTGATCTTTTTTCCATTTATCTACGAGTTTAATGTGAGCAAGGAGTTGGACGCTCAGTATCAAGCCGCCCAGACCTTTCTCACTCTGACCCGTAATCTGCCGCCGGTGATGTTCATGGGGGCGGTTTTCTTTTTTGTGCATATGATTGTGGTTACCCATAAGATCTGCGGGCCCTTGGTTAATCTTGTTCGGACCTGCCGCCGGGTCGGCACCGGTGATTTCAGTACGGTGATGAAGATTCGTGACGGTGATTATTTTGCCGAAGAGGCTGATGAGGTTAACCTCATGATCCGTTCCGTTGCCGAAAGGATTGCCGAGTTGAGCAAGGGTAATCAAAAGATGTCAGCCTGTCTTGAGCAGCTTCTTGTCGAGAGCAAGGATGAAGAAGTAAAGGGTAGGATCATCGGCGTTCTGCAAGGGGTGAAGCCGGGCGGTGCCAAGGCGGCACCGTCGCTGAAGCTGCCTGATGATCTGTGCTGAATCGGGTTTTGCGCTTTTGCTTTATTAACTGGAAACCCTTTGCTGGTTAAACAAGATAGACGTCAAAGCGGTTTTTTTTGCAGTTGATGGTAAAAGATGGTGCTCTGCCGGTCAGGCAGGGCGCCTGGATCGGTCTTTTGACCACCACCCGTTGTCCGGCGACAGCTAAGGCGGTTTCCAGCAGGGTGGTACTGTCTTGATCATCACCGACCACCATGCGAATAAGTCGCATTTCCTTTTTTACCAGAGCGCTTTTTTCTCGATGGGGATACATCGGGTCGATAAAGATCACATCCGGTTTTTTCGCCTGCCACTCATGCAGAATTTTTGTGCTGTCGCCAACCGTCAGGGTCATGTTGTCGGTTACGATAGAGGTCAGCCCCGGGTCCGCCTTGGCGCGGTCAATGCCATCCTGCAGCAGGGCCGCGATAATCGGCGAGCGTTCAATCAGTTGCACCCTGCAGCCGAGGCCGGCCAAGACAAACGCGTCGCGGCCCAGGCCGGCGGTGGCATCGATAAGGGTTGGGGTTAATCCTTTTTTTAGGCCGGCCGCTTTGGCAATGGCCTGCTTGCGGCCGCCGCCGTGTTTGCGGCGATAATTCGCGGCGCCGCATACAAAATCAACAAAAAGGGGACCGGGTGCGCCTGGGCCGATCTGTTGCAATTCAATTCGTTGTTCGGTAACCATTAGCAGCAGCGGGAAATCATCGCAGGTTGCTTCGACCAGGGGCAGAGAGAGTTGCGCGGCAAGAGCTTGCGCTTTCGGCAACAGAGAATCATGGCTTGCCGCCACCGCTGTGTTGTGTCGGTTATTGCTGGTCTGGCTGGGATGCATAATAATATTTAATAATCGGGTGGTCGCTATTTTTAAGAAATGGTATATTCTTACCGTTTCTTAACAGCGCAAGGCGTTTCTTTAGTTCCTGATAACTTACAACCTTTTGAGAAGATAATGGATTTACAGCATAAAGCACAACCTAAAGTTGTGGCGATCATTCCGGCCAGATATCATTCCAACCGTTTTGAGGGCAAGCCCCTGGCCAGGATCATGGGCAAGCCCATGATTCAGCATGTCTATGAGCGGGCTCAGGCCGTGACCTTGCTCTCCCGGGTGGCGGTGGCTACCGATGACGAGCGGATCGCCGCTTGTGTCCGCGGTTTCGGCGGCGAGGTGGTTATGACCCGGCCGGACCATGTTTCCGGCACCGATCGGCTGGCCGAGGCGGCCGGGATCATGGATATCGGCGAACAGGATGTGGTGGTCAATATCCAGGGCGATCAGCCCCTGTTCGAGGCGGAGGTCGTCTCCCAGGTGGCCACCCCGCTGCTCGAAGATCCGGCCCTGCCCATGGCCACTCTGATCTACAAGATCGTCCGCAAGGAGGAGATCAACGACCCCAACCATGTGAAAACCGTTTTTGATCGCCATAACAATGCCCTTTATTTTTCCCGCTCCTCCATTCCCTTTCAGCGTAATCCCGAGGAGCCGGTGGCGCCCACCTACTATAAGCACCTTGGTTTTTATGCCTACCGCAAGGGCTTTCTGCTCACCTTTGTCGGTTTGCCCGAGGGCGAATGGGAGCGCTTTGAAAAGCTCGAGCAGTTGCGCGCCCTTGAATTCGGTTATAAGATCCGGGTGGTTCTGACCCAGCACGATTCGGTCGAGGTAGATACCCCGCAGGATCTGGAGCGGGTGGAGGAGTTGATCAAGAAGGATGGGCAACAATAAAATTGCAAATATGGGTTTATTTGGTCGTAATTTTTTGTAATATTCTGGCCTTGCAGTGAGGGCCGCTTAATTTTTTTTGTGAAAGGAATAAAAAATGCGTAGAAATAAAATTACTATTATCGGGGCCGGCAATGTCGGCGCCACCGCTGCCCACTGGGCGGCTGCCCGGGGCCTTGGCGATGTTTTATTGTTGGATGTGGTCGAGGGGGTTCCCCAGGGCAAGGCCCTGGATCTTTCCCAGGCGGGGCCGGTGGACGGTTTTAATAATCGGGTTGTCGGCTCCAACGACTTTGCCGATTCGGCTGATTCCGATGTGGTCATCATTACCGCCGGTCTGGCCAGAAAGCCGGGGATGAGCCGGGACGATCTGTTGGCCAAGAACGTGGCCATCGTCAAATCATGCGCCGAGCAGGCGGCTAAATATTCTCCCAACTCGATTATGATCGTGGTCACCAATCCGATTGACGCCATGGTTTACACCGCGTTCAAGGTTTCCGGGTTTCCCAAGCAACGGGTGATCGGCATGGCCGGGGTCCTTGATTCCGCCCGCTATCGTACCTTTCTGGCCCAGGCCCTTAACGTGGCCCCGCGGGATGTCAGTGCCATGGTTATGGGGATCCATGGCGACAACATGTTGCCGCTGGTTCGTCTGGCCAATGTCTCCGGGGTGCCGGTTACCGATCTGCTCAGCGCTGAGGAGCTGGCCGCCATTGTCAAGAGAACCCAGCATGGCGGGGCCGAGATCGTCAACCATTTAAAAACCGGCAGCGCCTTTTATACGCCCGGTCTGGCCGCGGTGGAGATGGCCGAGGCGGTGCTCACCGACAGTAAGAGGGTGCTGCCCTGTGCCGCTTATGTCGAAGGCGAGTTCGGTTTTTCCGGGTGTTTTCTCGGGGTGCCTGTGGTCTTGGGCAACAACGGGGTCGAAAGGATTATTGAATTCAAGCTGACCGCCGAAGAGAAAGCAGCCATGGCCGAATCGGAAACCGCCGTGCATAAACAGATGGCTGCCACCGGACTGTAAGCTGATTTTTTTGCATGGAAAAAATAAAGAGGGGGGAAAGGGTGACCGGTGAACCAACGGTACAAAACCTGCTGGCCCAAATTGCCGACGGGCGGTTTGGCCCTCTGGATCTGCTGCCCGGCAGTGAGCTTGTTGAGAAGCTGATTGCCTTGGCGCTTGGCGGACCGCCGCCTGCGCCGGTCGCCATTGCCGCCCCCTTGTTTCAGCTGGCCAAATCGTTAAACGGCACCGAAACCAGTGAGGTTAAGGTGGTGATTTTCGGCGGCGGCACCGGGCTGTCCAACCTGATTGGTGGCGACAGTCGGAATCCGCTCTGGCCCAGGGCGCCTTTTCACGGTCTGAAAGAGGTTTTTCCCAAGACCACCTCGGTGGTCTGCGTTACCGATGACGGCGGCTCCACCGGGGAGATTATTAAGGATCTGCCGGTGATTGCCTTGGGCGACCTCCGTCATGTGCTGCTCTCCTCCATCCGCGACCGCAAGCTCCAGAAACAGTACGGCCTGGATGAGCCAGAGACCTTGGCGGCGGCCTCGCTGCTGCACCGTCTTTTTAACTACCGTTTTACCGATCGGCCCCAGTCGGTCGCCGACCTTACCGCAGGTGCCCATGTCAATCTGGACGAGTTGCCCGAGTTCATGGCGCGTTCTTTGGCCTGGCTGCTGGACGAGCTTTTTACCAATGCCAGTCTAGAGGGGCAATTGAGTCGGCCCCATTGCCTTGGTAATCTGATTCTGGCGGCGGCCATTTACCAGTATGGTAAAGGCCATAGCCATTTAGCCGGTGGCGGCGAGCTGACCGGCGAGTTAGTGGTGCAGGGGCTGCAGTTTCTGGCCGATCTGATCGGGGCTGATGCCTCTTCCGTGTTGCCTTGCACGACAACGCCCGCTCACCTGAAGATTCTTTATGAGAACGGGGTGCTGGTAAGCGGTGAATACAAGTCCGGCCATGCGCGGCGCAGTTACCCCATGGATCGGGTCTTTGTTGAATTTGCCGATGAACCGCAAGTGCCGAAGCTGGTTGTCGATGCCATTGCTGCGGCTGATCTCATAATTTTTGCGCCAGGCAGTCTCTTTACCAGCATCGTGCCGATCATGCAGGTGCCGGGCATTGCCGATGCCGTGCGGAAAAACCGGCGCGCCTTGAAGGTGCTGGTGGCCAATCTTTGGGCTCAGCAGGGGGAGACCGATATCGCCATGGGTGATTTGCATCGGAGGTTTTATGTCTCGGATCTGATTGCCGCCTATCACCGTAATATCCCAGGCGGGTTGGTGGACCTTTTTGAGCAGGTTCTCATCCTGGGCCAGCGTGATATCCCCGGTTCGATTTTGCAGAATTATGCCCTGGAGAGCAAGGTGCCCATTTACCTTGATCGTGAGCGGGTCAAGGAGATGGGGTTTGTTCCGGTGGAGGCCAAGCTTTATTCCCAGGCTGATATCGATGAGCGCAGGGTTATTCAACATGACCCCTCGGCGGTGGCGGTTGCGTTGCGGGCCATGTGGTCCATGCGCGGGGCGCTTGCCGAAAGGCATGACAAAAAGTTGCCGCTCCAGCCTTGCCGGCATGAGTTGCTGATCAATGGCCGCAAGCAGGCCCCGAGCCAACGCTTTGGCGAAATCAAAGAGCTTCTTGCCGGTCTGGATATTGCCGAGGAGATGTTGCCTGTCCTTGGCGATATTTTTTGGCGACACGGCGATATTCCGATCGAGCATCTTGCCAATATTGCCGGGGTCAAGCTCCTCGATCTTGATGAGTGGGCAAGATGCCAGGAGTGGGATAATATCTTTTCTTTTTACGATCCCAAGGATCGGTTGATTAAGATTCATCGGGCGGTTGAGGACGATCCGGCCCGGATTGAGGTGGGCTTTCTGGTTGCCCTCGGTCAATCGTTGCTCGGGAATTACGCGGCAAGCAAGGAAAAGATCTCCGTTGAAGAGAATGGTGAGTTTCTGGGGTATCAGTTCAGGTTGACCTTGAGGCCGGAAGCGCAGCGTCATTGTTATTTCACCACCGAGGAGTTACAGAGCTATCTGCGCCTGGTTCGTATGCGGTGCTCCGAGAAAAATAATCTGGTTTATACCCGTCTGATCAACAACCATGAGGGTTTTACCCCGCCAGGTCTTCTTTTCGGGCTCACCTATGCCTGGTATCTGGATAATCGCTTTGCGATTCATATCGAGTATAAGATGTCGATCAGTAAGGCCAAGCCATGTAATTTGATCCCGGAGCAGAAAAAAGTGGCGGGCCGCCGCCAAGCCATGACCGATTTTTTTAGGACCAAGGTTTTTCGCTACAGTGCTCCGCAATTTCAGCCGGGGCGCTGATTCCTTTTAGTTTTACCGGATCCATCCAACATGCGTGGTTTCAGCTATTCCGAATATTGCCCGGCCGAAAACGATGCGGTGCTGCTGCTGGTGGTAATCCGTTGTGCCTCTTGCTCGGTCTGCGGGCAATTGACCGACAGGTTGCAAGAATGGCTGCCGGGTGCAGACATTCGGGGGGGCGATGGCCTTGAACTGGCCGTACTGCTTGACGCCGGGGATGACCGGGACGGGTGGCTGCAAGGTCTTGAGCGGGATCTTTTGTTGTTCAATGGGCAATTGGGTAGGGAGTTAAGGGCGGAGATTGTTGAAACGCGGTTGGTGTCCCTTGTTGTCGATGATGATAAACAGGCGGATAAAATTTGCCTGGTGGGTAATCGGTTGTCCGTGGCTTTTGACCGGCAAACAGCCGATCAGGCGGCCGGTCCCTGTTTGCTGCTTGATGCCCGGCGCTCGTTCGGCACCGGGCATCATCCCAGTACCCGGCTGGCAATAAGGGCCCTGGAGGAGTTGGCTGATGAGCGCCGGCTGCCGGCCCGGGTGCTGGATGTGGGAACCGGCTCCGGGATTCTGGCCATGGCCGCCGCTCTCTTTGGCGCAGTGCAGGTGCTCGGTCTTGATGTCTGCGCCGAATCAATCAATATCGCCCGGCAAAACAGCGCGGAAAACAGGCTTAGTCAGGTGGCCTTCAGTACCAGGCCGCTTGCGGAAGTTGATGGCGGTTTCAATCTGGTGCTGGCCAATGTTACGGCCGCGGTAATGGGTTCTTTGGCCCCTGATCTGGTCCGGGTCGTGGCCGATGAAGGATTTCTTCTCCTGTCCGGCTTGCTGGGGCGGCAGGGGGATGAGATGGCATTGTTGTTTGGCGGTATGGGCTTTTCGGTTGTAAAGAGATCCGCCGAGGGCAAGTGGCGGGCTTTGCTGTTGCGGCGTCAGTAATTTTTTGTTTTTTTTATTCCGGCAAGCGAACCGGCAGCCGCAGCGCAAAGGTTGTGCCCTTCTCCGGGCTTGAGGTAAAGGAGACTTTGCCGCCAAGGTAGCGTTCGCCAAGCAGTTTTATGCTGTAGGTGCCCAACCCGCGGTCCGGGCCTTTGGTGGAAAATGAGCGGCGGAAGATTCGCAACTGGTCCTGATGTTGAATGTGGCCCGGATTGTGGACCCAGAATTCCGTTGTATCGCCCAGGGTTCTGCACCCTATTCTTATGGTTTCTTCCGGATTGATAGCTTCCCTGGCGTTTTTTATCATGTTGCCGAGGACGCGATTCAGCAGATGGCGGTCGGTAATAACCGTTGTATCTTCCGCCGCCGAATCTATTTCGATTTGATAGCTGTTTTCATTGTCGTTACAGCCGTAGAATAAAGCCATTTCTTTGATGGCGCATAGGGTTGAGCAGGGCGCGGCAGAAAGGTTGAGCTCATTGTTTTCCGCCGCGCATAATTCGCGCTGGGCCGTGATTTCTTCAGAAAGTCGTTCGCTGTTTGTTTGAATCATGGCGAGAAATTTGTCTTTTTTTTCCGCGGGTATTTCTTGGTTGCAGAGCAGACGACTCATCCCGGCGAGCCCTCCCGCCGTGTTCATTACATCGTGAAAAAATATTCGTTCCAAGGCTCGGCGCCGTTTTTCCTGGGTAATATCCGAGAGAAAGAGCAGGGTGAGTTCGCCGGAATGCTGGGGCAGGGGGGTGGCTTTGACCTGAAATTCCAGGGCCAGCCCGGTGGTTTCTTGGGTAATGCTGCATTCCTGCCGGTTTTCTTGATGGTGCCGGCCGCACGTGGCTATTGCCTGGGCCGCCCCGCAGGTTGTGCATGATTCGCCGGTGCCGCAGCCATTCTCATTTTTAAATGCTTGTTGGCAGTCCAGAGCCTCCCCCGGCCTTTTGCCGAAAAGATCAAGTGAATTGACCGGCCCGAGAAGATCGGTAAAGGCCTGGTTGGCGTAGACGATCTGGCGGTGGCGGTTGAGAACGGCAACCAGATCGGGAAAGGAATTCAACAGCTCTATGAGCAAAGAGTTTTCAAGGATGGTTTTTCGCTGGGTTTCGATTTCCGATGTGCAACTGCGTTGCCGCAGGAGGGCAGCCTCTGGAATGATGGATAATGGCATGTCGTTTGAGCGTGAAATTTATAAGTAGATTGGCTGAGATTAGGATAGCATGAACAATAATTGGAAAAAGTATATACCCCGACCCTGAAAATGAAAAGGCCAAATTGGCTGGTTTGTTCAAACTCCCCGTTTGCTGTCGGGCCAGAGATGGGTATGCAGTTGCAGTTGCAGGCGGATCGGCAGTCGATCGGCTAAAATCCATGCCGCCAGGTCGGCGGCGTGCAGTTTGCACACCACCGGCGACATGATTAGTTGCGCTTTTTTGCCCAACTCGTGGTCGGCAATCATCTGCTTGGCCCAATTATAATCGCGGCGGGAACTGAGCACGAATTTGATTTCGTCATGGGGGGCAAGCCGGGTGAGGTTGGCGAGATTCATCTTTTCGTGCATCCCGCTGTCCGGGCATTTAAGGTCGACGATTTTAATGACCGCCGCCGGGACCTTGGCCAGGTCGAGACTGCCGTTGGTTTCGAGCAATACCTTATGGCCGGCCTTGAGCAGTTTATCCATGAGCGGATAAACGCCCTCTTGGAGCAGGGGCTCGCCGCCGGTGATCTCGATGAGGCAGCCGGGGTATTGCTCAGCCTCGGCCAGCAGCGCACTTATGGGTAAAGGCTTGCCCGGTTCCTCATAGGTGTAGCTGGCATCGCAGTAGGCGCAGCGCAGATTGCAGCCGGCCAGCCGAAAAAAAAGACAGGGAAAGCCCGCATAGGAGGACTCCCCCTGAATACTGTAGAAAATTTCGGAGATTTCCAGGCTTGCCTCATCCTTCACGGTAGGTGACGCCTGATTTGTCGGTCTCAAGCACGGTAACGCTGTAAGGCCGGTAGTGGTCCGAGGTCAGGGTTTTTTTCAGCTGTTCAAAGATGAAAACCGCGATGTTTTCCGAAGAGGGGTTCTGGTCCAGAAAAGCGGGGTGCTCGTTGAGATTGCGGTGGTCGAGCTCATCCATGATCTCATTGAGAGCCTTTTTTACGACCGTGAAGTCGACCGCCATGCCGAGTTTATCAAGTTGGGTGGCGCGTACCGTTACTTCGACCTTCCAGTTATGGCCGTGGGGCCTTTCGCAATTGCCGGGATAGTCGCGTAAATGATGGCCTGAAGAAAAATGTGCTTTGGTAAAAATATCAAACATTGTCCAAACTCCCCTTGGTGGAAGATTTTTTGCTAAACTCTGTTATGAGCGGTTATAATGGCCACTTGAAATGGTTGCGTTTTTTTACTATGTATGACAGCAGTTTTTTAGTGCTTGAATATTTGCCGCCGCGTATTAATGGTAACTGTACCAACGGCGGCTTATTGCCTGTTCGAGATGTAGAACATATTCATTCATTTAAGGATAGTCAATCGGTTCATCGCCGATTGAATAAAATTTGGTCGTGCAGTTGGCCTTAGGTTGTTACGGCCCTGGCGGCAAGGAGAAGATAATATGGCTTTGATCGCGCCCTTTCGCGGCCTTCGGTATAACCTCAGCAAGGTTAAACAGCTTGAAGATGTTGTTTCCCCGCCCTATGACGTCATTGACAAGCAGGCCCAGGACGCCCTCGGCCGGAAGAATCCCTACAATATGATCCACCTGGATCTCAGTAAGAATTTCACCGCTGATCAACTCACCTCTGCCCGCTATGGTCAGGCAAAGGACACCTTTGAGCGGTGGCAGCAGGAAGGGGTGCTGATCCGCGATGATAAGCCGACCATCTATCTTTACCATACCGATTATACCGTGCCTTCCGGCAAGCGGTTGACCCGGAAGGGGTTGGTTTCCCTGGTGCAGCTTGCCGAGTTTAACGAGGGGATTGTCAAGCCCCATGAAAAGACTTTTTCCGGGGTCACCTCGGATCGACTCCGCCTGTTGGATACCTGCCATTGTCAGTTCAGCCCGATTTTTTCCCTCTATTCCGATGCCGAGAACAAGGTAATGTCGATGCTGGAAGGGGCATGTTCCGGTGAGCCCCTGGGGTCGGTAACCGATCATGACGGCTGTGTCCATCGGATCTGGGCGGTCACCGACGTGGAGATCCTGGCCGAGGTGCAGGAGTTTTTCAAGGAAAAGGCGCTCTATATCGCCGATGGGCACCACCGTTATACGACCTCCCTGCAGTTTCGCGCCCTGATGCGGGAGCGGCTGGGTGAGGTTGCCGCGGACAGCCCCTATAACCATATCATGATGTACCTCTGCGGGATGGAGGATCCGGGGCTGTCCGTGTTGCCGACCCACCGGTTGGTGCGGATGCCCGGGGCCGTCACTATTGAGAATCTGATCGGAAAACTGGCCGATGATTTCCGGCTGGAGGAGATCACCGGCGGCTCCAGGGAATTTCTGGTGGGCGAGGTTTTGGCCAAGATGGAGGAAAACAGCAGCAACGGGACCATGTTCGGTCTCTATCATCCCGGCGAGGATCGCTGTTTCTTGCTTACCCTGGAAGATGGCGTGATGGATCGCGAGTTTGAGGGGCAGCAGCCCGAGTGTCTGCGTGAGCTTGATGTGGTAGTGCTCTCCGACCTTATTCTGGAGCGGATTCTGCAACTGGACCACGATCTCTGTGAAAGGGAAAAGCTGGTGGATTATTTCCCAGACCCGGACGAGGCCATCGATGTGGCGGTGAAGGAAGAAGAGAACTCGGCGGGGCGCACCCCTCTGGTCTTTTTGATGAACCCGACCAGGGTCGGCCAGGTGAAAAACGTGGCGGATGAGAATCTGGTCATGCCCCATAAATCCACCTATTTTTATCCCAAGCTGCTCACCGGCTTATTATTGAACAAGATTGTGCCGGAAGAGAAGGTCCGGTTCTGAGCCTGTTTGTTGCTGAAAGATGAAAGCAGCCCAGCCGGATAACGAGTATACCCGGGAGTTTCTTTTTCCTGGTCGGCTGGCCTGCTTTCAACATCGTCATGGCTACCGCTATTCGGTCGATGCGGTCCTGCTCGCCCATTTTATTTCTCCTGCTCAAGATGCCAGGCTGCTGGACCTTGGTGCCGGTTGCGGAGTTATCTCCCTTATTCTTGCCCATCGCCGGCCCCGGCTGTTGTTGACCGCCTTAGAGGTTCAACCTCGGCTCGCCGCGCTAATCAGGCGTAATGTCGAAGTTAATCAACTGCAGGAGCGGATAACCGTGATTGAAGGCGATTGCCGGAAAATAGGCGAGTTGGTCGAGCCCGGCGGTTTTGATTGGCTGGTCTGTAATCCTCCCTACGGCAAGGCCGGAGCAGGGCGGCGCAGTCTTGAAAACGAGTCGGCAATTGCCCGGCACGAGATTATGACCACCGTTGACGAGGTGGTCCAGGCCGCTGCTTGCGCCTTGAAAGATAATGGCAAGGCCGCCTTTGTTTTTCCCTTCTTGCGCAGCGACGAGCTGCTTGCCGCGCTTAATGACAAGAACCTGGCGCCGAGTCGGTTGCAGGTGGTCCATGATCATCCCGGCGGCCAGGCGAAGCTGATTCTGGTGGAGGCTGTAAAAGACGGGGCACCAAAGCTTGTCCGCCTGCCGCCTTTTTATGTGAAGATGAAGCCCGGAGGCGCGTATAGTCCGGCCATGGCCGCCTGTTACCAGCCTTAGCTTGTCGGTGTCGTAATTTTTGTTATCTTGATCCGGCGGGCTGTGCGGGTAAAATTGGTGAGTTTTTTCCCGAACAGAGATAGAGGAAGGTTGTTGGTCGTCGGTTTAGCAACATCAGGAGAATCACTATGAAGATCGATTGGGCGTATCTGCGCAAGGGGTGAACCTCATGCGGCAAGGCTCAGGAGGTTCTTGAGCGAGAGCAGGTGGAGATTAAAGAGGTGGTTGATGCCCGAAAAATCAGGCTTGATGCTGACGCTGCCTGGGCGTTGTTAAAGGCTGGCCGGCGGATCACCATCGTTAAGGGCAGCAAGGTGCAGAGTTTTTCGCCCAAGGTTGATGGCCAGAGCGCCATCCTGACTCAGGCGCTGGGGCCGAGCGGCAATCTCCGGGCTCCTGCTTATCGGATCAAGGATGATTTTGTCATCGGCTTTAACCCGGAGTTTTATCGGGATTGGCTGCACGGCAAGTAACAGCTAGTTGGTCTATTTACATAAAAAAAAGAGTTGCTGCAGGAGGATGCAACAACTCTTTAAAGTCCGGAATTAAGACCTGGGAGGAGGACTTAATTCCGGTTTTTTGGGGTCGGATGCTGACGGCGCTAGGCCGTGTTCTTTTTAAATCTCTCTTCAATCGCCAATGCCGGCCGGATCAACATGGTTACCACTAAGGCGCCGGTTGCCAGAATGCCGAGGGTAATCATTATCTCGATGGAACTCGGGGTATAATCAACCACCTCACCCATGGGCGAGGGCACAAAACCCGGCACAATCAACCCGAATCCTTTTTCGATCCAGATGCCGGTGAACAGGCAGATAGCCGAAACCATCAGGTAGCTCGGGTTGTATTTTTTTGGATAAAAGGCAAAGAGCAGGGTGCCCAGGACATTGAGGCTTATCGCCGTCCAGATCCATGGTACCAGGGAGTCATGGCCATCAAGTCCGAAAAAGAGATACTGGGCGGAAAGGCTGTGGTGGGTGAAGTTGTAAAACTCCTTGAAGATCTCGGATAACAACATCACCAAATTGATTACCGCCGAGACCACAATGATTCTTTTCAGCTTATGGAAGATGGTTTCATCGATCGCAAAACTGGTGCGCTCCTTGATGGCAATGAGCACCATCATGATTACCGCCGGGCCGGCGGCAAAGGCGGAGGCCAAAAACCTCGGCCCGAGCAGGGGGTTGTTCCAGAATGGTCGGGCCGGCAAGCCCTGGTACAAAAAGGCGGTAACCATGTGAATCGAAACAGCCCAGAAGATGGAGAGAAAGACGAAAGGTCGGTATTTCCACTCCACCGGTTTGCGGTTGTGGTAGTTGCAATACAGGATATAGAGCGGCACCAGGCCGTTGAGGGCCAGATAGCCGTTTAATACCAGCATATCCCAGGTCAGAATGGACGAGGGCCAGTTGAACAGGCCGATGCCCGGGATCATGTGCCAGACCTTGAGCGGGCCGCCCATATCAACGGTGATGAACAGCAGGCACATCACCAAGGCGCCGACCGCCACTCCCTCGCCGATGATAACGACCTTGTGCAGGTCTTTATCTTTGAGGATATAGGCCGGCAGGATCAGCATGACCGCGGCCGCGGCCACCCCGACAAAGAAGGTAAAGTTTGAGATGTAAAGGCCCCAGCTGACAATGTCCGACATGCCGGTTACCATGAGGCCTTGGTCGAACTGGCGGCTGTAGGCAATTGCCCCGGCTGCTATAAATGCCAGGAGAGTGGCCAGATAGATCTTGTATCCGGCTCCTCCGGTCAGCGCCCAGCCTAAGCAGTCCGTAACAAAAGCGACAATTCCTTTTTTAGGGTTTGTAGTCATCATTTTTTCCTTAGCAGTGTAGTTAATACAAAAAATATTCCTGTATTTTCACCCATTGCTTATCAATCCATGAAATACCAGAATTTGGGATCAGTTCCCAATTCCTCTTTGAACCTGAAAACCTTTTTGTTTTTTAAGACAAAACGGATTTCACTGTTCGGGTCAAGAAGGTTGCCGAAAACCCTGGAGCCGGTGGGACAAGCGTTGGCGCAGGCGGGCAGCTTGCCTTTGCGGGTTCTTTGCACGCAGAACGTGCATTTTTCCATTACCCCTTTCATCCGCAGGCGGTTGCCGAGATAATGCTGATCCAGGTTGATTTCTTCCTTGGGTATTTCCGGCTCACCCCAGTTGAAACGGCGGCCCCAGTATGGGCAGGCGGCCAGGCAATAGCGGCAGCCGATGCACCAGTCATAGTCAACCACAACGATGCCATCCGGTTCCCTCCAGGTGGCCTTGGTCGGGCAGGCCTTGATGCAGGGGGCGTTTTCACAATGGAAGCATTGGACCCCCATGTAGAATTTGTTATCAACCGGCACTTCATGGTGAAATTTGCCATCGCCGGTGGTAGGGTCCAGTTTGCCGGGATCCATCTCAAAGATGCGGATGTATTGGGTTTTTTTACGGCGGTCAAGGTTGTTTTCTTGCACGCAGGCCTCAACGCAGTCCATATAGCCTTTGCAGCGGGAGATGTTGAAGGCGTAACCGTAAAGCACTTGCTCTTGGGGCTCCTGGTTGGACATCTGGATATCAACGCCCTTTTGAAGCTTGGCAAGTTTCACCAGGCGTTCCACGGTCTCGTCTTTTTCTTTTTGGGTCATCAAGCGGTAGTTTTTCTTGAAGTATTCTTCCCACTTAAGCCCCATTTCTTCCGACGAGTTGCCGCCGACGCAACCTCCGGTCACCAGGCCGGCCGATCCGGCCGCCGCGGCAATGGAGAGTTTTTTCATGAAGTCCCGCCGGGTGCTTTTTTCGGCAAGTATATCTTTTGTTTTCATCTTGCTTTCTTTTTTGTCTCTGGAATTCATGCCTGCCCCCTATTTGTCTAACGGCAGAGAATAGGTCTCTGGCATTTTGGTTTTAAAAGCAGGGGAGTGAGCATTGTGACAACTGGTACAATTGCGCACCACACGTTCTCCAGCCCAGTAGGCCTCGCGTTTGCCATGGGCGCCGCCCAACCAGTCGCGCTTTTGCCGGAAATGACATTGGCCGCAGAGTTGATAGCTGTGGTCATAATCGATTTTCCGGCCCTGCTTGTCGATCAGGGAGTCGCGATCTTTGGCATCATGGCATTCGATGCAGGCCAATTCGTTTTTCCCTTTGCCATGGTTGAGGGTGATATCGCTATGGGTGAAGATTGCTCCGTTCTGGACCTTCACCGGTTTGTCGTTATGGCAGACGCTGCACCGGAAACGGGTGATCTGATCCTTGCGGGCCAGCACCCTGAAGCTGCCGCCCTGGTAGGATTCGTTAGAGGGTACGGTTTTCACCGGCAGCTGATGGGCTGATTCGATTTTCATGCTGTCGAAGGGCTTATCAGCTGCCTCGATGCGTCCCATTAACGATTCCGAGCCATGGTCAGCCGCTAGAACGACCTGATTCGATCCGAGGAGCATTACTCCCAAGGCAAGAGAAAGCAGGCTAGAACGATAAATTATTTTTTTCATAACAGTTCTATTGTCCTGATTATTTTTTTCTCTTAAACACTTTTACCGTTTCAGTGTCGACCATGGGCACGTGGCATTGACGGCAGTTGCCGCGGGAGCCGTGTTCAACCCTGATTTCCGCCATGGCAGCAGGGCCGGTATGGCAAGCGATGCAATCCTCCCGCAGCTGCAGACTGTGCGGGATAGTGGGCGGCGAACCGCCCAGTTGCGATTGGCCAAGGGTCGGCGGATTGATTGATTGCCAGTCGTTTTGGACAAAGAGTTTTTCGGTCTTTATCGGCACATGGCACTGGCGACAGCTTTCGTTCTCTGGATGCGGGGTGACCGGGGCATAAGCGTCCTGTTCCGCATCGTAGCCGCCTTTTTCATGGCAGGCGAGGCAGTTTAGCGTATCGTCGGCAAAGGATTCAGCCACCTTGTGGGGAATCCTGGGCGGCGAACCGGGATACTGACGGAGTTCGTAAAATGAATTCAGGTTACGGGTGCCGTCGGTGCCGGTCATGGCTGCCAGAGGGGTTTCGTTGTATCTGTTATAGATTTTTTCGCCTTCTGAATCAAAGCCCTGGGGGATCCCCGGCGCTGCCTGGACAGACAGCGCGCCAATGGCTCCGGATAAGCAGACAGCGGCAAAACCAATAACAACTCTGCCGAGTATGTTATCTGCTTTTTTCATTATGCTTTCTCCAGACGAACTGCACATTTTTTGTAATCAGGCTGCTTTGAGATCGGGCAAAAAGCATCCAGGGTGACTTCGTTGATCAAGTATTCTTCATCAAAGAAGGGTACGAAAACCATACCCCGCGGCGGTACGCCGCGACCATTGATCGAGGCCTTCATCGTAACCGAGCCACGTCTGGAAATGATTTTTACCTTCTCGCCGTTGGTTACGCCGAGGTTGGCGGCATCTTCCGGATTGAGCTCAACATAGGACTCCGGCATGGCGTTGTGCAGCGCCGGGACCCGGCGGGTCATGGAGCCGGTATGCCAGTGCTCGATTACCCGGCCGGTATTGAGCCAGAAGTTGTACTCCTGGTCCGGAGACTCGGCGGCCGGCTCGTAGGGGCGGGCCCAGATCCAGGCCTTGCCGTCTTTCTTGCCGTAAAAATCAAAGTCGGTGCCGGGTTTGCAGGCCGGATCGTGCTTGGTGTTGAAACGCCATCTGGTCTCCTTGCCGTTGACAAAGGGCCATTGGACGCCGGAACGCTCCTTGAGCACCTTGTAGGGCGCCATGTTGTGCTTGGGGTTATCGTGGAAGAGGCGATACTCCTCCCAGATTTTTTCGATATAGTCTTTCTCGCTCCAGGGAAATTGCTTGGTGAAGCCGAGGCGTCTTGCCACCTCGATGATCTGCCAGGTGTCGCTCATGGTGTCGCCCGGGCCGGGAACGATCAGGTCGAAATGCTGGGTCCGGCGCTCGGAGTTGCCGAACATTCCTTCCTGTTCGACCCACATGGTGGCCGGCAGGATAACGTCGGCCACATCGGTGGTCGGGGTGGGGTAGACATCGGAGACCACGATGAAGCGATCGTCTTTTTGGGCGCCGTTGCGGTAGCGATTGAGGTTGGGCATGGTGACCATGGGGTTGGTGACCTGGATCCATATAAAGCGGATGTCGCCCCGGTCAAGAGCCCGGAACATCTCCACCGTATGGTAGGTGGGTTTGGGGTCGATATTGCTGACCGGCACGTTCCAGATTTTGGCTGCTTTTTCCCGGGCTTTTTCGTTCATGACTACCCCGTAAGGCAGCTTATGGGTCAAGGTGCCCACCTCGCGGACGGTGCCGCAGGCGCTGGGCTGGCCGGTGAGGGAGAAGGGACTGTTGCCCGGCGTGGAAATCTTGCCGGTGAGCAGATGGATGTTATACACAAGGTTGTTGATCCAGGTGCCGCGAACGTGCTGGTTCATGCCCATGCACCAGAAGGAGGTGCATTTTTTCTTGGGGTCGCCATAGAGGGCCGCCATGTATTTGATGTCTTTGGCCGAGACGCCGGAGATTTTTTCCACTTTTTCCGGGGTATAGTCATTGAGGAATTCCTTGTACTCC
The DNA here is from genome assembly GCA_013349285.1 of Deltaproteobacteria bacterium. Classification (GTDB taxonomy): domain Bacteria; phylum Desulfobacterota; class Desulfobulbia; order Desulfobulbales; family Desulfurivibrionaceae; genus DUZU01. The sequence continues at coordinate 68,013 of DUZU01000006.1, read as the reverse complement.
TCAAAAGACATATCCTCTGCCTTGTCCGTAAAGGCAAAATGGTCCTCGGTGCCGTAACCGATATTGGTTTTGCCCTTATGGAAGGTGGTGTGTTTCTTGACAAAGTCCCAGTTGACCCAGTTGTTGCGGATGATCTCGTAACAGATGGAGTTGGCCACGGCCAGGTCGGTGTTGGGCTTGAAGAGTATTGATTTGTCCGCGGCCTGGCTGGTTCTGGTGGTGCGGGTCGCGAAATCGATGATGGTGACGTTGCTGCGGCGCTTGCGGGTGGCCAGCATTCGGGAATAAAGAACCGGGTGCATCTCGGCCATATTGTTGCCCCAGGTGACCATCACGTCGGCATGCTCGATATCCTCGTAGCAGCCCATGGGTTCGTCGATGCCGAAGCTGGTCATAAAGCCGGTTACCGCACTGGCCATACAGAGGCGGGCGTTGGCCTCGACATTGTTGGTGCCGATACAACCCTTGAACAGTTTGGAGGCCACATAGCCGTCCGGAATGGTCCACTGGCCGGAGCCATACATGGCCACGGAATCCTTGCCGTGTTTTTTAATGGTTTCCTGCATCTTGGCGGCAATGAGATCCAGGGCCTCTTTGATGGGTACCTCGACCATTTTGCCGTTTTTGCGGATCTGGGCTTTCTTGATTCGATCCTCGCCGTAAAGGGCCTGGACCGAGTGATAGCCTTTGACGCAACACAGACCTTTATTGACACTGCAGTTCGGGTCGCCCTTGACCGCCACTGCGCGATTACCGGAGACGCCGACCAAGACACCGCAACCGGTACCGCAGAAACGGCAGGGCGCTTTTTTCCATTCTATGGTTCCCGAGGAATTGTCTTGTTTTTTCCAGCCGGCAAAGCTTGCTTCCGGAAAAATTGATGCCGCTGCGGCAACAGCACTGCCGGCTGCTGCAGATTTAATAAATGATCTTCTGCTAATAGTCATAGTTACCCTTGTGCCTCCCTGGTTAATTCTTCGTCTGCATGGCCGAAGGTCATGCTCAATGACTGTAAAGATTTTATGTTTTTCAGTTGTTGCTGTAGTTTTTCTTCGGTGTCGTTGTCGGGGGTGTCCGTTACCAAAATTACAACCTCCTTTTTGTCGGCGGTGATAACCTCGCAATGGGGCGTTGCTTCCAACTCGGCACACATTTCATCAACCGCGTTTTTTTCCGGAATCGCCAAGTAGCTGAAAATGGGCATTGTCTCTCCTTTATTTCTTTGTCATGCGCTATTTGCCGGGATGATGATTATCATGTTTACCCGTTGAGCAAATTCATTTGTCATATAGGTATAAGCAATAAGCGTTCCACTATAATTTTTTTCTGTAAAATCAACTGAGTCGTCCTGTTTTGCTTTTTTGGTGTTACCGGATGGTATCGTTTCCCCTTTGGCTGTGGTTACGGTTTGGTAACAAACTGCGCCTGCCTGGAGGGTATTTAAGTGTTATGTTAAGTGCCTAAAGGCACTTTCGTTTGTTGAATTGATAGGGGGCTTGTAATATGCTAGGCAGATTTTTGAAGAGATGTAAAGCTTAATGTGATGTGGGAATTTAATCGTGGGTACGGAGAGATAAAAAAAAGGTGTTGCATGATCATGCAACACCTTTGCCTTTGTATGGGCCATCCGGTGGATGGTTGTGATTGTGAATTGTTACTGATTAACGGAAAGTTCCAAGAGATGGGTTTTGGCAAATTCGATGGTCGGATCCATGGTCAAGGCGATCTGGAGATTTTTGATTGCCTCTTCAGTTTTGTTGAGTTTGCGGTAGTTGACCCCCAGATTGGCGAAATCAATGGCCGAGGCCGGGTTCAGTTCCACGGTCCTGTTGAAATGGACAATGGCCTGTTCGTAATTTTGCTGCTTGAAGTGGCAGAAGCCCAGCAGGTTGTGAAGGTCCGGTCGTTCGTCGTCAAACTCGCGGCCCTTTTGCAGGGCGGCGATGGCTTGGTCAAATTCGCCCATATCCTTGAGGCAGTCGCCAAGGTGCGAGTAGATATAGGGGATATCCTCTTCTTCCGGGTTTAAGGTCAGGGCCAGTTCGAGTTGGCGCACCGCCCCCTGCAAGTCGCCTACTCCCTGCATGTTTTTACCAAGGTAATATGCGAGATAATAGGCATCCGGCACATGCTTCTGCATGTTTTCCAGCTGGCGCCGTTGCTCGTCAAGGTCGGTGATTCGTTCCGCCACCAGTTTGGCGGCAAAAAGGCCGACACTGTTGATCATGGAGCGTTCCCGGAAATGGCAGCCGGGGACAATGGTATAGATGGTGGGAATCTGCAGCTTGTCGTGCATGGTGTTGACCACCAGCACTTCCATGTCGAGTTTTTCCAGGGCGGCCAAGCAGTTGTCGATCTCGACCTTCATGTTATTGTCGCCCAGGTTCGGCATGTCGTGGAGGTTAATGGTTTTGGTCGGCTGGGTCAGGTAGCGCACCTCTTCCATGGCCAGTGGTTTGGGCAGGCCGCTGGCCACATAGTTGGCCTGGGAATTAAAGTCGCCGGCCAGCTGGGCTACCTCGGTAATCGCCCTGATCAAGGCTTTTTCCGGATCCGGGGTGGTGCCGGCGGTCCAGACGATCTCGCTGGCGGCCGGAAAGGTGGATGGGTCCATGGCCAACGCCGATACCGTAGGAATGCCGGTGTCCAGGGTGAAATCGTTGAGGTAAAGCTCGATGCCGTTTTTTCTGAATTTTTCGATCAACTCCTTGGAGACCGGATCCTTGACGCTGTCCAGATCAATGGCCGGGGTGTCGAGCTGGTTGTGGTTGACCACGGCGCAGACATGGCGTTCAACGATTTCGCTGACGCCCTGCAAGATCGCTTCTTCGTAAGTGTTGCCGGCGGAAGGGCCGTTGAATTCGTTGATGGCGTAGAACCAGCTGAAGGGCACCAGCACCTCCTCTTCGCGATTGAGGTTGGTGGCCCAGGTCCATTGGATGGGGATATCGCCGATCAGTTTTTCCAGGGTATCTTCACTGGTTTTTTCATCGTGCACCGATTGGAGCAGCCTTTTTAGGGGCAGCAGGGGCAGGTTCTGCTGTTTAAGGTTGTTATAGGTGTCGGTGATGAAATTATCCGGATTTTTTTTGAAGCTGAAAAAGCTGAAGCGCTCGCCAAGCTCCATGCAGGCGCTGGCCCGGGACTGTTCCGGCGAGCTGCCTTTGCCCATCTGTTTTTTGTTGCCGATGGTCTCATAGGCATCCTTGCCGCAAACGCTGAAATAAACAGGAATATCGAGACGACCGTTGTCGATGCGGGTGACCTCTCGTAAGATATCAAGATTTGCGTCTTTAAGGCGTTGTTTAAAGCGGTTCACCGTTTCAACCGGGGAGCAGACCTTGTCTTGGTCCAGGGTGTAATGTTTGAAGCAGTCTGTTGCGCGGATCGGTCTTTTGTTCATTTGAGCACCTGTCTGTAATATCGTAAAAAAAAGAGCTTGGTATTACCGGTTAATGTGGAAGAGGGATTATTGCCGACAATCTTTGAAATGTCAAGTGTGGTACCACAGGGTGGTATAGCGCGTACGCTTATCCCAGAAGGATTAGCGCCCAGAAAATAGCCGCGTTGACCATGGCCAGAAACACGGCCGCCGAACCCATGTCCTTGGCGCGGCCTGCCAGTTCGTGTTGTTCCGGGCCAATGCGGTCAACCACCGCCTCAAGAGCGCTGTTCAGCATCTCGACGATCAGGATCAGCAACAGGGCGCCGACGAGCAAGGCCTGTTCCGTTGCGTTTTTGCCCAGCAAAATGGCGACGGGGCCGAGAAGCAGGCAGAGAATGAGTTCCTGTTGAAAGGCTTTTTCGTTCTTTGTCGCGGCCGCAAGGCCAGCCATGGACCAGCCAAAGGCATTGATCAAACGTTTGATGCCGTTGCCGCTATTTTTTTGCATGTTTTGCTCCGTATAAAGTTGCCGCGTTGGTCCTGGGTAACAAAATCCCCAAAAAATATCGGTTATCTGTTTACAAGATCAGGAAAAAATTGCGAGACTGAATTATTAAATTACCCCACCCCCCAATGTCAAGCAAGACAAGGAGAAGACCATGGCTGATTTTGAGATTTTTAAAGAGGTTAAAGATTTTTACAGAATTATCCCCCTTGAAAGCCTACGGCGTACGCCCGGGGTCTTTTTTGATAATGTGCCCATGGCCTGCCTGCCGAGAATCGATGCCATCGACCGGGTGATCCATGCTGAAAGCGCGGTTTCCCCCGGGCCGGTGGGCGAGGTGAGCCGGCCCTGGTACATGCATCCGTCCCAGGATGATAATCTCATTGTGCTTTTCGGCGTCAGGAGTGTGGATATTTACACCAAGGAGAACGGTATGGAGAGTTTTGTCGTTTCACCTAACCGGATCATGCAGGGAGGGGAGGTGCTTTTTGACGGCCCGGCCATGTTGGTCTGGCCCTGTTATGTCTTCCACCGGATCACCAGCGGGCCGGAAGGTTCTGCCTCGTTAAATTTTGCCGTTCATCATCAAGGACTTGATATGCGCACCAATTTTAATATCTATGACCTGGATATCAAAACCGGTGAATACCGGGTGGTTCGTGAAGGGTTTAGGGATCAGAAAGCTTAAAAAGGCAATGGCCGTGTTTTTCCCTGTTGTTTGCTTTTGTGGCATCCGAGGCAGAGTTCTCGGTTGTTTTTTTTGCGGGCTCGATAGGGGATGTTTGCCGAGTGGCCGATGTGGCAACTCATGCAGGTGATCCGGCCATCACTGAGGGTGGGATATTCTGTGGGAATCGTCATGTCTTGCGGCGGGGTTTTGTTGACCGGGTGACCGCCCGGATACTCGTGGCAGATATGACAGATATCAATGTTCATTTCGCGGCGAGTGGTTATGGTCGGATGGTCGCCCGGTAGTTCCCAGCCGTCCCCTTTCACGTTGGGCGGTATTTTTTTGAGACTTACTTTTGTCTTTTTATTGGTCGTAACTTGCACAATATAATTGTCCCCGTTTTTGTAGAAATTATTGGTTGTCGCCAACGGGGAATCGTCGGGATTCTCGTTGGGTTCCGGGGTGAAACCTTTGACGGACAGGGTCTGTCTGGTCAACTGCACTTTGTTGCCGGCAAGGTCGGTGCAGATTATGTCAAAGAGGTAATCCGCATCAGCCTTGAGGCCGGTTAAGGTTCTGGTGTGGATGTAAGCCGGGGAATTTATCTTATCGGTTTGAAAATCATTTTCCGGCTCAACGTTGCGGATTTCCGCCTTTGCCAGTCGGTTGGTATTAAAGGTAATGGTGGCCGAGATGAAAAGCGCCTTGGTGATCCGCGTAACCTTTAGGTCACTGATGGCAAAGGGTTGAGCGGAATTTAGCGGATCGAGCGCGGGCAGTGTTTCTAAGGGGGGCAGGGGAATCTCTTCCATGAGTGAATTACCATTTTCGGTTTGAGTCCGCAGGTAGACAAAAGATTGTGATTCTCTTTGGTTGTTTGCCTGTGGTGTTGTCGCCCCTTGCCCGGAATTGTCGGTTTCGCTCGGAATTGGCCGGTTGATTTTGGTTACGGGGATTTGTTGAGCAACAACAAACTTATACGGATAATTAACCTGAACTCGGTATCTTCTTCGCAGATCAAGAGAAACATGGCAGATCGGGCAATCCTTTTTGGCAAAGGGGAGATGGATAAAATCCTTTTCCATGTTTTTGTCATAGGAGTTTTTATGGCAACGGACGCATTCCTGAGGTTGATACGAATTGAGGTCGAATTGATAGCGTTCGGGGTTCGATTCCTGGGTTTGTTGCGGGGATTGTATTTTTTCTTGCCAGGCGGGAAAGGTTAACCAGTGAATTTTTTGGGGTCGGCTGTTTTCGGCGACAGTAGTCATGGCCTCCCAGTTTGCTATTTCATTAACTTGAGTGGCGGTTGGTCGGCTCGGGTGTTTTTGGGGGGGCTCCGGCAAATTCTCCCGCCCCAGGACGTCTGTTTTGTCAATGTCGGTCTGGGGAGGTGGGGCGGCTAAGCTGGTGGATGTGATGATGGTGCAGGCAAAGAAGAAAGTCGCGATAATGGTTAAAAAAAATAATTTGGGTTGGGGTGGGTTATCAAAAAAAAGATGGTGTTGTTTTCTGGCCATTTCTACCTAACCTTTCCCTGTATCCTGCCGAGTTTCTGATATATTTTAAATATAACACTCCTCTCTTTAAAATACAATTCATCCGTAGTTGGTTTTCTTTCTTTCCGATAGTTATTTTTGTTGCCCAGGGCAGGTCAAGGTTCTTCTCTTTTTACGATTTCGGCCACAATAAATTTCACCTTGGAAATTTGATTAGGGAATAGGTCGTTCGGCACGTATTTACGATCACCAAGAATATTAACCACTGCCAACCTGGCGCATTCCGAAAAATCTCCCAGGCAAATTTGTTCTTTGATTTTGTCCGCAAACGCGGGCATGTGTTCCAGCTCGTTGCTGAAGAATTTACATCCTTCCAGCAACTTACAGTTTGGTTTGGACATTAACTTCCTCCTGGATGATAAAAAAAAATGCCGTTTTGCTGTCAAGGGCGATCTCTTATTAAGATCGTATTAAGATTCTATCTTATTTGCGACTAAATTTTCCATATGAATAAGGTGAGTTGTCGTAATTTCCCCTTGTATTTTTCAGATAATAAAGAATAGTAGGCCTTATCGGTTTTTTACGGCGGCAGAAATGGGGGAGCATTTGTCCGTCGGCCGGTCAATTATTATCTGTTGGTCATCATGTCTACAGGCTGGATGAGGGGACCTATCCCGGAGCTGGATTACATAAAATGAAAAGAATACAACTGGCCGAAATTTTAACACCCGAGGTCATCACCGTTCAACCCGACACCTTGGTTTCCGAGGCCCTGCTCTTGATGCGCAATAACAGTATCAGCTGTATTATTGTTGCGCATCAAGCTAAGCCGGTTGGGATTATTACCGAAAGAAATGTCGTTAAATTTGTGGCGCAATCATTGAGTGGTGCCGCTGATTGCGCAATTCGTGAGGTGATGAGTTCGCCGGTGATTACGGCAGGCAGCGGCATGGATATCTTTGAGGCGTATAATGTTTTGTCCATGAACAATATGCGTCATCTGGCCGTGGTCGACGAGGAAAAATGTCTGATCGGGGTCGTGACCTTGTCGAATATTGTTGAAAAACTCACCTATGAATCCTTTGTGGATATGAAGCGGGTGAGTCAGGTCATGACCCATGGGGTCTGCACCGTTTCCCGTGATGTCGGGGTCAGGCAGGTTCTGGTGGAGATGGCCGACAAAGCCATCAGCTGTATCGTGGTGGTGGATGGCAGTCAGCCGGTTGGCATTATTACCGAACGGGATGTTTCGCGGCTGCTTATTGATTACCCGGACGCCGATCTTTCCCATTTGCCGGTGGTCGATTTTATGAGCCCCTCGGTCCAGGCCGTAGCCCGAGATACGGTTCTGCCGGTGGCCATCGACATCATGAAGCGTTATCATCTGCGGCGACTGGTGGTGATCGATGATGAGGGCGGGATCGAGGGGGTGGTCACCCAATCCGACATAATCAAGGGGCTGGAGGGTAAATATATCCAGGCCCTCAATGATATTATCAAGGAAAAGGATTCCGTTATCCAGACCACCTCCAGGGATCTTGCCGAAAAAACAATATACCTCGACAATATTCTTGATTCGGCCATTGAGTACGGCATTATTGCCATCAATCTTGAATATCAGGTGATTTACTTTAATTCCGGCGCGGAGCAAATTTTCAGTATCAGGTCCGAGACGGTGATGGGCCGCGATGTGCGGGCCCTGCATGATCATGATCATGGCCTGCTGGGGCGGGTGCGCGAGGTGCTTGACGCCATCAGCAAAGGCGAGCGGGCCTCCTTTATTATTGAGCGCGAGGAGAACCAGGCAACGCAGTATCTCAGCGCCCAAGCCTCCGCTATCATCGATAAGCAGAAAAATCTTGGCGGTTATTTCTTGATGATCAGCGATATCACCAAGCGCAAGCAGGCTGAAGAGGCGCTGAGAAAGGCCAATGACGTCTTGGAACAGCGGGTGGAGGAGCGGACCCGGGAGCTTAAAAAAGCCACGACCGGCGCCATTGAAGCCATTGCCCTGACCGTTGAAATGAGGGATCCTTACACCTCGGGCCACCAGCGCCGGGTAGCAGATCTGGCCGCGGTGATTGCCCGGAAACTTGGGCTCCCCGGCGAGCAGGTTGAAGGGGTTTACATGGCGGGCCTGGTTCATGACATAGGGAAGATCAAGGTCCCTTCCGGTATCCTCTGTTATCCTGACAAGCTGTCGGAGGCCGAACATGCCATTATCAAGCCCCATCCGGAGATCGGCTATAATATCCTTAAAGGCATCGCCTTTCCATGGCCGCTGGCCGATATCGTCCGTCAGCATCACGAGCGGCTGGACGGCTCCGGATATCCCCAGGGGCTAAAGAGCGAGCATATTGTTTTTAAGGCCAAGATAATTGCAGTGGCCGATGTGGTGGAGGCCATGTCTTCCCACCGGCCCTACCGGCCGGCCTTGGGGATTGAGCGGGCGCTTGAGGAAATCAAGCTCAACCGGGGCAAATATTATGACCCCGAGGTGGTGGATGCCTGTGTGAGTCTTTTTGAAACAGACGATTATTCCCTGTTGCTCAGCGGTAAAATGTGAGATCGAAGACCTGTGGTTGGGGCCGCTTTGGCCGAGTGTCTAAGGTAACGCGAGGTCCTCGTCAAGGGCGGGGATTTCTATCACCAGATTTCTCAAGGTGTGGTTTTGGCAGGAGAGCCGCCAATTTTGTTTGATCAGCTCTTCGCCGAGGCGTTTTTTTTCCGGATCGCGCATCGGGGTGAGAAACTCACCGCCTTCAATGATTTTGATTCGGCATCTGCCGCACTGGGCCTTGCCGCCGCATAGCGTCTGGATCGGGATTTGCTGCATCAGGAAGTTGTTGAGCAGGCTGAAGGCCGGGTTGATGGTGATCCGTTTGTTCAGGTTTTTGATAAATACTTCCGGGGCGGGCGTCATTTTTTGGGTTCTCTATTGTGATTGATTTTTTTTTATGATCAACAACCTAGCACGGCAGTCGGTCAAGCTGCAAAACAAATACTTTTTCTTGTTTAATCCGAGGTTGCGCAGGCCAGGGTGATAAGGCAGATTTCCCCTGGACAGTTAAAGCGCAGGGGCGCCCCGGACGCGCCCACCCCGCAGCTGGTATAGCCCTGCATTTTTAAAAACTCCCATTTGCCTTTTGCCGTATAACGGGGCGCCCGGCTGTTGGTGTAGATCGGCGTCCGGTCGGGCAGGCAGATCTGGCCGCCATGGGTGTGGCCGCAGAGGTAGAGGTCGGCCTCCTGCCGCGCCGCTTCTTGATATGCTTCCGGGGAATGGGCCAGGCAGATCGAGAATGCGCCGGTCGGGATCTTGGCGTACGCCTTGGCCACGTCGTGGGTCTGGTAATAGTGGGGATCGTCGATCCCGGCCAGCCAGATCGATTCGTTGGCTCGTTCGATTTGCTCGGCATCGTTGATCAGCATCAACAGACCGGCCTCTTCAAAATCCGGGGCCATTTCAATGCAGTCATGGTTGCCGAGTACCCCGTAGGCGCCCTCCTTGCTTTTAACATCGGTAAACAGCCGTTTGAGTTCCCGCAGGCAGGGGGCGATGGGGCCGTAGGTTTCCATGCGGATGTCGCCGCCGACCAGGCAGAGGTCGAAGTGGCGGCCCTTTATTTTTTCCAGGATGGTGTCGACGATATCGGCAACTCCGTCCAGATGCAGGTCGGTGAGCAATAAAATTTTGAATCCGTCAAAGGCCTTGGGCAGCTTGGTAAAAAAAAGAACCTGTTCCACCACTTCGATTTGCCTGGCGTTGGTCAAGCCCTGGTCATGGAGGCCGACCAGTTTGAAAAAAGTTGAAACCACCACCCGGTTGTAGAGGAAACTGGAGAGGTTGAGGTAGGTGTGCCAGCGCATTATTGGTTGGTGGCAAGAGCGCCACTCGCGGAGCCTGACCCGGGAACGGACGATTCTCGGGTAATTTTCAACCGGCGGGCGAAACAGCATCATCTTCCAGAAAAGGGCGCCGCCATGGGCCACCGGGACAAAGATGATTAACGCGCCGGCCAGTTGCCAGAAAGGCAGGTTAAGATGATGGGCCAGGTATAGCCCGGGAAAAAGGCCTTCAAAGAATTGATCAAGCCCGCAGACCGAATCGCCGCTTTCAAGGCTAAGCCGACGTTTGATGAAGCTGGAGAGCAGATCGCCGGCCATGAGCCAGGCTGCGGCGGTGGCGGCGGTCTGCCAGGGGAGGCCAAGCAGTGGAAACGCCGCGGTGCCGCCGACCAGGCAGGCTATAATGCCCCGCATGGTTTTGTGGGGGCCGAACAGGGGCTTGTTGTCGAAAAAGGTGCGTCCGTTATCCAGGGGGCGATTGAAGCGATCTTCCAGCAGCATGGCTGCAATGGGGGGCAAGAAGTTGCCCCAGAACAGAAAAGCGAGCACCTTGAGCGCATCTGCCATTTTTCCCTCGATTAGAGCTCGGGTTGATCAGCGCAGCGGCGGGTTGAAGTAGCCGTAGCGCAGCCTGGGGAAATCATTTTTTAATCGTTTCAGCCAGGTGCGGATGCCCATCGGTTTCTTGTCGCTTACAAACTTGATCGATTCGAGATACCAGTCCGGATCCATGTTCAGGTTGCGCAGCTGGATAAAATCGGGATTGCATTCCTTGATCAGGCTGCTCAGTGCCGCAAACTCGTCCGGATCATCGGTGAAACCGGGCAGGATAAAGTAGTTGAGCGAGACAAACCGGCCATGGCCTTTCATTATTTTAATGGATTGTTTCACCTCATCAAGGCTCCATTTGGTGGGGCGGTAGTAGCGCAGGTGGTAGTGGGGCTGGGCGCTGTTCATGCTGACCCGCATGCTGTCCAGTCCGGCATGGGCCAGGTTGGCAACCGCTTCCGGCAGGCTGGCATTGCTGTTGAGGTTGATGGTGCCCTTGGCGGTCTGGCGGCGGATCAGGGAAATGGCCTCTTCAATGGTCTGGGCCTGGAGCAGGGGCTCGCCTTCGCAGCCCTGGCCGAAGCTGGCCACCCCGTTTTTGACCTGATTGAGATGGGGTACGGCTATCTCCGCGATCTCTTTGGCGGTGGGCACAAATTTGATCCGATCCTGGGTGGAGGGGCAACAGCCTGACGGCTGCAGGGAGATGCAGCCGACACATTGGGCATTGCAGGCCGGCGAGGTGGGCAGGGGCGCTTCAAACTGTTCGAGAAAGAAGTTGATCGCCGCCGGACAGCGATAGGTGAGGCAGCATTTGCCCAGGTGCTGAACCAGCCGGTTTTGTTTGTTCTCTAAAAGCCTGGCTTCGGTGCGGCTGGTAAGTTTGTCCAGCCGGTAGCGGTTAGTCTCCTGTCTTTTGTCCGGGTCGCTGCGAAAGGCGCTGACCCAGAACCTCTCGTCGTGCCAACCCACGGCCGTATAGGCAAACAAGGGCAGGTGGGGGATGTCCTGCATTATTTTTTCAAAGGCGGCCCAGTGATAGGCGGTATGGGCCGGCGAGATAAATGCGGCCACTGCTTGGATGCCTTCCTCGGGATTTTCCGGGTTTTGATCGACCAGGAGCGGCTCCCCGGTTTGCGGGTCAACCCCCACCGGGTTGCGGCCCGGCAACACAAAAAGGTCGCTGCCCTCGGGCATGGGGATAAGCTCGGCCAGGTCGGGCCGAAAAAAGTGATAAGCGCTCCGGCCTGCCATATCAAGATCAGGGCAGTCTTTTATCTCGCCGGCGCTGTTGGCGTAAACCAGGCTCGGCATGGCGTCTGGGTGTTGTATTTTCATTGTTCCTTGAATATTGGGGTATAGTGGGTTGACGGCTTTATTTTTACGCTTGGTTAAGATCGTCTCCGGCTAACGCCGGGCTTGTTCCAGAAGCAGGCCATAAGTTGTTGCTTAATTTTCTTATCCTAAATGAGTTTTTACGGGTCAACAAGCATTCGTTGATTGATAAAGAGTCGGTTAATAGGGTAAGTTACATCTAACTGCCTGAAAATAGCGGAATAAAGATATGTTTTCTTTTCTCGGCGAATAGTGTATTTAAAGCCTTTTTTTGTTGGATGGTGGCAGTATATTTGTTTACGGCATTATTTCAGCGTTGCGCTGATTAGTTATGATTTAATTTGAGTGCGGAGGATTGCCGGTGCAACAGGCGACAGAGCCAACAGAGTGGTCGGTGGATGAGGCCAAGGAATTATACGGTATTTCCCGGTGGGGAATGCGTTATTTTGATGTGAACGCCAAAGGCCAGGTGGTGGTGGCGCCGTTAAAGGAGCAGGGCGGAACCGTGGCCATCTTGGACGTTGTTAATGAGGCGGTGGAGCAGGGGTTGCATTTTCCCATGCTCATCCGTTTTCATGATCTGTTGCGCAATCGGGTCGAGCGTATCAATGCGGCTTTTTCCGAGGCCATTGAAAAGTTTGAGTACAGATCGGTCTACCGTGGGGTGTATCCGATCAAGGTTAATCAGTTGCGGGAGGTGGTCGAGGAAATTCTGGACGCCGGCAAGCCTTTTCATCACGGGCTTGAGGTTGGTTCAAAACCGGAGCTCTATGCGGCGCTTGCCTTTCATAATGATCTGGAGAGTCTGATCATCTGCAACGGCTACAAGGATCAGCAATATATCAGGACCGCCCTCTTGGGGCGCAAACTCGGGAAGAAGATTATCCTGGTCATCGAAAAACTTGAAGAGGTGGCCAATGTTATTCAGGTTGCCCGGGAGTTGCAGGTCGATCCCCTGGTCGGGATCAGGGTTAAACTGATGTCCGGCGGCAAGGGCAAATGGGAAAAGTCGAGCGGCGAGGATGCGAAATTCGGCTTGAGCACCCAGGAGATTATCTCCGCCTCAAATATGTTGAAGGAGGCAGGCCTTGCCGCCTCCCTGAAGATGATTCATTTCCATGTCGGCTCCCAGGTTCCCGATATTCTGACCATTAAAAAAGCGGTGCGGGAAGGGGCGATGTTTTTTGCCAAGATGCATAAACTCGGCCATGAGCTGGAGTATATCGACGTGGGCGGCGGCCTTGGTGTGGATTATGACGGCAGCCGGACAACTTTTCATTCGTCGATCAACTATTCCCTTAACGAATATGCCAGGGACATCGTTTACAATATCATGGATGTCTGCGATTCGCAGGGGGTTGCCCATCCGGTGATCATCAGTGAATCGGGCCGGGCTCTGGTCGCCCATCATTCGGTATTGGTGGTGAATGTCTTCGGTCAGATCAAGAAGATGCCTTACGAAGGTGAGTTGATCGAGCCGGAGAAGACGCATAAACTGGTGGATGAAGCCTGGTATACCTATACCAATATCAATGCGGAAAATCCCCTGGAAGCCTACCACGATGCCATGCATTACCGGGAAGAGACCCAGACCCGATTTGAGCTGGGCCTGATCGATCTTGAGGTCAAGGCGGTGGTCGAAAATCTTTTCTGGCGGACCTGTTCGCGCATCCTGGAGTTTTACAAGGGGGAGGAGTATATTCCCGACGAGATCGTCGAGCTCGAGAGCAAGTTCAGCGATCAATACCACTGTAATTTCAGTGTGTTTCAATCACTGCTCGATCACTGGGGCTATGGCCAGCTCTTTCCGATCATGCCCCTGCACCGACTGGACGAAGAGCCGCAGCGCAAGGGGATTCTTGCCGATATAACCTGTGACTCCGACGGGATGGTTTCCAAGTTCATCAACCTCTATGAAGAGGGGGTGCCGACCCTGCCCCTCCATGATCTTAACGGCAGCCCTTATTATCTCGGCATCTTCATGACCGGCGCCTATCAGGATATCATGGGCGATCTGCACAATCTGTTTGGCAGGGTCAACGAGGCCCATGTCTTTCTGGATGAAGGCGAAGACTCTGGTTACTATATCGAAGAGACCATCGAAGGGACCACCATGGAGAAGGTCTTGTCGCTGGTTCAGTATACCGAAACCGATCTGGCCCGGAAGATGAAGAAACAGTTTGACCGGGCGATTAAACAGGAGAGGCTCAAGCCCAATGAGGGGATGCGTTTACTGGCTGAATACGAAAAAGGACTTAAAGGTTACACTTATCTGAACCTGTAAGTGGGGAATTGATAAAAATAGCCGGGGCTTATCATTGTAAGCTCCGGCTATTTTTTTTTAGTTTTGCGGCCTGATAACTCCCATCACCGAGTCGATGACCCGGTAGATTTCGAGATCGTCACCATAGACGTCTTGGATTTTGTCGTTCTCAACAAGCTCTTCAATGACGTACTGGGTCAGGTAAAGGCTGATAAAGTTCGGATCCACCACCAGTTGCCTCAGCGGTGCTATCTTATATTGGATGTCGAACTCTTCCATGTTGGAGAGTTTTTCCGAGAGGTTGGTGAATATGGTGCGAATCGCCTCGACATCGGTTGTTTCAATTATTTTATTATCCAGCAAGCGCTGAACAAGTTTAGTTGAAAGATCCGCTGCATTTTTATAGAGCAACTGCAACATCTGCCGACGTTCCCTTTCTCTTTTACGGTCAATTGCTCCGCCGGTTTTATCGCTAAAAGGTCTGCTGTGACTGCCCATAATATGAAACTCCTGCGCTTGCTAAGCTTGATGTTAATTTATTTCCTTTGATAGATAACGGAAAATTAGATAAAGGGAAAGAAGAAATCATCGATAAATTCTATTCCTTAAAAAATGATTTATAAAAAAAAATATCGAGCTTACGGGGTTTGTCTGTTTTTTGCGTTTTAACGCTTTGATATAATTAATTTTTTTCTTAAAAAGAGGTGACAGGTTGGTTAATAAATTTGAAACTACCCGGCTGACGATTCTGCTGCCGGCCGGCCGTTTGTTGTTGCCGGTTATGGCTAAAGCGAATGAAGTGGCCCAGCAGTATAATCTGGAAGTATATCTGAGTACGGCCCAGAATCTTCGCCTGATGGGGATTAAGGAAGAAGACGTCGCGGACATCAAGGCCGCGCTGGCCGCGGTCGGGGCCGAATTCAAGGCGCCGGGCAAATTTCCGGTTCCCCGGGTTTGCATCGGCAAGCGTGATTGCACCATGGGGGTCGGCGATCCCGAACGGATTTCTCGGCTGATTCTCGATAAGTTCGGCAGCCGGCCCATGACCAAGCCCAAGTTCAAGATTGCCGTTGCCGGCTGTATTTTATCCTGTGCCGGGGTCATGACCACCGATATCGGGATCGTTGCCACCAGGAAGGGGCTGGATATCTATGTCGGTGGTAAAGGAGGCCCCCATCCCAATGTCGCCCGGCGGATTGTTCGGGATACGGACGAGCAGACCATGCTCAAGGTCATTGGCGAGCTCGTCGAGTTCCATGACGCCCATACCCCGAAAAAACAGCGGATGTTCAAGCTGCTGGAGCATCCCGAATTTCCATATAAAGATGCGGTATGATTGTTCAGGGTCATAAGCGTTTTGTTGGGTGGTAAGCTTAGCATTAAAAAGGCCGGGAACTTTCCCGGCCTTTTTTTTTTACGTTTTTCTTATCGAGTGATTAGCCCTGCAGCAATCCCAGGACATTCTCCTTATTGATATTTTTGGCCTGGCTGAGGGCAAAGGCCTTGGCCTCGGTAAGGACTTTCATTTTTGCAAAATTCATGGCCTCCTCGGCATAATCGACGTCCTGGATGTTTGATTGGGCGGCCATCAGGTTGACTTGGGTGGTGGCAAGGGTATTGAGGGACGACGTAAGCTGGTTTTGCGATGATCCTATTTCCCCCCTTACCGTATCGAGTTGAGCCATGGCCTCATCGGCGATCTTGATCGCGCTTTGCGCCCCTTCCTGGGTGGTGACGTTGATGTCGGAAAGCATGCCGAGGTTTTGATCGCCAAGCTTATCGGCCTGGGTTGCGCCGATGGAGATATTGATGGTTTCCCCGCTATTCGCGCCAACCTGGAACGATTTATTGGTAAAATTGCCGGTCAACAGCTGTTGGCCGTTGTAGGTGGTGGTTTGGGCAATATTGTTGATTTGTTCCAGGGACTTGTCGATGTCGGCCTGCAGGGCCCGGCGTGTTTCATCGCTCTGGCTGGCATTGGCTGCCTGCAAGGCTTTTTCCCGGATTCCCTGAATAAGGGAGGCGGTCTCGCTCAGGGCGCCGTCCGCCACCTGGGTAATGGCAATGGCATCGTTGGCGTTGCGCATGGCCTGGCTTGCGCCCCGGGCCTGGGAAAGGAGCTGGTTGGCAATGGTCATGCCCGAGGCGTCATCGGCGGCCTTGTTGATCCGCCGACCACTGGCAAGTCTTTCCAAGGAAGAGTTGATGCCCTGGGATCCTTGACTTAACTGATTGAGCGCAAAAGACGTATTTGTATTATTGATCGTGATAGCCATAATGCACCTCCTTGTGTTTTTTATAATATATCTATCCGGCGCGGGAAGTCAAGGTTTAGTCTTTGATTGTGACGTGATTTCGGGCTGATAGCTGTTTCGAGGTTTGCCGGTAATGTGGGGCGAAAGTCATGTCGGTGGGGGGATAGTTGCGGCGTGATCGTGCGGAAAGGCAAGGCGGCCGGATGGCCCGGTATCTGTTTGGCGGTGGGAATTTAAGTTTAAAGGCCGGGAGCTATTTTTGCAAAGCGGCCCTGATGGCGGTGGAAAATTCCCCCATGGTTACCGGTTTGGTGAGGAACTTTCTAATGCCGAGCTTGAGGGCAATTGTTTCATCAATAATGTCACTGAAGCCGGTGCAGAGGATAATGGGCTGGTGGGGCTCAATCGCCAAAATTGCCTTGGCCAGCTCGGCCCCGGTCATGTGGGGCATGGTCATGTCGGTGATTATCAGGTCATAATCTTGTGGTTGTTGCCGGTATTTGCTCAACGCCTCGTTCGGGTTGTTGCAGACCGAAATTTTATAACCGAGCGTCTCCAGCATTTCCTTTTCCAGGTTGGTGATGGTCAATTCATCGTCCACGATGAGGATATGTTCATTGCCGCCCTGGATGGGGAGTTCTTCCCATTGGTCGCTGACTGATTCTGCTTTTTTTACGATTGGCAGGTAGACCTTGACCGTGGTTCCTTTGCCCGGCTCGCTGTAGATGGAGAGGTGGCCGTCCAGGCTTTTGACGATCCCGTGGACAATGGCCAGGCCCATGCCGGTGCCTTCGCCCTTGGGTTTGGTGGTGAAATATGGGTCCATCGCCCGTTCCTGGGTGGCGGTATCCATGCCGGAACCGTTATCGCTGACAATCAATCGCAGGTAATGTCCCGGCACCAGGTTAAAGGCTGCTTTTTCCATGGTGTTGATTTCCATGGTGTCGAGGGTGACGCCGAGCACGCCGCCTTTTTCCCGCATGGCATGGTAGGAGTTGGTGCAGAGGTTCATCAATATCTGGTGGACCTGGGTGGGGTTGGCAAAAACGGTGCCGCATTGCGAATCGATATGTTCTCTGATTTCAATGGTCGTCGGAATTGATGCCCTGAGCAGTTTCAGGGCTTCCTTGATGATCGGCCCGATTTCCACGGCACTTTTTTCCGTTACCGTTTGCCGGGAAAAGGTGAGGATCTGTTTGACCAGTTCCCGGGCTCGCCAGCCGGCTTTGGTAATCGCGTCAATCTTAACGGTCAGCCCTTCGCTGTTGGCCTGCTGCTTGGCAAGTTCCGCATAGCCGAGAATCGCGGTCAGGATATTGTTGAAGTCGTGGGCTATTCCTCCGGCCAGGGTGCCGATGGATTCCATCTTCTGGGACTGGATCAGCTGATTTTCCAGTTTGCGTTTTTCCGCCTGTTCCTCTTTCCGTTCCGAAATATCGCGGGCCAGGACCATGACGGTCTGTTCGCCGTCAATGTCCAATAGCCCCATCCGCAGTTCCACGGGGAAGAACATGCCGTCCTTGCGTCTGAACTCACTTTCCTGGGTGAGCGGGTGATCGGGCAGGGAGTTGGTCCAGGGTTTTGCGCGTTCCACTGAAACCGCGGCCAGATTGTCGAAATCCCGAAAAGTAAGGTTGAGCAAGGCGTTGCGCGGATATCCCAAACTGTCGCTGGCCCGCTGGTTAACGTCCAGGACATTGCCCGCCATATCGAGCAGGAAGAAAGAGTCAACCGCCTGGTCCACCAGATTGCGGAAACGGCTTTCGCTGGAGCGAAGGGCAGAGTCGCTTTTTTCAATTTGAACGAGCATGGCATTAAACGAATCAACCAGAACCCCGACTTCATCTTTACTCACCTTGATGGCGCGCACGGAATAGTCATGGTTTTCGGTAATGACCCTGGTTGTCTCGGCCAGGGAGATGATGGGGTCGGAAATCAATTTTTGCAGAAGGGCCGACAAGAAATAAACGGCAACCAAGACCACGATAGTGACAATGAATTGGATGGTGATCATCATTTTCCGGGTATCGTTGATCGGCTGCATGGTGTCGTAAATGGCAAGGGTGCCGATCACACTGTTGTTAAGCAGGATGTTTTGTTGCAGGAGAAGCATGTTGTCTAGATCTGGTTTCAGGTGATTATCTTGGCGGTATTCGGTAAACAGCTTGCCGTGGTTATCGTGGATAGCGGCATAGGCGATGGAGGTGCGGTTTTGCAAAGATTGAAGGGCGATTTCCGCATCTTCCGGAATATTAAAGGCAAGGGCGGCCTGGCAATTATGGCTGACAATCTTAGTGAGACTGGTCAAGTTTTCCTGGTAGGAGCTCTGGATCCGGTCGATCATGAACAGATAAAAGGTAAGGCTGGACATCAGGACCGCGGTTGCACTGGTGAGCAGCAGCGCCGTGATGAGTTTTTTTCTGATGGTCAGATCTTTAAAATTCATTAAAATAATGGATCCTTTGTCGGCAGGTTAGCTATGCCTGCCCATATCTGCTCTTTTCGCCTGAACTTCATCGCCTCGTTTATTGATGGTGCTTACTTATCTTGTCTGCTGCGCTTTTTTTTATTTTACTCCTGGTCTTCCGGTAACAAAAAAGTATCATCGCCGGGCAGGCGCTATTCAAATGTTTTTATGGCGATTTTTAGTAATTGGCTGGAAACCCTAAGGTTGGCATTATTGGTTGCCGCCCTGTTTATTTCCCACCTGATCTTTCCTTCGTGTTTGATCATGTTGATCATGCCGCCGGCTTTAATGAAATCCTGGGTATCGGCAACGGTAAGGACCGGTGATTGTTGTAACTCTTCGATAATATTTTTAAAATTTTGTGTTTCGGAAGCGCTTATGAAAAGAAGGTTGCAGGCGGTGAGGTTCATGCCGGAGCGGTAGGGGCCGAATTCTTTGATCGCGATAGTGGGTTTGCCGGCGACTTCGAGGCTGACTTTCAAGGCTTCAAGCGCATTGCCGAAGGGCGATTTGCCGACGATGCCGATGACCATCGGCCCAAGATCTTCGCTGCCGGGAGAAGTCGGCCAATGGATGAAATTAAGAAAGTTGTAGAGGTAAACCGCCTTGAGCTCATATTCCTGGATCTGTTGCTCCTGATTAAAGGCGATATGCTGTACCGGCGCAGCCCAAGAGCCGGCTGGGTAACTGAGCAACAGGGTGACAATGGCCAGTATAACAATTTTACCCGGTCGCCTTTTGAGTCTTTTGGGGAATTTTGTTAAAGAAGTTTGATATGTTGAATTGTGATATTTCACTTAAGTTATGCTTTTTTGAGTACCCTGAAAATTAAGGTTAGCGGTGTTGCTCAGCCTTGATGAGGCAACGTCTTATATGTAACAATTTTTCTTCCTGTTGCCTAGAACCTATATGCAAGCTCTGCCCAGATATTTCGCCCCGGCATAGGCAGATCGTTGGCAATGGTGCTTGGCGTTGGTTCCCTGATATCTTCATCAAAGACATTGCGCCCCGACAAGGTTGCCTCCCAGTGGCCGGCAATATTGGTCCGGCGCAGAGTGAGATTGACGATGTCGTTATTCTTGATCTCCGCTCGGCTGTCGCCGGCTGCCCGGTGTCGTTCAGCGATCAGGAAATATTGGCCGTCCAAGGACCAGTCCGGTATAAATTGCCAATGGGCATTGGCGTATAGCTGCCAGGCCGGCGCATTGGGCACGATTTCGCCGGTTTGCTTATCTTTGGCTCGCTGGTGGGCAACATTGCCACGTAAGCGCAAGTTTTTTGTGGCCTGCCAGGTTGCCTCAAATTCAAAGCCGTGGCCTTTTTGGTTACGGATATTTTGGGAGGACAGGGTAATGGCCGGAGCCGGATCGTTGGCCAGTTCTATCAGATCCTCGGCCTGATAATAAAAGGCGTTGAAGACATAGTGGATATTTTTTCGAGGCTGCAGGTCGAAGACCAGTTCATAGGTTTCGATGGTTTCCGGCTTCAGGTCTGGGTTGCCGAGGGCCACGGGATTGTTGATCAGGTAAAATTCGCCAAAGGAGGGCGGCCTGAAGGCCTTGCCATAAAGAAGCTTTGAGGTGATGGTGTCAGTGGTCTCCCAGACCAGAGCGGCTCTGGGGTTGGTGGTGCTGCCGAAATCAGAGTAATGGTCGTAGCGGATTCCGGCGGTTAGTTCCCATTTTTTGGCAAAGGACCATTCATCCTGGAGGGATGCATAGACGATGGTTCGGCTGTGGTTGTTCATGAAGATGTAGGGACTGTCGCTGGTCAGATGGGTAAGGTTGCCGTCAATCACATTGATGGCAGGCGGGGCCAGCAGGGTGGCGGGGTCTAGTACCCCGGGCCCGAAGTTTTTGTAGTTGTCTGTTTTTTCCGTAATGTGTCGGCCGCCGGCGCCCAAGCGAACCTTATGGTTATCGATCCCGTTATACCGGCCGCTCAGGTCCACGGCGGTCTGTTCTTCTTCAATTATGGGTTGGCCGAAAACTCCGTCGCTGAAAAGGACTAACCCAGCGGTGGGGGCGGTCAACAGATTGCCGTCGGCGCCGACTGGCAACAGCACCCCCGGTGGGAATATCCGACAAAATGAGTCGCTATACTGATATAGGTAGCTGAGCCTGGCGTCGAGCTCCAAGTTATCGAGCAGGGTGTTGTTGGTATAGGCAAGATCGGCCTGGTATATGGACCGTTCTTCATATCCCTCAGTGTCAAGGACCGGGCTTACGCCTACCACATGCTGGTTTTCGGCGATAGATCCCCACAGGTTAAGGCTCCAATTTTCCTTAGTCGCGGTGAGCCGCAGGTCATAGTGTTCCGTTTCGTCGGCAGTCGAGCCAGGGGTAAGGCTGGCCGAGGTCCCCATGATTGTGTCCAGAGTTGTTTGCAGATCGCGCTCGATGATGCGGTCATGATCGCCATTGGTTTTATAGTAGTCGAAGCTGGTCATCAGGTCCCATTCATTGTATATTCCGCCATGCTGGATACCGCCGCTTTTGGTGTCAAAGGAGCCGTAGCGTAGGTTGGTTTGGGTACCGTCTATCTCTGCCCCTTTTTTGGTGATGATGTTGATGGTGCCGGCAAAGGCATCGGCGCCATGGACTGCAGAGCCGGGGCCGCGGATGACCTCAATCCTGGAGATGGTTGTCATCGGTATCCGCAGGTCATGGGACACAATCGAGGTATAGTTGTATTTAATGGGCAGGCCATTGATTTGGAACAGCACCTGGGAGGAGAGGGTGGTATGGAGACCGCGAATGGAGTAAATCATCATTCCCAGGGTGTTTGACTGGGATACATGTAATCCCGGCACTGTAGCCAGGGCCTCTTCCAAAGTGGTGGCCCCCATTTTTTTGATGTCTTCCGCCGTGATCACCGTGGCAATGGCCGGGGCCAGTTTGAGTGGTTTGGCGGTGCCGGTGGCAATGCTCACCTCCATGTTGACCAGTTCGTTTAGGTCCATGGCCAGCAGTTGCGTCATGCGGCTGGCCTCGTCCGCATCCAGGTTGGCCAGTGCGGTGCCGGTCGATAACGAAAGAGCCAGCAGCAAAACGGCGGATGCCGATACTTGGGGAAATATAGTGTTGTATCCGTATCTTTTATTCATTTGCCCCCCGCTTTCTTCCCCACCTGATATTAATGCTTAATGTTTATTTTTTTACCATAAAAGTTAGAGTGATGGTCATCAATTTTTAATTGACTTGAATATGTCTAACAGCTCTGAATATATAAGATATTTGATTGTTGCTGCGGGACTGGCCAGGTTCATCCGGGATTTGTTGCCTTGAGAAAAACGCGCAGAGGGGCGGGATAGCCTTCCACGGTCAGGCTCGGGTTGGTGGGATCGATAAAGTCGCTGTATGATTCGAAGGTCATCCAGTCGGTGCGCCGCTGTTCTTCGTTGCTCATCGGGTGGCAGCAGAAAATTTCCACCTCTGCAAAGCCGACCCTGGTCAGCCAGTTTTTAAGGCAGGCGGCGGTGGGGACAAAATAGGTGCCCGGCACCTTGGCGTATCTGCTTTCCGGAAAGAGGGCCACCGGTTCATCGCCCGGGATGGCCTGGCTCTCGAGGATCAGGGTGCCGCCGGGCCGCAGGGCCGCGCGGATCTCGCGCAGCATCTCCACCGGCGAGATTCGGTGATAGATGATCCCCATCAACAGGATCAGGTCAAAGCAGTCCGGGAAAAGATTGATCTGCTCTACCCCCATCATTTCCATGAATAGGTTGTCGACCCCGGCCAGCTGGTTGAGGGTGTTGAAACAGTAGTAATGTTGGAGAAATGGTTCAAAGCCGATCACCGCTTTGGGCTGATGGGGGATGGTGCGGAACATGTAATAGCCGTTGTTGCAGCCGATGTCGGCAATCACCTTGCCGGAGAGATCGGGCAGCATCGGCGCGATTCGGTTCCATTTGCGCTGGCTTTGCCATTCGGAATCGATCTCAATGCCGAAGATATTAAAGGGCCCTTTTCGCCAGGGCATGAAGGCGCGCATGGCCTCGTAGACCAGCTGCCGGTCTGCTTGGTTCAGTTCGTCGGCCTGGCCGATGGTTACCGCATCGGAGGAGAAGTCGGTGAATTTGGCCCGGAGGTGCTGGATGGCCTCGTAAGGCTCACGGAAGCGCAGAAAGCCCTTCTTGGGTTGCGCGAGGCGGCTTTCTGTTTCCTGGCGCAGTTGTCTGATGGCCGGCCGGTTTGCGCTATGAAGAAAGTCAAGATAATCCATGGCCGCTAACCTACAGGATTCAGGCAAAATAAAAAAGGAAAAGCAACGGCCCTGCGGCAAAAAAATGGGGATGAACAGCCTTAGCGCTCAATCGTTTTTTTGAGTGGGAAAGCAGAAGGCGGCAGCGCTGTAGAGGGCCAGGCTGATGACCATGTAGGCGAAATGGTGACATTGGATGATGGCAAACAGGCGGACCAGTAATATCTCGAAGGCCAGGGCAGTAGCGGAAACCAGGGCCACCGCCAGGCTGGGAGGGGGCACGGGAGGTTTCTCATGGCGCACCAGCCGACGCATCGCCGGTGAGCGGCACGAAGCGGACCGGCAGCAGCTTGCGACTGCTGATCTTGCCCGCTTGGTCTTTTTGGATCATGGTGAGTTGCTGGACCATAAAGCGGCTGCCCACCGGGATGATCATCCGCCAGCCTGGCTTGAGCTGCATGAGCAGTGGTGGCAGGATGTGATCGGCGGCGGCCGTCACCAATATGGACCTCAATATTGGTATAATGCAGCTGTTGCAGGCGGGTTTTGGCCTGGTTGGCCAGGGGGGCGATGATTTCCATGGTATCAACCCGGCCGGCTATTTCCCCGAGAATGGCGGCCTGATAGCCTGAGCCGGTACCGATTTCCAAGACGGTATCTTTAGGGTCTAGCTGCAAGAGGTTGGTCATTATTGCTACGATGTAGGGCTGGGAAATGGTCTGGCCGTAGCCGATGGGCAGGGGCTGGTTGAGGTAGGCTAAGGCCTGCAGGTTGGCGGCTACAAATTGATGGCGGGGAACGGTGGCATGGCCTCCAGCACTTGTGGGGTCAGGGTTCTGCTGCCGAGGTAGCGGCTGGTGGCTCGGACTTCATCCCTAATCCCGGCGACCATGGCCTGGCGGCGGGCCGCCTGGTTGTCTGCCTCAGCGCTCTGCCAACCAAGCGCCACCAGCAAGAGCAGCAGCAAGGAGACCCGTGATGGTTGAACCCGGTTGAACATTAATCGTCTCCGGCAGCGAAAAGAGGATGCGCCCGGGTGGTCGGTTAACCGCGGCGCCGTTAGCGCAGAGAGGGCGCTATGGCCTCGTTGAGTTGATCAAAGGCCGCGTCAAGGCCCGGGCTGATATCGATCAGCTCCACCCCGGGCAGTTTGGCCGGCAGCTGTTCCGCCAGGTTTTGGTGGAGAACGACCACCCTGCCGTTGTTCGGGCGGCACTGGCTGGCCCAGAAGCCTGCTGCAAAGATTAATGGCAGAAGAGTTGTCACCGGCCCCTCAGCCCCGGCGGCTGGCGGCGATCCCAAGTCGGCCCGGGTCAGGAGGACAAAGATCAGGGGGCGAGTTTCCACCGCTGTCGGCGGCCACTCATGGTCCAGCTGGCCCTGTTCTGGCTGTTGCTGAAAAATCCGTGGGGCGGGCAGGTGGAGTCGGGTCTGGAGAAACTTGCTCAATTCGGCTATGGCCCCTTGGTCCCGGCCATGGATGATAACGGTTTGCAGGGGCAGTCCGGGCGGGGTCGCCGCGGCGGCCAGGCTGCTTAAGCGGAGCAGCAGGTCGTTGGGCGAGTTGTAAAGGCTGTATTTGTCAAAATAGCCGGCCCCGGTTTTCTTGAAACACTCCACTTGCTGGTCATGGCGATCCAGCTTGATTGAAACGCCGATCACCTTGAGCTCCGGCCAATGTCTGAGCAGCCAGCGGCCGAAAACCATGCCGACATTAAGGCCGTGTTGGGTCTCCAAAATTTCACGGCCCTTGGGGCTCTGAACCCAGAAACTTTCTCCGGGCATCAACAAATCGACAATAACGGCCAGGAACCGGTCCGGGCTCGTGGCGATCAGTTCCGCACCCTCGGTAATGGTATCGACCAGGACTACTTCGTAGCCGGCATCGCGGAGTTGTTCGGCTGGTTCTTTGACCTGGTCCGGGACATCGTCTATCCAGAGAATTTTATGGGCCATGGCTTTCGGTTTCCAAGTAAGTTGTCCACCTTGCGCAATAGGGTTTCTGGCTTTGTCAACTTCATTCTATAACGAGAGGTCGGCAAAGATAAGGTTTTTTTTGCGGGATTGCCGGAAAGAGGAAAGGGCGGACTGGTGATGGTTATTTTACCGCCACAAAAGAGGAGAAGTTGAACCATTGAAAAAAAGGCTCAATGCTTGAGAAACCCGCCTCTTTAAGCAGTTTGCGGTTTTCGGCACTGGAAAATGGGATCAGGACGTTTTCTAGGGCCTCGCGTTTTTTGCTGATCTCGATTTCCGAATAGCCCTGTTCTCGTTTGAACTTATAATAGAAATCAATAAAAGCCCGGTTGAGTTGCGGGTCGTGGGAGATGATCTTTTCGCTCAGGATGAGGACCCCCCCCGGTTTGAGGGCGCGGTGGACTTTTTTGAGAAATTCAAGGCGGAGCATGGGCCGGATGAACTGCAGGGTATAGTTGAGGATGATCGCCCCGGCGCCGCTGATGTCCGCCTCGGTGATGTCCTGCTCCATAAAACGGACCTGCTCTTTTTTCGAGTAGATCTCCGCCTTGAGAACGGCCTTGCTGATCATGGCCGGCGAATTATCGATGCCGCAGAATTTGAGATCAAGTTCGCCCAGCTGCCTGGCCAGCTCCAGCAGGGTGGCGCCGGTTGAGCAGCCCAGGTCATAGACCGTGTCGCCCGGCTTGAGGAATTTGCTCAAGATCTGGGCGCTCATGGAGATAACTTGCTGGTAGTTGGGAACCGAGCGGGCCAGCATGTCGTCAAAGACCTCGGCCACCTGGGCGGTAAAGCGGAAGTCTTCAGCAATGCTTTTTTCTGATTTAAAAATTTCGTCTTTGGCCATTTTTCTTAAAAGAATCTTTGTTAGCGGCAGTATTACCTGAGCTGGGCGCCGGTTATTGAGAACCTTTTTTGTATCTTTTTTCTTCGGCGTAATACTCTTCAAAGCCGACAATGCGGCGCAGTTCTTTAAAGTCGAGTCCCAGCTCCGGGGAGCCCCCTTGTTTGAGTGCGGCCAGGGCCTGTTGCATGGCAAAGATGGACGCGTTGAGCAGGGTTAAAGGGTAGGCCGCGATCTTAAAGCCCATCTGGGCAAGGGTCTCCGGCGGCAGCAGCGGGGTTTTGCCGTTCTCCAGCATGTTGGCCATGGTGGGCGCCGGGGTTTTATGGCAGAAGGTGCGCAGCTCCTCTTCGCTTTGGGGAGCCTCCAGAAATACAATATCCGCCCCTGTCTCGGCGAATTCTTGGGCTCGGGTCAGGGCCTCGGCAAAGCCATGGCCGGCCCGGGCATCGGTGCGGGCCATGATCAGAATATCCGCCCCTTCCTCCCGCGCATCGACCGCCGCCCGAACCCGTTGCCGGGCCTCTTGCCGGTCCACCACCTCTTTGCCTTCGGTATGGCCGCAGCGCTTTGGGGCGACCTGGTCTTCGATCATCACGCAGGCGAAACCGGCCTGGGCGTATCCGTGCACCGTTCGCTTGACATTGAGGGCGTTGCCGTAGCCGGTGTCGCCGTCCCCGAGCACTGGAATGGAGACGGCGGCGGTGATATTGCGGCCATGGTTCACCATCTCGCCGTAGGAGATCAACCCGGTGTCGGGAAGCCCGAGCCGGGTGGCCGACACCGCAAAGCCGCTCATGAAGGTGAGGTCGAACCCGGCCTGTTCTATCAATTTGGCGGAAAGCGCGTCAAAGCAGCAGGGCATCAGGTGCAGGCCCGGTCTGGCCAGAATTTCTCTGAGTTTGGCGGCAGGTGAGTTCATTGGCGGTTTTGGGCATCCTTGCCTGTTTCGCAGGGGAGGCGCAGGAGAGTTCAGGTCGCTTATTTTTTAGGCACTGAAATCTTTTTATCGTCTTTGAGTTTCTTGTTTTCCCGGTAGAGCAGAAAGGTCTTGCCGATAATCTGGGCAATGGCGCTCTTGGTTTTTTGGGCGAGCAGTTCCGCGGCTTCTTTTTTTTCGTACGGGCAGCCGTCCTGCAGTTTGACCTTGACCAGTTCGTGGGCGTTCAGCACGTTATCGACCGCAGCCACCAGGTTGTCGGTAATGCCCTCTTTGCCGATCATGGCCATGGGGGAAAGATGGTGGCCGAGCCCGCGGAGGTATTTGGCCGGTTTGCCGATAAGATATATTTTTTTGCTCATTTGGTGTCAGCTCTTAAAAGAGGTTTGAGATAATTTCATAGCCGCCGATGTAGGTTCCGATCATACTGCCAAAGCCCGGTAAAATAAAGGCGAGAAATACCCGGAGCAGTCGATTTTTCCACCAGCCGCTGAAGGTGGTCATATCCGCCAGGACGTTTTCAAACTCATAAACCAGCGGCGGTTTGAGCATTACCTGGATAAAGGCGGTGACATAGCCCGCGCCGATTACCGGGGTGAGACTGGTGATCGGCGCGGCGACAAAGGCGCCGATGATGGTGAAGGGGTGGGCCAGGGCCAGCGTTGCCCCGATGGAAGAGGGGATGCCGTTGGCCAGGATCCAGTAGAGCAGATTGTCGCCGGCTACCGCGGCCCCTTTGTTGATAAAGATGTAGCCTAAGGAGGCGAGGATGCAGAGAGGGATGGCCCAGCCCACGATCTTCCAGATGGAAGAAGCCGGTGGGATCTGGCTGATTCTTTCCATCTGGTCGCTGCGGTCTTCGCCAAAGGCCTTCTTGATGCCTGCCACATGGCCAGCGCCCACCACGGCCACTATTTTTTTGCCGGGGGCCGCTTTTATCTTTTCGGTGAGATAGGTGTCGCGCTCATCGATCAGCACTTTTTTAAGCTCGGGCATGACCTCGCCAAGCTCGTTCATCAGTTCGGAAAGCATGTCGCTTTCTTTGAGTTCGCGGAGTTTATCTTCACTGATCTCGGTATCGTCAAACATGCTGGCCATGATGCTGGCCAGCAGATAGTTTTTTCTGAAAAACGAGGTGGATTTCCAGGCCCGGCGCAGGGTAACCCTGACATCCCGGTCGCAGAGCGCAACCGGAATCTTGTTTTTGTCGGCCTCTAGGGTTGCTTCCAGCAGTTCGGTGCCGGGTTGGACCCCCATCTGGTCGCCCAGCTTTTTCTGATAAGAGGCCAGCATCATATTGACCAACAGGGTGCTGAGCTGTTTTTTGCGGATGATCTCCTTGAGATCGAGCAGTTCCCATTTTTTGCGCTTGGCCAGGGCCTCGTAGCGTTTTTCATCGAGCTCAACGCAGACGCAGTCCGGTTGTTCGGCGTTGATCACCTCGCGGACCAGATCCACCGATTCCCGGGAGATATGGGCGGTGCCGACCAAAAAAAACTCCCGGCCGTCCTGGTTGATGAGGTGGACGTCCGGGGAGTATTGGTCAACAGTAGCTGGTTGTTGTTGGGTCATGATGGATAAATATTAAAACCGGTATTGGAGATTTGCCGAAACAAGATGGGCTGCCGCGTTGTCAAAGGTGCCGTCCACCGAGGAGTTGGTAACGGTGCGGCTTTCCTTGTCGTCATACAGGTAAGCCAGGCCGACCAGCAGTTTGTCGTTGTACTGATACCTTGCGCCGATGGAATAAATCTTGGCATCGGAATCCGGTAATTCAAAGGCGAGAGTATTGTCGGGCACCGGGTTTTTGTCAATGGCAAATGCGGCCATCATGGTCCATTGTTCGTTAAATTGGTGGGTGACCCCGATCCGGTAGGCTTCGGAGTTGGTCCAGTTTCTGGCCCGGGGAGTATCAAAGGCCGGGGTGAGGATATTGAATGGGTCGGTTAAGGCGCCGGTGTAATTGAAATCGAGTTGCTCATAGGCATTCCAGTATGTTTTGTCATAGGTGAGCTCCACCGTGGTCCGGTCAAAGGTGTAGGCTGCACCAAAGGTAAGCACTGCCGGTACTGGTACGGACACGCTGGCCCCCCCGGAATAAGTGCCGATCACGGTTCCGCCTCCAGCAGGGCTCATCGCCAGCAAGGTGGCGTCTCCTTCTTCATCGAGGTCGACCTTGGAGCGATAGGTTGCTGCCAAGGTGAGGTTTGTTACAGGTTTAATCGTAAGAGCCAGGTTGTAGCCATACTCGGTGGTGTCGCCTTTCATGTCTCTGATTAAAAGCGAGACTGTCCCTGGGATTGGATCTACCGCGGTGCTTTTGACCTTACCGGTGCTGTGGATGATTCGAGCGCCGCCGCCGATTGCGATCCGGTCGGAAATTTTATATGAAACAGTGGGGTTGAACTCATAGGTTTTCAGGGTGAAGTCTTCTGCCGAAGATTTCGGAAAGGCCGCCTCCCATCGTTTTGACAGGCCGGCCGGGTAGGTGACGGAAAGGCCGAACCGGAAATTGCCAAAAGCGGGTGAGACGAGGTGCAGTTGCGGCAGAAGGAAATCTTCCTTTTTTGAGCTGCCGTTTTTAGCCGGGGTGTCGTTGTCTGCGTAATCGATGCTTGTCAGGTGGATGTAGCCGAGGTTTGCCTCGCTATGCCAGCCATCAGCCAGCCAACCCATGTTGGCCGGGTTGAAGTAGCTGGTATCGGCGCCTTGGGTGTTGGCGACATAGGCGCCGCTCAAGGCCACCGAGTTCATTGATTGTTCAGGAATCCGGTAGCCGGAGCCGAATGCGGTGCCGGTGGCGGCAATAATTGTGGCCAAGGTTATAACTGTGATTTTCTTTTTCATCTTTCCCCCATCTTTAATTGCAAAAATAATTAGTTTGCACCGTAATACAGGTAGCGCTTTATTTTATGCGTGGCTGTTTTGATAAACGGTTCCTGGTGTTCCATAATTTCACTGATTTTGGAGTATTGGGGCAGGTTGTCGTTCACGTTTTTTTTGATGTCGGCGAGAATTTCATTAATATAGCTCAGCTTCTCCTGCTGGTTTTTGCCTTTGGTTTTTTGATCGATCAGATCATAATCGAGAAAGACCCGAGCTTCAAGTCGGTTGTTGCATTCAACAACCAGAGATTCAACCACCTGCTGGAAAGAGTTTATTTTGTCCTCAATGGTTTCCGGGTAAATGTTTTCTCCGTGGGAAAGCACGATAACACTTTTGCTTCGGCCCTTGAGGAAGAGGTAGCCGGCCTGGTCGATAAATCCGAGGTCGCCGGTGGCAAGCCAGCCATCGGCGGTAATGGTTTCCGCGGTGGCTTCTTGGTTGTTCATATAGCCGGCCATGATATTTTGCCCCCTGGCATAAACCTCGCCAACGCCGGTTTTAGGGTTGGGGTGTACGATTTTCACCTCTAGGTTCAGGATCGGTTTGCCGCATGACCCGACGGGAATATCGTCGCCATAGGGGCCGGCGCTGATTAAGGGGGATGCTTCGGTGAGTCCGTACCCGACCAGATAAGGAAAGCCGGCATCTTTAAGGAAATGTTCAACCTCAATATTCAAGGGCGCTCCGCCGATGGCGGCAATTTTTAACTTGCCGCCGAAAAAATTACAGAGATTTTTGCCTATTTTTCTTAGGACTTTTTTGCGAAGCAAAGGAATCTTGATTGCTGTTTTTAATATGATGCTGTTGTTGATTGCCGGCAGGATTTTCTTCTTGTAGATCTTTTCTATGACCATGGGTACCATGCACATGATGTTCGGTTGCTCGGTTTTGCAGATTTTTTCAAGAATGGTTGGGGTCGGGGTTTGTCCCGCGTACACAATCCGGCAGCCGTTGGCTAATGGGGTCAGGAAGCTGATGGTGAACTCATAGGCGTGGGACATGGGGAGGATGGAAAGAAAGGTCCAGTTGTCTATTGATTCGCCGGCAAAGATTGCTTCGGTTGATCTGACGTTGTTGGTGAAATTATTGTGGGTCAAGATGACGGCCTTTGAGTGGCCCGAGGTTCCGGAGGTGTAAATAATCGAGGCTGTATCTTCTGCTGTTAGCAGGGCATCGTCATTGTTGTCAGCGGCCTGCTCCGGCAGGGGTTCGGCCAGGAATTTGGAAAAAGGGGTCGGCGTAATAATTCTGTTTTGGTCCGGGGCATCGTCCAGGGCGATTACGGACTTTAAACCGGTTAGGTTAAGTTCGTAGAGTTTTTCAAATTGTTTTTGGGTGGTGAACAGGATTTTAATTTTTGCTTCATTAATAATGTGTTTTACGTCCGACTCCGTAAAATCGGGGAGAATCGGTACCGCGACGGCGCCCAGGCGGACAATGGCGAAATAGGCGATTCCCCATTGGGGTGAGTTCTCCGCCAGGATGGCGAGTCTGTCCCCCTTTTTAATGCCTATTTTTTTTAACTGGGCCGCGGTTAACAGGATTTTTTGGTGAAATTCTTGATAGGTTAAGGCTGTTTCAAAGGCAAAGCCGACGGCGGGCAGCTCAGGGTAAGCCTCGGCGCTTTGGTCTATGAGTCGGTTCAGTGTGGGGTGGGCGTATTTTTGCATGTCGATTTATTCATTTGCCGCGTTCTCCTGTATGGTCCATTTCCTTAAACAAGCACAAAGCTTATCAATGTCGATGGGCTTGGTCAGGTAGTCGGTCATCCCGGCGGCCATATATTTTTCTTTGTCTTCTTTCATTGCGTTGGCGGTCAGGGCAATGACGGGAATATCCAGCGATAATGTGTTTCTGATGGCGCGGGTCGCATCCAAACCATCCATCACCGGCATGTAGATGTCCATGATTATTGCATCATAACTTTTGGTTTTGAGGATATCGAGCGCCTCTTGACCATTGTTGGTTATATCAACTAATATGCCCATGTTTGTCAAGAGGTGAGATGAAACTTGTTGATTTACTTCATCATCTTCCACGATCAGGATCTTTTTGTTGGCAAGGCCCCGGCCCAGGTCTGATAGGCTTATTGGTTGCGTCGAACGGGTGGGGGAGCTGTTTTTTTCGGGTGATGCGCCGGTGATTTTTGAGCAGAGCAGGGTGAACAGTTCCGATTGCTTGATCGGCTTGCTGAGCAGCTCGATAGATTGGGGCAGGGCCATTTTTTTAAGTGAAATATCGGTGGTCGGGGCTGAGAGGACAATGATGTTTGTTTGCTGTTGTTGTGCTTGCCGGAGTTGTAATGTTGCCATAATCCGGGCCTTGTCAACCAAGGGGAGCATGTGATCTAAATCTATGATGACCAGCGGCAAAGCAGGGGAGGACAGGCTGGTGTCAAGTTCTTCCTTGCCGGTAATTTCTTTGATCCGGCAACCGAACCCGGCGAGCATCTTGGTTATGGCTTGGCGGAGAGCGGGATGGTTTTCCGCCAAGATGATTTCGGTGTCTGAGTAAGCGGCGGGTAACCTGAATTGCTGTTGCCTTTCCGTGGGTTGGACAGAGAGTTTGATTGTAAACCGGAAAGTGCTGCCCCGGCCTTCAATACTTTCCGCCGTAATATCGCCACCCATCAGGTTGACGATCTGTCGGCTGATGGCGAGTCCCAGCCCGGTTCCGCCATAAACGCGGGTGACGGAACTGTCGGCCTGGACGTATTCGCCGAAGAGTTTTTTGATCTGTTTATGATTGATGCCGCTGCCCGTGTCATGCACGGAAAAATTGAGGAGGGTTTTGTTGGGATTGCCCCCCACCTCGGAAACCTTGATGACGATCTCACCTTTGTCGGTAAATTTGATCGCATTGTTTATCAGGTTGACGAGTACCTGGCGTAACCTCAGGGGATCGCCGATAACGGCGCCTGGCACATTGGGCTCCACGATGACGATCAGTTCCAAGCCTTTCTGGTAAATTTGTCGACTGAACATGTCGGCTAAGCTATCAAGGGTCTCGAACAGGTCGAAGTTGATTCGCTCGATGTCCAGACGGCCCGCCTCGATTTTTGAGAAATCGAGGATGTCGTTGATCAGATTTAAAAGCGAGTTCCCCGATTCCATAATTATGTTGATGTACTGCTGCAGCTTTGGGGTGTTGGCTGTTTTGGCGGCAAGGTTTGCCATGCCGAGGATTGCATTCATCGGCGTTCTGATTTCGTGGCTCATTGAGGCGAGAAACTGCGATTTTGCTCTGCTGGCCGCCTCCGCTTTTTCTTCAGCGATTTTTCTTTTTTCAACTTCGTGGGCCAGGTTTTCATTGAGGCTGGTGAGGTCGGCGGTTCGTTCCCGAACAATGTTTTCAAGCTCGGCATTGAAATCTTCTAGTTTGATATATGATTCTTCAAGTTTACGGTGTGTTTCCTCAAGGCGGGAAGAATATGACAGCAGTATTTCTTTGTTTTCATTGTTGGTCAAATGGAAGCGATTGGCCAGGGCCATGGAGAGTAATATTACTTCCCAGGCCGAGCCGATCTGCATTCCCCATTGGGTGAGGAAGGTATATGGTAAAATACCCAGACTTTTCAGGGCGTAACAGGTAACCCCCATTAGAGAGATCGACCAGGCGCAAAAGTAATAACGGGCCGGGTGATACCCCTGTACCATGCATTTGAACCCGGCGAAGATGTGAATAAAAACCGTGAGGCTGAACATTGTCGCCAGGCGAATGCTCGTGGCATAATCGAAAACGAGGCTGGCCAGTGAGCCGGTAACGGCAAGCACGATGCAGTTCTGCAGTATTTTGTCGATGGTGGGGACATTTTTTTCCGTATCCAGGATGGTGCGGGCGAACTGGGTTGCAAAAATATAGGCGATGAAAATAAGTAAGGGGGTGCTGCTGTTTGCCCACCAGATCAGGTTGGGCCAGAAATATTCGAAAGCCATGCCGTTGAGGCTGAGTTGGAACAGCATATAGCTGAAAACAAACAGTACGTAATAGAGATAACTCGTGTCGCGCAGGCCTAGATAGATGAAAAGATTGTAGATCATCATCACCAGCAGAATGCCGTAATAAAGCCCGAGCAATGTCTGTTCCAGGTTTATTTTCTTGACGAGGCCCGCGGGTGAATGGAGACTGAGCGGCAGGTTGAGGGTGCTGCTGGTTTCGCAACGCAGGTAAAAGGTTTTTTGTTGTCCCGCATCGAGCTGGATCGGGAAAATGATATTGCGATAACTGATCATTCTCTCCCCAAACGGCGCATAGTCGCCGCCCTTGGTAACTATAAAGTTACCGGAGTTGTCAGGGGTGTAGAGGTCGATATGGTCGAGCAGTGGGTATTTTATTTCCAGAAAGTAATCAATGGCCTCGGCCTGATTGTTGGCCAAGGTGAATCTGGCCCAGATTGCGGAGGAGGTGAAGCCGAAGTTAGGGGTTTCCCAGGAGGAAGGGCTGAAGTTCGCCCGGTGCAGCGGAGAAGTTATCTCCTCGATGGTCAACTGCCTGCCCACGTCTTCCAAGAGATCAAGATGGCGGCCCAGCGAATATTCATTGCGGTCCTGGGTTATCTGCAAAATGCTTGGGGCGGCGGCAACCGGTTGTGCGATAAAAAAGAGGATGAAAAGGATGAGCTTGATCAAGCAAGCATCGGGCGCAGAAAAACATGTTTCTGCAACGCGGTTGTAGCACTTGGCGGCTGTGTTAAGCGTTATCATGTGGTCTCACAAGTGTGTAAGCGCTATGACGAATTGTTTTTTTTCCCTATGTGCAATCCTCCCCCCCAAAAAAATATTTAATCACATACTATACAATAATAAAATCGTTGTCCACCCTAATACATAGGCCTATGTAGTGGTTCTCGGTTGCCGTGGGCATTTTTTTTGTGACGAGAGTTGGTTGGGTAGTTGGGTAACTTGGCGGAATAATGTGGTTTGGCTGTTATTGCCGGTTTTGGGTTTTTCTGGTAATAAAGTCGGCCGGTAGGTGATAGGCGAGTTATGCATGAACCAGGCTTGTCGGTTAATGGGGAAAATCGGCGGATGGTTTTTTAGGTTGAGCTAGATTCTGGTATAGGTCCAGCTGATGGGCTTGCCGTCACTATATGGCATGTGACCGTGGAAGATCCGCTGGTCATGGTCGAAGACCAGGGGCAGAAAGAATCGGTCGCCTTCCCACATGGGGAGCTCGTGGAGGCGGTCGATGGGGTGCCAGGCGAGGGTTCCTTCATTATTCGCCTGGTAAGGGGTTCCGCTGAAACGATCGATGCGGAAAATAAAGCCGAGCCAGTTTTCTCCTTGGGGTCCGAATCCGGTCCAATTGATGGTGCCCCGCAACATAATTGAGTCGCATTCTATTCCGGCTTCTTCCCGGATTTCCCTTTTGATGCAGGTAACTACATCTTCATCGGCCCGCATTTTGCCGCCGAGACCGTTGTATTTGTTGAGATGGGTATCGTGGCTTCGGGCATTACGATGGACAAGAAGGGTTTGCTTGCCGTCCGGGGACACAACATATGCCAGGCTGCCGATAATGGGGGTATACACCGATTTTCCTTTTTGCTGGATTGATGTTTTAAAATGTATACAATACTGATTTTAATTTTGTAAGATAAAATTGTGGGTGGACTTCTTTCACTGGGGGTGTCCGATCCTTCGGGCTTAGTTGGTTCGCGGTTACGGAGCAAGGGTTCGGGGTGACGGCAAAGGAAAGATAAATATGTTTTTGAGGGAAATATGTCAATTTTAATAGTAGATGATACTCCGGTCAATCTGATGCTCCTTGAGGAGATTCTTGAGCAGGAAGGCTATGATGATATTCACTGTGCCCGCTCCGGCTTGGAGGCTTTGGATCTGTTGGCTGATATGCGCGACAGCAAAGAGCAGAAAATGATTGATCTGGTGCTCCTTGACGTCATGATGCCCGGCCTGGACGGCATCGAAACCTGCCGCCGGTTGAAGGCGGTCAAGGATTTAAGTCATATTCCGGTGATCATGGTCACGGTCCGTGATGATGACGAGGCCCTTGAGCAGGCCTTTAACGCGGGCGCCATCGACTATATCGTCAAGCCGGTAAAAGAGGTGGAATTGTTGGCCAGGGTGCGTTCCGCCCTGAAGCTGAAGGAGGAGATCGACCGCCGGGTAAGACGTGAAAAAGAGTTGGTGGAGTTGACCGATCAGCTCGATACCATTAACAAGCGGCTGATGGGGATGGCCCAGGTCGACAACCTTACCGAACTCGGCAGCGGGCGGTATTTTTCACGAATCCTGGAAAAAGAGTGGAACCGGGCCAGGCGCGAAGGGCTCACCATCTCTCTGGTCATGATTGACCTGGATGATTTTGCATCGTTTAATGAATTGTATGGCCGGGAAGCGGGTGATAATTGTCTGAAGAAGGTTGCCGGGATTTTGAATGCCATCATCAAGCGGGCCGGCGACAGTATCGTGCGTTACGGCGGCGATGAGTTTGCGATTATTCTACCCAATACCCCGGGTGATGATGTCTTGGCCCTGGCTCAGGAGATACAGGACAGGATTGAAGACGCTCATCTTGAACATGCGGGCTCGAAGAAAAACGGAATTCTAACCGTCAGCATCGGGTTGGCCACGGCCCAACCGGCCAAGGGCAATGATGTGAAAGGTTTGATTGCGGCGGCGGATGGGGCGGCCTATCTTGCCAAAAACGAAGGGGCCAATCAGATCAGAGTATCTCTTGATTGCAGTTGAGCAATAAGGATAAAGGGTCGCACCGCCTGGCGTGTTGCGGCGGATCTTTTTTCGTGTCGGTTTTAGCCTTATGAGGGCCCGGCTCTTTGTGTTAAAGAGCGAATGTTTGAGTCGGGCCTGTCGTTTTTTTCCGTTTGCAATCATTCTCCAACTTGAAAAATATGTTTTAAGCAAAGCAGGTGGGTATTATGGATACCATGGCAGCCTTGAAAGCAAGATCGGCGCAACTTGTTGATCTTCATCATATCATGGCCCTGATGCAGTGGGATCAGGAGGTGGGGATGCCTCGTCGGGCCGCGGCGGGCCGGGCCGGGCAGTTCGCCACCTTGAGCGGTTTGCTGCATCGGCAGGAAACTGATCCTAAGCTCGGGGAGTTGCTTGCCCGGGCCGGGGAGCAACCGGAGCTCTCCGGCGTAGAGCAGGCCCTGGTCCGGGTGTTGCGGCGAAGTTATAACCGTAATACCAAGCTGCCCGAGGCTTTTGTCACCGAATTTGCCCAACTTACCTCTGAGGCCCAGGCCTGCTGGGTCGAGGCCCGGCAACGCTCCGATTTTGCTCTGTTTAGGCCTCTGCTCGAAAAGCTGGTGGTAATGAGCCGCCGGCAGGCGGATTATTTCGGCTATGCCGATCATCCCTATGATGCCTTGCTGGATATTTATGAAGAGGGGCTGACCACCGCCGCCACCGAGCAGATGTTTGCCCGGCTGAAAGAGCCGCTTATCGCCCGGGTGCATAAATGGCAGGGGCGTACTCCCGGGTTGAGGTTTGCCGAGCCCTTTGCCGGGGCCGATCAGGAGCGTTTTGCCGCGCGACTGCTTGCGGCGATGGGCTTTGATTTTGATCGGGGCAGCCTTGCCCGCTCCATTCATCCTTTTTCCACCACCTTGGGCCATCATGACCGGCGGGTCACCAATCGCTATTCGCCCCATGGTCTGGATTTTGTTTTCGGCGCCCTCCATGAGGGAGGCCATGCCCTTTACGAGCAGGGGATCAGCGACGAGTTGGCCCACAGTCATCTCGATGACGGCGTGTCTTTGGGGATTCACGAGTCTCAATCCCGGCTGTGGGAAAATATCATTGGCCGCAGCCGACCTTTTTGGGAGCGGTTTTTTCCTGAGTTGCAGACTTTTTTCCCCGCGCAGTTTGCCGGGGTTGATTTTGAGAGTTTCATTCAGGGGATCAACCGGGTCGAGCCCGGCCTGATCAGGGTGGACAGTGATGAGGTCTGCTATAATCTTCATGTGTTGATCCGTTTCGAGTTGGAAAAAGCCTTGTTGGAAGGAGCGTTGGCGGTGGCCGATCTGCCGGTTGCCTGGAATGAAAAGTATGATGAATACCTCGGGGTGAAGGTCGGCTCGGACGAGGTCGGCGTGCTCCAGGATATTCATTGGTCCCACGGCAGTTTCGGTTATTTTCCGACCTATACCATCGGCAACCTGGCCGCCGCCCAGATCTGGGCGCAATATAAAAAGGTTGATTCCGATTATGAGCAGACGATTGGCACCGGCGATTTTTTTAAGATCAGGCAGTGGCTGACCGAGCAGCTTTATCGCCACGGCAGTGTTTATCCGCCGACTGAGTTGCTTGAAAAGGTGACCGGCCAACCGCTGGATTCGAAATATTTTCTTGAATATCTTGATGATAAAATTTCAGGTATTGCCGGCTAAGTTACGCTCGCCGGTATGCTGCCGGGCTTTAGCTTGTTATTTTAATCAACCGGATTGCAAATAATGTTATAATGTTTGGGTATTAATTTTGGAATCGGCGGGATAATCCGCGGTTCTGTGGGATAAAAATTATTAGGTTGCCTTTTTGCCAGGGATGTATGCTCCGGTATTTCTCGGTTGTGGATTGTCCGGAGTGAAAAAGGAACTCGATAGGTGCTTGTTAATGTTGCTTCGTATTGGTAGTCGGATTCGGGTTGCCGCAGTGCTGATGGGAGTGTTTTTGTTTTGGCTGCCTTCTTTCTCGCAGGCGGGGCAGGAGCCTTTCCCGGTCTATAAAAGTATTGAGCCCAATGTCGCATTCTGGCGCGACATTTATGCCAAATATCCATCCTCGAAGGGTTTGATCCATGATAACCAGGATCTTGCCATTGTCTATGAGGTGGTTTCCTTCGGGGATGGCGATCGGAGCTGGTCGAGCAAGGCCAACCGGAACAAGATTAAAAAAATCAAAGAGAAATATGAGCAGATTTTACTGCACCTGGCCAAGGGGCCGGCCAAAACCGAGGAAGAGAAGCGGGTTGCGGCATTGTTCGGGCCGGGGACAACCGCCAAAAGGTTCAGGGCGGCCCGGAATAATATCCGTTTTCAGCTGGGGCAGAAGGATCTTTTTCAGGCCGGGATTATTCGTTCCGGCGCCTATCTCTCGGAAATAAAGGAGATTTTTAAAGAACATAGGGTGCCGGATGATCTTGCTTACCTGCCCCATGTGGAGTCATCATTCAACTATAAGGCATACAGCAAGTTCGGGGCGGCCGGGATCTGGCAATTCACCAGATCAACCGGCAAGCGGTTTATGGTGGTTGATTATGCCCTTGATGAGCGGCGGGATCCCATTCGCGCCGCCCATGGCGCGGCCCGTCTGCTCAAGGGCAATTTTGAGAAGCTGGGCAGCTGGCCCCTGGCGATTACCGCTTATAACCACGGCGCCACCGGCATGCAGAAGGCAAAAAACGCCCATGGTGATTATGAGAGGATTTTCAACGATTACGACGGCCAACGCTTTGGCTTTGCCTCAAGAAATTTTTATTCCGAATTTCTGGCGGCCCGGGAGGTTGCCAAGGATTACAAAAAACATTTCGGTAGCTTACGCATTATGTCGCCGCTCCATGGTCGTGAAATCATCATGCCCGGTTATGTAAGGGTGGATGAACTGGTTAAGCATCTAAAGGTGGACATGGCCACCTTCCGGGAGCTCAACCCCGCCCTGCGTGAGCCGGTGTACAGCGGCCAGAAGTATATCCCCAAGGGCTATCATCTGCGACTGCCCGAACAGAGTCAGGTGTTACGGCTGGCCGCCAACCTTCCCGCCAATATTATCAAAACAGCTCAAAAGCGCAGCAGCTTTTACCTGGTCCAGCGCGGCGATACCGTCGGGGTAATCGCCAGGCGGCATGGGGTTAAATTACAGGACATGCTGTTGGCCAATAATCTTGATTCGCGGGCCAAGATTTATGAGGGGCAGAACCTGCGGATTCCGCAACCGGACGAGCAGGTGGTCCAGTTGGCGGCTGTGGCCAAAAAGCAAAAGGTTGCGTCTTTGCCCCAGCGTTTGGCCAGTCTGGGCCCGCCGGTGTCCCTGCCCGCCCCGCTGAAAAAGGTCAAGCCCGAGCAACCTGCTCCGCCGGCGCCATCCCCGGTTAAGGTCGAGACCGCCGCGGCGGTTAAGGAACCGGAGACCGAGGTGATTAATGTGCCTCAGGGGCTGGAAACGGCGCGGACGCGAACCGCGGAAATCTTAACGTCCGCCGGAGCGGCAAATACGGCAGCGGTTAAGTACGATCAGTTTGCCATGTACAGCGCCCATGACGAAAAGGCTTCCGGGCAACCTCAAGATGCGGCGGCGGATAAGGCGGTCATGCTGGCCAACCCCGATGTGGTCATGGGTAAGATCAAGGTGGCGCGGGTTGTCACCCGGCAGGGGAAAAGTTACGGGCTCATTCAGGTTGAGGCGGAAGAAACCTTGGGCCATTATGCCGAGTGGCTCGGGGTAAGGGCCCGGGACCTGCGGCGGCTGAACGGTTTTAAATACCGGCAGGCCATTATGATTGACCAGCAGCTTGAAATTCCCTTAGGCAAGGTGGACAAGGACCGTTTTGAGGAGCAGCGCTACGAGTATCACAAGGAGATGGAAGAGGATTTCTTCGGTGCTTACCGGGTGGATGGTGTCCGTCGTTACAAGGTTAAACGGGGCGACAATATCTGGGCGCTCTGCCAGGGCGAGTTCGAGGTTCCTTTCTGGCTGATTAAAAAATATAACGCCGATCTTGATTTCAACCTTCTTAAGCCGGAGCAGCAAGTGGTTGTGCCCCTGGTTGAGAGTATCAGCTGATTTTCATTTTTTTTCGAGAAATAATCCATGAAGACAAGCCCTGACCCCATTTATTTAAAAGATTATCTGCCGCCCGCCTATCTGGTCATCGAGGTGGAGTTGAACTTTGATCTCTATGAAGATCGGGTCGAGGTCGCCTCCCGCCTGGTTTGTGGTCGTAATAAAGAGAGGGGCGCCGTCAACGAGGGGTTGGTGCTTTACGGTCAGGATCTCCTGCTGAAAGAAATCAGCCTTGACGGCAAAATTCTTGTTGAGGGCGACTATGTGCGGGACGCAGCAACGCTTACCCTTCACGCGGTTCCGGAAGAGTTTGTCCTGGAAATAAAAACCGAAATCTATCCCCAGAAAAATACGGCGCTCGAGGGGTTGTATAAATCAAGCGGCAATTTCTGCACCCAGTGCGAGGCCGAGGGCTTTCGCAAGATCACCTATTTCCAGGACCGGCCTGATGTGTTGGCCCGCTACACGGTGCGGATCACGGCGGACCGGGAGCAATATCCCGTCCTGCTAGCCAACGGCAACCTGATTGACAGCGGTGAGCTTGCGCAGGGTCGGCATTTCGCCAGCTGGCTCGATCCC
Organism: Deltaproteobacteria bacterium; assembly: GCA_013349285.1. GTDB lineage: Bacteria > Desulfobacterota > Desulfobulbia > Desulfobulbales > Desulfurivibrionaceae > DUZU01. Next base: position 27,041 of record DUZU01000006.1, on the reverse strand, counting down.
TTCCCCAAGCCTTCCTACCTGTTCGCCCTGGTGGCGGGCCGGTTGGTGAAGATCGGGGATAACTTTGTCACCGGTTCCGGGCGTAATATTGCCCTGGAGATTTATGTGGAGCCCCATAATCGCGATAAGTGCGACCATGCCATGGCCTCGCTTAAAAAGGCGATGGCCTGGGACGAGGAGACCTTTGAGCTTGAGTATGATCTTGATCAATACATGATCGTTGCGGTTGATGATTTCAATATGGGCGCCATGGAGAACAAGGGGCTTAATGTCTTCAACTCCAAGTATGTGCTGGCCAAGCCGGATACGGCCACGGACAGCGATTATGAGGGCATCGAGGCGGTGATCGCCCATGAATATTTTCATAACTGGACCGGCAATCGGGTAACCTGTCGCGACTGGTTTCAGTTGAGCCTCAAGGAGGGGCTCACCGTTTTCCGGGATCAGCTGTTCACCGCCGACATGATCTCCCCGGCCGTGAAGCGGATTCATGATGTCAGGATGCTCAGAAACCTGCAGTTCCCAGAGGATAACGGCCCCATGGCCCATCCGGTGCGGCCCGCATCCTATATCGAGATCAATAATTTCTATACGGTTACCGTCTACGAGAAGGGGGCCGAGGTGGTCAGGATGCTCCACACCCTGCTCGGGGCGGAGCTATTTAAAAAAGGGCTGGCCCTCTATCTGGGCAGGCATGACGGCCGGGCGGCTACCTGTGATGATTTTGTCCGGGCCATGGCCGAGGTGTCGGGCCGTGATCTGACCCGTTTTAAGAATTGGTATAATCAGGCCGGCACCCCGCAGCTCTTCGTGGCCGGCGAATATGACGCCGCCCGGCAGATCTATACTCTCACCATTCGCCAGGAGTCCGCCGCCTCGCCAGGCCAGTCCGAAAAAGACCACTATCATATCCCGGTGGCCATCGGGCTATTGGCCGCGGACGGGGGCGAGATTCTTTTGCAGCGTCAGGGCCAGAATCCTGAGCAGCCCGGCCTGCTGGAGCTTTATGGGGAAGAGGAAGTTTTTCGTTTTATCAATGTGCCCGAGGAACCGGTGGTCTCCTTGCTTCGTAATTTTTCCGCGCCGGTCAAGCTGGATTATCAATACCGTGATGAAGAGCTGTTGCTGTTGATGACCAATGACCATGATCTCTTTAACCGGTGGGAGGCGGCGCAGCGATTTTCGGTGCGGCTCTGTCTGGAGCTGATCGCTGATTTTCAGCAACAGCGCGAATTAAGCCTGCGGGATGATTATGTCGAGGTTTTCAAGGGGCTGCTGGTCGAGAGCAATGTGAGCGACAAGGCTTTTTTCGCCCAGATGATCACCCTGCCCTCGGAGGAATACCTGGGGGAACAGATGGCGGTGGTCGATGTGGATGCCATCCATGCGGTGCGTCGTTTTGTTCGACAATCCCTGGCTACTTCCCTGGAGGATGAATTCACCTCGCTTTATCACGCCAATCATTTTAAAGAGCCCTACCGTTACGATCCAGGTTCCGCCGGGGAGCGGGCCATTAAAAATCTTTGTTTGGCCTACCTGATGACCATGGAGAATGATGCGGCAACCAAACTTTGTCTGGCCCAGTTTGATACTACCGACAATATGACGGATCAGCTTGCCGCCTTCAGCGGCCTTGCCCATTCGGCCAGGCCGGAGCGGCATGAGGTGGTGGCCCGGTTCTATGAGCAATGGCAAAGCGACGCTCTGGTCCTTGATAAGTGGTTTGCGGTGCAGGCCACCGCGCCGCAGCCCACCACCTTGGGCACGGTTGTAAGGTTGCTGGAGCACCCGGCCTTTCAGATGAAAAACCCCAACAAGGTGCGGGCTCTGATCGGTAGTTTTGCCGCCGGTAATCCCATCTGTTTTCATGATGCGACCGGAGCCGGCTATCGGTTTTTGGCCGACCGGATCATCTTACTTGACGGGATCAATCCTCAGATTGCCTCCCGGCTCACCGCGAGATTCAGCCGTTGGCAACGTTATGATCAAGCACGGCAGCAGATGATGCGCTTGCAGCTTGAGCGTATTCTGGCCAAGGATCAGCTTTCCAGTGATGTCTATGAGATCGCCTCGAAAAGTCTGGCCGCATTTTAAGTGACGGCGTTATGGCTTAGCTGGTATCCGGCCGGTTAAGAAAATGGGCTGGTGGTTAAGTTCGTTGTTGCAAAATTGAGCGTTTCCGATTACTAAAGGGCCGCATGTTGGCACTTTTTTTGATTTAATTGATTTTAGGAGAAGACTATTATGTTCTCTGCTTCTGATTTTCGTAAAGGTCTTAAGGTTCAGATCGACGGTGATCCTTATATTATGACCGACTTTGAATTTTCCAAACCGGGCAAGGGCCAGGCCCTCTACCGTTGTCGCCTGCGCAATCTGATCACCGGCAATGCCTTTGAGAGGACTTTCCGCTCCAATGATAAGCTCGAGAAGGCTGCACTGGAAGAGCGGACCATGCAGTATCTTTATGCCCAGGGTGATGAGTATGTCTTCATGGACAACACCTCCTATGAGCAGCTTGAAATTGCCAAGGCGCAGCTTGGCAATGATGTCTATTTTCTGATGGACAACATGGATGTCGAGGTGCTGCTTTTTAACGGTCGGCCCATCGGGGTGACCCTGCCCAATTTCGTTAACCTGGTGGTCACCCAGGCCGATCCGTGGGTTAAAGGCGATACCAGCGGCAGCGACACCAAGCCGGTTACCGTGGAAACCGGTTTTGTCCTCCAGGTTCCGCCCTTTGTCGAGGAGGGTGACAAGATTCAGATCGATACCAGGACCGGGCAGTATGTGACCCGGGTTAAGGAATAATTTTTGTCGTTTTTCTCCCGCCCCCCTTTTGACGGCAAAGGAAATTCAACAGATGATTGATGTGAGCGGCCTGCAATTGCGGGCCGTTTTTATTCAGGCCCTTCGTTCGTTTTTTATCGGACGCGGCTATCTCGAAGTCGACACCCCCCTGCGGATTCCGGCGCCGGCTCCGGAACTGCATATCCAGCCCTTTGCCAGTGAAGATTGGTATCTGCAAACCTCTCCCGAACTCTGCATGAAACGCCTGCTGGCCGCGGGCATCCCTAAAATTTTCCAGATCTGTAAATGTTTTCGCAAGGGTGAACGGGGCGGCCGGCATTTGCCGGAATTCACCATGCTGGAGTGGTACGCCGCCGGTCGTAATTACCTGGATTTGATGGATGATTGTGAGGCCCTGCTTCGATTCGTCGGTCAGGCCCTTGGCCGGGGTTCCGTGCTGAAGGTCGGCGGGGGGCAGCTTGATCTTGCCGGCAGTTGGGAGCGGCTCAGCGTGGCGGAAGCCTTTGCCCGTTACGCGCCCCGCAGTGTGGACGAGGCCCTGGCCGATGATATGTTCGACGAGGACATGGTTGTCCATATTGAACCCCATCTCGGCCGCGCTTGCCCCACCTTTCTCTATGATTACCCGGCCCCACTTGGCGCCCTGGCCCGGCGGAAAAAGAGTGATTCCACGCTGGCCGAACGTTTTGAGCTGTATATCAACGGGTTGGAGTTGGCCAACGGTTTTTCCGAGCTGACCGATCCGATTGAGCAGCGGCGCCGATTTGAAAAAGACCTTGAAGGGATGGCGGCCCGGGGGCTGAAGCCCGGCCCCATGCCGGAATCGTTTTTGCGGGATCTGCCCGCCATGCCCGAGGCGGCCGGCATTGCCCTGGGCGTTGACCGGTTGGCCATGATCTTTGCCGATGGCGCAGAGATCGACAGGGTGGTGGCCTTTGTGCCTGAGGAGCTTTAGGCGGAGGGCGTTTCATCCAAGGGGCAGCTGGAAACCGCGTATTGATTCTTGCCTGAGTTTTTTGCCTCGTACATCGCGGAATCGGCCCGGCTGATCATGGTGCCGGCGTCATTGCCGTCCTCCGGGAAGATGCTGATCCCGATACTTGCCCCGACCGTGCATTTCAGGTTTTCATCCTCGTCTATCCAAATCGGGTTGTCGATGGAGTTGATAATTTTTTCCGCGATGATTTCCGCGTCATTGATGTCATTGATATCCTGCAGGATGATGACAAATTCATCGCCGCCCATCCTGGCCACCGTATCTTCTTCGCGGAGCATCTTGGTCATTCTTTTGGCGCATTCGATCAGCACCTTGTCTCCCGCCTCATGGCCCAAGGTGTCATTTATCTCCTTAAAATGGTCCAGATCGATGAACAGCACCGCAGCTTTTTTTTGGTTGCGTTTGCTTCGGGCCAGGACCTGGATAAGCCGGTCCATCAGCAGGTTCCGGTTGGGGAGTCTGGTGAGGGGGTCGTGGGTGGCTATTTCCTTGAGATGCTGTTCCGCCATTTTGCGCTGGGTTATGTCCCGGTTGCTGGCCCGGCGGCCAAGGGGTTGGCCCTCCTCATCATGGACCAGCTGGCAGCTGTGCATGATCCATTTTTCCTCACCATAGGCGGTGATCAGCCGAAAATCCATTTGGTGGGCCTGGTGTGACGGCATCTCTTCTTCCAGGTGTTTTCGCATCATCTCCCGGTCATCGGGATGGATAATGTCGAGGTAGGTGTCGGGCTCGGCATAGAATTTTTCCGGCGGATAACCGGTTATCCGTTTGCAGGACGGCGAGGTGTAGATAAATTCGCCGTCGGTTCCCAGCCAGTACTCCCAGTCGTAGGTAAAGTCGGCCATGGTCCGGAATAGTTGTTCGCTTTCCTTGATGATCAGTTCCGTTTGCTTCTGTTTGTTATTGCTGTGGGCTACCAGCCAGCAGGCAAACCCGGTCATCAGGGCGAGAATGATGTTCACCAGAATATGGGGGAACAAAAAAGGATGCATGATTTCATGGAGCATGTGCTTGGGAACAAAAGTTACAATTTTCCAGTAATAATCAAGGCGGCGGAGTTCTTTGTCTTTTTGGACAAATTTGATTGGGGCGTTGGTATTTGATTTTAGTCCTTCGGCCAGGGGGTGGATGGTGGAAAAAGTGAACAGGCCGTCTTGGTTGATAAACTGGCCGTTGTCTTCATGGGCAATAATTTTCCAGGCCTCGGGATATTCGACCGTGAATGCGTCTTGTTCTTTGCCGGGAAACATGAAGGCCCAATTCTTGCCGGGGTCAGCGCCATGCAGCCAGTAGCCGTCTTTATTGAGCAGCATCGGGGTGGCCAGGCTGGTCCGGGACAGCTCTTCGATGTCATTGATTATCGCCTGTCCGCGGAAATTAAGAACCAGCAGGCCGGCTTGGTTGCCGTTCGGGCCGCAAACCGGGGTCGCCAAGCGGATCATGGGTTTGATCGGTTGCTCTATGACGTCATGCTCAATGTTGAGGTCAAAGGGGGAGATGTAGACTTCCCCATGTTTTAAGGCATAAGCATCCTGGAAATAATAACGGGTTTTCTTGTCTTGAAGTTTCCAGCGTGAAACAACTTTGGGTTTACCGTTTTCGTTGTTGATCCTAATTATTTCTTTGCCTTCCATATTAATAAAGCGCACCTGGTCATATAGTTTTTTATGCTCGGCAAAGGAGAGGAATTCCTGGTTTAGAATTTTTCGGGATGATTCCTGTTCGTCGGATAAAAAATCGTGGAGATGTTGGTGGTTGGCCAGGACCATGAGGTCGGATACAATTGAGCGGATATCGTTCTGCACCACCTTTTCAAGTTGCGAGATATTAAAGGTTTCCTGTCTCATTATTGAGGTGCGGCGAGATTCGCTGTCGATGAAATAGAAAGCCAGGGAGAGGGTGATGCCCATCAGGGAAATGGGCAAAAACAGGGTAATGAATCTCCGCAGCAGGTTATTCTTGTCGGCAGAGTGTTGTCGATGGGGCTGGTAGATCAATTGGGCTTCTCCAGTTTTTTCTGGATTAACTGAAGATCATGCCAGACAGCTTTTTTCATTTCCTGGTTTTTGATGAGGAATTCAGGGTGAAAGGTCGCCATCAATGGGATATCTTTTACCTTGTGGAATTTGCCCCGTAACCGGATGAGCGGCTCACTGGCGTTGAGCATTTTCTGGGAGGCGAGCGGCCCCATGGTGCAGATGACTTTCGGGGCGACCGCTTCGATCTGCCGCAGCAGGAATGGGAAACAAGCTGTTATCGAATCAGGGCTTGGCGCGGGCTGCGCATAACACTTGGTCAGGTTGGTCAGGTAGACATCATTCCTGCTTAAGCCGATGGCTGCCAGCATTTTATCGAGAAGCGTACCCGCTTCACCGCTAAAGGGCGATCCGCTGTTGTTGTCCTCCCGGCTCGGATTGTCGCCGATAATCATAAGCTGGTTGCCGCTGTTGCCATGGCCGAATACCAGCTGGTCTCGCGCTTGGCCTAGTTGGCAACGGCGGCAACGATGTAATTCTTCTTCAAGGTCGGCCAGGGCGGTTGCCGGCACGGCGGGCGGCGGTTGCGGGCGCAGGTCTTTTTCTAAGATCGGCGCTGGGGTTTTGGGTAAAGTTTTCGGCTGAGCGGACCGGTGTTGCAGAAAGCTATTGAGGCCGGGCGATGCGGGATATTCGTTGATGCCCAGGGTTTGTTGCAGCTTGATATTTTTTCTTGCTTCATGGAGCAGGGTGAACAGCGCATGGGCCGAGACTTTTGGTTGCTCGGCGGTCGGTATCTGGGGGGTTGGCTTTTCCGGGTTCATATCTTTGCTTTTAATACTATTATTGATGATTGACTATTATCTTTATCATCATAACCAGTTCAACCCAAAAGGCGAAACTAAAAAAGGAGGTGCCCCAATTTCAAATCCTGACTTGTGGATTCATTCATTATTCACTACACTGAAAAGTAGCGGCAGTTTAATAATCATAAAGAAGAGGCGAGCGGATGGAGACCATGGCGGCAATCGAGAGGCGGCGGGCGGTAAAGGATTTTGATGCCAAGCACCGGCTGCGGGATGATGAGGTGGAGCAATTGATGAGGATGGCCTTGCTGGCGCCGACCGCTTTCAATCTGCAGAACTGGCGTTTTGTCCTGCTCCGTGATCCCGGCCAGCGGCAGGCGGTGCGCAAGGCGGCCTGGGATCAGGCCCAGGTTACCGATGCCTCGCTGCTGATCGTGCTTTGCGCCAATCTGAAAAGCTGGGAACAGCAGCCTGCTCGTTATTGGCGAAACGCCCCCAAGGAAGTGGGTGATTTTATTGTGCCGGCCATTGATGCCTATTATCGCGGCAAGGATCAGGTGCAGCGGGACGAGGCCATGCGCTCCTGCGGGATTGCCGCCCAGACCCTGATGCTGGCCGCCACCGCCATGGGCTATCAGTCATGCCCCATGGATGGCTTTGATTTTGCTGAAGTGGCCAAGCTCATCAACCTGCCGTCTGACCATGTCATTGCCATGTTTGTCGCGATCGGCAAGGGGCTCAAGCCGGCCTGGCCAAGGGGCGGCCAGTTGACCATGGATGAGGTGGTGGTGGTTGACCGTTTCACCTGAACGGATGTTTTTAACTTTGACATGGGAGTTTGGCAAGTGGTTGAAAAGTGTAATGTTTTCACCTATGGAACCTTGATGATCCCCAAGATCTTGCAGGCGGTGACCGGTAGGGTTTTTGCGGCGGAGGATGCCGTGCTGCAGGGGTTTGCGCGATTTTGCGTGACCGGCGAATCATATCCGGGCATAAGGGAAGAGGCCGGGGCGCTAACCGCCGGCATCCTGTATAAAGATGTGGACCCGGAGTCCTTGAGCAGCATGGACAGTTTCGAGGGGGATCAGTATGAGCGGCGAATGGTCACGGTTATTGACCGCGAAGGCCGCAAGCATCGGGCCTTCGCCTATGTGATCGCCCCTGCCCATGTACCGGGTTTGTCCGATCAGCCCTGGAGTCTTGACAAGTTCAAGGAAAATAATCTGGTTTCGTTCATGGGGTTCAGCCTTAAATAGCCTTTCTACAGGGTGACGGTAATGGTCTGCACCCCGTCTTCATTGTCCCATAATCCGGCATTGCGTTTGATCCTGACCTCAATGGTGTCGCCTATCTTTTTGTAAAGCAAGATGATCTTGAGATCTTCCACCGCGGAGATCGGCTCATCGTCAATGGCGAGCAGGATGTCTTTGGCCTTGATGCCCGCCTTCATGGCCTTGCTGTTTTTAGATAATTCGGCCACCAGCACCCCTTCCTTATTCTCGGTCAGCATGACTCCCAACAGGGGGGCGGGTGGCAGTTGGGCCGGGGGCGAAAAGAGCAGGTAGTCGGCTTCTGCCGGGCTGATGTTGTGGTTCTGGTCATTGAGGATGACGGCCTGGGTTAGAGCGGCGGCCCGGCGGCTCACCCGGGGGGGGATGGCGGTGTTTTTTACGGTATGGCCGTTGCCGACCACCACCACCATGTTTTTAGCCGGATTGGCGGTCAGGTAATCGGTTATCGATTGGGCCATGGTTTCATCCCACAGGGCCTGGGCTTGGAGAAAATCGTTTACCTGCTCAGGGGTGGCGCCGTGTTTGCCGTGCATGTTAAAGACCTCGGTGATTCTCTCCCGATAGCCGGGCAGATCAAGATCGCGATCAATGGGAATCAGGGCCTGTTCATCTTCGCTCAGTGCTTGGATGCCTCCTTGCTTGAACACCTTGCTGACCAGATCTTTTTCAAGGTTCAAGGCCACGATGGTTATCTTGTTCTGGCGGGCAAAGTTGATGATGTCGCGGTAAAGGCGGTAATCGTAACCCCATTTTTCAAAATAATGGGATTTTTTTAAAAACTCCCACTCGTCGATTTCCTGGTTGGTGTAGCGGTCGAGGATATCCTGGGCTGAGCGGTTGAACATTTCCATGCCGATGACCAGGTTTTTGTTTTTTTCATACAGGCTGCGGATAACCCGGAGTTGGAGCAGGTGATCTTCAACCCGGGTATGGGTTTCGCCGACATAGACCACCCTTTTGTCGGCCAGATCGCTGATAATGTCGGCAAAGCTGAGTTTTTTTTGCAGGGCAATCCCGGCTGGCGGCTGGTCCAGTTCATAATAGAGGCCGTTGTTGCTTGGCGCGGTTTTCTTTTCCGTAATGCGGCCCATCTCAAAATGAAGATAACCGTATTTGCCGTAGTGGCGGAGTTTGCGGCCGGCCGCCGCGGTTTGGTCGGCATCTGCGGCGGCCACTAAGATGGCGACATGGCCGGCGGCCAAGGGATTGCTTTTCGCCTCAATCGTAAAGCCGGTGGTCGGCAGAGCAGGGGAGGCAAAGAGTGCGCGGACAATCCTGCTGTCGGTGCCCAGGAATAGAACCGAGCGGTCGGCCACATCACCATCGGTCACCTCGCTGGCCGTTTTGGTCGGGCAGTCCTGCTCGGTAAGGATTTTTAGCAGGGGGGCGTAGATGGCCTCATCTTTTGGCTCGGGCAGAACAACCAGCTTTTTGTGGTCCCCGGCAAAAACGGACCAGGTGGGCGGCACCTCGTCATCCCGCAGACCCCGCATCAGATCATAGTCCGGGTCAATAACCATCTTGCTCGGGTAGGAGTCAAGGATGATTTCCGCCTGGGTTTCTTTTTCGGTAACGGCAATAAAATGGCGATGTTCGCCGCTTGCGGTCACCACCTTAACCGGGACGGTCAGCTGGTAGGGGTGGTCCTGGAGTTGCTGGATGGTAAAAGAGAGTTTCGGTTTGCCGTTTTCCTCGAGCAGCCAGATATTGGTTGCGGCAATAATGGGGAGATCTTTTCTGGTCAGCCACTGGCTGAAAAAAGGCGCAAGCGGTTTGCCCGAGGTTTTTTCAAAGCTTGCCGCCAGATCCTGCCAATTAGCCTGACTGTAGCGCATCAACAGGTAAAAATCCTTCAGCCCGTTATAAAAGGCCGCATCGCCTATGCTTTGGCGCAACATGTGGAAAACCATGCTGCCCTTGGCATAGCCGACCGTTCGTTGTCCCTGGTCGACTGCATTAAGATGGCTGACGCCGCCTGAAAAGTTTTGCAGGGAGATGACGTTATGGTTGTTTACATAGCTTTGGAAACCCAGCTGTTGTTGTTTGCGGAAATCGGCGGCCTCATTGCGATCCTGGGCAAAGGCGTGGTCCGCCAGGTAGGTGGTCAGCCCTTCGCACCAGTTGCCCTGGCTCAGGTCCATGCGCACCGCGTTGCCGAACCAGCCGTGTAACACCTCATGGCCGAGGGAGGTTTCGGTGATAAAGGGGAGGCGCACCACGGCCTGGCCGAGCAGGGTGAAGGTGGCCATGGCATAGCCGGTGGGCAACCGATTTTCAACAATGGCAAAGCGTTTGAAGGGGTAGGGGCCGATCAGCTTTTCATAACGGGCCAGGTAGGCCAGGGTTTTTTGCCGGTAGTCGGCGGCCAGTTCCTGGTCTTCCTTGAAAAAATATGAGTAGAGGGTCTGGTTGTTGCCGAAGGGTTCTTTCTCAACCACATAGGGGCCGGCGATAAAGTTGAGCGAGCCCAGGGGATGGGGATAATGAAAGCTTATCCGCTGCCTGCCGTCCGCCTCCGGGGTGGTGGTAATCTCCTCGGCTTCGGAGATCGCGGAAAAATCATTGGGAACCACGGCGGTGAGCGCATAGAAAGATTCGGTGTTGAGCCGGGGATACCAGTGGCCGGTGAGGCTGATCCCTTGAGCGTTGATCAGCCCGGCGGCGGCATGGGCCTCGGCCGGGATGGTCAGGCGGTAATCGATGCTGAGTCGCTGAGTTTCGGCTGCGGCCGGAATCGTCAAGACAGTCTGGGCGGCAATGGCTTCGCCGTTATGGATGAGCCGGGTGATCTCAAGGCCTTCGAAGTTGACGACCACCTCGGTTTGCGCCGGGATCTCAATGGCGGATGTTGCGGTAAGACTTTGGCGGCCAAGGTCGAAATCAACCGCCAGACTCTGGCGGGGCAGTTCGGCCGCGGCCAGGGCTGAGGTGGCGGAAAACGTCAGCATGACCAAGGCCAGAAACCAGGTGAGCGGCGCAAAGCCAGCGCTATTCGGCCGCCGGCTGCACATGTTCTGCGGCGCACCATTTTTCAAGGGACTCAAGAGCGTTATCTGCACGGTATTGGCCTCGCAATTTTTTTGGCATTTTTTTGTTAAAGGCAGGGAACAGACCGAAATTGACGTTCGAGGGCTGAAAATGTTTCGGGTCGGTGAGGCTCAGGTGGGTGATCAGGGCGCCGAGGGCGGTTTCCTTGGGCGGCACCAGCAATGATTGGCCCAGGGTCATCCGCGCCGCATTGATCCCGGCCAGTAAGCCCATGGCCGTAGATTCGAGATAGCCTTCCACCCCGGAGAGCTGACCGGCCAGGAACAGATCGGGCCGCTCGTTAAGCTGCAGGGTGGGGTGTAATACTTTCGGGGCACAGACAAAGGTGTTGCGATGGATGCTGCCCAGTCTGGCGAATTCGGCATGCTCCATGCCCGGAATCAGGCGGAATACCCGTTTTTGGGCGGCATAGGTCAGCTTGGTCTGAAAGCCCACCATGTTGTAGAGGATACCCTCGATGTTTTCCATCCTGAGCTGGACCACGGCGTGGGCGTCTTGGCCGGTCCTGGGGTCGGGCAGGCCTACCGGCTTCATCGGCCCGAAGCGCAGGGTTTCGTCGCCCCGCTCGGCCATGACCTCAATGGGCAGGCAGCCTTCAAAATATTTTTTTTCCTCGAAATCCTTGAGCTCCACCTTGTCCGCCTCTTTCAAGGCGGTGAGAAAGGTGAGGTATTCCTCTTCGCTCATCGGGCAGTTCAGGTAGTCGCCGGGGCCCTCGTCGTAGCGGGAGGCCTGAAAGATGATGGCGCGGTCCAGGGAGTCGGCATGGACGATCGGCGCGATGGCATCATAGAAAGAGAGTTGGTCCTGGCCGGTGATCTCGGCAAGGGAGGCGGCCAGCGGGCTGCTGGTCAAGGGGCCGGTGGCCATGATCAGGGGCGAAGCGGCGGGGTCGGGCAGCTCGGTTACCTCTTGGCGGATGATTTCAATGCGCGGATTATCTTCGATCTGTTGGGTGATGAACGCGGCAAACTTGCCCCGGTCAACGGCCAGGGCCTTGCCGGCCGGCACCTTGGTTTCTTCGGCGGCCATCATGATCAGCGAGCCCAGTCGCCGCATCTCTTCTTTTAGCAGGCCGACCGCCGAGTTGATGGCGTCGGAGCGCAGGGAATTGCTGCAGACCAGCTCGGCAAGCAGGGTCGATTCATGGGCCGGGCTGAACTTGACCGGCTTCATTTCGTAAATCTTGGCCGTGGCGCCGCGGCGGGCCGCCTGCCAGGCCGCCTCGCAGCCGGCAAGGCCGCCGCCGATAATGGTAATGTCAGGGTTGCTCACAATGGGCTCGGCTTAGTTATTGGTAGAGATGATTGTTGAATGTTGGGAGATGGCCATTAAGGTAAAGACACCCCAGGGGGCGAAATGTTCCATTCCCAACATTCAACAGTTAAGAAACCCGGTGAACCTTACAGGCCGAGTTGCTTTTTGATGGCCGCGACCACAACGTCACTGGAGGTGCCGGTGATTTTTTTGAGCAAGCCTTTCTTTTCGTAAAAACCGGCCACGGGAGCGGTTTTTTCGTTGTAGGTGTCAAGCCGGTGGCCGATGGCCTCCTCGGTTTCGTCGGCCCGCTGGATTGCCGGACTGCCGCACTTGTCGCAGATGCCTTCAACCTTGGTCGGGTTGCTTTTGATATTGTAGATGGCCTGGCAGTCGGTGTTGGAGCAGGTTCTTCTGGTGCAGAGCCGGTCAAAGATAACATCGCGGGGCACATCGATGTCGGCAACCATATCAAGCTTGATGTTCAGTTTAGCCAGCAGTTCGGTAAGGGCTTCGGCCTGGGGAATGGTGCGGGGAAAACCGTCCAGCAAAAAACCCTTTTGGCAATCGGCTTCCTGGAGGCGTTTTTCCATGATGCCCATGATCAGCGAGTCGGGAACCAGATCGCCGCGGGTCATGTAGCCGTTGGCTTCTTTGCCGAGCTCGGTGCCGGCCTGAACCGCACCACGCAGAATGTCGCCGGTGGAAATCTGGACGGATCCGTCGATGGCGGTCAGTAATTTGGCAACAGTACCTTTTCCGGCGCCCGGGGCGCCTAAAAGAATAAGTTTCATTTTTTTCTCCTGGTAAAATGTATGAATAATTCAAAGCAGGTAGCGAATCCCGCCACCAAAATATCCTCTAATAACAAGTAAAAATGACGTTTTCTCCAGTGGATATGGCATACTGATAAAGAGAAACGTCATGGCTATCTTGTTATTGATGTAAGTAGGGCGATAAATATACCCGATTTTTCCCTTTGATGATAGCGTAAATCGTCCTTGTTCTGCAAAGATATCCATGGAGGCGGAACTTCTTTACGTTGTTGCCGTTGAAACGAGCGTTGGTAATGGTTGAAAGAAATTTCAGCAAATATTGACAAGCCAAAAAATATGCTTAGTGTTGTGTTTGTCAGGCAGATTAGTTTCATCATATCAAGTAATTATAATCTTTTTTATGGAGGTTGTTATGGCAATTATACGATTTGGTGACCGACCTTTTTTCAGGAATCCATGGAGTGATTTTGACAGAATGCGCCGGGAGCTTGATGCCCTGTTTCAGGGAGGCGTTCCACAGCATGGCGGCCAGACCGGCGCTACGGTTTTTCCCGCCTTGAATGTCTCGGCAGACGGCAATAATATTTATGTGCGGGCCGAGATCCCCGGGGTGTCTGCCAATTTGCTCGACATTGCCATTGAAGGCGACACCTTGACCATCAAGGGTGAGCGGGAGACCTGTTCAGCAGACGACAAGCTTTCCTACCATCGGCGGGAGCTTGAGTGCGGTAATTTCAGCCGGGCCGTTACCCTGCCGACCAAGGTGCAGGTTGACAAGGTCCAGGCCAAGGCGATTGACGGTATCGTCACCATTACCCTGCCCAAGGCCGAAGTGGTTAAACCCAAGCAGATCAAGGTCAATGTGGGATAAGTACTTGTTGAGGAGGTATTTGCGATGACGGAAAAGGAAATGCAGTTGAAACAGAAACAAGAGTTGCAGCAAGCCGGGGAGGCCACCAAGCCGGACAAGTTTTATGTGCCTGCCGTTGATATCTATGAAACAGCGGAGGCGGTAACGGTGCTTGCGGAAATGCCCGGGGTTTCAAAAGAAGGGGTTGAGGTTGATCTCGAAGATGATACCTTGACCATTCGCGGCAAGATGGGCCCCCAGGAGTTCGGCGACGAGACCATTCTCCTCCAGGAATTTGAAACCGGCCATTATCTCAGGAAGTTCACGGTGGCCGAGACCATCGATCAGGCCAAGATCGACGCCAAAATGGCGGACGGGCTGTTGACCCTGGTGTTGCCCAAACTTGTTCCGGCCGCCCCCCGCAAGATCGAGGTGCAAGGCGGCTGAGTTGGTCAGGCCGATAAAAGGCGATATCCCGAGTCTGCGTTAAGCAGTCGGTGGAAATATTCATAAAAAAAGGCCATTTCCTTGAGGGAGGAAATGGCCTTTACTTTTTTGCCTGTTCGGCAAAAAAAGAAGAAGAGGGAAAACACGGAGGTAAAACAAACAACAACGTTTGGGGGCGTATGCTGTTTAAACTCAGTATTTAATATTAAGACTGCCCAAGTTCTGAAAAGGTTCCATTTTTTTTTATTTTTTTTATTCCACTTTGGCTTGTAGCCTGATGCGGTATTGTCAACACCAATATATTCTTGGCAATATCACGCAATTATTGGCCCATTATATGGGCGGTGTAACCTGTTAATTTTTTTAAATCTATTCCTTTTGTAAGCACTATTGCCCTTTGTTTGCATATTTCATGGCAGGCGTCACATCCAGTGCAAATATGTGGCTGAAAAATTAATGACTTGGTTTTATCTTCTCTGGAAATTTTAAGAGCGCCTGTCGGGCAGACGCCGATACACATACCGCAAAAGTTACAGGATGCGTCAATTGTCATTGAGAAAAAATAATTTTCAGCAATTGTTGCCCCGGTACTATCATGGGCGTTAACAATGGCATGACGCAGTAATTGTCGGTTCTCCGGGATTTTTTTGTTGGAATAAGATTTTTTTGAAGTTGGCTTATTGTTTGTCCAAATAGCTTGCGTACTCTTGTAAGCAACATCGCGAAGGGCACGAAAAAAGGCTCTTCTTTCCTGAAAGTTCGTGTAATAGGATTTGGTTTTTGAAACTATATCTATCCGTGATGATAATTTATCAGGGAAGATGACCATTACCTTGTGAATCTTTTCCGCTATAATTGACGAAACATTTTCTTTTTCACATTGAGGGCAGTTTGATAGGTCTATTTTTATCTTGGCATTGGTGGCTGTCAGTAATGAAACCAATAATTCTTCAGATAAGCCACCAAGGCACGAAAGCTTGATATGGGATTCGTTAATTAGATTTTTTTCACATGAGATGACAATAAGGTCACTTTTGCATAGGGATAAGAATATATCACCTAACCCATCAAAAGGGATGGTCAATGCCCCGGTTTTGCATCCACCGGTACAAAGCAGGCAGCCATTACAGACGTCTTCTTCGAGCGTGAGCTTTTTTTGTTCAAAAGATATCGCCTTCTTTTGACAAAGAATCTGACATTTCGTGCAGTTGCTGTTTCTGTTTCTGGTTCGCAAACATCTGGATAGGTCCAGCCGGGGAAGGTTGCCCCTTTGGTTATTATCAGTGCTGACAAGAGAAGAAAGCATCAGGCTGCCACTGTTCTTTTGAGTGAGTCACAGGGATAATCATATGTTTCGAAAGCGATAAATGTATTTAGGCAATCTGCCACGCCGTTATAAAAAAGGTTGCTCGATTCCGTTTTGATCGCCTCGCAAAATTGCGGTACCCATTTTGTCAGAAAACGGGTCAGGAAATCGCGCTGTTGTCGGATAAGCAAGGTTACTGTTTCAGTTTCCTCGTTAGCCAGTAATAATTCGGCTGTCCTGCCGCATAAATAACTCATGAATTCAAGTTCGAAAATTATGTGGTCAGGGACCTCCTTGCAGACAACCTCCAAGCCGGCACTCTGGTAGATACTTTGCACGGCCATGGTTGTTTTACCCATTATTCCTTGGCCTTCTTCTAGGTAAACCGAGCCGTATGGAGGGGCTTTAAGTTGAAAAGGTCCAACAAAAAGAGCGGCATGTTCAACCGCAAGATCCGACATGTTCATGTTCGTTAAAGATTTTTTAAGGCTGGCGCAATGTGTTGCGGTTTTGGGAGATTGGACGGATAGTAGTCTTGCTAAATTATCGATAAAATCTTTGTCCGTAAGTAGGAACTCCGCCGGAGGATAAAAGCAGGCTGCTAAAAAGCGGTAACAGTCGCTACGCCTTTGTTCCCGGCTCGCAATGCCTATATGATCCATTTTATTCTCCACTTTTTTATATCTCAGAAAGCTCCGGGCAGGGAGTAAGTATCCCTGCCCGGAGCTTGATGTTATTTTTTGTAGTTTCTGATGTAAAAGACATTAGGCTTGGTGCCGGCTTCCGGTTTAAGAACATGCTCTTTATGCTTCTTGAGTAGTTTTGAGACCTCGCTGTTGGGGTCGGAGCGATCGCCAAAGACTCTGGCCCCGGATGGGCAGCTTTCGGCACAGTATGGAAGTTTTCCTTTTTTGACCCGGTGCTCACAGAAGGTGCATTTTTCGACAATACCGTCCCGGCGCACATCATCATAATCCGGGTGGTCGTATCTGGTGCGAGAAGGAGGTGTATCCCCCGCGAGTTTTGATATTTCAGCGCCAGATGATGTACAGCCAGGGATGAGCGCTTTTTTGTCCCTGTAAAATGGGTGGACGGTTTCGCCTTCATCATTGTAGCTGATTACGCTGTATTCGCCGTACGCTCCGTCTCGTTCAACTTCCATGCGGCTGTATGGGCAGGCCTCCTGGCAGGATCGGCAGCCTATGCATCTTTCATTATTATGCATGGTGATCCCGTCTTTAGTCTTATACATGGCCTTTGGCTCTACCGGACAAGCCTTGACACAGGCCGCGTTCGAACAGTGATTGCAGAGGACGGGCGTTGTTTGGTAACGGGTGTTAGGGAACTTTTCCGTTGTTTCATGGATATAGTCAGCCCAGTTATGGGTTTGACCGTTGCGTCTGAGGGCGGTATTGTTTTCCGTTTTGCAGGCCAGGGCACAAGCCCCGCAGCCCACACATTTTTGAAGATCTATTACCATCGCGTATTGCGTCATTTTTATATCCTCCTAGCAGTTCGTGGCATTTTAGATTTTTTTAATTTTAACTCCGGTGAATCCGCCGTTTCGCACATTGCCGCCACTGAGCCGATCCGTATCAAATGGCATAAGGGTGTTGTTGTTGCCGCCATGGGGCACGGCCTTGCCATAATTCTTTGCGGCTACTTTGCCGTAAGCCCAATGGCCCTGGCCATATGCCTTGGCCACGGTGCCTGGTCGAACCCCTTCCCAGAGATGGGCGGTGCACTCGATAGTGCCGGCTACTGAAATTGCGCGAATGGCATCGCCATCCTTGATCCCGAGTTTTTGGGCATCGGCAGGGTTGATCTTGAGTACGTCCTGATGGCCCACATCGCCCGGGTCAACATGCTTGAATTCATTATACCATGGGCTGTTGGCGCTACGACCCTCGCGGTTTAAACGTGACTTGTAGTCGATGAAGGTGAAGGGGAATTCCTTAAAACTTCCATAGCGGAAAGGCGGCTCGTAATGGGGCACGAAAGCCTGTTCTCCCCTGGCGGTATAGTTGCAGGTCGCCAGGATGTCATCAACGGTTGTCTCATGTTTTTTTGCGTGCTTCTCTAAGGCATGTTTGAGGGTTTCGCTATAGAACTCGAACTTGTGCGAGTAGGTGCCTTTATGCTGTTCTTTGCCGGTTTTCTTGTCTACCGTGGTTTTGCCGAAATGGCCGCCCCATCGTTTTTTATAAGGCTGCGCGTCTGAGTTCCACATGCCGCGTTTTTTCATATCGGCCCAGCCGTTGATTTTGTCGCCACCAACATCCTTGCCGTTCCACATATCCTGAGTGTAATACTTCACTGCATACTCAGTAAACTCCTTGGAATTAGTCGCCTCCTTGCCGGTTTCCGGATCTTTAAATTCTTTTTTTAGGAAATTAATAAGGTTCGGAAACCCGCGTTCGGCAAATTTTTCGCCAAGCAGCCATGGGAACTCGGTTTCATCATTGATCACATCCCACATGGGTTCTATTACCGGTTGCAGCAGGGTGCATTGAGCGTAACGGTTTTGTTTCTGTTTTACCCAGCAAAGCTTCTCGAACATGGATGTGGCGCCGGGCAGGACGATATCGGCATATTGAGTCATTTCCGAGGCATGGGTGGTAATATGGGCAAAAAATGGAATTTTCTCCATGGCCTTTTCCCACCTCTCAGCCCCGGTGCAGGAAAAGACGAAGTTGTTCATGTAACCCACCGCCACTTTGATCTCATAGGGATCGGCATTGAGGATGCCGGTGGCCGTGTTGTTGGTGACAACGCCTTTGCCGGATTTGCCCTCTTTGAGGGCGGGAAAGGCTTTGCTGCCGCGCTGGTCTATCTTTTTCATTTTGGCGTGTTTTTTGGCCAGATCATCTTGGTAGGCATTAAGTTCCGGCATCTTGCGGACCGGTACTTTATTCGATGGCAGGGTGCCGCCCACATTGTCAATGCCGCCGACCAGGCCGTTCAAGGCGTTGACCGCCATGGCAGAGTAAGAGCCCCGGACGTGCATGGCCGCTCCCGGCCCCATCCATATCGCAACATTTGGTGCCGCTTTAGCCATGCCGCGGGCGACCCGGATAATCTGTTCGGCAGGGACCAGGGTGATTTCAGCGGCTTTAGCCGGGGTCATGTCCTTGACCGCGATATTCCACCATTTGACCACACCATGGGATTCTTTCTCGGTAAAGGTGGATTCGTCAACTTTCGTCCCGGCTTTGAAGCGATTTTTGCCATCGTTAAAATCGCCGACAAAATCTTTATACCAGAGCCCTTCTGAAAGCAGGACATGGGCAATGGCCAGGGCCAGAGCGCCATCGGTGCCGGGCAGCAGAGGGAGCCATTCCTGGGCTTTAGCCGCGGTATTGTTGAGTTTCGGGTCAACCACCGCTACTGTGGCATTGTCGAGAACATCGCCCAGTCTCTTGATGGTGGCCGGGATCATCCGGTTGCTGCTAACCGGATCACAGCCCCAGACCAGGAGATATTTGGAGTTGCTGATATCATAATCGCGGTATCCCCACGTTCCTTCGGTAAACATGGCTCCAAAGTTTTCAGCCTCGGCGCAGATGGCGCTGTGGGATATATTGTTCGGGGAGCCGAAGATTTTGGTCACGCCGTCATAGATTAGATCACGCATGTAGGTGTATCTGCCGCGCATCAGCAGGTATTTTTCAGGCTCACCGGCTTTCCGGAGTTCCATCATTTTGTCGGCGATGGTATTGAATGCCTCATCCCAGGAAATGGGAACAAATTTGGGATCAATGCCGCGTCCCTTCTTGGGATTGGTGCGCTTCATCGGAACCTTAACCCGGTCCGGGTCATAAACTTGTTGAAGTGCAAGATGGCCCCGGGGACAGATAAAGCCATCATTCTGTTTCGAATGACGATTGCCGCGGACTTTCACGGCTCGACCGTCTTGGACAAAGATTTCAACTGGACACCAGGTCGTGCATCCCTGGCAGGTTGATGCTTTCCATTCTCCGGGAAGTTCACCACCTATTTCTTTTTTACTGCTAAGGGCAAAGGCGTTGAGCTTGGGACCCATCAGGGCCGTAGCAGCACCTGCTGCGGCGCTGATTTTTAAAAAATCTCGGCGTTTAATCTTCATCTCATCCTCCCTTTTTATATTTTGTCTAGCTCCTAGTTGGAGCTGTGGGGCATCCTTTTCCTATATCTTCTAATTTACAATAGCGATGATTGGGTAATAAGAAAATCAGGGAAAGTTGGAATTCGGTGTGGGGATTAGGAGGACAATGAAAACTACCTGTAGGGGAAATGCTTACATGGTGAGGTGGTGTTATTACTCATTGAGAAGAAAACCAAGGCGTAAGGTAAGGCCAACCAAATCCGCTCTTGTTTCAATGCCAAGTTTTAACATTGCCCGCGAACGATAGGTCGCTACTGTTTTCTCGCTGAGAAAATTTTTTTCCGCTATTTCCTTGCTGGTATGGCCATGGGCCACCGCCAGCATGACTTCTTTTTCCCGTGCGCTCAGCGACTCCCAAAGAATCAACTCTTTTTCTTTCGGCTTTGCTGCCGCTCGTTCTTCTACTTCGCCGGAGATGTAGGTTTTTAACATGGCGGGCTGAATGTATGCTTCGCCGCGCATCACCGAGCGGATAGCATAAAGCAGATCGACATCCAACCCTTTTTTTAAGACGAATCCCGCCGCTCCGAGTTGCATCGCCTTTTGCAAGTATTGTTGGTCTTCATGCATGGTTAAAATGATGATTTTTGAATCGGGCGACATTGCTTTGAGGTTGGGGAGCAGGTGTAAGCCGCTGTCGTCGTTGATAGTGATGTCAAGCAGGATAATATCCGGAGAAAGCTCTTGGACGGTCTCTTTTGCCTTTTCAATGGTATCGGCCTGGCCGACAACCGTCATGTCTTCTTGGCCGTTTAATAGCAAGCATAAGCCGGAAAGAAGTAGAAGGTGGTCGTCAATAATTACAATTCTTGCCTGATTCATGGCTTTTTGTCCTCAGCTAAATCTTGTTCGAATGGGATTGAAAACAAAACAAGAGTTCCGCCTTCCGGTTCGGATTCAATCCGGAAAGTTCCTCCGAGCAGGCGACTCCTTTCTTCCATACCATAAAGTCCTAGTCGGCCTTTGTCTCTTCCGTCGGTGTTAAAACCGACTCCGTCATCTTCCACAATCCCGCGGATGTCGGTATCTCTCCATTCAAGAATGATTTTGATTTTTTTTGCTTTGGCATGGCGCAGTACATTGATTAAGGCTTCCTGGATAATGCGGTAGATGCTGATCTCAACATGGGGTGCAGGTCGATTGTCGTCAAATCCGATAATCGTTAATTTGATATCGATGTTATGTTTTTGTTTGAATTGGTCAACATATAAACCGATGGCGGCCTCGATCCCCATATCATCAAGAACGCTTGGGCGTAATTCGATTGCCATGTGATGGATATTCTCCATTTCCTCGGAAAGAACAACCTTGAGTTGCTTAATGCCGTTGTTTATTTCTTCTTGACTATTTGCCTGTTCCAACATCTTTAACATAAGCATGAAAGAAACCAGGGCCTGCCCGGTTTGGTCGTGCAACTCCCTGGCAATGCGCTTTCGTTCTTCTTCCTGGGTGGCAATGATCTGGGTGATAAAGTTAGAGCGTAGGTGGTCCTTTTGCAGTCGTTCTTTGGCGGCCCGTTTTAGCTGGGCGGCCATGATATTAAAGGCTTCAATGAGGTTGCCGACCTCGTCTTGGCAAGAATAATTTACGATAGTGTTATAGTCGCCCTTGCGAATGGCGCAGGTGGCTTTTGAGAGCCTGTCAATAGGTTTTGTGATTAAGCCGGTGAGGATGATGGATAATAAGATAGCCAGGATAATAACGCCTATGGTGCCTAACGCCAGAGAATGAATGAGCGAGTAAACCCGGGGACGCGCATGGAGATCTGTAATTCCCACCCGCAGGGAACCGAGTTTCCCTCCCATGACGGGAATCGTTGATTCCCATATCATTTCTTTCTCGGTTTGAAAAATTACAGTGCTTTCATTTGGGGTGGCGTTTTGAGTATTGGTGATAAGGTCGGCAGGGAAACCGTTTTTAAATGAATGGGCCAGTATTTCTCCTTGTTGGCCCTGGATAATTATATATCGGACATCGGGTCGGTTTTTTTTTATGTTCTTAAAACTTTCGGTCAAGCTAAGCAGGTCGTTGACCAGCAGATAATACTCGGCATGGGCCGCTTGCTCTCTGGCGATTGCCAGACTTTTTTCTTTGAGCTGTTCGTTGAGATTTTTGGAGGCATAATGGTAGGCTTGAAATGAGGATAGCAGGCCAACCAGTATGGCCATACCCACGGCAATCCCCATAATTTTTACCCAAAGGGAAAGGGAGTTAGCCCAATTCCACCAACGGTCAATGTTCGGCATAACCAGATTGCTTGTGAACAGGCGATTGCCTGGATGGTTTATGTTATTTGACTGAGGTCGAAGGTGTTTCATCAATTTGGGCTGTATAATTTTTTATACAGATTTTCATTCGGGACCACGAATTTATCAATATTAAGAGTCTCAAGAGCTTTTATGCCGTTTGCCGTCTGGTGCATGTCAAGGAAGATGGTTTTTAACAATCTTTTTTGGGCTGCATCGGTATGAGCAGACACTACCACCGGAGGCATGCCAAACTCCTGAGAGGTGTGAATGATTTTGGTTTTTTCTTTAACCTCAGGGGTGTTGGCTATGGCATAAAGGTAAACCAGGTTGTCAACTGCAGCGCCGTCCGCTACCCGGGAAACCACTGCCTGGATTGATCGATCATGACTGTAAGTGAAGATGGTTCTTTTAAAGAAGGTTTCCGGCGTTTGTTGCCTTGTCTGGAGTAAGAATAGCGGATAAAGATACCCGGTGTTTGAGATCGGGTCGGTAAAGGCAAAAGTTTTTCCCTGTAGATCATCCAGGTTTTTCGCTTCTGAGTATTCTGGAACAATAATGTACGATTGATAAGTTGTTTTTCCGTGAACCTGAGGTATGGCCAGCAACGACATGCTGTTCTTGTCCGGCGAAGTTACATAGGCGCCGGTACAGATAAAAGCCAAATCGACTTTATGTTCAATAATAAGCTGGTTAATCTCCCGGTAAGTTCTGCGCTGAATCAAGATAATTTTTTTGTTTAATTTCTCGCCGAGATATTCCAGCAAGGGGTTGTAGGATTCAGCTGTTCCCCTGGGTGAAATGATCGCCGCCACCGCCACCTTGAAACTGTTTTGCTCAAGTTGGGACAGTTGAGGAGGTAATTCCACCTTTTTGTCAAGATTGACTACCCCCTGGTAGACGTTTAGCTCATCCTGGTCCTGACCGCATCCTGCACATGAGAATACCGTAAGCAGAATGAGAAGGAAAAACAGCAGGGTATGCCATGTTTGATGCGCAACATTTTCATGCTTGCTGTTTTTAAAAAAGAGAGCAAGGAGTTTCAGGCTTTGCCTCCAATGAGTAATGTTTTGTTCATTTCAACAAGCCTAAATATCCAATCCGTGGAGTTGTAAATTGAACTTAAAAATAAGATATCATAACGTAGATGCCAAGATCAACGTCAAGCAATACTTATTGAGGGCGGGTATGGCATTTTTGGGGGGGTGAATAATCATCTCTTTTTGAGTTTAGATTTGGTGAAAAGTTTTTTGGCGGCAGGAGTTTGGTTATTAGCGGCCGATAAAAAAGAGCAGATTAGCCAGGCCGATGATGAAGCCGAGCAGGCCGCCGAAGAGGTTGATGTATTTGAATTGCTCCTGCATGATCCCGAGCAGCAGTCCTTCGAGCCGGAGCAGGTCCAGGGAATCCACCTTGCGGGCCACCAGATGGCGGATGTTTAAGGCGTCGATCAGGTCGGGGACTTCCCTGATTAACAGGGCGCTGATCTGCTGCAGCAGGTAATCGCTGATCCCGTATTGGACCTCCTTGGGTAGAAAGGTGGCCAAGGGGCCGATGGGGTTGCTCAGCAGTTTCTGTTCCACCAGTTCCACCACCAGATTGTCGAGGATCCGTTTGGTTTGGCGGGAACGGATGACGCTGATGATCTCGTCGGTGGTCCAGCTGGTCGCCTTGTCAAGCCCTTGGCTGCCGAAGAGATCGGCGAGGATCTCCTTGACCGGTCGTTGTTCCTGGCTGGCAAGCCCCTGGTCGATAAGATTGCTGATTGATGCCGCGGTGCCGGGATTTGCCAGGACCGCGATGGCCAGATCGGCCAGCCAGCTTCGGGCTTGCTCGATCTGGGCCGGCTCAACATCGGCCAGCAACCGGTTGACGGGGGTGGTCATCAATTGTTGCGCTTTGTCGCGGAGCACGCCGGCCACCCGCTGCTGGACCTGGTCGTTCAGCAATAATCGGCCGATTTCATCGCCCTTATCGGCAAGATAGCCGCGGATTTTCTGGTCGATGAGCTCCGGCGAGATAACGTTGCCGATCATGGCCGCCAGCGGGCCCAGTGATTTGATTAAGTTCTGGATGGCGCCGGTAATCGCGGCGGCTATCCGGTCCTGCATCTCCGGCTCTTCCAGCATCTTCGCGAATTTTTTGAGCAGTTCAGGGGTCTGGGCTTCAAGCTTTTTCAAGAGCGGGTCGCTGATGGTTGCCGGCAGCAGATCCTGCAGGCAGCCATCCTTGGCGAGAAAATCATCGATTTGGCGGCTGAAAAATTCTCTTACCCAGTTTTGCACGGCCGGGCTGGTAAGGAAACGCTCGAAGGTTTCCCGCACCGTGTTGGCCAGATGTTCCCGGCTTTGAGGTGAAAAGCAGGAGGAGGCTTGTCTGGCGAGGAACTCATCCAAATGGGTTTTGATTGTCGCGGCCAGGCTGTCGGTGAGCTGGCTGCTGTCGAGATGGTTGTGCAGGTGTTTTAAAAACCGCCAGCGCAGGATCTTGATACCGACGTCGAAATAAGAGCGAAAGCGATTGGGGACCAGGGAGGCCACCGGCCCCAAGTCCCTGGACAGAAAAGTCTCCACCCTTGATTCAATGAGCAGCAGCAACTCGTTGTGGAAGCGTTCTTCGGTGAATGCCCGGCTGACGTCTTCGCTGGTGAGCAGATGTTCGCCCACCATCTCGCCGATGTTTTCGGCCAGTTCGTGGCGTTTGGCCGGGATAACCCCCGGGGTCATCGGCACGCGGATGCCCAGGAAGCGCCAAGGTTTTAGCGGTCTAAACAGCATCCTGATCGCGATATAGTTGGTGGTGTAGCCGATAAAGGCCCCCACCAGGGGCGGGGCAAGGTAGGTCAGTGCATTCATCTGGTTATCCTGTTGCGCAAAGCTGGCTGGTTATCGTTTTTTAAGAGGGGTGTGATCTTTATTTTTTGCTGATTACCCGGCCCAATGTTTCGTCGACGGCCAGGGATTGTTGCATGCGGTCTTTGATAAACTCCTCGGTCAGATAGTTGCGGTTGTCCTCGATTATCCGGCAGAGTTCCTGGATCTGGCCTTGTTCGGCAAGTTCGGTTACCTGATTCAGGTTTTTAGCAAAACTTCTGACCATCCGCCGGCCACTGCCGCTGGTTGCCAGTATTTCGGCATAGGTCCGCGGATTCTGGCCGTGGATTCGGGCCATGGACAGAATGGAGTAGAGCGAGGTCAGGGTGGAGTGGCTGCCGATATCCTCCGGTTTGATTTGGTTGTCCTTAAGGGCCATGGCCAGGGCCACGGAAATGGCCGAGGGCAGTTTCTGGCTGACCCCCATCATCAGGTCATGCTGCTGGGCCGAATCAATGGAGATATGGGCGCCGTGCTTGTAGAGAAAAGCCTCGAATTCGCTGCATAGTACGCCGCTGCGGCGGGTGCGGACCACGGAGGCGTTTTTATCCTTCATGCTCGCCGCCTGGGGGCCCCACAGGTTGTGAACCAGCATCACCTCGACCTCTTCCTTGGTGTGGGCCAGGGCGGTGTTCAGCACATTTTCCGCCTCGCCCGCCAGCAGAACCAGGGCCTGATGCGGGGCCAGCTGCGGGCCGAACTGTTCGATGGCGGCCGGGGTGGCGCTGATCGGCACACAGATCGCCAGCAGATCTACCTCCGGGATCATCGCTTCCGGCCGCAACTCGGTACTGCGGCCGGTGATCATGGTTTCATAGCCTTCGCCTTCTAATTGTCTGGCAAACCAGAGGCTCATCTCGCCGCTGCCGATAAAACCGATTTTCTTGATCCTTTTCACCCGCATGTCGACCCGGGGGAAGCTGCCGAGAATCCTTATGGCGCCGGGCTCCTGAATGACCTGATTTTCGATCCGGTCAAGGGCCTCTGTGACGTGGGGATCATCGATATGGCCTTCAAGCTCGATGGCAAAATGGAGTTTCTGGCTCTGGGGATCGGTTTCGGTCTGCATGTCCAGCAGATTGATGCCGCGGGTGGCGAACTCGTTTAAGATCTCGCCGAGCATGCCGACCCGGTCTTTGAGCGGGGTGGTGATAATGGCGGTGGCATCATAGCCGCTGCGGGGTGGCAACGCACGGCCGAGCACCGCGAATCTGGTCCGGTTGTGGGGCACGATTTCCCGTTCACGGATATTGAGACCCAAGGTTTTCAGTGCCTCTTCCGATTCGATAACGCCGTGGTCTTCTTGGTTATTTTCCTTGATTGCGCAAACCGCCGCCTCCAGGTCGTGGATTGCCACCAGGTTGGCCTCGGGGTACGAGGTGGCGATGTATTCCTCGCACTGGCGCAGAACATCGCTTTTGCCGATGATCACCTTGAGCTGGCCTTCCGGGGCCAGGCAGCCCAGCGACAGGTGGATGGGCAAGACCACGTTGTCCTGCCAGATGCATTTCGCTGTGGCCTTGATCAGCCGGCTGTATTCTTTGTTAAGGCCTTCTCTGGTATTGTAGACCGGGACCACGGCCAGATCCGTCTCTTGGTGGTCAATGGCCGTAAAGACCGCGGCAAGATGCGGATAGAGTTTTATTTCCGCCTCAGCGTTATATTGGCGGGCCGCCAACCAGGCATGGGAGCCTTGGGGGCCGATGGTGGCAATGGAAACCATGGGGTGACCTATTTATTCTTTCGGTTTATAGTATGACCAATTGCATGGTTGTCTCGTTTTAAGGGACAACTTATGAAAAACTTTACAATTTCATGCAATTAGTTGGAACTGGGAACTTCCTTCTTTTAGTAGTTTCTTGGCGGCGGGTCAATACCCTTTTTGTAAATCTTCGGCAGGCAATGGAATTGAGAAGTGGTTGAAAAGGCGCGCGATACAACAGGCGGGTTTGGCCTTGTTGGCGACGGCACGGTTGAGGAGTACCGGGCTGCGCTCAAGGCCTCTCCCAGGTTCGGCCGGCAGGTGGTCTACCATCATCTTGCCCCGGCCGTAAGCCCGGTTTACGGCGAGCCGACTTCCGCCTGGTCCGATTTGTTGGTTGCCGGCCTGAACAGTCTCGGGGTTGAAAAACTTTATGGCCATCAAGCCCGGGCCATCGATCTTGTCCGGCAGGGCGGCAACGTGGTGGTGGCCACCCCTACGGCCAGCGGC
>DUZU01000005.1 GCA_013349285.1 Deltaproteobacteria bacterium | reverse complement strand
TCGGCAAAAAAACAGGCTGACGGCACCATCTCCATGGTGGTCAGTGACAACGGCATCGGCCTACCTAAAGAAACCAGAATAGACAACACCTCGGACACCCTTGGCTTCAGGCTGATCATCAACCTGGCGTCCCAACTGGACGCCTCTTACCGCTGCAGAAACGGCAACGGCACCACCTGGGAAATAAATTTCAACAGCCAGACCGCGAAAGAGTCCCGTATGGATGTATAATATTTTTGAACTATTATTTTGCACGGTTAACCATTGGAGATCTACTCGATGTTTACCCCCGGCCACTCCCATAAAATTCTCGTAGTAGAGGATGAAACCATCATCGGCATGGAAATCCAGTCACGGCTGCAAAACCTGGGCTATGAGGTGCCGATGATCGCGCAAACCGGCCCCGAGGCAATTGCCATGACCGGTCAACTCCGGCCGGATTTGATCCTGATGGACATTGCGCTCAAAGGCAAAATGGATGGAATCGAGGCCACGGAAGCCATTCTGGCCAAGTATAGCGTCCCGGTAATCTACTTAACCGCCAACACCGACGCGCAGACCTTCCAGCGAGCCAAGATCACCACCCCTTACGGCTACCTGTTAAAACCCTTTGAAGAAAGATTGCTTCATTCCACCATCGAGATGGCCCTCTACAAGTCGGCCATGGAAAAAGAACTGCGCCGCTATCGGGAAGATCTTGAAAAAATGGTGGCAAAAAGAACCGAAGAGCTGCGGACGGAAATGGAA
The DNA here is from genome assembly GCA_013349285.1 of Deltaproteobacteria bacterium. GTDB lineage: Bacteria > Desulfobacterota > Desulfobulbia > Desulfobulbales > Desulfurivibrionaceae > DUZU01. The sequence goes on along the minus strand of DUZU01000005.1, from coordinate 89,222 downwards.
AAACATAAGGAAACCGCCAAGGCCCTGCAAATCTCAGAGGAAAATTACCGAACCATTTTCGACAACGTCAACGATGCCATCTTCGTGCAGGAATGCCGAACCGGGGCAATCCTGGATGTTAACCAAAAAATGACGGAAATATACGGCATAAACAAGGAAGAGGCTTGCCGCCTGACGGTGGAAGATCTTAGCGCCGGCACCGACCCATGCCCCATGACTCTCGCCCGGCAGTATGTGGAGCGGGCCACCGAGGGCGAACCCCAGCTCTTTGAATGGCTGGCCAAGAACCACCAGGGAAAAATCTTCTGGGTTGAGGTCAGCCTCAAATGCACCAACATTGGCGGCCAACAACGGCTGCTGGCCGTGGTCCGCGACATCACCATCCGCAAGCAGGCCGAGCAGGCTCTCCTCGAGGCAAAAGAGACGGCTGAATCGGCCAATCGTTCCAAGAGCGAATTTCTCGCCAACATGAACCACGAAATCCGCACCCCGATGAATCATATCCTGGGCATGAGCAACCTTGCCCTGGAAACCGAACTTACCGACCAGCAGCGGCGCTACCTCCAGGTGATTAACGAATCAGGCGCCTCCCTGTTCACGATCCTGACCAAGATCCTGGACCTGGCCTGGCTGGAAGCGGGCCAGGAAACCCTGGGCCATCACGTTTTTTCCATCAAAGAACTGGTGGAACATACGGTCGATTCGTTTGCCGACCAGGCCCGGGCAAAACACCTTACACTCCGATCCAGCCTTTCGCAACTGCCCCTGCGCGCTGTCGGAGATTTAATTAAGCTGCGGCAGACCCTGAGCAATCTTATTGACAACGCAATCAAGTTTACCCAAAGCGGGGAGGTTGTAGTTGCGGTAAAGGGTGAGCCGACAACCGCTGGGACCAAAAAACTAGTTCATTTCTCGGTGGCTGATACCGGGATAGGGATCGCCAAAGATAAGCAGCGGACCATCTTTGAAGTTTTCGGCCAGGCCGACGGCTCTACAACCCGCAGTTACGGTGGCTCAGGCCTTGGCCTGGCCCTGGCCCACAAACTGGTCGAAATGATGGGAGGCGAAATCAGCCTTGAGAGTACACAAGGTCAAGGCAGCACCTTTAGCTTCAGCCTGCTCTTCCCGGAAGGGTAGAAAACCACACCGCGTGATAAGGATAACGCCAAGCAGCCGCATCTATATAAAGAATCACTTGGCCCCCATCCCCGCCATGTTAATCAGCCAGCTCTTCACCGATCCGGATGACGATCAGGGGGGAGCCGTTGCCTGATTGACCCATCACCACCAAAACGCTTGCGCAAACGGATATCAATTATTATGAACAGAACAGTCGGCTGTCCCGCATAAAGATTAACCGCCGAACTTACTTATAAAGTTGCAGGGAGTACCCTTACCCCCCATGAAACTGACCATCAAACAACAGCATCTTCTCAGTCTGGCCCTGCTCATTGTCACCGGATTCCTATTATATGCCAACACCCTCGACGCCCCTTTCTACCTTGATGACGATCGCCATATCAGACAAAACCCACACATCCGGCTTACGGAGATAACCTGGCAAGGGTTGAAAGAGGCCGCCTTTAAAAGTCCGTCAAAAAACAGACCGGTGGCCAATATCAGCCTGGCATTGAACTATTATATAGATGGCTACCACCCCAGGGGATATCATCTTTTTAATATCTCCATCCATGTCCTCACTGCGGTGTTCTTGTATCTGCTGCTGTGCACCACCTTGTCCGGCCCCATTTTAAGACACAAATCCCATTACTTATTCATTGGGCTCAGTTCCGCCCTTTTCTGGCTTGTCCATCCGCTCAACACCCAGTCCGTCACCTATATCATCCAGCGGATGAACAGCCTGGCCGCCCTGTTCTTTGTGTTAAGCCTCTACCTTTACGCCAGGGCACGAAGCGGCGAGGGCAAAAACCAGATCTTGCTGTTGATCGGTTCCGGGCTTGCCGGCCTGCTGGCAATGGGCTCAAAAGAAAATGCCGCAAGCCTCCCCTTTTTTATCGCGCTCTATGAATGGTATTTTGTCCAGGACTTGAAGCGAACTTGGCTTTACAAAGCGATTCCCATCGCTATTTTTCTTGCGGCCCTGCTTTTCTTTTTTTACCTCGGCGCCCCTTCCCCCGAGCGGCTGACCTCATCCTTTGCCCACAGGGACTTCAACCTGCAGCAACGGCTTTTAACCGAACTGCGGGTGGTTCTTTTTTACCTCACCCTCTTTGTGTTCCCAACCCCGGGCCGCTTAAGCCTGGAGCATGACTTTGTTATTTCCCACTCCCTTCTTTCGCCCCCCACCACATTATGCGCGGCGATCATCTTGAGCGCTATGATTGTCGCCGCTGTTTTAACCGCCAAAAAACACCGCCTTATCTCCTTTGCCCTGCTCTGGTACCTGGGCAACCTCCTGATAGAATCATCCTTTGTTAACCTCGAAATTATCTTTGAACACCGGACCTATGTGCCGATCATGTTCATCTGCCCGGCACTCTTGGCCCTTCTACTGAAAAGACGGCCGACGATCCCGCTGGGGGCCAAGGTTACGATGTCCGGCCTGATAATCATTCTTTCCATCTTCACCTATGCCCGCAATGAGGATTGGCGCTCGCCGATGAAGTTCTGGCAGAGCTGTGTAAATGTCGCCCCCAATAATGCCAGATCCCATAACAATTACGGAGTGGTGCTCAGGGACAACAAACTTTTTGCCCAATCAATCGAGGAAATTCAAAAAGCGCTTATCCTTAAGCCGGATTTCGTCAATGCCCATGTCAATCTCGGCAACACCTACCTGGAGAAAGGTGACTTTCAGCAAGCAATCCTGCACTTTGAAAAAGCGCTGGCCATGAAACCGGATTATTACGACGTCTATTCAAATCTCGGTAACACCTATGTGAAAATGGGCCGATTCGACCAGGCTGAAAAATATTTTAAAAAAAATCTTGCCGCAAACCCGAAAAACCTGGAAGCCATGGTAAATCTTGCGGCTATTCTGGCCCGGAATAATAAAACCTACGAGGCCATTGCCTTATTTGAAAAGGCCAGGGATTTAAGCCCGAAAAACCCCGACATCAGATTTAATCTGGCAATGGCCTACAGTGCGAGCGGGATGACCGGCAAGGCCATTAATGAATTTCAAAATGTATTGCGCCTCAACCCAAATGATCTGTGGGCCCAACGATATCTGCAACGCCTGGTTAATCAGCCAACCGACTAATTGCCCGATCACTTTTAAATCAGGGCGCCCCAACAGAGCGGCCCGCCGACAAAAGGGACTCGATCAACCGCGGCCGCATCCTGACCAATCAAAAAAAATCGGCGGTTATAAAGGAATATTTATGCTTCTTTAGGATTTAGATTATATACTTTGACATGGCATTTTTTTAATTTATCCATCCAACAAACAAAGGATTACAGTACGCCATGCTCTCCCTCCGAAACCTCAACAAAACCTTCTTCACCGGCCTTGTCGCCTTGCTGCCGATCACGGCAACTATCTACCTCTTTTTTTGGGTAATGGCGGCGGCGGAGTCCTTCTTCGGCGACATCATCCAAGTGGTGCTGCCGGCCCAGTGGTATCGACCCGGCATGGGAGTGGCGGCCAGTCTGGCCATGATCTTTTTGGTCGGCCTGATGATGGAATTCATCCTGATCAAGGCCATTGCCGACAGATTCGAGGGAATCATCTACCGAATGCCGCTGGTCAAAAGCATTTACGGCTCGATCCGGGAGTTTCTCTCCTTTTTGCTGGAAGGAAAAAGCAAGGGCCCGCGCCAGGTGGTGGCGGTCAACTTCGGCAACGACATAACCATGGTCGGCTTTGTCACCAAGCGCAATCTCTCCTTTCTTAAAACCGAGGCGGTCACCGGCAAGGTCGCGGTCTATTTCCCTTTCAGCTACCAGATCGGAGGCTATACGGTCATGGTGCCCGTCGATCAACTTATTCCCCTGGATATGCCCATGGACAAAGCCATGCGTTTTGTGATGACCGCGGGAATAATCGAAAAGGAAAAATCAGCCCCGCAACACAGCAAGTTATCAGGAGAACAACCGGAAACTTAACCGGGGATCAGCCATGGAAACGGGAAACATCAGTGAATATCTTAAATTCTTTGCCGCGATGCTGGCCATTGTCAATCCGGTGGGGGCCATCCCGATCTTTATCAACCTGACCGTGGATCAAGAAGAAACACTGCGCAACAAAAACGGCTTCATGGCTTCCATGGCCATGGGCATGATCCTCATCGTTGTTCTGTTCAGCGGCGAGACCATCCTCCGTTTCTTCGGGATTTCAGTGGGCTCTTTCCGAGTCGGCGGCGGCATCCTGATCCTGCTCATGGCCATCTCCATGCTGCACGCCAAGATGAGTCAGGTCAGGCAGACCAGAGAGGAAGAACGCGACTCGGCCGAGCGCGAAAACGTGGCGGTGGTTCCCTTGGCCACCCCGCTCCTGGCCGGGCCCGGGGCAATCAGTACCGTTATCCTCTATGCCCAACGCTATGCCTCGATAACCCATTATCTTTGGCTGCTCGGGGTGATCATACTCCTGGTTTGTTTAACCGCCCTTTCCTTCCGCCTGGCCCCCGCCATTGCCAGGTTGCTCGGCAAAACCGGCATCAACGTGGTGACCCGGCTCATGGGTCTGATCATGGCGGCGGTGGGCGTGGAATTCATCGCTAATGGCCTGAAACAACTTTTTCCGGTTCTGGGCGGCTAACCAGGAATCTCGCCGGCGTCGCCCAGGAGCCGGCCTGACGCCCAACCCGATTTACCCCTGAAGCCAAAGGATGGTTGACGCCATTACAATTAATGGGTAAACGTCAACATTTCCGGGAAAGGCGTGGCATTTTACCAGAACAAACTACAAATCAGGAGTCAGACATGGAGATAAAAACCAATAAAGAGCTGCTTGTCTGCCAATCGGTGATCGGCGAAATCACTTCTCCCCTTGGCGGCGTCAACCCGTACCGGATCAACCCGGACGGCTATTCCGACGTTTATCCCGGGGTTGGCGGCATCACCTATAACCTGCGGATCGGCGATCTGGCCGGGGAAAAATTCGGCGACCATGTGGAACCGGGGGTCAGCATCAGTAATCTTACCGACAAGGGCGGCACCGCCGGCCCCAACCGCGCCCTGAACATCTTTTCCTGTGTCGGCAACGTGGCCAAGGTAGTTTCCGGCGACGCCAAGGGCAAAACCGGCCGGGTGACCGGCAAACACGGCGGTATCGAACACGTGCTCATCGATTTCGACAAAAAGGTGCTCGAAGACCTGACCATCGGCGACAAGATCCAAATCAAGGCCTGCGGCTGCGGCCTGCAGCTCAAAGAGATCGACGGCGTCAAGATCATGAACATGGACCCGGCCCTGGTTGCGGCCATGCCGCTCAAAAAGCTCAAAAACGGCAAACTGGAAGTACCGGTTACCCACAAGGTTCCGGCCAAGATCATGGGATCGGGCATCGGTTCCAGCCATAGCCATACCGGCGATTACGATATTCAGCTGTTTGATGCGCCGACCGTCGAAGAGTATGGCCTGGAGGACCTGCGCCTGGGGGATTTTGTCGCCATCATCGACGCCGATGCCACCTACGGCCGGATCTACAAAACCGGTAGCGTGGTGATCGGAATTGTGGTACATGCAAGCTGCGTGCTGGCCGGGCACGGCCCGGGGGTAATGATCGCCATGTCGTCAAAAGAAGGGCTGATCGAACCGACAATCAGCAGCAAGGCAAACCTGGCCACCTACTTCAAAAAGATGAAGTAGCACAATTCAGCCCATTATTATAAGATGGTAGTTCAACTACCTCCTTAATAACTATTTGCAAAAAGGATGTTTCAGTGAGCGACAAAGAAAAACTTAAAAAACTTCTTCTTGAAAAATCATATCGCGAAGGCACCTTCACCCTTTCTTCCGGCAAGGAGTCTGATTTCTACATCGACGGCAAACAGACCACCCTTTCCGCGGAAGGCGCCTATCTTTGCGGCAAACTTATCTTTGAGACTATCCAAAAAAGCCCGAAAAAAATCGATGCGGTAGGCGGGATGACCCTTGGCGCCGACCCGCTGGTTACAGCGGCGTCCATCGCCAGTTTTCTTGAAAATGCCCCGATCCCGGCCTTTATTGTCCGCAAAGAATCAAAAGGCCACGGCACCGGCCAATACATCGAAGGGCTGAAAAACATGCCGGCCGGCTGCACCGTCGCCCTGCTTGAGGACGTGGTCACCACCGGCGGCACCCTGCTCCAGGTTATCGAGCGGGTTGAAGCCCAGGGCTTTAAGGTGGGCCAGGTGATTACGGTTGTCGATCGCCAGGAAGGCGGCGCCGAGGCCCTGGCGGAAAAAGGTTACCCCCTGGAAGCCATTTTCACCAGAGAAAGCCTTCTCAAGTAATAACATTGGGACAGGATTATGGAATGTGATAAATGCAAGGGAAAGCTCGAGGTTGCCAGATCATGCTGGCGCATCCGCATGAAATGCAATAAATGCGGCCACGAATACCAGATCCACGAAGTGGCCCATAAGCTCGATGAAGAAACCGAGGAACTCCTCTCACGCTGGAACTGCATCATCTACGATTGAGACCGTTATCGGCTGGCCCGCAAGGCGGACCAGCCTTTTTTTTACTCACCACTCAAAGTTCAAAACATTGTCCAGGGCATCAACCTTGGCCAGTTTAATGCTCACCATATCGCCCGGCCGGGCATTGATCCCCTGGCTGGGCGGCATATCCACATCAAGCAGACAATCCTCTAAAACCAGATTGACCCGCCGCGGCCCCTTATTAACCATCAGGGCCCGCAAACGATTTCCCAGTTTCGGCTCAAGGTATTTCAGCAGCCAATATCGCTGCCGCCAGCGCCTGACCTGATTAACCTTGGGCATCACCGTTGACATCAAACCGATGACCCCCTGCATCGCATCCTCATTGAACAACGGCCCCCGACAGAGCAGGAGCGTCCCGATCTGATGCTGCATGACCAGATCCCAAAAACGACGGATGGGGGAAGTAACCGTAGTGTACTGCGTGGCGCCGACCCCGCTATGGGGCTTGGGGTAGGTGAGAAGCTCCCCGGGCTTGAGTTGCTTACGCTGCCTGAATATCGTAAAAAGATCCTTGTCGATGCCTTGGATAAAACGCTGATGCGGAGCGGCCTGGGCCCGGAAAAGGCCGGGGGCCTGCCGGTCGGCCACATACTCGGCGGCCAGGGTGTTGGCCAACACCATGAATTCTTGCACCAGGCTGCGGGAAAGGGTGTCAACCGGCGCCAGCACTAACGAGACCGCATTATCTTGACCGAGTCGGACATTGACATCCGGAATCGGCAGAATCAGAGCCCCGGCCTCCAGCCGCCGCCGAAGAAGCTGGTCAGCCAGCTTGGCCAGATCCCGTAACTCGGGATCATCACCAGCCATCTGGTCCGACTCGTCATAGCTTAGCTGCCGTTTCACCTCAACCACGCTTGAGACTATCTCATACTCCAACACCTCGCCCCGCGGCGAGAGCAAGACCATGAAACTCATCGCCGGCCTGGCCTTGCCGGCGATCAGACTGCAAACCCCTTCGGAAAGCTGGGGCGGCAGCATGGGGATCTGCCGCTCGGGGAAATAAATGGAGGTCATCCGCTTCGACGCCTCCAGATAAAGAGCGCTATCGGGCTTTACATAATAGGCCACATCGGAGATGTGGATGCCCACCAGAAAATTGTCCCCTCTTTTTTCGATATGCAGGGCATCGTCAAAATCCCGGGTGGCGGAGCCATCAATGGTCAGCAGCGGTAAGGCGCGAAAATCCTTGCGCTTGGCGGCCAGCAACTCGGCGGCCGAAGGCTCAGCCACCGCCGCCTCTTGACAAAGCGCCTCGCCAAACTCCACCGGAAGGTCATAGCGCAGCAGGGCAACATTTTCATCCTTGTGCCAGATGCCGGCCTTAACCAGAAGATGATAAACATCATGGGGCCGATGCAGACCGGCCTTTTTCAATAATTCCCGGCCAAGGCCACTTTCTTCGGCCTCATTGCCGAACAGATAATAATCGCGGATCATGGCCAGACAGAGTTCCCGCTCCGGCCAATCACCCGGCTCCTTGCCGTCCTGCATCCGGCGCAAATTCTCAACACCTTGATCGAGCAGGGCTTGATGCTGTTTTTCCTTTTGCTGCTTTGCCTTAAGCTGTTCCACAACCTCGGCGGAATGAGCGACAACCAAGCCCTCTTTATATTTAAAATAAAGGCGATCGACAAAAATAATCCGTAAAAAAGCGGCAACCTGATCGTCTTCGGCATCATCCCCAAAAGAAAGCCCGGCAAGAAACTGCGGGGTAAAGCTCTGCCCTTGCTCCTCAACCACCACCTGCCAGATCTCTTCAAGGGAGATCTCCTGCATCATCAAGGTCCGCCTCTGGTCTGTCTCCTTGAGCAACTTTATCATTTCATTCCGGCCAAGCTTTGCAGGGTAAGAGACTTTGGTTTGATGAACCAAGCGGGCCACGGGCAGATTGACCTCCCGGTCATTCTGATTGACCAGGCGTAACCGTTTTGCCCCGTCTTCAACCACCATGGCGCAGATAAATCGGCCCTGTTCGATATACTCAATGATCTTACCCTGCAACGACATGCCGATACTCTTATGTTGAATTTGCTAAAAAACAGAGGGCAGCAACCTAAGCTGCCTTGGGGAAAAATAGGAAAGTTTGGCCAAGGTGTACCAGCTATTGATGCCTTTGTCATCATTTTCCCAACTCGTCAATGCCCAAAATCAAGGAGCTGCAGCACCTTAAACAAGACCTAACTTATCCCGTATTTTCAACGCGCCGACATCAACAGGAAAAAGAACACCCTAATAACATATCGCAAATTTCCATAAAAAACGGGGCATACTCTTTGCGCGCAGCAGAGCAAGAAAGCTCGGTATCGGAATGATAGAGATAAAAAAACAAGGCCGGGGCTACAATAAAACAGAGGAATAACTGCCGACAATAACAGAAAATAATATTTCAAATCGTAACTAAGTTGTTACGCCTTTGACGAAAACGGGAAAGTCAGACGAAAACTGCTTCCCTCCCCCTCCTTACTTATTACCTCAATAGAGCCGGCCAGTTTCTCAACCAGCCGCTTGGTAATAGCAAGTCCCAGCCCGGTTCCCGCCTCACCGTCGGTGCCATTCCTGGCGCTCTTGGTAAACCTGTCGAAAAGTTTATCCACCATACTTTCAGGGATACCGATCCCGGTATCGGCGACCGAGACATAGACTTCCTTCCCCGCAACCATTCCCAGCACAAGTCTCACCTTACCGTTGGCCGGGGTAAACTTGATGGCATTTGATAAAAGATTATTCAAAATACGAAGAAAGGCATGACGATTACCGTCAATAACGGCATCACAGGAACAGAGATTCTCAACCTCAAGAACAACGCCTTTCTTAAAAGCAGTCTGCTGGATTCCGGCAACCGCTGTATTGATAACGGACAGCAGCTGAAGAGGCTCGCTTACCGGGTCGTCATCATGGGCATCCAATTTGCTTAAGGCAAGAATGTCGTTAACAATATCGAGCATGAGCACGGAAGAAGTATGGATGGTCTCTAACATTTTATGATGTTTTTGAGGCAAAGAACCATCCTGCTTCATCAGGTGGGAAAAACCCATAATCCCGTTCAGTGGATTTTTCAGATCATGGGTGGCCATGCCCACAAACTCATCCCTGAGCTTGTTCATCTTTTCCAACTCGGCAACGGTGGAGTTCAGCTCCTTGACCAATTGCCACTGCTCCATATGAACCTTTATCCTGGCGAGCAGCTCCTCCTTGACAAAAGGCTTCATGATGTAATCAGTTGCCCCGGTGCGAAACATCTCCAAAATCCAGCTTTTTTCATTAACCCCGCTCAGAAAAATAATCGGCGTATGCCTAAAGCCCAAATTATTACGCAGTTTTAAGCAAAGTTCCCCGCCGTTCATCTCCGGCATCATATAATCGGTGATAACCAGATCAATATCAGCCCGATTTTTTTCCGCAAGAGCCAATCCCTCTCTTCCATTGATGGCTTCCAGCACCTGCAACCCGTTCTGACTAAAGATATTGACCAGTATTCTGCGGGTGACGTCATTATCCTCCACCACTAATACCGTAAAATTTTCCGGCAAGGCCTGACAGCGCAACATGCGATTAACAGCCATGACAACCTCCTGCCACGGCGCAGGAGATGACTTGGAAATAAATTCCACCGCCCCCAGATAAAACCCATGTTCACGCTCTTTAAGGCTGTCATGACTGGTTAAAAAAATAATGGGCAGTTCCTTGCCGAACTCGGTTTCCCGTATAGCCGCGGTGGCCTTAAAGCCGTCCATCACCGGCATATCGATATCCATGGTAACCAAATCCGGCTTAAACTCTTTGATCTTGCCTAGCGCATCAAGCCCATCAACTGCTTCTTGAATCTCAAAGCCGTTTGTTTCCAACTGTTGACGCAAACCCTTTCGAATGGAACGACTGTCATCAACGACCAAGATCTTCATATCAACCTCAATGTCCTTTTTTGCATCACTAAAAAGTACGCTAATACTACAAATAGACTCTTACATGATACACTGATACTCAACCATTTTTCCAGATAACTTCACAACTGTATCATTACTCTGACTATATCATCCATCATCCCGCCAGCCATTGACTTATATCAACAAGAATTACCGTTACCATTAGTATATAATATATTTTATTATGGACTAATAATAAGTGAAAAATCACTAAAAAACTGTTATTTAGCAATCCATTGAAAAATGAATCACCCTCAAGAGTTACGTAAAACCACCCTTAATTTTGATGACCGAAATATTTTCCGTCATCCAGTTGAACCTTAAATTAAAGAACTCATGGAAAACACAATAGAACAAGTTAAATCAGGCATGGTGGCCTTGGTCGGCCCTCCCAACGTTGGCAAGTCCACCCTCCTCAACACCCTTTTGGGCATGAAAATATCCATTGTCTCCCCAAAACCGCAAACCACCCGCAACCGTATCCTCGGGGTCGTCAACGGCGATGATTATCAGATCGTCATGCTCGACACCCCGGGCATCCATAAAGCCCATAATCCCTTGAACCTGGAAATGGTCAAGATCGCCCTTGATTCCCTGGCCGATGTCGATGTTATTGTGTTCATGGTGGATGTCACCATGCCGCTGCCCGACCCAAAAACCTCGACAATCAAACATCTTGAAGGCTGCAAAACCCCGACCGTGCTGCTGATCAACAAGGTCGACATGGTTGACAAGGAAAACCTGCTGCCCATCATTGAGGCGTACCAGAAGCTCTTTGACTTCAAGACCATTCTGCCGGTTTCGGCTATGGAGGGCGATGGCACCGACCTGCTGATCGAAGAACTTTGCGCACTGCTGCCTACCGGTCCCCGCCTTTACCCGGACGATATCCCCACCGATGTGACCGAAAGGTTTATCGTGGCGGAAATGATCCGGGAAAAGATCTTCCTCCTGACCGGCCAGGAGATTCCCTATTCAACCGCGGTAACCATTGAAAGTTTCAAAGAAAACCCGAATAAGCAGATTGTCACCATCCACGCCACCATTCATGTGGAACGAAGCTCCCAAAAGGGAATCATCATCGGCAAAGGCGGCAAGAAACTGCAGCAGATAGGCACCGCGGCCCGGCAGGAGATCGAAACGCTTCTCGATCAGCAGGTGCTGCTCAAACTCTGGGTCAAGGTGCAAAAAGACTGGACCAGCAACCCCCGTTTCTTAAGGGAGCTGGGCTTTTAGGACAAAAAAAAAGAGGAGGCCGGCTCTACAGCCAACCTCCTCTGGGCGCGGCAACGTTTTTTATCAGGCAACCAGATCAATGCTTCTGCGTTGCTCTTGGGCCGGCGGCGGTTGTTCCCGTGGGGCGGGCGGCGGCTCCTCCCTCCGCTCAGAAGCGCGCACCATATCTTCCGGAGGATTCTGATCAGCGGTCTGCGAGGCCTGACTCAACGCCCGGGAAGCCTCAAGGGCGGCGGCGGATATCTCGTTTACCACGTCGGGCGACACTTCACTGGTCTGGTTCGACTCTTGGCGCCGGGTTCGAGTGCGGTTGGCTTGTTCCGAGCCGGAATAGGGCTCAGGGCGATCGGTACGGATATTGTTTTGAGCACCGGTTGCGGTAGGATCTAAGATCATGTCTTCACCTCCGACGTCATGGGTCAACTACTAAATAAAGATCAAACTTCAAAATCTTATATAACTTATTATATATATCCCTCAGCCATAAATCAATACACGCAGAAATAAACACCAAAATGTTTCGTCCTTGCCTGCCCGGTGGCGGCAATAAACCATGATTTTCCAAGAAGATCCTATTGAATATCAAGGTAAAACGATATATAAAGTCAGATTCTATAATTAATATTAACAAAAAATTTAAAACGCGGAATTTGCCAATTCAGCAAACATCATCTGCGTTCTGCATATTTTAAGGAGAAAACAATGTCAGAGGTCAGATTACGTTTCCCGCCCAGCCCCACCGGCTACCTCCATATCGGTGGAGCCCGCACCGCCATTTATAACTGGCTCTATGCCCGCAAGCACGGCGGCAAACTTATCCTGCGCATTGAAGACACCGATGTCGAACGCTCAACCCAGGGATCCATTGATGGAATCATCGAAGGGTTGGAATGGCTGGGAATCGACTGGGATGAAGGCCCTTATTTCCAGACCGAATTTGCCGGCGAGCATGTGGCCGCCGCCAACCGGCTTATCGCCGAAGGCCACGCCTACAAATGTTTCTGCACCAAGGAAGAACTCGACGCCAAACGAGAGGCGGCCCTGGCCGCCAAACAAGAGGTGAAATATGACGGCGCCTGCCGCAACCTTACCCCGGAGCAGGTGGCCGAAAAAGAAGCGGCCGGCATCCCGGCCGTGGTTCGCTTCAAGGTGCCGGACCGGCAAGGCAAGGTCGGCTACAACGATAAGGTGCTGGGCCGGATCGAACAGGCCTACAGCGAGATATCTGACTTTGTCATTGTCCGCTCCAACGGCAAACCCCTCTATCTGCTCTGCAACGTGGTGGATGATATCCGCGACCGGATCAGCCATATCATCCGCGGCCAGGATCATAAAGATAACACCAACCGCCAGATCCTGCTCTATGAGGCGCTTGGCGCCCCGATTCCGGTCTTTGCCCACATGCCGCTGACCATGGATATCAAAGGGGCGAAAATCTCCAAACGCAGCCATGGCGAGATCGTCGCCGTGCAATTCTACAAGAAAAACGGCTTTTTGCCCTGGGCCCTGGTAAACTTTCTGGTCCTGCTCGGTTGGAACCCCGGCGACGACCGGGAGATCTTTTCCAAGGAAGAGTTGATCGAGGCCTTTACCCTGGAGCGGATCAACAAATCAAGCTCGATCTTCAACCATAAAAAAGATGATCCCAAGTTTTTCACCGATCCCAAGGCGATCAACATCAATGCCCATTATCTGCGGGCCATGCCGGTTGCAGAGCTGGCCGTTTTTGTTAAAAAGGAACTGGTCGAAGCGGGCATCTGGGATGACGCCTATGAGCACGAGAAAAAAGAGTGGTTTTGCAAAGTACTCGAGCTGAGCCGGGAACGCTTCCACACCTTGAAGGATTTTGCCACCCTTGGCCGCGCCTACTTTGCCGATGACTTTGCCATGGACGAACAGGCCCTCAATAAAAACGTGCTCAAACACCCGGAACTCAAAGAGCTGTTGCCCATTCTGGCCGACCGCTTTGCCGCGCTGGACCCCTTCGACCAACAAAGCGCCGAGCAGGCCGCCCGTGATTTTGCCGAGGAAAATGGGCTCAAGGTGGGGATCCCGGTCAACGCCTCCCGCGCCCTGATCACCGGCCAAGTCAAGGGCCCGAGCATGTTCGAATTATTCGAGCTGATGGGCCAAGAGGTGGTTGTCTCCCGCCTTAAAAATGTGACAAAATATTTTTAATAGATAAAAAATTCGCCACGCACCCCACATATCAATCATCGGCAGCTGTGCCGATGATTGATACGAAATAATAAAAACTAAACTTTCGTGTCTTTTCGTGGGTTTCGCGGCAAAAAAAGGTGTTAACTTATGAGCAGCGAAGAGATTCTGCACCAAGACTTCATCCGGACCATTATCGATGAGGATCTGAAATCAGGCAAACATGATAAAATCGTGACCAGGTTTCCCCCTGAGCCCAACGGCTATCTCCATATCGGCCATGCCAAGTCCATCTGCCTCAACTTCGGAATCAGCAAGGAACATGCCGACGCCCGCTGCCATCTGCGCTTCGACGACACCAACCCCTCGAAGGAAGAGCAGGAATATGTAAACGCCATTCAGGAAGATGTGCGCTGGCTGGGCTTTGACTGGGGCGAGCACCTTTATTACGCCTCGGACTATTTCGATCGGATTTATGAGTATGCCGAGCATCTGATCCAGCAAGGCAAGGCCTTTGTCTGCGATCTTTCCGCGGCCGAGATGCGGGAATACCGCGGAACCCTCACCGAAGCTGGCAAAAACAGCCCGTTCCGTGAGCGGAGCCCCGAAGAAAACCTCGACCTGTTCCGGAGGATGCGGGACGGAGAATTTGCCGACGGCAGCCGGGTATTACGGGCCAAGATCGACATGAGCTCCGGCAATATCAACATGCGCGATCCGGTCCTCTACCGGATTTTAAGGGCCAGCCACCACCGGACCGGCGACAAATGGTGCATCTATCCGATGTATGATTTTACCCACCCGATCTCCGATGCCCAGGAGGGGATCACCCACTCCCTGTGCACCCTGGAATTTGCCGATCACCGGCCGCTCTACGACTGGACCCTGGACAACCTGCCGGCCCCCTGCCATCCCCGCCAGATCGAGTTCGCCCGGCTGAACCTCAACTACACGGTGGTCAGCAAGCGCAAGCTCCTGCAGCTGGTGAACGATGGATTTGTTTCGGGCTGGAACGATCCGCGGATGCCGACCATCTCCGGCATCCGCCGCCGAGGCTACCCGGCGGCCGCCATCCGCAGCTTTTGCGACAAGATCGGCATTGCCAAAAACGAAAGTACGGTGGATGTTGCCCTGCTCGAGCATTGCGTCCGGGAAGAGCTGAACGAAACGGCTCCCCGCGTGATGGGTGTACTGGAACCGCTCAAGGTGGTGATCACCAATTTTCCGGAAAACAAAGAACTGGAACTTTCCGCCCAAAACCATCCCCAGAAACCGGAACTTGGCACCAGGCCGCTTCATTTTACCCGCGAGCTCTATATCGAGAAAAGCGACTTCATGGAGGAGCCGCCCAACAAATTTTTCCGGCTGGGGCCGGGCCGGGAGGTGCGGTTCCGTTACGCCTTTTTTATCACCTGCAACGAGGTGATCAAGGATGAATCAACCGGCGAGGTGATTGAACTGCGCTGCACCTACGACCCCGAAACCTTAGGCGGCTCAGCCCCGGACGGCCGTAAGGTGAAGGGCACCATCCACTGGGTCTCGGCCAACCACTCGGTCAAGGCCGAAGTTCGCCTCTATGACCGACTGTTTACCGAAGAAAACCCGGGGGCGGATAAAGAAGGGGCCGACTTCAAATCCTTTGTCAACCCCGAGAGTCTCACCATTCTCACCGACTGCTGCGTGGAAAATAGCCTGAACACGGCCGACCCGGGCAGCCAATTCCAGTTTGAGCGCCAGGGCTACTTCTGCGTCGACCAACTGGACTCAAAGCCGAATGCGCTGGTCTTTAACCGGACCGTGACCCTGCGCGACACCTGGGCCAAGGTCCAGAACAGATAAAAAAAGCGCCGAACTCGCAAGCAGCGGATTCGGCGCTTTTTTTATCCTTAGATCTTATCCGGCAGGCTTATTTCTTCTCTTTCTTGCCATTCATGAACTTCTCGAACATATCCACGTCATGCTTGCTGCCGATAACCAGGGGCACCCGCTGGTGCAGTGAGTCGGGGATGATATCGGTGATCCGCACCCCGTCATCGGTGATGGCCCGACCGCCGGCCTGCTCCACGATAAAGGCAAGGGGAGCGGCCTCATAGAGCAGGCGCAACTTGCCATAGGGTTTGGTCGGGTCCTTACTGTCACAGGGATAGATAAAAACCCCGCCGGTAATGAGATTGCGGTGAAAATCAGAGACAAGGGAACCGATATACCTGGCACTGTAGGGGCGGCCGGTTGCCTTGTCTTCCTCTTTCAAATAATCGATATAACTTCTCACCCCATCGGCCCAATAACGGCGGTTTCCTTCATTAACACTGTAATACTTGCTCTTCTCCGGAATTTTCATATCCGGGTGCGACAAATAAAACTCGCCGACGCTGGGGTCCAGGGTAAAACCATGCACCCCTTCACCGGTAGAAAAAACCATCATGGTACAGGAGCCGTAGATGATATAACCCGCCGCAATCTGGGCGCTGCCCTTCTGCAACAGGTCGGCCTCATCACCCTGACTCGGGGGTTTATCCGCTGATTTGCGCCGATGGATGGAAAAGATGGTGCCGATACTGACATTGACATCGATGTTGGAAGAGCCATCCAAAGGATCAAAGGCCAGGGTATACTTGCCCTCGCAACCATCGGCCACCGGGATGATGTCCGCCTCTTCCTCCGAGGTCATCACACAGATATAACCACAGCTGGCCATGCGCCGCTTAATGGTGTTGTTGGCAAATTCATCCAGCTTCTTTACCTTTTCGCCCTGAATATTGGTTTTACCGGACATCCCGAGAATATCGGCCAACCCGGCCATATTCACTTCGGCGGAAATGGTTTTTGCAGCAACGATCAACTCGCTCAACAGGCCGGACAACTCACCGGTCGCCTCCGGATGGAGCCGCTGGCTGTCCATAATATGTCGACTGACGGTAATTCCAAAAGAATTGGCCATTGTTTCTCCTCGTTCAGTCCTTTTTCATTTAAAAATCAAATAGTAACTATGATCAAAGCAAGATCAAGATTACGAAAGAAAGCGCATGAGGTCAAACAAAATCAGCTGATTTTGCTGAATATTTCAGGCGAATGCGAACCGATCGGCCATATCACCCTCCCGGCTCCACCCCAAATTTATCCGCCATGAGCATCAAAAAAAAGAGCCTGCAATAAGCAGGCTCTAAACTTTCCATAATCAAAAATGTCCCTCAGCCAAACATCTGGGCAATCTTGGCCTTGAAATCATCCTTGGAAAAGGGCTTGGTAATGAAATCGTTGACTCCGGCCTTGGTGGCAAGCTCGGCCTGGCTGTTTTCCGACTCGGTGGTGGCCATAAGGATCGGCAACCCCGCCCATTCGGAACGCTTCCTAATCTCACGGGTCAATTCAATGCCATCCATATTGGGCATGTTCATATCACTGATGATCAGATCGAACTTGTCGTCTGCCTTCAAAAAGTCAAAGGCCTGCTTGCCGTCTTCCACGGTGACCAGTTCCATGCCGAGATCGGCGGCCACGCTTTTGTAAAAGAAAAGCATGGCCTTTGAGTCATCGGCGGCCAAAATCCTTTTTTCTTTGGTAGAACCCGCCCCGGTAGCCCCGCTCAACCTTTGCGCATCCTGGGCAGCCTGCTCACCGGTCATTCCCTCAAGTTCGGCCCGGAAGACGGCCATCGCCTCAGGATCGCCGGAAGCGGTGATCGCCTGGATCATTTTTGGCGCATGCTGACCTGCCTGGTAAAGTTCGGCAAAAAGTTTCCTGGCATGGGAGGTGACGATGGTCTTTAATATGCGGGCGCTCTTGTCGTCTCCCTGAACAAGAACATCGTTGAACATCTTAACCACCCCTGGATTGCAAAGATGATCAAGACCGGTCACCACCGCAATCAAAACCAACTCGTCCTTTTCATCAAGGCCGTCGGTCAACCCCACGATACTACGCATAGAATTAATCCGACCCAGGGCCTCATAAATTGCAAATTTCAGATTAAGTTCTTCTGCCTCATCGAGAAAGGAAACGAGAATATCGGCGCCTTTTTTATGGCCGGACCAACCGATAATATTGGCGGCCATGATCTTTTCGTCCTTATCGCCGGACTCAAGACACGCCACCAAGCCAGGCAGTACTTTTTCATCCATGGTGGCGAGCGCGGAAATAACCACCCGCCTAAAAGATGGGTTAGAATTATGGATATATTTAATCAGAAAATCAACAGACTGCTCATCACCGAATTCAGCCACATTCTCAATGGCCAATGCCGTGCGCAACTCGCATCCGCCGGAGACCTCCTGGGCCTCCCGGCTGGACGACACCACCCCCATAACCACGTCCCTGGCCTTGGGGTCATGGATTCTGGCCAAAGCCTTCAGCGCCCAGGCCACTACCGCATAGTCATCATGCTGGATATATGACAAAAAGACATCAATAAGGGCCGGATCTTTAAAATGGGCCAGAGCCCGAATGATCTCGGAAATAAGCTCATTATCTTCGGAACCGTCCAGCTGTTTGACCAGAGCGGCTTTTAATGTTTCGGAACCACCATCCGCGGCCCGCCGCACCGATAATATCTGCACCGCCTTGGAACTGCTGGTAAAACCTGAAATGATCTTCTGCTCCTGGCCGGCAAGCAAATCAAAGATGGTATGATAAACCATCTCATTGACGGCATGGTCGCCAAGGGGGTTCACATACAGATTAAACAACTCAGGCAACAACTCAACCTGCTTGGTCTCTTTGATCTCATCAAGGATGATGATCTGCTCGATCATGTCCTTCTGAGAAAAGTCCTTCAAGAGGTCCATAACTCTCCTTATCGAATAAAAAAAAGGCGGGGCACTCGCGGCAAAGAGCGCCATACACCGATGGTCTTGATATTAATTATATATTTTATAAAATTATGTACATAATCTTCACCTTTTGTACAGGCTCATTTTTTAGGGACACCATTTTTTTTACATTCGGGAAATCCTAGGCGCAATCTGTTCCAAGGAGAGAACCTGATCCACCCCGTTAAGGGCAATGGCCTCCTTGGGCATACCGAACACCACGCAGCTCGCCTCATCCTGGGCAATGGTAAAGGCCCCTGCCTGCTTCATCTCCAGCATCCCCCTGGCCCCGTCATCTCCCATGCCGGTCATGATGATCCCGATGGCATTCTTGCCGGCGTACCTTGCGGTTGATCGAAAAAGGACATCAACGGAAGGACGATGCCGACAGACAAAGGGGCCGTCTTTTATTTCAACGTAATAACGCGCCCCGCTTCGCTTCAACAGCATATGTTTATTGCCGGGCGCAATGAGCGCTTGCCCGCGTAAAACAGAATCACCGTTCTGGGCCTCTTTCACCCTAATACTACACAAGCCGTCCAAGCGCGCGGCAAAGGCCCGGGTAAACCCTTCGGGCATATGCTGAACAATGACCACCCCTGAACAATCCCGGGGCAATTGCTCCAAAAAAACCCGCAAAGCTTCTGTGCCGCCCGTAGAAGCTCCTACCGCGACCACCCGTTCCGTGGTCTGCACCATTGCCTTAGCCGATGGAGGAGCGAGCACGGCATCGGCGGTAAGTTTTTTTTCCACACGCCGAACAGGGGCGGCGGCGGTCCGCTTGACCACGACCCTGGCCGCCGCCTTAACCGCATCACAGATTCGAATGCGAGATTCCTCCAAAAACTTCTTGGTACCCAATTTAGGTTTTTGGATTATATCGACGGCCCCGTACTCCAACGCCTTTAAAGTCGTCTCCGCCCCCTTTTCCGTCAAGGTCGAACACATAACCACCGGCACCGGGTGCTGGGTCATAATCGTGTGCAAAAAAGTAAGGCCATCCATCCGCGGCATTTCAACATCAAGCACAATAACGTCCGGCACTTCTTTCTCGATGTAATCCGCGGCCACGAATGGATCCCGGGCAGCGCCCATGACCCGAATCTGCGGATCCGCCTCCAACGTATCGGTCAGCACCTGCCGAACCACGGCGGAATCGTCAACAATCAGCACACTGATCTTCCGGTTCATAGGATCCCTTTATTTAATCGAACGAGGGATAGGCTTCATGTAAACCTCCCCGCTATGGGAATAAAAAAACAGCTTCCGACCATTGACCCCGCCAACCTCCTCGACCTTGATCGACACACTCAAATCTTTCAAAGAATTTCGAGCCGCCTCAATATTCTGAACGCCGATGGAGCCTTTCTTGCTCGACTTACGAGAAAAACCCAGCACCTCCGCCCCACCGAAAACCTTGGCCACCAACCCGCTGTTAGGACAATGTTTTTTCCCGTTGGCCATGACCTCCACCATATGCCGAATAGAGCTGACCACAAAGCGAAAACTATCATTTTCAAACTGCTTGCCGAATCTCGGCAACACACCATGACACATCGCGCCAATCCGATGCTGGGGGCAATAGAGGCACACCGCAACGCAAGAGCCTAAAATCGTGGTTATAATAGTGGGCTTACGGGCAACAAACAATTCCCCGGGCCCAAGGATAACCGTGGGTAACTCCTTTTCCGGCATCGGCATCATTTAACACACTTGTATACAGCTGAAGCTACCCTTTCCATCTGGCCGGCCGGCCCTTCAAGAGACTCGGAATGACCGATAAACAAATAGCCATAAGCCATAAATTGCTCACGAAATTTAGCAAAGAGATCAGCCTGGGTTTTTTTATCAAAATAGATAATCACGTTACGACAAAAAATTATGTCCATTTTATGATCAATGGCAAAACATTTATCCATGAAATTAAGTCGTTGAAAACTCACCTTGCGGCGCAACTCCGGCACCACCCGATGATAGCCTTTCTGTTGCCCTTTTCCCCGCATCAAATACTTATAGCGAAAGCGAGTGGGAATTGGCTCCAGACCGGCGTCATGGTAGACCGCCTTCTCAGCCTTGGCCAGAACTTCCGTACAGATATCGGTGGCCAAGATAGAAAAATCAATGCCGGCCACCTTGGAGAAAAAATCATCCAACACCATGGCCAAGGTGTAAGGCTCCTCCCCGCTGGAGCACCCTGCGCTCCATACCCTGAGAAGCTTTCGGTTGCCTTGGGCAAATCTTTTTACAAAATCAGGCAAGACCCTTGTAGTGAGCACATCAAAATGTTTAGCCTCCCTGAAAAAATCAGTTTTGTTGGTACTGACCACATCAATCATCAAGGGCAACTCATGCGCCCGCCCTTCTGGACTCAGGACATAGGAGAAGTAATCGGAGAAACTAGTTATTCGCAACTGTCGCAATCTTTTTTGCAATCGTGCGGAAAGCATGGTTTTTTTGATGGGAGGGAGTTTAATGCCGCAGACATCATACACAAACGCGCTTATTTTTTTAAATTCACGATCTGTTAAAACAGGCTGAATTGACCCATCACTCATATGAACAGCCACTTTTTTCGTCAAAGAAAAAACTCTTCTCGTTAGTATCGTTTGAAAATTTTTCCACGCCCGGGCAATAAGTAAAACCCAAGATCAGTCTGCAAAAACGTCTTTCTCTTCTTTTTGCGCAACCTTCATAATATCGGGCACATCGATAATCAAGGCAACTTCACCATTTCCCAGCACCGTCGATCCTGACAACCCTATGGCATTCCGGTAAACCCAGCCCAAGGACTTCAACACCGTCTGATGTTCACCGATAACATCGTCGAGAACCAGACCGAACCGCTCTCCGTTAACCATCACAATAACCATTTGTTCAATCTCCGGCCGTTTTCCGGGTATTGCAAAAAAATCACGGAGCCGCACATAGGGCACCAACTGATCCCGCACCGGAATCATCCGACGATCATGGAAATGATCTATATCCTCCTTGGTAAGCTCGACACACTCCTCCACCTGCGTCAGGGGCAGAACCAAGTAGGTATCTTCAACCAAAACCAGCAACCCGTCGATAATGGCCAAGGTCAGCGGCAAGGTTATGGTGATGGTTGTCCCTTTATTTTTAACGCTTTCCGCCACACAAACAGAACCCTTGAGCCGCTCGATGGTGGTCTTGACCACATCCATGCCGACTCCGCGCCCGGAGACGCTGGAAACGGTCGCGGCGGTTGACAGGCCCGGCATGAAAATAGAATTGAATATCTCTTTTTGGCTTAGATCTTCGCCGGCCCTGACCAAGCCTTTCTCAATCCCTTTCTGAAGAATCTTCTCCACATCAAGACCCTTGCCGTCATCGGTTACCGAAATTACCACATTTGCCCCGGCATGTTCAGCCGACAAGCGAACCGTCCCCTTGCGCGGCTTACCTTTGGCCTCTCTGTCGGCGGGAGTTTCCATGCCATGGTCAATACAGTTACGGATCAGGTGAATCATCGGCTCCCCGAGTTGATCAATAACGTTCTTATCAAGCTCGGTTTCACCGCCTTCAGTCACCAAAACCACCTCCTTGCCGAGCTCGGCCGATAAATCTCTGACCAACCGTTTGAAACGGGCAAAGGTTGTTCCGATGGGCAACATTCTGATATTAAGAACACAGTCGCGCAACTCGGCGGTAAGCCGCTCCACCTCTTCCACCGGCTCCACCAGCCCTGGATCGTCATACTTGGAAGATACCTGGGTCAATCGAGCTTGATTCACCACCAACTCTCCCACCAGATTGATAAGTTGATCTAGTTTTTCCGCCGCAACCCGGATACTGTCCGCGGTTTTCGTTTGCCCCACCTTGGCCGAGGCTTGCTGCAACATTTGTTGTTCGACCAACGCGGCATCAACCTTGGAGCGGGAAACCAGATGTTCTTCAACCAGGAGATCTCCGATACGCTTTTGCTTGGCAAGAACCCGGCTGAGATCGTCCGGGGAGATATCTCCTCTGGCAATGAGAATCTCGCCCAGCTTTTGGTGCTCTGCAAAATGATTCTCATCTTCGGTCACCAACACGGTGACTGATATATTGCAACTGGACCGGGCAAAGACAAACACGTCTTCAACCGCATCCGTGCCCCGATCAGTGGTGAGCAAAATTTCCCAGGCATCATTATTATCTCCGGCTCCACCATCCACCTTATTGCCCGGATGTTGAAAAACCGTACATTCACCGAGCAGGCTCAACTCATCAATCAGTTGCTCGACAGTGTTCCCCCCTGAAAAAAATTCCATGGTCGGCAACAAACTGATACGGTAATGGACATTAATTTCTTTGGCGGATGCTTTCTCCCCACCATCTTGGACCGGAGCTCTTTGACCTGAAGGTGATTTTTTTGCACAATCATCAAGCGGAGAATTTTCCCCTCCGGCGTCACCTTCGCCATGCCCACCAACAAGTTTTTGCAGAGAGGCTATCAACTTCTCACCAACCTCCGGATCAACGTTATCGCCGACCGTCTCCCCATCCGCATCGAGCATGGCATGGATATAATCACAGGACGCCAAGGTCAAATCTATCAAATCACTGGTGACCGAAGCCTTACCGTCCCGCACCTTATCAAGCATGGTTTCAAAATGATGAGTAAAGTCGGCGATGGCGTCAAAACCAAACATCGCGCCTGACCCCTTGATCGTATGCATTGCCCGAAAAATTCGGCCGACTATCATCAGATCGCTCGGGTCTTTTTCAAGCTCAAGCAAAGAACTTTCTATTTCATCCAGAAGCTCTGCGGTCTCCTCGCGAAAGATCGCAACATATTCTTTGTTACCCATGCTTCACCCTTGGCACCATCTACGCTTTTGCTCTTCCTCCAACTCACATAGACGATGATATCTATGCGGTGGCCGTAACCGCTTCAGCCTGCTCTGCACCAATTATCTCATCGCTGTTATCCTGCAATACCGCACGCCCTTCTTTGGCAAGAACCTTGTCAATATCAAGAATAATGAGAAATTTTTCATCCTGGCGGCCCATGCCCTTGATGAATTCAGTATCAATCCCGGTTCCCATCTTAGGCACCGCTTCGATATCGTCATTACGCAGGTCTATGACCATCTGCACCGAATCGGTCAACAACCCCATATCGACTGTTTCCCCTTCAACCTCAAGCTCGACAATCATGATACAGGTATTATGGGTTTGCTCTATGCCCGTCATCCCAAGCTTCAAACCAAGATCCATCACCGGCACCACGTTGCCCCGCAAATTAATAACCCCGCTTAAATATTCTGGCATCCGCGGAATTTTGGTGAGCACCGTCACATCCAGCACCTCTCTGACCTTTGAGATTTCAATGGCAAAATTCTCCTCGCGCAGGATGAAACTCAAGTACTGCGCAACAAGCTCGCCTTTTTCTTCGACCTTTGTCATGATTTTCACCTTAAAAATATAATCCAATACCCAGCAGAAGTGCCCGCCGCTCCCTTTACCCTAAAAAAAACGGGCGTTTCGACCTTAAAAACGCTCGAAATCATCATCCAGCTTATCATGGACGGGTTTGGCCTTTCCCAACAGCAACTTAGCTCCGGTTTTTTTCTCTACCACCGGCTTATGAATTACGCCGGTTTTTCTAGGAGTTCTGGGCGCGGCAAAGGCTGCCCCCCCGGAGCTGATCAGCGAGGCAATCACCGACTGCAACTCTTCCGCCTGGGCGGAAAGCTCTTCGGCGGTGGCGGCCATTTCTTCCGAGGCGCTGGAATTTTGCTGAACAACCGTATCAAGCTGCTGCATCCCTTCGTTGATCTGTTCGGTACCCGCGGTCTGCTCACGGCTCGCGGCACTGATCTCCTGAACCAAGGTGGCTGTTTTCTGGATATCCGGCACTATTTTACTCAGCATTTTCCCGGCCTTATCAGCTACATCGACACTTGAAGAGGATAATTCACTGATCTCCGCCGCCGCCTTCTGGCTTCTTTCGGCCAGCTTTCTCACCTCGGCAGCAACCACGGCAAAGCCCTTGCCGTGCTCCCCGGCCCGGGCCGCCTCGATCGCGGCATTTAAAGCCAGGAGGTTGGTCTGTCGGGCGATCTCTTCAATAATCGAGATCTTACCGGCGATATTATTCATCGCCGCCACGGTGGACTGCACCGCCTGGCCGCTTTCCTCGGCATCACCGGCGGTGTGCATGGCTATCTGTTCGGTCTGCAAGGCATTATCGGTATTTTGTTTAATGGTGGCAGCCATCTGCTCCACCGAGGCGGAAGATTCCTCAACCGAGGCGGCCTGCTCACTGGCGCCTTGGGAAAGCTCCTCGGCGGTGGAACTTAACTGCAGACTGGCGGCGGCAACATTGTCGGAGATGACTTTCACATTGTTAAGGGCAAAGGCAATACTGCGATTTACCATTATGCCGAGACCAAGCCCGATAATGAGCGCGGCAATAGTGCTCGCAACAATCAAATTGAAGGCTGAAGCCTCAATACCTTCAGCCCTTTGCCCCGCAGCTTCGGTAAACTTTTGGATCTCTTCAAGAAGAACCGCGATAGCCTTATCCACATCATCGGCCTCTACCTCAACCTTTTCACCTAGCACTTCCGCCTCATGCAGATTACCCTGGGCAATGGTCTCGAATACGCTCTTGACATGTTCCTCGACCTGATCATGCTCTTTGACAATGGTCTTAAGTTGGGTCAGCACCCCTTCAAACTCACGACGATCATTATCATTATTAGCGGCGTGTAATCCTTCCTCTGCAATCTTTTGGGCTTCGCCAATCAAATCGACAACAGATTCACCGTTTTTGTCGATCTCGGCTAATAATTGCTGCATGCCGGCCACATCGCCCTTTTCACCAAGGCGAAAGCCGCGTTCAAACAAAACAGCGATCTCCAACTGATGATTACCGATATTACAAATCGAATCAGTAAGCGGAATATCCTCTTCGGCGATCTGCTTGAGCTCGTTGCCGATATTCGACATCTTGGAAATACTTATTCCGGCGACCACCATCAGCAATGCCAACAAACTACAGATGATCAAGCCGATCCTGGCCCCTACCTTCATTTTGCTGAACATCATAATATTGTCTCCTTTAAAAAAAATTACCCCCAAAACACCTAAAACCACCAAAGCCGCCAACACGAACCAAATCGGAACTCCTTGTTGATGCACGGAAGTACGTTCGTCCGCATGGAATACGCTTTTGCGCGACTCGGCTTTTGCGTGACTTTTTTCCTTTTTGATAGTTACCTTGCCGGACTCAAACGAGGCATGAGCCACATTGCTATTGCCGTGCCCGGCAGCGGCAACAGCAACAACATGGCCTTGAGCGACACCACCATGACCGCTATTGCCATGATCATTAGTTACAACAACACCGGCATTGATAATCTTCCCCTGACTAACCTCGACAATCTCTCTGCCGTTGAGGGGATTAACCGGACGGGCATTGTGGCCGATAATTCCCACAAATTTTTCAATCTGGGCGGCCGAGACCTCGATCGAGTCTTTGAGCAGATACCACTGCACATCCTGCGAACATGGCGGCGTGGTGAGAGAACCTTTAAAATGATAATATGAGCCGTTATATGGCAGCAAATCCACTGGATTAACAAGAAGATGGGGAAGGTTACGCGATTGCGCAACCTTGGGATTCAGATTGTCCCACAAGGTCTGAACCAGCTGATTGGCCGCACCTTGCCGCATAAATACCCCGACCACCGCAAGCTCCCCTTGCTCACTCTTGTGCACCAGATGCAACTCCATGTCGTAGGGTTTACCGCGATGGGTGTTTTCACTGGGACTATGGAAATGATACTGCAAAAGCTTGTAAAGCTTGCCCTGCACCTTGATGAAACTGCCTGCCTTATGATTTGCCTGAATGGCATGCCCGTTGTTAACCACACTCAAGGGGGCGCTTTGATAGGCAAAGACAAGGGGACCTAAATCTTTTCTAACGGTTTGCACGATATCAATCGGGGATTGATTGAGCCCGGTGCTGCAGAGAGCATACTCCTGGCTCAAATCCCCCCAATGCGCAGGGCCGGCCGCGCCGCTATAGGCCCAGTCAGCCCCGCCATGGTCAGCAGCCATCGCGGATAAAGGTAGCCCGGCCAGAAAAAATAAATACAGAAAAAAGCTCTTCAATCTTTTCACGATAATTCCCTCCACAGTATTATCAAAAAAGAATGCAATAGGAGCCCCCGACCCTTTTGCAACCCACCCCAAAACTCGAATCAACTATCCATTACGAAATCGAAAAGTTGTTTGCTTTTAATATAGTGCGCAACAAAATAATCTAATGTCAATTCACTAAAACTGAACAAGAAATGATAACCAATCCTATCACATAGCTAATCCATCGACATTGCGGTAAACATGGTTAGGGTTATCTTAAAAGAAAAAACTAAATGAGCAAAAAAAAAGGGCATGCCCCACCACAATGTGGCAGCTAAGCACACCCGATCAAACAACTTATCAAGACCTAAATTTAGACAAAAAAATCAATAACGCTAGCCCAGGGGTGGCCTACCGACATTATCAGCAAGGGCAAGATAGCTTTTCCCCTCATCCTCTTTACCGTGCTTGATGCAGCCCTTACCGTAAACAGTCGCCTTTCGCACCAATTCCTCGCAGGCCAGCCGGTATTGCTCATCGCTCAGTTCATGTTGCTCAAGAAGCTTGGCAATGGCCCGAATCCGAAAACGATCCATGCCCACCCTATACTGCGAGGAGACCTGATCCGGCCGGCCACCGTTTTTAATGGTCAGGGGCTCGTCGATCAGCAGGAAATCATGGCTGACACTGGCCCGCAGCCAGAAATCGTAATCCTCGCAACAGGGCAGATCCTCATCCAACAGGCCAATCCCGTCAAAAAGCGCCCGCCGCGCCATCATCGTTGACATGCCGACCGTGCAAAGCTTGAGGCTTTGCGCAAAGATGTTGCCGGAGTTTTTCCGGTGATTTTTTTTTTGATTAAGCTGTTGTCCATCCCGATACCAGATCTCCTGCGTGTGAGAGATCAGCGCATCAGGCCTTTGCGCCATGGCGGCCACCTGCCGGGCGAGCTTGGTTGCAACAAAGCGGTCATCAACATCGAGAAAGGCCAGCAGATCATACCGGGCATTTTTAATGCCGAGATTCCTGGCGGCGGCCGGCCCCTTATTATCCTGCCGGAGATAGACGATGGGGTGAACAAGGGAGGCCACAAAGCGGGCGGTGGCATCGCTGGAACCGTCATCAACGATGATCAGTTCGAAGTTACGATGGGTCTGGGCCAACACCGACTCAACGGCGCCGGGCAGCCAGGCGGCCCGATTGTAAGTGGGGATGATTACGCTGACGAAAGGAGAAGGAGACATGCAAAACAATGTAGCTGATCAGCCACCATTTAGGCAACCATGCTGCGCAAATATCCTTAATCGATATACATGATTTCACCGGCATGCTCGACCACGACCACCCCGTCCTGCTGATGCTTCAAGATCAGGCCGCCGCTGGGATCAAGACCCATCACCTTGGCGCGGTACTGTGGTTTTTCCTGAACATCGTAGCCGAACCAGACCTGCCGGCCGATACAGTCGGTTAACTCGCGCCAGCCCTCGAGGACTGGATGCAGATGATCAGCCTGATCATCATCGTTACCGCGATCAAGGCGTTGCTGCTCTTCATGATGGAGCAGGCCGATACTCCAAACAAACTTGGCAAGGAGGCGGGCGGCAAAAAGCTCAAGGTCGATTTCCCGGCCCAGCACATCCCGCATCGAAACAGCCAAGCTGCCCAGCTCCGGCGGGAATGACTGGTTATTAACATTAACCCCCACCCCGATCAGGATATACTCTTCATTATATTTGGGACTGGTAAAGGTTTCCGCGAGAATGCCGCAGATCTTGCGGCCGGAAACCTGCACATCATTAACCCACTTGACCTTGGCATCGATCTCATATTGCCGCACCGCCTCACAGCAGGCCAGACCGGCGGCAAGGGGATAAAGGGCGGTGCTTGCCGGCAACAAGGTATTGGCGATCACCAGGGTCATCCACAGACCGCCGGGGGGCGCATGCCACACCCGCCGAAAACGGCCGCGACTTTCGGTGAGTTCATGGGCCAACAGCACCATGCCGCTGGGGAATGATCGTTCACACCGGTCACAATCGGCAACCAGCTGCCGGGCCCGCTCCATGAGCCGACCCTCAAGGGGATATGATTCGATGGAGCTGCCGACAAAATCACCGTAACGATAAACCGCCGCCACCACCTCGGCTGAATACTTTTCAAGGCGGCGGGGCCGATCCTCGTCGGTAATAATCTGACGAATCAGGCTATGGCTAAGACGCTCCACTGATGTTTGCCTCAGGCGCTATCAGCCACAGAGATGACAGGGGAAAAATAGCGGAAATTACTCCCACTCCGCCTTTACCCTGGTGATAACCTTCTGGATCAACGGCAGCTTTTCCTCGGAACAGATGCCGATCAGCGGCTCACCATGGTCCACGCTGACCCCGGGCTGAAAATAAACGGAATGGATGATGCCGGGCTCACCGGCATAATAGACCGGCGTATCCCGCTTCATCAACGACATGGTCAGGATCTCATCGCCGGGCTTAATCGAGACGCCGCGCTGGCCGTACTTGTCGATTTTGGACTGCAGGTCAAGGGAGAAAAAATACTTGGCCCGCTCCGGAGCATTAAACGGCTCAAGAACCTGACGCAGGATATTTTCGATAATCTCTCGCTTGGTCAACGGATGGCGGATAGTGAGGACCTTTTCCCCGGCCTCGACAAACTTCCCTTCAAGTTCACTTCTGATAGAAGAGACAACGCCATTGGTCGTCGAATGCAATTTCTTCTGGTTGCCCTCGCGAAGCAATTCATAGAGCAGCGTCCCGGGAATATGGTGCCATTCCCCGGTTGCGCCTTCAACCTCGGAACCCTCCCTGACCTTGAAACGAATCTGCCCGGTATGCTTGGTCCGGACATCGACGTATTCGTAGGGATCAGAACGATACTTGCTTATAACTGCTTCAAAATTAATATCTTGAGTCATCGTCAACCGTTTTGCTTTGGATTATCGGTAATAAAGATTGCTGCCGCCCATGGTCAACAGCGACTTATGCAAATTCCGCCTGAACTCGCGTCGATCCCAGATTCCCTGAATATGGCCGCGCCTCAGGGCGTTTCTGGCGTTATGATAATCGGGCGGCACATCCTCGCCGGTGGTATCGCGAATAACCCGCGGCCCGGCAAAGCCGACCCGGCTCGAACGAATGGCGAACTGGTAAGGAGAACATCCCAGAAAGCTTGCCACCGGCCCGGCATAGGAATTGTTGTCGTAAACAACGATATAGAGGCCGCCGGCATCAACGTACTCACGAACGGCCATGGTGCACTTGGGCATCTGCACCACGCCGAGGGTTCCCTCATGGATCCTGATTCCACCGGTGGTGTGGATGTAGGCAAGCAGCGGCCGCTTCTTGAGCTTAGCCGCCTCACAGGCCCGCACAAACTTTTCACCCTCGGCCGAACCCACGGTGCCGTTACGAAAATCGCTGTAAAGCATGGCCACCACCAGATCAACCCCCATCACCCTGGCATCGAAGGTTATAATCCCGCTGCGCCGCCCGGTTTTAGCAATCGCGCCTTTCAAGCGCTTTTCAAAACCGGGGTAATCAAGGGGGTTGCCGGAGCAAATATTGTTATTGAATTCCCGAATGGAATCCGGATCAAAAAGATGCTTGAGATACCATTGATACTCCAAGGGGAAATGATGACCGCAATTCTCACAGACCCCGCCGAACTCACCATAGAGATCCCGGACCCAGAGATCCTTGCAACCATGTTTTTCCGCATTGGGGCAGGTAACGGTGCGATCTTCATTGGCCAGAGGGCTGGTATAGATATCCCCGAATTCGATGGGATCCTCCCCACCGCCGTTACCGGGCAGAGATACCTTGCCCCCCTTGATCCCGGGCCTGGAGGTAATAAAATCATAGGCGGCGGCAAAGGGCGCCGAAACCTGACGCAACAGGACCGACCCTTCCCCGGAAACATCCTTGATCACCTTCTGCACCTGCTTCTGCTGGGTTTTCAGGATATCGTAGCGGAAGGTATAATAAAATTTTGAAAACTTTTTCTTGGTATTTTGATAAAAAGCCGAATAGTTGGTGGACTGATCAAGAAATCCGCTGATCGCCATATTCCGATATTTTCTGGAACGCAAAGCCAGCAAACGGCTGACCTCATCCCGGTTCAGATCCCAGGTGATGTCGATGTGCGGCTCTTCGGCGGCGTTGCCGACCGCCTTCTTCATCTTGAGCTCATAGGCCCTAAAAGCACGGAGACTCTTGGTCTTAAGCACCACCTCATCGGTGGCCCGGATCACCTCGCATTTGATGTCCCGGAAAAAGCCGAAATCGTCACGTTTGGCCCCAAGCGGCGGCTCCTGGATAATTCGATCGATGGTGCCGCGGGCCAGATTTTCCTCGGCCGTAATATGCAACCGTTCGGCACAGGCCTCAACCAGCTCCTTGGGCATCTTCTCGCCTTCGCGAATCTTGCCCTCGATGGCGGCGGCGCCCTCCGGGGAGATCACCGAATAATAACCGTGGGAGCACATGAGGCGAACGTCGCTCAGGCCCAGGGCCTCGGCGCCGCCGGAACCACCTTCGGAGATCAACGAAACCATGGGCACCCGCAATTTGGCCATGGCGTAAATGTTTCTGGCAATCTGCTGGCCGGCGCCGGGGTAATCTTCCACCGGAAAAGAGCCGGGGGTGAAGATATAAAAATGAATGGGAATACCCTCGGTTTCGGCAACCCGCATATAGCGCAGGGCCTTTTCATTACCCCAGGGCTTGCTGCACCCGCCGTTGCGGTATTCCTCGCCATGCCCCTTCTCGTGGCCGATGACCATGACCTGTTGCAAGACGTTCTTGTTTTTGACCCGGCGGGAGATACTGGCCCGGGCCGCAACCATGGAAGGATCGATACTGGCATCTTCCTCGCCGCCTAGCTCGGTATAATCCTCATAGACATTTTCAAGAATGTCCTTGAGCGAAAAACGATGGGGACTGCGGACAATGCGCACCCGCTCCATGGAGCTTAATGACTCCTCGCTCCGCGCTTCAAGAAAAGACAGCGAATCCTCAAGGGCGCGAATCTCTTCGCCCAGTTCATCTTCGCTGAAATCATAGAATTTATCCCGCAGAAGATTGAATTTCTCGCGCAGGCCAACCAGATTACCCCATTCGTCACCATCTTTGAGGTGAATGAGATAGCTGAGTCGTTCTTCGGTTTTTAATAGACGCTTTCTTAAATCTTCCATGTATTTTTTACCTTTGAATCATCAAAAGGTGAGAAGTCGATCAATATTCTCGTTCAAATAGGGCAAGTTGGTCATAATCGGCTCACCCGCCGCATTGCTGCCCTCAATGGCCACTTCGGCCAGAAATTTACGGCCGCGCTCCTTGGCCTCGGCCATGGTATCTCCCCAGACCAACGCCAGAGCGAGATTAGGGTCGAAATCACTGGGAATGACATAGGGGCGATCAGTGGGCACATGACTGTAAACCGTGGACCAATCATGCTGCGGAAATGAAAATTTAGAAATGGTGCCGATCCACGGGGCAAAACCGCGATGGGTATCCTCGGCCACGATCCGGAACTCAATGCTCGCCCCGCGGGAATCAACGTCTTCCTGACTGTAGCCCATGTGGTCGCCAAGGGCCAGACGGATCTGCTCCCGGATCAGATTGGGATGTTTATTGTTAAGATAACTCACCCGGGCCGACACGTCATTTTCAACCTGAATTCGGGTGTTGACCTCAAGCAGATAGGGCTGGCCCTCGCGGGTGACAATCCACTCCCAGGTCCCCACGTTATCGTACCGCACGTGGGAGGCAAGCTTCAACGAGTACTCGACCACCTTATCAAGCACTTCCTTGCCGTTGAAATCATAGACAAAGCAGGAGTCGTCAAAGCCGGGCGCCGCTTCCAGCCGCTTCTGGCGGCCGGTACTCTGGATGGTGCAGTTCCTGGTGCCGAAATGAACCCGCTCACCGTGACGGCTGCAAACCAGCTGCACCTCGAGATGATTGAAATCGCGGATACATTGTTCAATGAGCACCCCCCCGTCGCCGAACTGCCGCTTGGCATAGTTCTGCACCTGGCGGTAAACCCGCCGGAAATGCTCGATCTGAAAAACCTCCTCAATTCCCATACCACCGCCACCGGCGGCGGCCTTGACCAGGATGGAAGGCTTTTTGATGTTTCTTTCCAGCTGATCGCCCAAAAGATGATTGGCTACGTCTTCGGCCTCCATCTCATTATAAATGGGGCCGTCGGTGCCGGGAATGGTCGGGATGCCGAGTCGGTTGGCAACCCGCTTGGTATTGATCTTGTCGCCGAGATCCTTAACAACCTCCCACTTCGGCCCGATAAAGGTCAAAGGGCGGTTGCGGACCGTTACCCGGCGAGCAAAACGGAAATCCTCGGAAAAGAAACCATAGCCGGGATGTATAGCCGTACATTTGGTATGATCGGCTACGGCAAGAATATCATTTGGATCGGTATAACTGGAAATACGCCAGGCCCGTCGGGTGTTGCTGCCGCTGTCCAGATTACGCTGAACATGCTCCGATTCCACATCGGCATCGGTATAAACGACAACATAGTCAAGACCCAAGTCTTTACAGGCTTCCATGATCCGCAGGGCGATCTCACCCCGATTTGCAATCAGAACCTTATCTTTCAAACTAAACCTCGGAATTATGTTGCGGGTGGCGTGCTCCAGGCACAATCTCCCCATAAAACAAAAGGAAAAAAGCAAATGGTGAGTAAGCTCGCCATCCCTGCACTTTTTCCTTTACTAATGCTTTTACTAATTTTCAGTTTAAATTAAAAGGAAGAAATCACCTTACAATGGAAAACACATACCCAAATCAACACCATACATCGAGTTGATATTATTTTATGGGGTATGGTATAGTGAATAGTCTCGCTGAGTTATTTATCGTATAAAATACATCGTACCAAACTCAAAGTGTGGCCCTTATAACGATTTTGAACAAAAAGGTCAATTTTTTTTCTTGACACCTCTTGGCATTTACTTTAGCCAATGCGAACTTATATTACGATCTAACAATAGCCAATCACCCGAACAGCGGGTTTGCCATCCGGCTTAACATTAACTCTTTTTTTTACACAGGATCGCTTCACCATAATATGGAATCATCTTCACCTTCCGATTCGGGCAACTCCCCGCTAAAACGCTTACTTGAATTCCTAAAAATAACCAGCCCCCCTGATACCGCTGAAGACATCGAACAGGAAATCCAGGAAATCCTGGATGAAGGTGAAGAGCAAGGATTAATCGGCCCGGCCGAGGGGCAGATGATCAGCAGCATCATGGAATTCCGTGACACCCTGATCCGCGAAGTCATGACCCCGCGCAGCGAGATGGTTACCGCCGAAGCCGAGGTTTCGGCGGCGGCCCTGATCCAGCTCATCACCGATGAAGGGTTTACCCGCATCCCCATCTATAAAGATAGTCCGGATAATATTATCGGCATCCTCCACGCCAAGGATCTGCTGCCGTTCTGCCTCAATGCGTCAGCCATGCCCGCCGCCTCGGAACTGGTCAAACCGGCCTTTTTCGCCTTGGACACCAGGAAGATCGTCAACCTGCTCAAGGATTTTCAGACGCAAAAAATCCACATGGCCATTGTCACCGATGAATTCGGCAGCGTCCGCGGCCTGATAACCCTTGAAGATGTCCTGGAAGAAATTGTCGGCGAAATCAGGGACGAGTACGACAAACCGGAAAAAAACTGGAAGGTGATCAGCGAAAACATCCTGCTGGCCGATGCCAAGATCGATATCGAAGAGGTCGAGGATTTCTTCAAGATCGATATGCCGGAAGGCCCCTACGAGTCAGTGGGCGGCCTGATCATCAATTACCTCGACCGGGTGCCCACCCCCGGCACCACCATGCTGATCAACTCCCTGGTCTTTGAAGTGGTATCCGCCGATCAGCGCCGGATCTCCACCGTAAAAATCCAGCGTAAGCCCAAATAATGGCGGCTGACTCACACAGCTTAGCCGCCCGGCCTCCGGGCATGAGGGAGTGGCCATCCTCTTGGGCGGCGGCATTAACGACCAGCCTGTTGCTTTTCTTGGCCTCACCCGGCACTTTTTCATTTTCGCCGCTGGCCTGGGTGGCGCTGATCCCCCTGCTCTGGGCCGTCAACAACTGCTCGGTCAAAAAAGCCGCCTTGCTCGGCCTGCTCAGCGGCCTGCTCTATTACCTGCCCCTGCTGCACTGGATCATCACCGTGCTTGCCACCTTCGGCCAGGTGCCGCTGCCCCTGGCCATTCTGGCCCTGATTCTGCTGGCCGCCTATATGAGCTGCTACCTGGCCCTTTTTACCGGACTCTGCCGACTGGTTGCCCCGAAAATCCCATTACTTTGCAGCGCCCCCTTCTTCTGGGTGGCCCTCGACTTTGTCCGCAGCAAACTGTTCACCGGTTTCCCCTGGCTTGATCTGGGCTACAGCCAGTACGACGCGCCCGGCCTGATTCAGGTGGCCGACCTGGTCGGGCATCACGGGGTCAGCTTCCTGATCGTGACGGCCAATGTCTTGCTCATGCTGGGGGCTGCCGCCGTCTATCAAAAAAAAATAGCCCAACCAAGGACCATGGGCGCAGCCCTGTTGCTTCTCATCGCGGCCGCCGGCTACAACCTGCATCAACTGCGGACAATCCCCTCTTTGCTGGCCCAGGCCGAAAAATTCAGGGTGGCGGTGGTCCAGGCCAACATTCCCCAGGACCAGAAATGGCTGGCCGCCTCCCAGAAACAAACCGTGGAAAGCTACCTTGAGCTCTCCCGGCTGGCCCTCGCACAAAACGGCGCCACCGATCTGATCGTCTGGCCGGAAACAGCCCTGCCCTTTTACCCGCAGGAGCACGCCCTTTCCCTGCTTCTGCAAACCGGCCTGGCCCATCCCCACCAGGTTGCAATCCTAACCGGCGCCCCGCACCGGGAACGCGCCGCCGCCACCGCCCCGATCAGATATTACAACAGCGCCTTTCTCGTCAGCCCGGATGGCCGGATGGGGGAACGATACGACAAACAGCACCTGGTGCCCTTCGGCGAATATATTCCGTTTCGCCAATTACTGGCCTTTGCCTCGCCGGTGGTGGAAACCATGGGGGACTTCTCCCCCGGCGCTTTCCATAAGCCGCTATCTTGCCAGAACAGCCGAATTGGGGTATTAATCTGCTTTGAAAGCATCTTCCCGGAGCTGAGCCGTGAGCAGGTAAGCAAAGGCGCCAACCTGCTGGTCATCATCACCAACGATGCCTGGTTCGGCCGGACCAGCGCCCCATACCAGCATCTGGCCATGGCGGTATTCCGGGCGGTGGAGAACCGGCGAAGTGTGGCGCGGGCCGCCAATACCGGCATCAGCGGGTTTATTGAGCCGAGCGGCCAGCTCCAGGCGGCGTCTCCGCTTTTCAAGCCATATACAGCCGGCCGCAAGATGCCGCTACTGGGCCTCACAACCTTTTACGTCGACAAAGGCTATCTATTTCCGTATCTATGCCTCCTGTTGACCGCAAGCTGCCTCTTGTGGCGGATATTAACCGGTAAACCCGAACCAAAAAATAATGTTTAGATAATCAGGAGAACAACATGTCCGCAGAACTCAAACAAAAAATCCAAGATCTCAAGACCCGCCTGCTCACCCTCCAGGAGCATCTTTGAATTAGACAACAAACGCGAAAGAATCAGCGAGCTTGAATCCCTGACCCTGGCCCCTGATTTCTGGAACAACACCGACAAGGCGCAAACAGTGCAAAAAGAACAGGGCGCTCTGCAGAACTACATCGACCGATGGGAGCAATGCCGGGCGGACCTGGAAGAGGCCGAGGTCCTGCTCGAACTCGCCGTCTCCGAAGGCGACAGCGACACGGCAGGCGAGGTTGACGAGCTGCTGACCCCTCTTATCGACCGCATTTCGTCCATGGAACTTGAGTGCATGTTCTCCGGCGAACACGATGCCAGCAATGCCATGATCACCATCCACGCCGGCGCCGGCGGCACCGAGGCCCAGGACTGGACCGACATCCTGCTGCGCATGTATCTGCGCTGGGCCGAAGAAAAAGGGTTTGCCACCGATATCCTCGACATGCTGCCCGGCGATGAGGCCGGGGTCAAAAGCGTGACCATCATGGTTACCGGCCTGCATGCTTACGGGCTGTTGCGCTCGGAGATGGGCATCCATCGTCTGGTGCGGATTTCGCCCTTTGATACCGGAGGCCGCCGCCACACCTCCTTTGCCTCGGTGTTTATTTTTCCGGAGCTTGCCGACGACATCGAGGTGGAGATCAATGAAAAGGATCTGCGCATCGACACCTACCGGGCCAGCGGCGCCGGCGGCCAGCACATCAACAAAACCAGCTCGGCCATCCGCATCACCCACCTGCCGACCAATATCGTGGTCCAGTGCCAGAACGAACGCTCCCAGCACCGCAACAAGGACACGGCGATGAAGATGCTCAAGGCCCGTCTCTACGAAAAGGAAAAAGAGGCGCAACAGGAGCAGCACCAGGAAATTACCGGCGAGAAAAAGGAAATCGCCTGGGGCAGCCAGATCCGTTCCTATGTCATGCAGCCCTATCGCATGATCAAGGACCACCGGACCAACCATGAAACCGGCAATGTGGAAAGCGTGCTCGACGGCAACCTTGACCCCTTCATCAAGGCCTATCTGCTATGGCTGCGATAACAGGGTAACGTGCTTTAAGGGGTTGCGCCGCCGTTGCAACCGAGCAACCCCTTAAAGCCGAAACTCTTTTTTTATACCCTGATGAGCATGACCAACGAAAACAAATGCGCAAAGTGCGGGGCCTGCTCGGTGGTCTGCCCGGTTTATCAAGCGAGCGGCCGGGAGAGCATGACGGCCCGGGGCAAATTGCACCTGATCAGCCGCCTTGATCCGGGCCGGGCCTCAAGGCTTTACGCGGAAATATTATCCAAATGCCTGTTATGCGGCGCCTGCAGCGCGGTCTGCTCCCGCCAGCTCGACCCGCCGGCCATCTTTGCCGCCGCCCGCCACCACCTCAACCGCAAGGCTGGTGAACACCGCTTCCTGCGGAGCCTCACCTGCGAGATTCTCGGCAACGAGAAAATGCTGCAAAAAATCGCCGGCATCAATCGCCGGGCTCTTGACGCCCTGCCCGAGGCCAGCGGCCTGCGGCTGCGGTTTGGCCTCGGCCCCGGCACCGGACTTGCCGCTTCCATTGAGGTTGGGGCCGGCGCCCAAGCCGCAACCGATTCCCCGCTGAACTATTTCACCGGCTGTTACGCCGGCCACCTTAATCTCGACATAGCAAAGGCCACGAAACTACTTGCCCAAAAGGCCACCGCTTCGGCGCCGGCAATATCCGCCGCCCAATGCTGTTGCGGTCTTCCGGCCCACAGCGCAGGAGACCTCACAACCGCCCGGGCTCTGGCTAAAAAAAACATCGCCGCCTTTGCATTCAACCCCAACCCGATCCTCACCTCCTGCGCCTCCTGCTACAGCCACCTGCTGAGCTACCCGCACCTGCTGGCAGATGACCCCCGCTGGCAAAAAAAGGCCCAGGATTTTACCGGGCGCCTGCTCGAATTCTCCTCTTTTTTTCAACAAAAAAAAGATTCGCTGTTTTTCCGGCCGCCGGGATCAGATGGCGCCGATAACAAAATTTATTATCACGACCCTTGCCACTTACGTTTTCAACACAAAATCACCGAGCCGCCCCGGCAACTATTGCGCCGTCTGCCGGGCTTCATCCCGGTCGAGCCGGAACATGGCGCAACATGCTGCGGCCAGGGCGGCTTATTTCATCTGGCGCAGCCTGAACTGAGCGCAACCATTTCCGACAAACTTATCACCGGCATCCAGCACACCAACGCCAGCGTGGTCACCACCACCTGCACCGGATGCCTGCTTCAACTCAGCCGAGAGGCGCCAAGAAACAATTATCCGGTGGCCGTTAAACATCTTGCCGTGTTGCTGGCTGAAAACCTAACCTGAAATTTATTAACAATTAACACTTCCCGTTATTGCTTTATCCTTAGCTAACGCTATAATAAGCAATTCTTCTTACTTCACATAATCATTCAGGTGATTCACCGATGCTTCAATCAGGAGGTTATTAAGACATGTATAAAGTCAGAGATCTTTCATCACCTTTAATCACCATGCTGTTTTTCCTGGCATTACTTGCCTCGCCGGCGCACGCCGGGATGGATTGGACGACCACCGCTAACTTTCAGACCGAGGCCGCGCCCCTCGACATTGCCGTCTCCATCGACGGCCAATTGACCTATGTCCTGACCACCGGCGGCAAACTCAGCATCTTTGACGAAAACGGCTCCCTGCAGGAAACCATGGATGTCGACCCCGGCATGGACAAGATAGCGGTCTCCGGCCTGCAACCGGCCGGCATCCCGCCCAAGGTTATCTTGGCCAACAGCAAAACCAATAAAATTCAGGTGATCGCCATCTCCTTTACCGTGGAGATCAACACCAAAGGCGCCCCCTTTATCGGCCCGGAAGATGCCCCGGTGGAGCTCGTGGCCTTCAGTGATTTCGAATGCCCTTACTGCAGCCAGGTCGGCGCCTTGTTTGATGAAGTCGTCACCCAGTACCCGGATAAAATCAGGATTGTTTTCAAACAATTTCCGCTTTCTTTCCACAAAAAAGCCCAACCGGCGGCCCTGGCCTCACTTGCCGCCCACCGGCAGGGAAAATTCTGGCAATACCACGACCTGCTCTTTGCAAATCAAAAACGCTTCGCTGCCGCAAAGACCATTAAGGACACGGAGCCGATCTTCATCGAACTTGCCCAATCATTGGAGCTTGACGTGGATAAGTTCAATAAAGACCGCAAGGACCCCATCACCAAAAAGGTCATGGACAACGACATCATCGACGGCCGCAAGATAGGAGTCCGCGGCACCCCTGCCATCTTTATCAACGGCCGCAAGTTACAGAACCGCAACCTTCAGGAATTACAACGGATGGTGGAACAGGAACTGGCCAAACTCAAAAAGGGCTCCAACTAACCTTTTTGGGGGATTATTGTGATCACAACCGAAATATCTTTTCCGGAAAACGATATTGCCAGACAGGTTTGCGGAGACCTCAACAAAAATCTCTTCACCATTGAAGAGGGCACCGGGGTTTCCATCAAAACCAGGGGCAATAAACTGAGTATCTCCGGGCTCAAACACGAAACCGAGCTGGCCGCCGCCACCCTCGGCAAGCTTTACGAATTGGTCAAGTCCGGCTACCCGATCTACCAGGCCGATGTGGCATATGCACTGAGGATTCTCGAAGCGGCGCCGAAAGCCAACCTGAAAAATATTTTCCTGGACCAGGTTTACATCACGGCCGAGCATAAGATTATCTCGCCCAAAAGCATCAACCAGAAACACTACATCGACAGCATCCGGCACCAGGATATTGTTTTCGGGATCGGGCCGGCCGGCACCGGCAAAACCTACCTGGCGGTGGCCATGGCGGTTTCAGCCTATGCCAATAAGCAGGTGCGCGCCATTATCCTGGCCCGCCCCGCGGTTGAGGCCGGCGAAAGGCTCGGCTTTCTGCCCGGCGACATGGCCCAGAAGGTCAACCCCTACCTGCGCCCCCTGTATGACGCCTTGAACGATATGCTGGGCCGGGAAAAGGCCGCCGATCTGATTGAACAGGGCATCATCGAGATTGCCCCGCTGGCCTTTATGCGGGGCCGGACCTTGAACAATGCCTTTGTCATCCTGGACGAGGCGCAAAACACCACCCACGAGCAGATGAAGATGTTTCTCACCCGCCTAGGTCTTAACTCCCAGGCGGTGATCACCGGCGACATCACCCAGATCGATTTGCCCGATGCTCGCCAGTCCGGCCTGATTCACGCCGCCAAGGTCCTGAAAAACATCAACGGCATTGCCTTTAACTATTTTTCAGAGGTTGACGTGGTCCGCCACCGATTGGTTCGAGACATTATCAAAGCCTACGAAAAAAAGGGGCAACACCGACCACCCCCCACAGGCTCCGCCACCTCGGCGAAACGAGCAAAAAAATAATCGCCCACAGCAAGGAAGTTTATGCCGGTTCTACTCAACCACGACCTAAAGGGATTGCCAATCAGCCTTGCCCAGCTTAAGCGGCGGGGAGAAACCCTGTTGCAAATCTGCAATTGCCCGGCAAGCGAACTCAGCATCGCCCTGGTTGACGACCGGCAGATGGCGGTTATCAATGAGCAGTACCGCAACAAAAAAGGACCTACCAACGTGCTGGCCTTTGCCATGCAGGAGGGGGAAGGAGGCGATCTGGCCCCGGAGATCCTGGGCGATGTCATCATCTCCATTGACACCGCGGCCAAAGAGGCCGCCAAAGACGAGGTCAGCCTGCATCGCCGGGTGACGATCCTGCTCATCCACGGCCTGCTGCACCTTTTAGGCTATGACCATGAACGGTCCGATGCGGAAGCGGAGCTAATGGCGGCCAAGGAACAAGAAATTCTCGCACAACTCTTAAAAAAAGAAAGGAGAGGACAAATGGTTAGTCTCGCCATCAATGTTGATCATGTGGCAACCCTCAGACAGGCTCGCGGCATCAATGAGCCGGATCCGGTGCTGGCGGCGGGCATCTGCGAACTGGCCGGGGCCCAGGGCATCGTCGTCCATCTCAGGGAAGACCGCCGCCATATCCAGGACCGGGATGTGCGCATCCTGCGCCAGACCGTTAAAACCAAGCTCAACCTTGAGATGGGCGCGGCCAGGGAAATCATTGATATCGCCCTGGAGATCAAGCCCGATATGGTCACCCTGGTGCCGGAAAAACGCAAGGAACTGACCACCGAAGGCGGACTAAACGTGGCCGGCCAGAAAAAAAGCCTCAAAGGAGTAATTGCGCAAATGAGCAAGGCTGGCATCCCGGTCAGCCTGTTTATCGACCCGGACTCCAGGCAGATCGTGGCGGCCAAGGAGATCGGCGCCACCTTTGTCGAGATCCACACCGGCCGCTACTGCGATGCCGCCTCGGAACAAGAACGGGACCATGAATTCGATCTCATTGCCACCGCCGCCGAAGAAGCTTACGAATTGGGCCTGCGGGTTAACGCCGGCCACGGCCTCAACTACCTCACCACCCAGCGGGTAGCGGCGTTAGGCACCATCGAAGAGTTGAGCATCGGCCACGCGGTCATGGCCCGGGCCATCATGGTGGGCCTTGATCAAGCGGTACGGGAAATGGTTGCGTTGTTGCCCAAATAAACATCCCCCACAGCTGAAGGGGTGGTCGCCCCTGTTATTGATGATCAGGCGGTAAAGAGCCACCTTCTTTATGGGGTGGGATTTCAAAAAACTATCGCGAAAGCCGGGGGGACCACCTGTTAAGGAGGATGCCGCCTGCCGAAAGCAGGCCCCCTGAAGACGGCGGGGCAGCCAGTAACCGGAACAATAAAAGGGGAAGCACAACAGGGCAAAAGAGAAACTTACTATATTTCCGGCCTGGCCGCCCGCTCTTCGCGGGTCATCTTCCGGACCAGAATCTGGTGGACCTCCTTATCGAAAAAGACCACCACCTCTTGCTCTTCCAGAGTAATGGTTCGGGCCAGACTACCGATCTTGACCACCACCCCGGGAAAAAGGGTGCCGTACACGTAAATCCGCTCATTGATCATCTGCCCCAGCTCTTCCGCCAGCTGGTTGTTGGCCTCGGTCAGATCATTAACCTTATCCATGGCCTTGGGCATGAACCCCTGGCACTTCTTGAGTAAAACCGCCTTATCTTCGGGAAAGCCCGCCCCCATGTCCTTTTTCATCTTGTCCAGGGCGCTGATATTTTTCAAGACCTCGTTCAAGCGGTCCGACCAGGTGACGAACTCCTCATCCAATTTAATCTTTTTGGCCTGCAGCGAGGGGATCATCCCGACGCTGATATCCGTCATGATCTCGGCATCGGAGCCGAGATCGACAACATGAATAGAGCCGGCAACTATGAATTTGCCGCCGATGATCGTCCCCTTGCCCTTGGTGGCAATAACATCCTTGCCCACCTTGGCGTCAATCTGCACCAAAAAATCATTAACAATCAACTTGCCGGCGGTTTCGATATGCGGTCCGTTTTCAACAAAATCGACGGTGACATTACCCTTGGCCCGCAACACGGCATCCTCACCCACCGTACCGGAGGCAACATACAAATCGCCGCCGGCCATAACAAAGGCGTTATTGACTCCCTGCTGGATCACGATGTCACCACGGCATTTAACGCTGAAGCCGGAAAGCACTTCTCCGGCAATAATCAGCTTGCTGCCGCCGAAAACGATATTGCCCACCGACATATCCACATCGCCGGACACGGCATGCTCACCAAAAACCGACGGCTTGCCTTCGGCCATGACAAATTTACCGTCCAGATCGGCATATATCTTCATGGAATCTTCTGAAAGCCTGACCCCTTTCCCGGATTTCAGATTTCGATCCTTGCCGGGCTTTGCCGGAAGCCCCACCCCAAAGACATCCATCCCGGCCTTGCCCAGGGTGGGGGCAATCTTTTCGACGAGTAAGGTGTCTTTGGCAACATTGACGATATTACCCAGTTCGCGGAAATCAACCTCATCCTTATCAGGATTTTTCCTTTTGGGCACATGGACGACGGAAGGTTTTACGTGGAGTTTAACTTTGGAATTTTCACCGGGCACGGGCGCCTTACCCTTGGCGACCAGAAAAGAAGAGCTCCCGCCGGCTTCGGGCTCGGGAAGCACCCCAAACTCAATCCCGTTTTCTTTAAGATCATTTTTAAGTTTTGCAAAATCGAGCTGGACGGCTTCCTTGATGTCCTTCAGGGTGACAACCGCTTGCAAACGGTCCCTGGATACCCTTAAGAGATAGGCACCATCCTGAATTTCCACCCCGCCTTTTAGAAGTTTTTCATTAACCGCCATCATCCACCGCCCGGGAACAGATCAACTAAAAATCAACCATCATAAACATTGATTATCGGCATATCGGTTTTTTTAAATAAATCTGTAAGTTGTGCTCTTTTTTTATGTTACCTCAACTTACAAATGTTTTTCAAGTTCGATAATATGTTGATGATCACCAAGGACGATCAAGATATCGCCCGGCAGAATAAGCGCCTGCGGGTTGGGGTTGAACAACATTTCGCCATGCTCCCGCTTGATGGCCACCACAATAAGATCATACTGCTTGCGAAGTCCGGAATCCATGAGCCTGACATTGGCCAGGGAGGATTGGCCGGAAACCCGCAGCTCTTCCATCCTGAGCCCCAACTCCCCGCCATGCACCGCCAGGTCGAGAAAATCAACCACCGTGGGGCGGACCACCAGCTGAGCCATGCGACAGGCGCCGATATAATAGGGC
The DNA here is from genome assembly GCA_013349285.1 of Deltaproteobacteria bacterium. Lineage (GTDB taxonomy): Bacteria > Desulfobacterota > Desulfobulbia > Desulfobulbales > Desulfurivibrionaceae > DUZU01. Next base: position 45,067 of record DUZU01000005.1, on the reverse strand, counting down.
GAGATCACCTTGTCGGCCCCGGCCCGGAGCAGTTTGGTCTCGGAACCGTCGTCGCCGCTGGAACGGGCCATGACAAAAAGGTTGGGATTTATGCCTTTGGCCGACAAGATTATATAAACGTTTTCCGCATCCGAGGAGACCACGGCGATCAGGCCGCGGGCTTCTTTAATCCCGGCCTTGATCAACATGTCATCCGTCGATGCATTGCCGGCCAAAGAGAGATAACCGAGCTCATCAATCTTCTGAATCTCATCCGGCGAGTTTTCAATGACCACAAAGGGGAGTCGATGGTCCTTTAAATTTTTACAGATCACCTTGCCGATGCGGCCGAATCCGCAAACGATATAGTGATCTTTTAATTCCGCCACCTTTTTCTGCATATTATTTCTCCCCAGAATTCTCCTCATCCCGCCTTCCACCATGGTCTCGGTCACTTCCCCGATCATGTACAAAACATAGCCGACCCCGATCAGAATCAAAAAAATCGTAAAATACTTACCCCCGGCACTGAGCTTAAAAACCTCTTCGTAGCCCACGGTGGTAATGGTAATAACCGCCATGAAAAGGCTGTCCAAAAAGGAAGCCCCCTCAATCAACATGTACCCTCCGGTGCCGACCACGAGAATGAGAGCCAGCATCAGGAAACTAAAAAAAACTTTATTTCTGGAAGAGGTCATACCGCCACATTGCCTGATGAAACTGATAAAAAAAAAATTATTCCGAATTTATTACTTAAACCATACTTGTTGGTATTTTTCCAATATTATCAAAGGTCAAGGGCAATGAACAGTCAAAAATCTTCTCTGAACATGCCTTGGCCGGCCAAGGCCAATTAAGAATCAAGTTTTGCGAGATAAATCCCGATGAGATTAGCAAATGGCAAGAAAAAGCAGCGATAAACATTAACCCTAAGAGGTGAATGTTATGACCCCTAGAAAAGCCATCCGCATCCTGATGCAAAGTCCTTTTTATTTTCGCCTGGAACTTGTTGCCCGCAACCTTCTGGTAAAAGAATTCTGCGTAACCCATAATGCGGCTTAGGCCGGAGACGGCAATAACGTTTACTATTCGCCTTTACCAAACTAAGCCCCTCATTTCTTGCGTTAGATCCGCGCCAAGCAACACCCAGCCCGCCCCACGCCATTTTCACAGATATTTTATTGGCATTGCCCACCAATTGGATTATAGTCGACTTGTCTTAGTGCCAACCGGATTCAATCACGCCCGCACCAGGACACCCCCCTACTCGCCAACACATTATTCCGCCTAAATGGAATGAAACTTTTATAAAAGGAGTAGCGTTATGAATATCTTGGTTTTCGGTCCGAACGGTAGCGGCAAAGGCACCCAGGGTGCCATTATCCAGAAAAAAAATAACTGCCCCCACATTGAATCAGGCGCCATCTTCCGGGTGAACATCGGCGGCGGCACCGAACTTGGCAAGCAGGCCAAGGAATACATCGACCGTGGTGATCTGGTGCCGGACAACATCACCATCCCGATGATCCTCAATCGCCTGAAAGAGGATGACTGCAAGAACGGCTGGATCCTGGACGGCTTCCCGCGCAACAAGGTACAGGGCGAAACCCTGGCCAAAGCCTTAACAGACGAAGGCATGAACCTCGACTATGTTGTCGAAATCGTCCTGCCCCGCGACATTGCCAAAATCCGGATCACCGGCCGCCGCCTCTGCGTTAACGACAACAACCACCCCAACCACATCGCCTTTGATGCCATCAAGCCCGTTGAAAAAGACGGCAAACTGGTGTGCCGGGTTTGCGGCGGCGACCTCAACACCCGCGCCGATGATCAGGATGACGTTGCCATCGACAAGCGCCACGACATCTACTACGACGACAACACCGGCACCATGGCGGCCGTGAATTTCTTCAAAGGCCTGGGCGGCAGCACCAAGGTTATCTCCGTCGATGGTCGTTCTTCCATTTCCGAAGTAAGCGATGCGATCATGAAAGAAATCAAATAAGCTGCAGTTTTTTTTAAGTCTTACCAATAAAAAAAGGATGGGGGCAATTGCCTTCCATCCTTTTTTTTATTTCTTTGCAAATCGGACAACCCTCACCCGACACTTACTCCTGCCGGCCCCTTGCCTTTTGCGATTGCGCAAAACTCAAAAAACAAGCAAGCCCCCCTATTACTGCGCGCCGAAATCAACCATCTTCATAAATTTGGCCCGATATTCAATGGGCCGCATGGTCGTATGTTTAATAAAAATTTTACGGAAAAAAGAGGTGTCTTCATAACCGACTTGATAGCTGATCTCGTCAAAGGTCATCTTGTTCGACTCCAGTTTTTGCTTTGCCGCTTCCACCCTGACCCTTTGCAGATACATGAGCGGGGTGTCGCCGGTAGAGGCCTTAAACCTGCGTTCCATCGTTCGCCGTCCCATCCCGTACCTTTGCGCCAACTGTTCAAGATCGATATCTTTATTAAAGTCCGTTTCCAGACGATTCTGAATCTTGAGAATTTGTTCATCATGGTGCTCTCGCTGGAAATTAAACACCGAATATGGCGTCTGGGAAACCCTGCCCCGATCGACAACCAGTGATTTTGCACATTGAATAGCCGTTTCTCGGCCACACATCTTCTCAACCAAATAATTGGCAAGATCTATCGACGAATTAAAGCCTCCGGAGCAAAAGATATCACCGGCATCGGTGATCAACCGCTCCGGCTTTAATTGGACCTTGGGGTAGAGGGCCTTGAATTCATCGGCGGCTCGCCAATGGGTGGTAGCGATCTTGCCATCCAACAAACCTGTTTCCGCCAGGGCAAACGAACCGGTACAAACCGAAGCCAGCATTGCCCCGGCCCGGTAGCGCTCTTTTAGCCACTCAATAATTTCTCCCTGCCGAGCCAGTGTTTGATGAATGTCGAGTACCGCAGAAACCAAAATCAAATCCGTTTCCCGCACTTCAGTCATGGCCCGGTGCGCCATAATCGTCAGATTGTTCATGCAGCGGGCCGGGGCGCCGGTGGGAGTAACAATCTCCACCTTGAATTCCGGAACAATATCCTGGCCTTGCCCGAGATTCCACAGGACACCTGTCAGGCAAAAGGTATCATAGGGGCCGGTAATGGTGGTCGCCGCCGCATCATCAAGGGCCAAAATTGTAACTCGTCGCATCCAAACCTCTCCTTTGTTTTTATCTGACGCAATCACCACCCAATTGTGTCGTATCTGACTCTTCCGCTCAATCCTATTGATAGATACAGTAAATAATCAAGAGGTGCAACGATGTAACCATTAAGAACAGGGTTTACTAAAGGAGATCCCATGAAAATAAAAGTTATGGCCGTTCTGCTACTATTAACTTCGTTAACCTTTGTTTCCCTGGCAACGGCAAGCCCCAAACATCGCTACGATTACACGAGCAAATCATGCCGGGATTTAACAAATCCGCAACTTGAATGGGCCAGCCGACCATGGGGCGAGGGCGGCAAGCTCTTCAGAGAGGTATGCAAGAAGTGTCATTCCCGTGACAACAGTGAAGGCGCGAAATTTCTCCATGTGGAATCAAAAACATCAAAAGGATGGAACCGAGTCTTTGCCCAGCATAAAGTAAAATGCGCCAAAGATGGTCAATGGGAGAGCATGACCCTTGACCAGCAACTCAAACTTAACGACTACCTCTATCGATTTGCGGCCTATAGTCAGGATAAAAATGACAGCGCCTGATATTAATCATCCGCTCCCAGGTGGGAGCTTCGCATGAAAACACAAACGGCGCCGGAGACCAATCACTCCGGCGCCGTTGCGCTTTCCCGGGCAACGAACAACCTAATCGCAGGCATGGCCGGCCGAACCAAACCCCTGCCAGGCTTTTGCATATAACTCATTAAGCCGCTGCTCCAGCAGCAACCGTTGCGCCTCAAGCTCTTCCGCGCTCAACTTTTCCGGCACCCGTAGCGGTGCGCCATAATACATCTTAATCTTGGCAAAGGGCTTGGGCAGCACCGTCCGATCCCAGCTGCGAAAAACAAGATAGCGGTCGGCGGCCCAGGCCACCGGCAGAATCGGCGCTCCGGTCTTGGCGGCCAACAGAATTACCCCGGCCTGCACCTCGCGGGCCGGCCCCTGGGAACCATCGGCGACAATGGCCGCATTCAGCCCTTTGTTGCGTACCGCGGCGACCATTCCCCGCAGAGCGCCAAGACCGCCCTTGCCCTTTGACCCCCGCACCGTTTCATAGCCCATGCCCTGTAATATCCGCGAGATATACTCGCCGTCCTTGCTGGCACTGACCATGGCCACCCAGCGCTTGCCCCGGGAGCGGTGCACCACATAAAAAATGGAGTAATGCCAGAAGGCGGCGATAAAGGGTCGGCCGCCCTTCTCAAGCCCGGCCATATTCGCCCCGCCATGGTCCTCCACCCTGCAGGTGGCGAAAAGCAGCCGGGACACGATTCTATAAATATATGGCGCGATGGCCAGAGTCAGCCGATACCGCCACCCATCTTTTATAGCCATTGCAGTTCCATTTCCTTTAATTTTTTCAGTTGATCCCGCAACCGGGCCGCATCTTCAAAGGCCAGTTCCCTGGCCGCAGCCAGCATCTCTTTTTCCAACTCTTTCATTTCCGAGCGCAGTTCACCAAGATTTTTAAACACCGGGGCGGATTCCGCCGCCGCCAACTCGACCGTCACATAATCCTGCTCATAGACGGTCTCCATAATATCCTTAATACTCGACTTGATGGTCCGGGGAGTAATGCCGTGCTCTTCATTATAGGCCGCCTGGATCTGCCGTCGCCTGGCCGTCACCTCGATGGTCTGCCGCATGGAGCCGGTGATCACATCACCATAGAGGATGACCTTGCCCTGGACATTGCGGGCCGCCCGGCCACAGGTCTGAATCAAGGAGCGCTCACTGCGCAAAAAACCCTCCTTGTCGGCATCCAGCACCGCCACCAATGAGACCTCCGGGATATCCAGCCCCTCGCGCAAGAGGTTGATCCCCACCAGCACCTGATAATCACCCCTCCTGAGATCCCGGATCAACTCCATCCTTTGCAGGGTCTTGATATCGGAATGAAGATAACGCACCTGCACCCCGAGCTTTTCATAATACTCGGTAAGATCCTCGGCCATCCGCTTGGTCAGGGTGGTGACCAACACCGCCTCGCCGACCTCGGCCCGCAACCGAATCTCTTCCAGCAGATCATCCACCTGATTGGTGGCGGGCCGCACCTCGATGGCCGGGTCCATCAACCCGGTGGGCCGGATAATCTGCTCCACCACCCGGCCTTGGGCCCGTTCCATTTCAAAATCCCCGGGGGTGGCGGAAACATATACGGCCTGATTAATCCGGGTATCAAATTCCTCAAACATCAAAGGCCGGTTATCCAGGGCCGAAGGCAGGCGAAACCCGAATTCGGTCAGGGTCTGCTTGCGGGACCGATCCCCGCGATACATCCCCCGCACCTGGGGAATGGTCACATGACTCTCGTCGGCGAACAGAACAAAATCAGGGGGGAAATAATCTAGCAGGGTCGGGGGCGGCTCTCCGGGAGCCAGCCCGGTAAAATGGCGGCTGTAATTTTCGATCCCGTTGCAATAACCCAACTCCTGCATCATCTCCAGGTCGAACATGGTCCGTTGCTCAAGGCGCTGGGCCTCAAGCAACCGGTTGTTGGCGGCGAAATAGTCAAGCCGATCGGCAAGTTCTTCTTTGATGGTGGCGCAGGCCTTTTGCAATCTATCTTTGGAGGTAACAAAATGGCTGCCCGGGAAAAGGGTAAGCTCGTCCAGGCGCTCAAGCACCTTGCCCCGCAACGGATCGATAATACTGATCGCTTCGATGTTATCGCCGAACAGCTCGACCCGAACCGCCCGATCCTCCTCGTAGACCGGAAAAATCTCCAGAACATCCCCCCGCACCCGAAAGGTCCCCCGATGAAAGGACAGATCGTTACGTTCATAGAGCATATAGACCAGCCGCCGGGTCATCTCCTCCAAGGGAAAATCCTCATCCCTTTTCAGGAAGAGATGCATGTTCTTGTACTCATCAGGCGAGCCCAAACCATAGATACAGGAAACCGAGGCGACGATGATCACATCGCGGCGGGTCAGCAGGGAGCGGGTGGCGGAATGACGCATCTTGTCGATGGTGTCATTGATCGCCGAATCCTTTTCGATATAAGTATCCGACTGGGGGATATAGGCCTCGGGCTGATAATAATCATAGTAGCTTACAAAGTACTCCACCGCGTTATGGGGAAAAAGCTCCTTAAATTCGGAATAAAGCTGGGCCGCCAGGGTCTTGTTCGGGGCCATTACCAGGGCCGGCCGGCCGGTGGCGGCAATGACCTGGGCCACGGTAAAAGTTTTCCCGGAACCGGTAACCCCGAGGAGCACCTGCTCCCGCAGGCCGGACTCAATGCCGCGGCTCAACTGCTCGATTGCTTTGGGCTGGTCGCCGGAGGGGGCAAAGGAAGTTTCGATCTCGAACAATTTTTATCCTTGTATTTCAATATGTTAAGAGAAAAAAGCACGCGACATCAACATACCACACCCCGGCAAGCTTTGTCCTTTGAAAATAACATGCCCCAAACCACCAGGCCTATCATAAAAAATACTTGCCCTAAACCCAAATGACATTATTATGAAACAATAGTTTTTTATTAAATATCAAAAAATCATTTTTGATTATGCATATAATCTCTTCAAGATTAAGGTCATACATGTTTACCTTACCCTATCTTTTTCACAATAAACGCCTGATCTTTTTGTCGCTGACCATCCTCGCCCTTATCTTGGCATTGCCCATCACTGCAAGCCGGGCCGCAGACACCAAATACAGTGATTCGGCCCATGGCAGCTTAGATATCGGGGTCTGCCGTCCGGATATCTGCACCGCCGCCACACCCAACGGCGATTATGCCAAGGGCAACTGCGCCAATTGCCATGAACTGCATGCCTCGATCGAAGGCGTCGAACCGGCAACCCCTTCGCCCTTCACCCTGTTCACCACCAATTTCGACATCGCCTACACCGGTAATCCATATGACGAAGCCACCAATATCTGTTTTACCTGTCACAACTCTCCGGCCTCCATACAAACGGTGACCAACAACGATTACGCCACAACCTTTGGCGACTATACCGGTCCGAGCGCGAACAGCATACTGGCCATGTTCAACCAAACGCCAGCAGATCCTTCCTACCATAACCTCTATGACATCTGGGTATATGCGAAAAACAACTTCACCTGGTTCAAAGAAAGCTCCAATCCATGTGTCGCCTGTCACAATCCGCATTTGGCAAAAAGAAACAACTCAGACCCAACCAACCCAACCCTTACCTCGATATCAAGACCGACCGATCACGAAAACCTTTGGGGCGATGACGATAACGAACGAATGAGCGCTTTCGTCTCAAGCTCTGCTTATACCTATCAACCACCCTATCGTTATCAATCAACCACAACCTTCGAGCCAACCGCCGAACAAACGCCGGACTACGTCACCTTTTGCCTTGATTGTCATCAAAACCAGGTCTATTCAACCGCTCTGGGCGGAAACCTCAAGGCAATCAACTGGGATTCAGACATACACGGCAAGGGGGTGAGATACAATAATCTGGCCGGCTCCCCCCAAGACTTCGGCTATGTAAAACCCCCATACTGGGACGGCGTGAGTAATCCGGATACTCCGGCCAACTACGTACTTTCATGCGTCAACTGCCATGAACCACACGCCACAGTTCTCGCACAAAAAATAGGCATCAACCTTATCCGCAAAGAGATCAATGGCTGGTATAACAGTCTCGTTGAAAATTGTAATATCGGAGTGATTGATAACGGAAACGACTGGTGCGAGCGCGGGGTCTGCGAAAAATGTCATGCAACCTATGAGCATCAATCCGGCAAAATCGGCGGCTGTTTTGGTTGTCACGGCCATGGTCTATCCGTAGGCGGCGGTGGGAGTGCAATGAAAACCTTTTAAAAAAGGGGCATCCTCAATCGCTGACCGGGATCATAAAAAACTTTCACTTACCTCAACATTTCCAGACAAACTTGCCGGACCGATGTATGTGGCCTTTGGCAAAGTTACTCCGCCAAGCTCGATTCTCTGCGCACGAATAAACAAGGATCAATTCTCTAATATCCACGGACAACAGACAACTCTCCCCCGGCCACAACCGACACAAGTTTCGACAAAAAGTGTTTACAGAACTTGATCGCTCAACGGCCTGCACATCCAGGCAAAAATAATCTGAGTAACATCTGATTCCCACCCCAAATAAACTGGCTGAATTTTGGTTTAATTTTGACTGTATTTTTTATGGGAGAGAATGTTCCTTGCGAGAGAAAATAGTTGAGCGCCCCTGCCGAATGGTAGCCAGCCGGACATCTCGCCTTTTTCGCCGCCGGCGCCCTTGCAAATTAAAGCCCATGGTATTAATCACGTTGCGTCTATTTTTCACGCTTCCTGTCTGCGGTGTCCTAAACCTAAAATAAGTCTTCTAGAAGTAAACTTATTTTAGAACGAGACAACACAAAAAAAAGGCTGCCCCTTTTCAGGGACAGCCTTTTCTTGCCAACAAACAAAGGTGCCTCACCACCCGCTTGTCATAATACGATAAGTCTAATCAATTTTCGGCACATTCAGACAAGGAATGATCTTGTTGATTCCCCAGAACAACAGAAACGGGGTAACGGCAACAGTAAGGGCGCCGAAAAGTCCTTCTTTAAATGTCTCAAGGTTATGCGGGATGATAGGCAGGTGATAATGCATATAACCGGCAAAAGAGAGAGAGAAGGCCTGACCGCCGATAACTACGTTCCAACGCATCATGAATACGCCGTACAGAACGAGACAGAGGGCAACAACCATCCGCCTGATCGTCATCTTCGGCAACAACAACAGGGTGAAAGGCACCAGGTTGCCAAGACCGTACTGCAGCACAAAAATATTAATGAAATCTTTGCCGTACATTACCGAGCGCAGGATATCCCAAGACTTCATGGCGGTATAACCGCGGAAGATCAAGTCAAGAAGCTCAAGAGAAATAGCGGCGATCAAGAAACCGAGCAGGTAGCGGGAGGTCTTTTTGATAACATCAAGCTCCACTCCGCCGAGCACTTTCACGGCCTGATCCCCACGGCCCCGGGCCAAGGTAGTGGAAAACTTCTTCCACTCCATAATCACGATATAAGTAAGCATACAAAGAGCAATACCGGAAACAACCGCGGACATAATGAAAATAACCGGCATCAGCGGTGACATCCACAGGGCGTTGGCCTTGACCGAGCCAAAGATGAAACCGGCATAACCATGGAGAAAACAGGCCACCGGGATACCGATGGCAGCAAGAATTTTCACGGCCCGATGATCGGTGGCAATGGCTTTTTCACTCACGTCATAAGCACCCATGGTCATCCCCCGATAGAGGAAACGCATGACAGCGTTGCCGGCACCCGGCTTATCTTTCAACGCTTCAACCTGGGCGACGATGAACTCCCGGTAGACAAACCAGATTTCACTGATAACAATCAGGGCATAGGATGAAAAAACAATCCCGAAGGCCGCGATCGCCGAAGTGAAATGCGGAGTCAGCAGAGGCTCAATAGCACGCAGGGTCTGCTGCAGATGCATAAGCAACGGCATGGCGGCAACCGGCAAGAGCGCCAATGAAAAAACCAGAGAAAAGCGGGCGATATCCTTGAGATCCTCTTGACCGAAAACATGATACAGAGAGGACAGAACAAAGGCACCGGCAACCAGACCAGTCATATACGGATACATGACGATCTGAATACTCCAATAAATAAACTCGTTGGGATAACAAAAAAGATCTTTTGTCGTCCACTCTAAACCATGTACGAATAATTCTTCCATTGGTTACCTCACTTCCTTATCTAAACCGATATAAAATACTTGCGGCTTTGTTCCATATTCGTCCTTCAACACAGCCACTCGCTCATTCATGATCACCCTGGTAACCGGATCGTTGGGATCTTTCAGGTTGCCGATCTGACGGGCGCCGAAAGAACAGGCATCGACACAGGCGGTCTTCAACCCTTGACTGATCCGGTGGTAACAGAAGGTACATTTTTCAGCCACCTTGTGTACGGGATGAAAGAAACGGACCCCATAAGGACAGGCCATTACACAGTAACCGCAACCGATACACCATTTACGATCAATCAGCACCACCCCATCAAGGGTCTGATAGGTCGCGCCAACCGGGCACACCTGAACACAGGCCGGGTTTTGGCACTGATTACAAAGCTTGGGCACAAAAAATGCCTTGCTGATCTCTTTGGGATCGATAACCTCGTCATTCATTTTGGCGGTGGGATAGCCTTCCCGGCCACCATCGGGTGAATCGATATGGGTCTGGCCATCCCGGGTAACGACATAACGCTCAACCCAGGTTCTGGTGACGGGTACATCATAGGGAACTTCGTTTTCCAGCTTGCAGGCCTTAACGCAAAAACCGCAGCCTACGCATTTTTGGGTATCAACCAAGAAAACCCACCGGGTTTTTTCATCACCGACACTGGCCCTGACTTCGTCCGGGCTGATAAACTTAAGGGCGCTCAAAGGCACGGAGGCCGCTGCGGCTCCCGCGATAGTCGTCTTTAAAAATTTTCTTCTGGAACAACTCATTATAATCCCTCCCTATCAGGCTTGTGGGGATTGTGACACTCGCTACATACCGCTTCCGGATTATGACTTGCAGGATCAACACCCTTTAAGGAACCACGATTACTGTTAGGATATTCAAGTTTGGCATGGCAACGAAGACACAGTTCGCGACTGCGCTCCACAACCAATTTTTCAGGATTATCAGGATGCTCAAGAGCAGGGCCATGACAGTTCTCACACTGGATATCCCGATGCTTTGACTTCAAGTTTTCCTGAACCTTTTCCTCATGACAATCGGCACAATATTCCTTGCCCTTATATTTGACGGTGAATGCCTTCCACTCATCAATACTGCTCAAGCGATGGAAGCCATAGGTGAAATTACGTCCATGGACCCCGAAATCTTTCGGCACCAAGAAATGCCGTACAATTAAAATAGTACCCACCAAGGCCAATGCTAACCAAAGTGGCCGCAATGCATGATTTTTCACTGAACCCCCCTTTGCCGGCTTTTAAGCGCTTTACTCATCGCTGTAAGCCGTTGAGCATGAAAGCAATTTTTTTCTGGCACAACACACCTCCCACTATGGATTTTTTGTAAATACAACGAACAAAATAAGAAAATGATATTTTGAACTATATCTTCCCCAAAATATAGCCTTGTCTATTACCACAATGTGTCATCTTAGCAAGATTTTTTTTACAAAAAATCACAAAAAAAGAAACCGGACAAATGCGGTAACCCACCTATCTTTCCGTTAAAAAAAATACTTGCGTCGATACTACATCGTGGTATAGAGGCAAGTATCAGTGTCTGTTTTTTTTATGAAAGTGATCATCTTGGATCAATTTGAATCAATTTGAATCAATTTAAGTGATATGCCGACGGGTGCATATACAACTTAAAAAAGCTAAAACCAATAAAATTCTAGTAGTTGGAGCACTTATTCCCCATGGCTGACAATTCTCTGGAAAACCTGCTGGAAAAACAAACGGCTGAAATCGAAAAACTAAAAACCAGAATCACCATAATCGAAGAACAATTGGCATCAGGCCTTGCCGCAACCTACACGGCAACCGCCCTTGAAGATACCGCTTCGCCGCCAGAAAATAGTGAACCAGCAGCGCCGGCCGGGGATGACTTTTGGACCTGGCTCGGCAAAGCATCATTACTGCCAAGAATTGCATCCGTATCATTTACCCTGGTCATCGCCCTGCTCCTGCGCACCCTTACCAACAGCGAGATTATTGCCCGCCATACCGGCTCCGTTATCGGCGTGGCTTATGCGATTGGCCTGATCTTTTTAGGTTGGCGCCTTATTGCCGGGAAAAATAGAATAGGACCGGTATTCCCAATGTCCGGCGGCATTCTGATGTTTATCATTATCTTAGAAACCCATGCCCGCTTTGCCGCCATCTCATCCCCGGTGGCATACTCGATTTTATTGGCAACGATGGCCGCGATGGTGGCCATCGGCCACAATTACGAATTTCCATTATTGGCCTCTGTCGGCATTATCGGCGCCTCCTGCTGCACCTTTATCCTGGATTTTCAAACACCAAATTTCCTGGTCCAGGCCTGCTTCCTTTTAATAGCCAACCTTGCCGCCTTTCTCGTTGCCAATAAGCCAGACCGCAAAGAACTGACCCGCTGGACCATGCTTTTTACAACCGGGGTTTTCTGGACCCATTGGCTGATCGTACTTTACAACACCTTTGACAAAAAACTTGCCGTTCCGACCTTGGCCAACCCGAACTGGTTTGTGCCCTTGATTGCCGCATACACCCTTGCCTTTTTCTTAATGACGGTGCACCGGGGATTTCGCCTGAAACAACTCACCATCCTCGACACCCTTATTCCCACGGTCACCGGTTTAACCTTTTACATGATGACCCAGACCGTATTAATCCCCTGGCTGCATATCGAAACAACGGTTGGAGCTGGAGGCATTATCTGGGCCGCAATCCTGTTCACCACCGCATTTTTCGCCACCAGAAAAACACCGGTTGACGCTGTCAGCGCCAACACCTTCACGGTGGCAAGCGTCGCGGTTTTTCTTGCCGCCGCCCCGACGATCACCCAAAACCTGCTCATCGCCATTTCCCTTTGGTCAATCGGGGCGTTACTCCTGCTCAAACTTTCCTGGCATAGCAAAATCGGCGGCATTCGCCTGAGCTCTTATCTTCTCCAGATTATCGCTTGTGCAACCGGGGTGTTATCGGGGGCGTTCGCCATCCAACACGCTGACATCTCTCCTTTTACCCTAACTGTCACCACCGCCATGATGCTGCTGAGCGGTTTCCATTATTATATGAGCCGAAAAAAATTCCTGGTGGCCGGCAACGGTTTCTTTGGCATCATCGATAAAAAAGATTACTCGGCCATTGCCATGTTGATTGCCTCCTTGACTTATGGCTTCTATATGTTGCAGCAGGTCGCGATGTTGATCATCACTCCCGACCCTGCTGATTTCAACAATATAATAACCGGGTTGCGCTCGATCTTTATCAACGGCGGCGCGTTCTTGTTGATACTGATGGGAATCAAAAATAAGAATAAAGACCTGCTCGGCACCGCCCTTGCGGTTTTTATCGTGGGCGCGGCTAAGGTATTCGGGTACGACCTTTTTGAGATAAGCGGCGTCCCGCTCGTCTTGAGCGTTTTTTCCTTCGGAGCGGCCGCGGCCCTGGGCTCACTCGCTTTAAGTCGCTGGCAAAAACAGTCGCCCGCCACCGAAACCAGCTCATAATTGTTCTAAACAAAAACCATGACTTATCCCCATCCCAAACCTTTTGTTTGGGCCATATGTTCTTTTTTACTTATGGCCCTTTTTGCCTCGCCCTGCCTCGCTTTCCCGTTCAGGGATCTACAGCCGGGCGAAACCATGCCGTCATTTAAACTGCAAGAGTTCAAAACCGGGGAATCGCTTTCGTCAGGCCAACTAAAAGGCAACCCGATGGCTATCATCTTCTGGGGCGCTGATCTGCCGCTTAAAGAGCAACGTTCCACCGCAATCCTAAAAGAAGTCAAGGAACAACTCGATTTTTTCAAACAACACCAAACCAGGGTTATTGCGATCAATATCCAGGGTGATCAGCCTGAAAAAATCATGGCCGTTTCCCTGGCTATCGATGACTTAATCCCTATCTATCTCGACGACAACAGGGAGGCCTACAACAGCCTCGGCGTTTATGTCATGCCCACGGTATTACTTATTGACCGAACCGGCAAAGCGATATTCGGGATGGGATACAGCCGCAATACCGTTTCCAAACTAAAAGAAGAGGTGGAAATTCTTTTGGGAGAAAAAACCCGCAGTCAATTGGCGGAAGAGGAAGAAGCCCTGAAAATGACGGAGCTGACGCCTGAAGAAAAAAAAGCAAAGTACCATATGGAAGCTGGCTTTATTATGGAAAAAAGAAGGGATACCGAAGCTGCCATCCGGCAATTCATAACCGCCCTGCAGTTTACCCCTGATTCACCGGTGGTCAACATCGAACTGGGTTGCCTTCATCTTGAAATCAACCAGCATGCCAAGGCCAAAGAGTATATAGAAAAAGCAATGGCGATTAACCCCGAATCATTACGCGGCAAACTCTGCCAAACTCAACTGCTGGCCGACCAGGGCCAATTGACCGAAGCCCTGGCCGCCGCGCAAATTTTGAGCAAAACCCACATCAACAATCATCAAACGATGGCCATGCTGGGCAATATGCTGCAAAAAAACGATAAATTCCAGGACGCGGCGGCAGCCTATGAAAAGGCCTACCAGCTGCTGGACAAATCAATAAACGCCGAAACCATGGATCAATAATAAACCAGCTTATCCGATGAGCAGCAGCCTCATCCCGCCAGACTTTCACGGCGCCAATGAGTTATCTTTTTGCTTTTGCCAAACACCATTCTTTTAAGGATAAAACAACTCACCCGGCAAAATGCTCAAAGCCCTGATAACTGATCTCCCGGCGACTGCCGTCCGCCGAAATCATGGTTACCCCGGCCCCCTCGACAATCCTGCCCACGCAATACAGGACGCCCCCCAGTTGCTCCGCGACAAGAGTCCGCAGCCGCTGCTCATTATCAGGGGCAACGGTAAACAACAGTTGATAATCCTCGCCGCCGGCAAGCGCCCACTCAAGGGGAGAGCGGCCACAAAAACTCGCCGCCTTTCTGAGCAGATCGCTCAGGGGCACCTCCTCGGCCACCACTTCGGCCCCCACCTTGCTTTCCGCGCAGACATGGGCAAGGTCGGTGGCCAGGCCGTCGGAGAGATCCAGCATGGCATGTACCAGTCCGCTCCGGGCCAGAACCCGGCCCAGTTCGACCTGGGGAGTGGGGTCAAGATGAGCCTTGACCAACGGTTGCCATTGCGCAGCCCCGCCCTGCCCCATCCGACAAAGATCAAGACCGGCAGCCGCCTCACCCAAAAAACCGCCCACCAGCACCAGATCATCCACCTTGGCGGTATCCCTGGTCAACACCTCGGTCTCGGCCACCTCGCCGAACATGGTGATCGACAACACAATCTCATGGCCGCTGGCCACGGTATCACCGCCGATCAACACCGCGCCGAACTCGGTTAACACCTCAAGAAAACCGGCCATGAATGACTCGACCCACTCCTTTGACACCGCCCGGGGCAGGGCCAGCGAGAGCAGCGCAAAACGGGGTGAGGCGCCCATGGCGGCAATGTCGCTGATATTAACCGAAGCGGACTTGCGCCCCAACTCATGGGCCGGATGCCAGGCCGGATCAAAATGCACCCCCTGCACCAGGGTATCGAGGGTGACAAGATTGAGTCGACCCGGGCCGGCTTTAAGAATGGCGCAATCGTCACCGATTCCCTTGACGAGATCACCGCTCCCTCCCGGAATCAGCCCCCTGATCCGAGATATGATTGCCCGTTCGCCCCCTGTTTTACTCATAGTATTCTCGCTCGGTCCATACCTTGTTTATTATCGGCAACCGTCCTTAGCCCACCGGACTTACGCAGGGTTCTGATGCCGCCCGGCCCGAATTCATCAGGATAATGACGGGGCAAATACTCGCCCAGAAGGTCATAGACCTCCCGGGATGACGCACATCGAAAAATCGACGCCGCCAATTGCTCCGCCTCTTCCGCGATGCTGTGGCGGATCATCCGCTTCACATAAGGAATAGCCATTGAGTTCATGCTGAGCTGATCAAGGCCCAGGCCCAGCAAAACCGGCAGGCAACTCATATCTCCGGCCATCTCGCCGCACATGCCGACCTCGATCCCGGCTTCGTGGCCGGCCTCGACCACCTGCCTGATCATCCGCAGCACGGCGGGATGAAACGGTTCGTACATATGGGCCACATTCTCGTTGCCCCGATCGATGGCCAGGGCATACTGAATAAGATCATTGGTGCCGATACTGAAAAAATCGACCTCTTTTGCCAGAACATCGGCAATGGATACGGCGCCGGGCACCTCAATCATGATCCCGATGGGAACCTGCTCGTTAAAAGGAATCTTCTGCCCGGCAAGTTCGGCCATAACCTCGGCCAGATAGCCCTTGACCGCCAGCACCTCCCCCATGGATGCAATCATCGGAAACATGATCCGCAGATTGCCGTATACACTCGCCCTGAGCAAGGCCCTGAGCTGGGTCTTGAACATCAGCGGATCGCGCAGCGACAACCGGATGGCCCGTAAGCCCAAGGCCGGGTTGGCCTCGCCGCCTTTATCGCCGGCCGGCAGCTTATCGCCGCCGATATCCAAGGTCCTGATCGTTACGGCAAAAGGGGAAATGGCGGTAAGAATATTCCTATAAACCTCAAAAAGCAGCCCTTCATCAGGCAACTTACTGCGGCCGAGATAATGATACTCGCTCCGAAAAAGGCCAATGCCACCCGCCCCGTAGGAGATGGCCTGAATCGCCTCCTCGACCATCTCGATGTTCGCCTCAACCCGAACCTTTAGCCCATCAGGGGTTTCCGGCGACAAATGGGCATAAAGCGCAACCTGTTCGCTGTACTGTCGATACTGGCGCTGATGCTCATAATACTGGTCAAGCTGTTCCCGGGAGGGCGAAAGGATTATCCTGCCGCTGATACCGTCAAGGACCACAGTCTCCCCGTCGACGACCTGGCGCACAGCCTCTTCGGCCCCGACCACGGCAGGGATCCCCAGGGTTCGGGCAACAATGGCGGTATGGGAGGTCTCGCCGCCCTTTTCCGTAAAAAAACCGAGCACCTGATCATTTCGCATCCTGAGAATATCCTCGGGGGCAAAATCACGGGCGGCGATAATCACCTTTTTATCGATTGCGGCAAATTTATCTTCAGTCCGGCCGGCAAGCAGGCGAAACACCCGCTCGGCAACCTGCTCCACATCATGGACCCGCTCCCGCAGATAAGGATCATCTATTTGTGAAAAAATTTCGCGCGCCTCATTCAGGGCGATATCAAGAGCCCACTCCGCATCCTTTTTTTCCTGCTCAATGATGGCAATGGTCCGATCATAAAGCATCCGGTCCCTAAGCATCAGGAGATGACTGTCGATGATCGAGGCATAACCGTCAAGGCTGGAGATAAACTGTTGCCGAATCTCGCGCAGCTGCTCCTCTACCCTGTCGACCACCCCTTGAAAACGCTCCACCTCGACACCGACCTCAGAGACGTCGAGACAGCGGTGGTCAGGCCGCCGAAAGCGTCGCCGCCCCAGAAAAAGCACTGGACCGATAACGATTCCCGGCGAGGCGCTGACACCGAATATACTGATGGATTCGCGACTGCTCATTAACCCACTCAACCTTTCTTATTCTTCGCCGAAATTATCCCGAACCAACTCGGACAGCGCGGCAATAGCCGCCTCGGCATCTTCGCCGCAGGCCTTGATCTTGACCTTCGTCCCCTTGGGACAGGCCAGACTCATCACATCGAGAATGTACTTGCAATCAACCTCGACATCATCCCGAACCAGCTTGATATCCGCCCTAAAACAACGGGCCGTCTCGACCAGCTTAACCGATGGCCGCCCATGCAAACCACAAAGATTGCCAACCACTATTTCCTGTTCAAAAACAACCATATCTTATCTGTACCACAATATAAAAACCGACTGAGGCCAAAACCATTACCTAAAAAACAACCTTACCGTCCGTTATTTTCCAGTTAAGTTTTCCCGAAAATCATCCGATGTTAGGTAAAAGAGAAAATAATACAGGAAAAATAACCCATGGTTACCGTCTGCTGCGTTTGCAAAAAAACAAAAAATAAGAATCGCTGGCAAAAACAGGCGATCATCCACGGCAAGGTACTTTCCCATGGATATTGCCCCCACTGCTACGAACTGATCATAAACAAACTCCACAACCTGGAAGCCCAATCCAAGTACCACGATAACCCATAACTTCCCGTAGCATCCGGTTACTTAACCACCTTGAGAAACGACGCCTTTTTCTCTTTTCCCTCTTGCGGCCCACGCTCACCAGGGGAGCCATCCACTTTCCCCTCGGAAAAATCAATCGCCTTAAAAAAACGCTTCTCCCCTCCCATCGTAAAAATTTCCTGGCCGGTAAACTGTTGTTCACGCAAGGTCCAAGTCACTTTCTGCGGGGGAAAGGTCAACAATTGCATCCCGACATGCCACCACTCGTCACGCCTTGTATCATCACGGGTAAAATCGGTAATAATGGCATAGACGAGCTGGTCGGCTACGATCAAAACAACATCACCTTCTTCTGTTGTTTCCTTAAAATGAAATACCTTCTTCAAATCACTGATAATTTTTTCAATCATAGTCTCAGGGGATAAGATCCTTGTTTTTTAATAAAAAAGGTGCATTATTAACTATTATGGGCAAACTAACACAGAGCAGAGGCCGCTTTCAATAAAAGCCGGCTTCAACACAAAAATTTCACCTGCTCTCTAACTTAAGGCTTTTACCAAGAGAACAACCAGGCCGGGCCCCTTTGCTGTTGTCCTTTTTAACCATTTTTTGTTTAATTCAACCGACGGCGGCAAACTGTTACAATCTTTATTAGTAAGAAAAATCACTTAGCATGGAACTTTTTTTATCCACGGCTTGTCATTATAAGCAAAGGAACGTGTTTCCGGATCCTCCGGGCGCAACATAAGATAACAATGCCTTACACCGAAACAACGGAACTTGTCCGTGCACTGCGCCAAGGAGACCAGCAGGCGTTCAACCGACTGGTAATGCTCTATCAGGAGAAGATTTACAATCTTGCCCTGGGGTACGTCAAACAAGAGGACGAGGCCAAGGATCTCGCCCAAGATATATTCATCACGGTGTTCAGACAGTTAGACAAACTTAGGGATGATAGCAGTTTTGCGGCCTGGCTCTATCAGATTGCCCTTAACCATTGCAGGAACAGATACAAAAAACTCAGCAGAAGAGGTTTTTTTAAAAGCCAGCCCGTTGACGATCCGGAATCCGGCTTCACCCTTACCTCTGATTCAAACCCGGAAATCGATCTGGAGCGCCAACGAACAAACCATATGGTACGGCAAGCAATCACCGCTTTACCACCGGCGGAAAAGGAAATTATTCTATTGCGCGACATCCAGGATCTTTCCTACGACGAAGTCAGCGCCATCCTTGACATTCCCATCGGAACAGTCAAGTCAAAACTCAACCGAGCCCGCATGTCATTAAAAAAACGGCTCACAAAACTTATGTAGATGGTCTGCCCATGAAATGTCACGAAATATCCAGCCTGTTTACCGATTATGCCGACAACAGTCTTGATGCGCCCACCTTGAAGAAATTCAAGGGCCACCTGGATAACTGCGCTCACTGCAGCCGGGAATGGAGGGAGTTTTCCCTGACCATACAGCTGGTACAGGGACTGGAGCCAGTTCGCCCGCCCGCCGACCTTCTCATGGGGATCCACCAAAAACTTGCCAAAAAAGGATTTTGGTCACGCTTTTTTGAACTGTTGGGGCAGCATAATTTTCCCATGTCGATCCCGGCGGCAGCCACCACCTTTACCTTGGCCATGCTGGCCGCCTTTATCGTTAAAAACACCCCCCTAAACAAACCCGTCGACCCCCTCCAGCCGACCCGACAAAATTCCGAACAGATAGCGACCCGGCAACCACATACCTATATCCCGGATGCCATGTTTGCCGCAACCTCCACCGCAAAACACTCGGAGTGGGGCACCCCTTCCCCTGCGCCCCGGCTTGATCTCGACCAATACACCCTACCGATGCACCAATCAAAATATGCGGCGGCCCGACATCTTTTATCTCCGGATCTGGTCGCGACCGTTACCATGCCCGACCAGGCAACCCAAAGGGCTTTTCTCAATGATCTTAGTAAACGGAACTGGCAAACCCACTTCATGAGCAACGGTTTGCTGCTCATCCATGTTCCCCAGTCGCAGCTTGCCGATTTCCACAACCTGATTTCCCAAAAACCCTGCACCCTGCTTCCACCGGAATCGGCTTCGACAACTTACGGCAACCCCAAAAAAATATTGACGGTGGCTATCCGCCTGCAAAAAAAATAATTTGTTTTATTGGAACTTTTCAAACAGAGCCTTTGTCTTAAGTTTAAGTGCATTGCCAATGCATCGTATCTTCCCTCCGACCCTTCTTCTCATGGAAGGGGGCCCCGGGGACCGCGCAGATGCCCCTCTGCGCGGTCCCCTGTTTTTTCAATTTCGGTCAACCTGGCCAAGGAAGGAAGCTTGACAATTACTGATAATTGTAGCCAGAATAACTATACCACTACACGCACAACCATTAATCGAATAACCTACACCGTTGCCCTCCCCAACAAAGTGCAAATTAAAGCTATAAATTTTATTTAGAACTAGGAGTTAGTTACATGAATCCCTCGATAACCGGCAAACCCCACTTCTTGCACCGACCATTATTGCTCACCCTTATCCTGACCGGGCTGACCTTTGTCATGCTGACCGCTCTTGCAGGCGCGGCAACCCCGCCCAACACCTTTGCCGACCTGGCGGAAAAATTCGGCCCGACCGTGGTAAACATCTACACGACCCAGGTAGTCAAGGCCCCCCGCTCCCCCCAGAATTTCTTCTTTGACGATCAGGAAATGCCGGAGATGTTCCGCAAATTCTTCAAGGACCAGGTCCCGTTTCATAACAATCAGCAACAGCCGCCGCGGGAGATGAAACGAACCAGTCTGGGCTCAGGGGTGATCACCTCCAAGGATGGTTACATCATTACCAACAACCATGTGGTGGAAAACGCCGATACCATCAGTGTCCGGCTTACCAGCCATGATGAATACGAGGCCAAAATAATCGGCCGTGATCCCAAAACCGATCTGGCCCTTATCAAAATCGAACCTAAAAACGGCCTGCCGGTTGTTGAATTCGGCAACTCGGAAGAGCTGCGGGTGGGTGATTGGGTTATGGCCATCGGCAATCCCTTCGGCTTCGAGCAGACCGTTACCGCCGGTATCGTCAGCGGCAAAGGCCGCTCCCTGGGCAGCGGCCCCTATGAAAACTTCATCCAGACCGACGCCTCCATCAACCCCGGCAACTCCGGCGGCCCGCTTTTTAACATGGCGGGCCAGATGGTCGGCATCAACACCGCCATCTACAGCCGTAGCGGCGGCAACATCGGCATCGGCTTCGCCATCCCGATTAACATGGCCAAAAACGTCATCGCCCAACTCAAAGAGCACGGCACCGTGGTGAGGGGCTGGCTCGGGGTGATGATCCAGCAGGTTACCCCGGAACTGGCCGCCCAGTTTAAACTCGACCGGCCGATCGGCGCCCTGGTCGGGGAGGTTTCCCCTAACAGCCCGGCGGAAAAGGCAGGCATCAAACCAGGGGATGTAATTATCGAATTTAACGGCAAAGAAATCACCCAGATGAGCATGCTCCCGAATATTGTCGCCCAGATGCCGGTCGGCAGCAAGGCCAAGATGGTCATTTCCCGTAAAGGCAAAAACAAAGATCTTACGGTTATCATTGCCAAGCTCGATGAAGAACAGGTGGCCATGCAATCCCCGACCAGCGAATTTAACGAAAAAATAGGATTAACCGTTCAGAACCTGACTCCGGAACTGGCCCAGTCCCTGGGAATTAAGGCTGAACACGGAGTTCTGATCGCCAGTGTTGAACCGGGCTCCCCGGCGGCAGAGGCCAGAATGCGCAAAGGCGACCTGATTCTGGAAGTGAACCAGGAACCGGTCAAAAACGTTACCGAATACAATTCGGTATTGAAAAAAGCCCAACAACAAAACATAATTTCTTTCTTTATCAAAAGAGAAGGGCATACCAGCTTTGTGGCTTTAAAAATTAACTGATGGCTGAACAACCCACAAAACAGGCCGAAACAATGAAAGCAAAACTATTAAGGACTTTACCCGTTCTGGTGCTTTTACTGAGCATGACCACCCTTGCCGGTTGCACCTACAAAGACCGGGTCGCGCCGCTGCAGCTGCCGGACGCCCAAAACGCTATCGTGGTGGGGGGAGGTCTTAAGATTTCCGCCAAGGCCTTTACCGACCCGGAACAGGCCAGACAATCATTCGGTTTCGATGTGGACAAGGCCGGGTTGCTGCCGATCCAGTTGACTTTCTTAAATGACAGCCCGGAGACGGTGATGGTCAACCCGACCCAGACCTTCCTGATTGACCACAGCAATAACGCCTGGCCGATTCTTTCGCTGGAAAAGACCTACCAGCGGACTTCCGGACTGGTTGACATCGGTGAGACCGCCAAGGGTGCGGGCAAACCGTCCCTGCTCATGGGTGCGGCCGGGGCGGTGGCCGGTCTGGCCGTGGGGATCGCCACCGGCCAGAATGTGGGCGAAGCCATGGGCACCGGGGCGGTAATCGGCGCGGCCTCGGGGGCCATCATCGGCGGCGCGTCAGGCTACACCGGCAGCAAACAGAAAATCAGGGATGATCTGGCCGGCAAAACCCTGCAAAACGAAGCAATCATGCCCCAGCAACTGGCCTATGGCGTGCTGTTTTTTCCGGGAATCAAAGGCGAAGAAGCTGACGGCGCCAAGGAACTGCGCCTCTCATTAACCCTGGGCCAAAAAGCTCAGGTGGTGAAAATCTCTTTCTGAAATTGTTGCCGGTCACTAACCCAAAGCCGACCGGCACTACGCCAAACCAAGGGTTAGGCCAAGGCTTGCCCACCTAAGGCATCGGCGGCCGCAACTTGGGCAATGGCCTCCCGGACCTTGCCGAGGTCTTTACTGCCCGGCCCCACCTCGACCCCGGAATTAAAATCCACGGCAAAGGGGCGCACCTGGGCGATGGCCGCACCGACATTGGCAGGGGTTAAACCGCCGGCCAGGACAATGGGCGCCTGGGGATTGATTTTTTCAATAAGACGCCAATCAAATACCTGCCCGGTTCCGCCAGCCATTTTTTCATGAAAGGTATCCAGGAGAAAGGCGTTGACATGCCCGGCATAAACGGCCAGCTCATCGGCCATGGTCGCCGGCCCCACCCGCATGGCCTTCATCACCCGACAGCTTATATCAGAACAGTACTCGGGACTTTCAGTCCCATGGAGCTGAACCATGGTCAGGCCGCAGTATTGAACAAGTTCTTCAACCACCTCGGCCTGTTCATCAACAAAGACACCAACCGCATCGACAAACGGCGGCAAGGATTTCACGATCTCCCTTGCCTGTTCAGGATCAATATTGCGGGGGCTCTGCTCGGCAAAGATAAATCCCACCGCATCCACTCCGGCCGCCACCACCTCGGCAACCTCTGCCATTTCCCTCATGCCGCATACCTTGATACGCGTTCGGGCGCCCATTCAGTTCTCCTTCATTAAGTTCATCAGCTTAAACGGCCACCAACCTCTACAGCCGCCCGGTTAATTCTCGCAAGGCCTGGGCCGGATCAGCAGCCCGCATCAAGGTCTCCCCCACCAAAGCGGCGGCGACCCCATGTTCAGCCAGTCGGCTCATATCGGCAAAATCACGGATCCCTGATTCGCTAACCAGGGGGATCTCCCGCGGCACCAGCTTCTGCAGCCGAAAGGTGGTGTTGAGATCCATGGAAAAATCACGGAGATCGCGGTTGTTAACCCCGATCAAACGGCTGCCGGCGGCAACCGCCTTTTCCGCTTCCGCCTCGTCATGGATCTCGACCAGCACGTCCATCCCCAATTCGTGCGCCAAGGCCAGGTAATCCTTGATCTGAACCTGATCAAGGATGGCGGCAATCAAGAGGATGGCATCCGCGCCATAGACCCGGGCTTCGCGGATCTGGATCTCGTCGATGATGAATTCTTTTCTGAGCACCGGCAGGTCGACGGCCTGGCGGACCGCCGGAATATACGAGAGGGAGCCCTGAAAAAAATTCTCATCGGTGAGCACCGACATGGCCTGGGCGCCCCCCTCTTTATAAAATCGGGCAATGGCCACCGGATCAAAATCGGGCCGGATAATGCCCTTGGAGGGTGAGGCCTTTTTCGCCTCGGCAATGACGGCAACCCCGGCAAAATCACAAAGCGCCTTGATAAAGCCCCGGGGGGGAGCAATCTCCATCTCCGGCACCTCAATGCCCCGGACCTTTAGCGCTGCAACTTCCTCTTTTTTATGGGCGACTATTTTATCAAGTATCATTTTATCTCTAACGTTTACAAAACGAGACCAAGGCCTCGAGCTTTTGCAGGGCGGCCCCGCTTGTTACGACCTCGCGGGCCAGATCAACCCCGCCTTGCAAATCAGCGGTCTTGCCGGCCGCCATCAACGCGGCGCCGGCATTAAGCAAAACCATATCCAGGCAAGGTCCCTGGCTGCCCTGCAAAACGGCACGCAGCTGCTCGGCGGCGCCGGCCGCGGTATCGCTGCCCTTGATATCGGCAAGGGTGGCCTGCTTGATGCCGAAATCTGCCGGCTGAATGGTGTAGTTGCGCACCGCCCCGTTTGCCCAGTCGGACACCCTGGTCGAGCCGGTAACCGTAATCTCGTCAAGATTGCCTTGCCCGCAAACCACCATCGCCCGTTGCGCCCCGAGTTTACCAAGCACCAGGGCCAGGGTTTCGGTAAGTTCGGGTGCAAAAACGCCCATGACCTGAACATTGGCGCCGGCCGGGTTGGTGAGCGGTCCCAGGATATTGAAGATGGTCCTGATCCCGATCTCCCGCCGGGGGCCGATCGCATGCTTCATCGCCCCATGCAGAGCCGGGGCAAACATGAAACCGATGCCGACCTCGCGGATACATTGACCGATCCGCTCGGCGCTGAGATTAAGATCAACCCCAAGGGCTTCCAGCACATCGGCGCTGCCGCATTTGCTGGTAATGGATCGATTGCCGTGTTTGGCCACCGGCAGACCGGCGCCGGCAACCACGAAGGAGGCGGTGGTGGACACGTTAAAGGTGCCGGAGGCATCGCCGCCGGTGCCGCAGGTATCAACCAGGATTCCGCCCGCCTGGCCCGCATCGACCCTGGTCGCCTTTTCCCGCATGACCCGAGCCGCGCCGGTGATCTCATCAACGGTCTCGCCCTTGATCCGCAAGGCGGTAATAAAGGCACCGATCTGGGCCGGAGTGGCCTCGCCGCCCATGATCATATTCATAACACCGATCATCTCGGCTTCACTCAGGTCAATGCCCAAAACAACCTTGCCGATCGCCTCTTTGATCATCATTTCATCTCCTTGCGCTGCCCGGCCAGAATCTCGGGATAGGCGGGATCAATAAAGTTCTTCAATAACGCCACGCCGTCAGGGGTCATGATCGACTCGGGATGAAACTGCACCCCTTCCACCGGCAATTCGCGGTGGCGAAGCCCCATCAACTCACCCTGATCGGTCCGGGCGGTAACCATCAAACAGGCGGGCAGGGTTTCCTCACTGACCACCAGGGAATGATAGCGCATGGCATCAAAAGGACTCGGCAGGCCGGTAAAAACCCCGAGCCCGTCATGAAAGATCGGACTGGTCTTGCCATGCATCAAGCGGCCGGCCCGGACGGTATCGCCGCCAAAGGCCTCCCCCAAAGACTGATGCCCGAGGCATACGCCGAGCACCGGAATCTTATCGCTGAAATAGCGGATCGCCTCAATGGAGATGCCGGCCTTGGCCGGCGTACAGGGGCCCGGCGAAATAAGCAGCCGATCCGGTTTGAGCCCGGCAACAAAGGCGACATCCACCTCATCGTTCCTGAACACCTTGAGCTCAGCACCCAGGCCGCCCAGGGTCTGCACGATGTTATAGGTAAAGGAATCGTAATTATCTATGACAACTATCATTATCTCATCACTCGCTTAGGAGACTGGCTAAATCAAAGTTAAAACTCTTTTTCGGCAAGCTCGACCGCCCGCCGCAACCCCATCGACTTATTGATGGTTTCCTTATACTCGAGTTCAGGCACCGAATCAGCCACAATCCCGGCCCCGGCCTGGACCCAGAGATCATCGCCCTTCATGACAAAGGTCCGGATGGTGATACAAAAATCCATGTTCCCGGAAAAACCAAAATAGCCGACCGCGCCGGCATAGGGCCCGCGCCGCTCAGGCTCCAGCTCTTCAATAATTTCCATCGCCCTGATCTTGGGGGCGCCGCTCACCGTCCCGGCCGGAAAACAGGCCCGCAACACGTCAAACTGATCCTTGCCTTGCTCCAGAATACCGTTAACTCCGGAGACAATATGCATGACATGGCTGTAACGCTCGACCACCAGCAGATCGCGGGTTTCCACCGAACCGTAGCGGGCAACCCGGCCCACATCATTGCGGCCCAGATCCACCAGCATGAGATGTTCGGCCCGTTCCTTGGGATCGGCCAGCAGTTCCTGTTCAAGAGCCAGATCCTCTTCCTCGGTTTTACCACGATGCCGGGTGCCGGCGATGGGCCGCAGCTCAATCTCGCCATGTTCCAGGCGAACGAGAATCTCGGGAGACGAGCCGATCTGCACCAGATCGCCGAGCTTGAGATAAAAAAGATAGGGGCTGGGATTGATATGGCGGAGGGCGCGGTAGAGCTTAAAGGGGGCCAGTTCGGTTTTGGTATGAAAGCGCTGGGACAAAACCACCTGGATGATATCGCCGGCCTGAACATACTCCTTGGCCTTGCGCACCATTTCATGGAAGGATTCCTCACTCATATTGGAGGAGAAGTTGTGGATTTTGTCCTCGGCAAAGGTCGTACCGTTCACATAATCGGTGGATAAAGGTTTTTTGAGGCGCTCAACAATTTCATCAACTTCAGCCACCGCCCGTTCATAGGCGACCGACATCTCGGCCACTGCTTCGGTGCGAACCAGATTAACCACGGTCAACACCTGACGCAGGCTGTCGTAAATCAGGACGATTCGAGGCACCATAAAGGCGCTGTCCGGAAACTGGGCTAATTCGGGATTTCGGGCAGGCAACCGCTCCATGAAGCGGACCATGTCGTAGCCGAGAAAGCCGACCGCCCCGCCGAAAAAACGGGGCAAAAGATCGGGGTCACCGGCAGCGGCCGGATCACAGGCGTTAAAGGAAGCAAGCAGTTCCTGTAACACCACAAGGGGGTCACCGCGCAGCGACTCCTCCTTGGCGTCACGGATTATGGAAATCTCCTCGCCCCGGCTTTCAAAGGTAACGATGGGATCGAGGCCGATAAAGGAATAACGGCCCCATTTTTCCCCGCCTTCCATACTCTCAAACAAAAAGGCGTGGGTCTCATCACCGGCCACCTTGGCAAAAACGGTAAGGGGCGTATCAAGATCGGCGACGATTTCCCGATATACCGGGACCAGACCGGCGTTAGAGGCAAGCTGTTCGAACTCTTTCAAGGAAGGGCGAAGCATGAAAAATCCTCAAATAACAAAAAAAGCCATGGAGACGTGGAGTCACATGGCTTTACGGGGTTGCAATCATATTTTTCCAAGAAGAACTTAAGCGCATCCCATAATACAGGGAAATTCATTAATCCTATTATTATGTTATTAATGTAACGACCAGTTCATCCAGAGGAAATATTCGCACCTAAAATTGGGGCGCCGAGCTTCCGAATCTTACTGATTGTTACCCACAAGGGCATTGACCTTTTTGGTAAGGCGGGAAACCTTGCGAGAAGCATTCTTTTTATGGATGGCACCCTTAACCGCACTTTTTTCAATAACGGGAATAGCCGCCCGCAATGCTTCCTGAGCTCCATCAACGGAATTTTGCTCAATGGCATCAAGAACATCTTTTATGACATTCTTCATTCTGGTTTTGTTTGCACGGTTACGAAGACGAGCCAGAAGATTCTGACGATTTCTTTTTAAAGCAGATTTATGGTTGGCCAACTCTAAACTCCTATAAGTATTTTAAATTCAGAACTTAATATGCGTATTTCCGCAAAAAAAGATACCAAGTAAATACAAGCAATAAACCGCAACCTTACGCTAAGATACGAAATTACGGCAAAAAAAGAATATCCGAACAAACAAACCAAACAGCTTGCCGTCGGAAAATCATAGAATATTAAATCAAATAATACCACCTGTCAACATTCAAGTGACACCCGTCATAAACCAAACCATTTTTTTCAAAAATTCTCAAAAAAATATCACCTGTCCAACTCGGCAATTTTTTTAAAAAAATACCCAATGGCTCTTGCCCAACCGACCAGTTATCGTTTACTCTAATAAATACAGGGCAATTCCGTTGTTTTTTCATTTTTTTTTCGGATGGGCCATCCATCCCCCCCGGGACCAAACTAATAATGCTCGACATCTTACATTCACTACGCTGGCAGGACATTTTCGATATCTTGATAGTCGCCTTTATCATTTACCGAATCATGCTGCTTATCCGTGGCACAAGAGCGGTACAGATGCTGGTCGGCATTTTCGTGCTCATTACTGTCTATTTCGCCGCCCGCGAACTTGAATTTCTTACCCTTTACTGGCTGTTGGGCTCCTTTTTGAGTTCGATCTTCCTTATCATTATAATAATCTTCCAACGAGACATCCGCCGGGTTCTAACCCAGGTGGGGCAGACCCCCTTTGCAAAACCCTATGAGGATATGGTCCAAGCCCTGGTGGAGATCGTCAAATCGGCGCAATACATGGCCCACCACAAGATCGGCGGCCTTCTCGTCATTGAGCGGGAAACCGGGCTCCAGGATTTCATCGAGTCCGGCATCAATCTTGACGCCAAGGTCAGCAAACAGCTCATTATCAGCATCTTCCACACCACCTCGCCACTACACGACGGGGCGGTGGTAATCCGAAACGACAGAGTTCGTTCCGCGGGCTGCATCCTGCCCCTCACCAAAAACCCTTACATCAGCAAACAACTGGGAACCAGGCACCGTGCCGCCATCGGCCTTTCCGAAGAAACCGATGCCGTGATTATCGTTATCTCCGAGGAAACCCAAAAGATTTCCCTGGTCCAGCACGGCGCCATGACTACCGACCTTGATGAAAACGCGCTCAGGAGCAGACTTGACGCAATTTTTGTCCCTAAAGAACACACATCGCCGATATTATGGAAAAACTGGTTAAACAAGTCTTAAGACGAGCGCCCAACGCCAACATCATCAATTGGCCCCAGAATTGGGTTCTCAAACTCCTGTCGCTTTTCTTCGCCGTATTTCTTTGGTTTTTCGTGGTCGGCGAAGACAAGGTGGACACCAACGTCATTATTCCGGTGGAGATTGTCAACCTGCCCCGGGATCTGGTTGTCTCCAACCAGTTCAAAAAACAGCTTGAGGTTACGATCAGCGGCCCCCGCGGCCTGATCAACGGGGTAAACCGGCAACATATCTCCCGAACGATCAACCTTTCCAAGGCCGACCCCGGCACCGTGGTCGTCAAAAACGAAACCGACTCCATTCCTTTTCCCCGGGGCATCAATGTCCTGAGGATCCAACCGAACAATATCACCCTGCTGCTTGACCGGCTTATTGAAAAAGAGTTCGTAATAACCGCCAAAACCACGGGCAAACCAGACAATAATTTCGAATTAAAAAACGTCAAGCTTACCCCGCGGAGCTTAAAAATAAACGGCCCGCAGTCCATTATCGGCAAGGATGATTCGTTTAACACCAAGCCGATCGATATCACCGATAGGACAAAAAGCTTCGACACCCAGATCTCCTTGGACCTCGAACCGGAGATCCTGAACCTGATCGGAGATACGGTGGTCGATGCCGAGGTCGTCATTCAGGAAAAAATGGTGGAAAAGGCCATCAACAACATTCCGGTCCAGATCATGAGCAAGGAAGCCCAGGCTTTGGTTAGAAAAATATCCCCCAACAAGGTCAACATCTTGGCCACCATCCCCATCACCATCAGCGAAGACAAAGCCAAGCTCCAGGATCTGATCCAGACCAGGATCTGGGCGGACAACCTGAGCGACGGGCAACACACCATCCAGGTAGAAACAGCCGCCCCCAATCATGTGAAAATTATTGAAATCATCCCGGCCGAGGTTACCGTTACCATCGGCAAGAGGAAAAAATAAGCCTTTAACCTTAAAGAGCTATTCCCCAAAAAAAACAAATCGCTTGGCCTTACCCATAAAGCTTATCCGGAAACAATCCTAAGGAAACAGAGAATGAGAAGACTATTCGGTACAGACGGTGTCCGCGGCGTTGCCAACATCTTCCCGATGACCACGGAAATCGCCATGCAGATCGGCCGCGGCATCGCCTTTCTGGTCAAGGATATGAAGCACGGCCACCGGATCGTCATCGGCAAGGACACCCGCCTTTCCGGCTATATGATTGAAAACGCCCTGGCCGCCGGAATCTGCTCCATGGGGGTTGACGTGTTGCTGGTCGGCCCCCTGCCCACCCCGGGCATCGCCTTTATCACCACCAGTATGCGGGCCGATGCCGGCGTGGTTATCTCGGCGTCCCACAACCCTTTCCAGGACAACGGCATCAAGATCTTCTCCAGAAACGGCTTTAAACTGCCGGACGAGAAAGAGCTGGAGATCGAGGATCTCATTTTTTCCCAAAAGATGGCGGCGCTGCGACCGGTGGCCGAAGAGGTCGGCCGCGCCACCCGCATTGATGACGCCAGGGGCCGCTATATTGTTTTTTTAAAAAATACCATCCCCAAAGATTACACCTTGGACGATTTCCACATTGTGCTGGACTGCGCCCACGGCGCGACCTACGGCGTCGCGCCCCACGTCTTTGAAGAACTGGGGGCCAAGGTCACCACCCTCGGCGTCAACCCCGACGGCAAAAACATCAACAAGAACTGCGGGGCGCTGCACCCGGAGCTGATGGCCGAAAAGGTCAAGGAGCTGGGCGCGGATATCGGCATCGCCCTTGACGGCGACGGCGACCGCCTCATTGTCTGTGACGAAAAAGGCAACATCGTCGACGGCGACCACACAATGGCCATCTGCTCCGCCGATCTCATGGCCCGCAAGAAACTCAAGAAAAAAACCCTGGTGGCAACGGTGATGAGCAACATGGGCCTGGAAGTCGCCATGGCCCAAATGGGCGGCAAGATGTTGCGCACCCAGGTCGGCGACCGCTATGTGGTCGAAGAAATGCGCAAAAACGGCTACAACTTCGGCGGCGAGCAATCCGGCCATCTTGTGTTCATGGATCACAACACCACCGGCGACGGCATCCTTGCCGCCCTGCAACTTCTGGCGGTGATGATCAAAAAGAACAAGCCGATGTCGGAGCTGGCCTCGATAATGGACAGCTTTCCCCAGGTCTTAAAAAATGTCCGGACCGCTCAAAAAATTAACCCGGCAACCCTGCCCGGTTTTAACAGCCAAATGAAAAAACTTGAGGACAAACTCGGCAACGACGGCCGGATCCTGGTGCGGGCCTCCGGCACCGAACCGGTGATCAGGGTTATGGTGGAAGGCAAGGATGACAACCTGATCAACAGCATGGCGGACGAACTCTGTGAAACAATCCGCAAGGCTGATAATGATTAGAAGGCCGTTCTCTTCATGAAAATCAGGCTCGACCAACTGGTCCTAACCCGCAAGCTGGCGCCCACCCTGCAAAAAGCCCAGGCCTACATTGCCGCGGGCCTGGTGAAGGTCAATGACCAGCCGGCGGACAAGGTCGGCGCCCTGTTTCCCGACGACAGCCGGGTGGAGCTCAAAAAAAAGCCCTCCCCCTATGTAAGCCGCGGCGGACTCAAGCTCGCGGCCGGCCTTGATTATTTCAAGATCGACCCTACCGGCTTCATCTGCGCCGATATCGGCGCCTCCTCCGGCGGCTTCACCGACTGCCTCCTGCAACGCGGCGCCCACAAGGTCTATGCGGTGGATGTGGGCTACGGCCAACTGGACTGGAAACTGCGACAGGACCCGCGGGTAGTGGTCATGGAAAGGACCAATGCCAGAAAACTTCAACCCGGCGATATCGCCGATCCCTTGGACCTGGCAGTGATTGACGCCTCCTTTATCTCGCTCAAGGCGCTGCTGCCGGCCCTGCTGATTTTTTTTAAAAACCAGGTGGCGATTCTGGCCCTGATCAAACCGCAATTTGAAGTGGCAAAAGGCACGCTTGAAAAAGGCGGCGTGATCACAAACAGTGAGCTTCACCATGGGGTGATTGAGGAAATCAGGGAATATGCCGAATCAATCGGCCTCAGGCCGGTAGGGGTGACCGCATCCCCCATTAAGGGGC
This sequence comes from Deltaproteobacteria bacterium, assembly GCA_013349285.1. Lineage (GTDB taxonomy): Bacteria > Desulfobacterota > Desulfobulbia > Desulfobulbales > Desulfurivibrionaceae > DUZU01. The sequence continues at coordinate 12,912 of DUZU01000005.1, read as the reverse complement.
CAAAAGGCAATAAGGAATTCTTGATTTACTTAACTTCCATTCCCCGCGAACCTTGCCCGCCGCTGACCGAATAAACTTTGCCGCGCCAGATAAAATCATCCACCAGTTCGGCGGGCAAGGTTTCCCAGGCATACTGCACGATCACCCCGGACTCTATGGCCAGATCACAAAGATCGCCGTCAAGCTCCTCCTGCTCGACCATTTTTTCCAGTATGGCCAGAGACTCAGACAATAATTTCCCGGCCTTATAGGGCCGGTCCACCGCCGTCAGGGCATCGAGAATATCAGCCAGGGCAATCATCCGCGAAGGCAAGGGAATCTGCTCGGCCCGCAGGCCGCGGGGATAACCGGAGCCGGCCAGCTTTTCATGGTGCATTCCGGCATAGGCGGGCACATTGCGCAACTTCTTGGGAAACGGCAGCTGCTCAAGCATCCGGATCGTCATCTCGGCATGATGATTCACCACCTGCCGCTCCTCTTCGGTCAAGGTCCCACAGCGCACACAAAGGTTCTCGACCTCATCGGCGGTGAGCAAAGGATGACTGCGACCTCGTACCCCATACGAGTGCCGGGCCAGCCCTTTCAGCCTGTCCACCGCCTGGTCGCTCAACCCCTCGCTGCCCAGATTAACCTGGGCGAGAAAGCCGAGAATTTCCGACCACTCATCTTCATTATCCGGCAACATCTCGGAATCAGGTGAAGATGAGCCGGAAAGACGGGCGATAATCTTGTCTCGCTTGATAATCTCCACCCGCAGCCTGACCAGTTCCAGGCGATCAAGCACTGTTTCCAGCTTGGTCGCCTTATCCATCACAAACTCAGGGGTTGTAATTTTGCCGACATCATGGAGCCAGGCAGCCATGCTGATCTCGGCAAGCTCGGCCTCATCGAAAAAAACTTCGGCGAAGATTCCCTGCCCCGCCCGATTAACCTCCTGGGCCAACTTGGAGGTGAGCTTGGAAACCCGGTAAATATGGCCGGCCGTATAGGGAGATTTCTCATCAATGGCGTCACCGATGGTGCGCACAAAGGCATCCAGCAGATTTTCCAGCCCCTTGACCAACCGCATATTGGTCAGGGCGATAGCCGCCTCCGAGGCCAAACTGGTAACCATTTCGACCTCTTCCTCGGGAAAAGAAACGACTTTGCCGGTTTCTTTCTCCCTGGCATTCAACAACTGGAGGACCCCGATCACCTCCTCCTCATGATCCCTGAGAGGAATAACCAGCATCGATTGAGAACGATAGCCGGTGGATTCGTCAAAGTCCTTGGTACCCTGAAAATCAAAGCCTGCCGCCGAATAAACATCATGGATATTGACGGATTCCCCGGTGAGGGCGCAATAGGCGGAAACATTGCCATGATTTTGCCTGCCATCCGCCAAACGCATCGGCACCGACGGCCAGGAAATCCGCTCCCCGCTGCCCCCCATAAAAACCCCAAGGGAGTCATTCTGCACAATTGCAAAATCAAGGCTCTCGCCGTCCTCACTGGTGATATACAGGGTTCCGCCATCGGCATGGGTGAACCGGCGGGCCTCGCTGACGATCATTTCAAGCAAGCGGTCGATACGTTTTTCCGAAGATAGTCCCAAGCCGATCTTGACCAACTCATAAATATGACTGATCTGCCCCTCGGTAAAGGAACGAACTTCCTTGACCACCCGCCCGATAAGCTTAAGGAGCGCCTCCTCGGGAAGCGCCCCGGCCATGTGCTCTTGCGCGCTCAGCTCGATTGAATACGCAACTTTTTTAAGCAGCTTCTCCACGGCGGGGTGCTTACTGAACAATATTTCATCAATAATTTTTTCCATAGCACTCGGCCGGGAATCGCCTGGGATTCCAACCGCCCTTATCAAGATGAAAACTTGGCACTACTGCCATTCCGCGCTATAATCGCACACCACTCGGATGAAAAAATTCCGGCCGATAAAATCAGTATAGCACAAACAGGCGCCGACCCAAGTCATGCAAAAAAAAGCATTGCTCCATGCCATAATCATCACGCTGACGGCCGGCGGTCTGACCCTGGGGGCCACCGCACCCGGCGAACAGATCCTCGACGACTACCGCGCCGGGATTGCGCCGGGCTGGCAGCCGAAAATATTCAGCGGCCAAACTCATTATCGGGCAGAAAAAAACGAAGAGCGAGCCTGGATTCAGGCAACAAGCACCGCCGCCGCATCCGGCCTTTTTTACAAAATCGACTATGCGCCCCAGCTCCGCCCGATCCTCAAGTGGAGCTGGAAAATCGACCACATTCTCAAAACCGGTGATGCCCGGACCAAGGCCGGCGATGATTACCCGGCAAGAATTTATGTGGTATTCCCTTCCGTCTTTTTCTGGAAGACCAAGGCCCTCAACTACATCTGGGCCAACCGGCTCCCGGTCGGCCGGGCGCTGCCCAACGCCTACACCGCAAACGCCATGATGATTGCGGTGGAAAGCGGGCCGGCCAAAACGGGACAGTGGGTAACGGAAGAGCGCAATATCTACGAAGACTACAAGCTTTACTTTGGCGAGGAACCGGGCAATGTCGGCGCCATTGCCATCATGACCGACACCGACAACACCGGGGAGAACGCCTCTGCCGGTTACGGCCCGATAATCATCGGCGCAGCCGCTGAGCCGCCCCATTAACAACCCGATCCCAAACTGCTTTTTTGCACCCCTTCCAGCGGCCGGATGGTTGACTTGTTCTGCGGTTGATGCTACCGTGGAGCCATCGTCGGATATGAATTTGTATTTTTTTCAACGCAGCAAAATTTCCCACCCCAACTTATTATTATAATTTTTGTTAGGAGATTCACCCCGTGACAAAAAAATCGCCACTTCTCAGACTGTTACAACTCACAACCATTATCACCATCGCGTTAGCCGTAACCGTTTCGGCTTTTGCCGCTGAATATGTCAGTGTCAAAAAGGATGGGGTAAACATCAGATCCGGCCCGGACACCAACCAGGAAATTTTGTGGGAGGTCTTCAAAAACTTTCCCCTCCAGGTTATTAGCCGGCAAGGCAAATGGGCTCAGGTCGTCGACTTTGAAGGCGATAAAGGCTGGGTATACTCCCCGCTGCTGGCCAAGAAAAAAACCTTAATCGTAAAAGTTAATTCTGTTAACATGCGGGTTGGCGCCGGCAAGGATTACGAGATCATGGCCTCGGTTAAATACGGGGTGGTTTTCACCCCGCTTGAAAAAGAGGGGGAATGGGTCAAGGTCCAACACGAAGACGGCACCAGCGGGTGGATTTACGATAAGCTTCTCTGGCCCAACTAGCGGCTACCGACCGGCCCCTTAAACATGATTAACCCACTTTAATTTTTCTTTTGGCATCACCTGAAACCTATGGGAAAAATAAGCGCAACCCTCTACCCGCCACACCCCATCCTACTGGTTGACGATGAACCCCACGCTTTAGCAAGCTTTGACATTGCCCTGCGCTCTCAGGGCATCAACAATACGATCCGCTGCAATGACAGCCGAGAAGTCGCCGGTTATCTTAAGAACAATGATATCGAGGTGGTGTTGCTCGACTTGATGATGCCCCATGTTTCCGGCCAGGAAATTCTGGCCGATATCATGCATAATTACCCGGACATCCCGACAATTATTGTTACCGGGGTAAACGAGGTGGAATCGGCGGTCGAATCGATTCGCAACGGCGCCTTTGACTACGTTTTAAAACCCGTTGAAATCGAGCGGCTGCTGCCAAGCATTAAAAGGGCGCTGGAAATCCGCAGCCTCAGGCGGGAAAACTCCCAACTGAACAGAAGATTCTTCTCCGATGCCCTAACCCACCCGGAAGTTTTTAAAAACATCATTACCTGCAACGAAAAGATGAATACCCTTTTTCGTTATTGCGAAGCCATTGCCGAGGGGCAACAGCCGGTGCTCATCTCCGGCGAAACCGGGGTGGGCAAGGAAAGTATTTCCCAGGCCGTGCATGACCTGAGCGGCAAAACCGGCCAGTATGTCACGGTTAACGTGGCCGGCCTTGACAGCCAGGTGTTCACCGACACCCTGTTCGGCCACAGCAAAGGCGCCTTCACCGGCGCCGACCGCCCCCGGCCCGGTCTGGTCGAAAAAGCCGCGGGCGGCTCTCTTTTCCTGGATGAGATCGGCGACCTGGACGAGGTCTCCCAGGTAAAGCTCCTCCGCTTTCTGGAAGAACGTGAATATTATCCGTTGGGATCGGATCTGGCCAAAAAATCAGACGCCCGGGTTATCGTCGCCACCCACTGCAACCTGGAAGATCTGCGGGACAAGGGGAAATTCCGCCCGGATCTCTATTACCGCCTCAGAACCCACTGTATCCGGATTCCGCCATTGCGCGAGCGCAAAGATGACATCCCCCTGCTTCTCGACCATTTTACCGAACAGGCCGCCAAGGAGTTCAACAAGAAAAAACCGACCTATCCCAAGGAGCTGGTCAATCTGCTGAAAGGTTATCATTTCCCGGGCAATGTCAGGGAATTAAAGGCCATGGTCTATGATGCGGTGAGCAACCATCAGTCAAAAATGCTCTCCATGGACCTTTTCAAAAAAACAATCATTCAAGACCGTTCGCCGCAAAGCGCACCATTACCCAAAGAAAACGGCCCGCTTCAACTGCAATCCTGGGCGACCCAGCTTGAAGCCCTGCCGACCCTCAAGGACGCCACCCAGACCCTCATTGAAGAAGCCCTAAAACGAAGCGAAAATAATCAACGCACTGCCGCCATGATGCTGGGAATATCCCCACAAGCCCTTAGTCAACGTTTGAAACGACAGAACTAGCAGACCGCTGCTTATAACCATCAGGCACCGCTGACCTATGGCCATAAAAGGAAAAATACTCGTTGTCGACGACGAGCCCATTGTTCTGAAACTGCTGTCCATGCTGGTCGAGCGCCTCGACTATGAAGTGTATACCGCGACCAACGGTCCGGACGCCCTTAAATCCCTGCAGCAAACACCGGTCGATCTTCTGATCACCGATATTATCATGCCCGGCATGAACGGCATTGCCCTCATGCGCGAAGCCCTCAAGGTACAACCCGACCTTGAATGCATCGTTGTATCCGGCCACACCGAAATTTCGACCGCGGTTGAAGCCATGAAAATGGGGGCGATCAACTACCTCCAGAAACCCGTCTCCCTGATTGAGCTTGAAGTTTCCCTTGCCAAGGGCATGGAACGAAAAACGCTGTTACAGGATCTCAAGAAAAACCAGCTGGCCTTGCAGCAAGCGGCCCAGGAACTTTCCGAAGAAACCAATAAAAACAAAATGATCTTGGAGGCAGCGGGAGAAGGCATTGTCGGCCTGGATAACCAAGGCAAGGTAACCCTCATGAATCCGGCGGCCATGCAAATGCTGCTGATCAAAGAGGAAGAAGAGGTGATCGGCAAACCATTTTCCACCGTTATCGAACCCAAAGCCGACCCGCAAAGCTCAGCGGAATGCAACATACCCGCCGTATGGATCTTTGACGAGCCAATGGCCGCCACCACCACCTTTTTCCGGGCAAACGACGAAGCATTTCACGTTGAATATGTTATCTCCCCCATCAACAATAACCAAAAAATTGCCGGGGCGGTTTTGGTCTTTACCGATATCACCAAGCGCAAACATATTGAACAGGAGTTAAACAATTACCGGCAACACCTTGAAAAGCTGGTGGAAGAGCGCACAAAGGAGTTGGAACGCACCAACAAGCAACTACAAGAGGATATTCGGGCCAGAAAAAAAGCGGAAAAGGAAGCGGAACAACGCAGACAGCAGCTTATTGAAGCGGACAAAATGGTGTCTTTAGGTATTCTGGTGGCAGGGGTGGCCCATGAGATCAACAACCCGAACAACTTCATCACCATGAACGCCCCGCTTCTGCACCGGGCCTGGGAAGATTTTCAACCGATCCTGGAACAGCATTTTCAGGATCACGGCGACTTTTTGGTCTCCGGCATCCCCTACTCCGAGATGCGGGAACATATCCCGGAACTATTTTCCGGGATACTTGAAGGCTCGAAACGCATCCGCAAAATAGTGCTCAACCTCAGGGACTATGCCCGGCAAGGCATCTCCGACATGAATCAGCTGTTTAATGTCAATGATGTTATCCGAGCCGCCCTGGTTCTGTTGGCCAACCCCGTAAAAAGATCCACCGATCACTTGACGGTGCAATACGAAGAAAATCTCCCCCAAGTCAAAGGCAACTTCCAAAGAGCCGAACAAGTCATTATCAATTTGATCCAAAATGCCTGCCAGTCCCTGCCCTCTCCCGACAAAAGCATCACGATCACCACCAGCTACAATCAAGAGAAAAAACAAGTATCGGTGACGATCATTGACCAAGGCAGCGGCATCAGCCCTAAACATCTCAAAAGAATCCAAGACCCCTTCTTCACCACCAAGCGCGATAACGGCGGCAGCGGTTTGGGCCTGTCAATCTCGGCGGGGATCATGGAAGAACACAATGGTCGACTTGAATTCATCTCCCTCCCCAAAGAAGGCACCTCAGCCAGGGCCATTTTTCCTGCTGCAACCTGATAACATCATTTTTTTTGCATAAAAAGATTTTTCGTGCAAGCCTGCCCGGCCCTTTACCTTAACCGCTGAACATCATTTCCGATCCTGATTCACCTAACACTTGACTCAAACCATCTCTCCCCTGCTCCGTCCAAAAACCGGTATCATTTTTTTTGGTTTTCAACATATAATTATAAAAAAAGAATCCACTTTGCTTATTAAACAACAAGGAGCCGGCCATGAAACTAACCCTGCGCGCCAAGGTAATGGGGATACCGCTTTTTCTGGTATTCCTTGCCATTAATATCCTGCTCGGCTCCGCCATCTGGGTTGTAACCGACATGTGGCGGACAAAGGTTGCCGAAGTAACCGCAAGCCAGCAGGAACTGGCGGAAAAAAGCTTTACCAGCCTTAAAACCCAGGCGCTTACCATAGCGGCCATGGCCGCTAAAGTTCCCGGCGTTCAGGAGGCATACAAACTTGCCGCCTCCGGCGACGAAAATGCGGGCCGCAAAATATTACGTGACAGCTTTGATGCCATCCATCAGGAAGTCTGCGCCACCCTTGACATCAAAAGCTTTAAAATCCATTTTCACCTGCCACCGGCCAAAAGTTTTCTGCGTATCTGGCGGGAATCCGGAAAAAAGGACGGAGGAGATGATATCTCAAGCTTCCGGGAAACAGTATTACAAGTCAGCCGCAACAAAACAAAGCTGGCCGGCATTGAAATCGGCCGAGGCGGGTTTGCGGTGCGGGGACTTGTGCCGATCACGGGAGATAACGGCCAATACCTGGGCTCGGTAGAGGCACTGCTCGACCTCAATAAATTGTTTGAAACCGCCAAGGCCTTGGATTCCGACAATGTCGCCGTATACATGTCGGCAAGCGAATTGGAGATCGCCAGAAACATACGAGACAAAAAACCGCCGATTACCGGCGAGATGGCCAGAATTTTCTCTTCAAGCCAAAACGAAACAGATCCCTATATCACCGCGGAACTTCTGCAAAAGGCGGTCAATCAAGTTGCAACCGCCGAGACAAACGGGCGCTTGCTGACCGCGATCCCCATTCGTGATTACGCGAATACAACCAAAGGGGTTCTTGTTTTTGTAAGAGATGCCAGCGAGCAAATCAAAACGATAAACATGATGCGTTGGGGACTTTTCCTGGGGGGAGGCGTACTCCTTGTTCTCATGGGCGCGTCTCTTTATATCTTCACCGGCAATATAACCAAACGCCTCAACAATACCATTGAGACCTTAGAGGTCAGCGGTGGCAAAATGGTGCAGGCCTCCAACGAAATTTCCAGCGCCAGCCATCTGTTGGCGGAAGGATCAACCGAGCAGGCCGCCTCCCTGCAAGAAACTGCGGCCTCCCTTGAGGAAATGTCCTCAATGACCAGGACAAATGCGGAAAATGCCAAGCAAGCCGATGTGCTGATGGGAGACGCTCAAAAAACTATCACCACCGCGGAACAATCCATGGGCAATCTCAATAATTCCATGACGGAAATCGCCCAGGCAAGCGAAGAAACATCAAAAATCATAAAAACAATCGACGAAATCGCCTTCCAGACAAATTTGCTCGCCTTAAATGCCGCGGTTGAAGCGGCCAGAGCCGGTGAAGCCGGGGCCGGTTTCGCAGTGGTCGCCGATGAAGTCCGTAATTTGGCAATGCGAGCCGCGGAAGCCGCCAAAAACACCTCGGAATTAATTGAAGGCACTGTTGAAAAAGTTAAAACCGGTTCGAGCATAGCGTCGAAAACCAATGAAGCCTTTAACAAAGTTTCCGCGTCTGCCACCAAAATCAGCGGTCTGGTCAGCGAAATAGCTGAAGCATCCAACGAACAGGCCCATGGCATCGACCAGGTCAACAAGGCCATCAGCCAAATAGACTCGGTGACCCAACAAAACGCAGCCAATGCCGAAGAATCGGCCTCAGCGGCTGAAGAACTTAACGCCCAGGCCAACCAACTTCAACATATTGTTGTAGATTTAGCCGCCCTGGTGACAGGTAGTGATGACGGGGTAAATTTACAAAAACCGACAAACAAGCCGCTCTCCACCCTCAAAAGGCCCACCCCACCGGCTCCCGTCAAAAAAATTACCAAGAAACAGCTTCCCGCAAAGATAAGCGAGAAAGACAACGAGATCGATTTCGAAGATTTTTAGCGCCCCGAAGGCACCGGCGGAATCATTCCGCCGGTGCATCTTGTTTTTTATAAATATCACAGACAGCAACCCCTGCGAACCGGCCATAGCATGTAAATATTTGTTTACATATCAACTTTTAGATACGCAATACTTCCGCCCCCGCCAACTCACCCCCCCCCAACCATATGGCAACCAATCACATCAACATAAATTGACACAGTTGCCCCTCCCCCAAGGCCAGAGCAAAAAAGGTTTTTTTCCTATCAAATCAAGCAGTTAATGTTTTTAATTCAACCTTGGCACGCATCTTTCAATAGCTAATAAACAAATAAAACGATTACCAGCCTGTGCGATAAGGCCGGGAGGATACAATATGCAACCATTAGCACCGATAAAGTCAAATTCAGCATTTTCACTTGATCAGAACACATATTGCAACGACTCCCTGAGCATCAAAAAGGTACTCGGAGTTATCCCATCATCAGCTCTGCCGATTTCAAGCAAAACGGTAATGGGAAGCATATACTTCCATGGCAAGATTGTTCCGGTTTTAGATCTGAGGATAAACAACTTTTCCGGCTCCAGGCAAGATACGGATCAAATTTGTATCTTATCAGCCGAAAGCGGCAGCCAAAACGTTCCATTAATCTTCGGCGCCCTCGTTGACTCGGTGGCAGATGCTTATGCACTGCTTTCCTGCAACACCCATTAAAAAAATAATGTCCTGAACAGGACAATAACAGTTGCCATTTGGATCGGTCCCCCCCCCTCGCTGATCCAAAACTTCCCATCAAGTCTTCTTGTAAGGCTTGATGGGAAGCGGCTTTTTTTGCAGATTCATCATCCCGGCAGATTCATCCAGCAGGAAGGAAGTAATGATAGTTACCTCCACAACTCATTTCCGACGACCTCTCAATCGCAACAAATCATTAACGCAAAGCTACATAATATGCATATCAGCTGAGAAGATTGCCAATTCGATTTGCCGTTACCGGCAAGGCTGAAGACCCAAACGAGATGAAGAACGTACACATATTAATTGCAGAAGATGAAAAACACACCAGGCTGGCCCTGAGGCTCGTCCTGCGCCAAGCAGGTTTCAATGTCCTTGAAACCTGCAACGGCAGTGAAGCATTTACCAAAATCACCAATCATCCCCTGGCAACCTGCCCGATAAACCTGATCATCACCGACATAAAAATGCCCAGCCTCGATGGACTCGGCCTCATCGACAAGCTCCGCGAATCAAAAATTACCATCCCGATCATGGTCATTACCGGCTACGGCGACAATAATCTCATGCGCCGTCTCCAGAAGCGGGGCTGCGCGGCATACATCGACAAACCTTTTATTCCGGAAGAGGTCTTAAGCCGGGGAAGAACCGTACTCCACCAGCAGAACCCCCACGCCCTGGTCTAAAAGCCTCACTTTTTCCCCTTAGCAAATACCACCGGGCAACGCACCAGCATGCCGGCCTTATTCCGAAACAGCAGATGTTGCTCTTTCAGGCCGAACAGATAAAGATCCCTGGTTATCTGCACGTCTTTTTGACAATATTCGACGATCTTATCGATTTCCCCTGCCTGATACCACTCCAAAGCCTGCAGGCCGTTGGCCGATTTCTTCACCCCCAAGGTGTGCTCGGCCAGATGGTCGAGGCTTAACCGATAACCGAGCCGGTCGCGCACCACCTGCAAAATATCCAGGGTGGGCAGCCTACTCAGATCCTCGTCGGTATAGGCGGAAAGCACCAGATTATCAAAACGCTTGTTATTAAACCCGATCACCAGATCAAGGCCTTTAAGATGCTCAACCAGCTGCTCGATCCGATCCTCGAAAAAGCTTAGATAACTGTCGCTGGCCGAATCATAAAGCACCCCGACGCTGATCCCCATTTTTTCAGCCCGGTGCCAACCGCCGACCTCGGCCGCCGAGCGTTTGGTTTCAAGATCAAACACCCCGAATCGCAAAGGCCTGGCCACATCAGAGGCAGCCGGCAAAGCTTGCGCATCACCTCCTGCCTCTTCTGCCCCACCCGCCAAGATGGTCGCAGCCCTGACCTGCGGCTGACAAACCGCGCCGGCCTCCTGCTGGCCAAGCAAGGCCTGCAACAAGCGCAGAGCGGCCGCCTTATCAATGGGCCGATTGCCGGAACCGCATTTGGGGGAATGGACGCAGGAGGGGCAGCCAACCTCGCAGGGACAGCTGGCAATAGTCTGCAGGGTTAGTCGGAGAAGCTCGGCCAATTCGCCAAAGGCCTGGCGGCTGAGCCCCACGCCCCCGGCATAGCCGTCGTAAATGAAAATCGCGGCCCGCCCCACCTGGGGATGAAAGGGGTAGGCAATGCCGCCCACGTCATTGCGATCGCAGAGCACCACCAGGGGAAAGATGCCGATGGCGCCATGCTCGACGGCATGAATCCCGCCCATGAAATGAACCTGCTCCTGCTCAAGCCGCTGCTGCAGGGGCAAGGGGATCTCCAGCCACAACCCTTCCGTTTCAAAGACCTGGGGCGGCAAATCAAGCCGCTCGGTGGCGACCAGCTTCTGCCCCTTTACCAGCCGCCGCTGATAGGCGGTGACCAGGTCGGTGACCTTGAGCCTGCCCCAGGAGGCCTTGAAATTTGCAAACTCGACCGTGGCGCACACCTCAAGGATCTCGGTTTCCTTGGTGGCCAGGGGCCGGGTGAAATAATTGACCTTCTTGCGCTGCACCATGACGCTATGGCCGGCAAGATCAAGATCAACCACCAGCCAGGTCTGGCCGCGATGGAGATAAATCGCGCCGGGGTGGCATTCCTTGAGGCAGCGGACCCCATCGATCCGGCCCAGCAATTCCTCGCGGCTAGCATCATAAATGGCAAACGACTGGCCGCTGCCCCGCAGATCCACCTCGCGGTGGGGATATTTGCGATTAGTGAACCAGTTTTTGCCGTCCGCCCCCTGGAGCAGCTCTCCCGAGGCAGTCAAGCGGGCCACCGCTTCCACCACCCCTTTTTCCAGCAACAGGGGATCATCATGACGCAAAGGCCGCTCCGCCACCCCACAGAGCAGGTGGCGGTCGAGGATCACCGGATTTTCCGGATTGAGAACCGCCTTTTCCACCTCCCGCTTAAAAAACTCTTCCGGGTTGCGCATAAAAAACTGATCCAGGGCATCCTCCTGGCCCACCAGAATAGTGAGCGATTCCCGGAGCTTGCGCCCCACCCGTCCGCTGCGCTGCCAGGTCTGCATCACCGTGCCCGGATAACCCACAAGGATACAGATATCAAGGGCGCCGATATCGATGCCCAGCTCCAGAGCACTGGTGGCCACCACCCCGTAGAGCGCACCGCTGGTCAGTTTCTCCTCGATCTCCCGCCGCTCCTCGGGCAGATAACCGGCCCGATAGGAGGTGAGCTTATCGGCCAACCCCCCGAGCCGGTCACTGGTCCAGACCGAAATCAGCTCGGTCATCTTGCGGGACTGGGTGTAAACAATGGTGCGCAGGCCGCGCTTGATGGCCGCTTCCAGCAGCTGGCTTGCGGTATAGGCCGCACTGTCCAGGGGATCAACGAACAGAAAATGGCGCGGCCCCTGGGGCGCACCGCTGTCACTGACCACCTCGACATCAAGGCCTATCAGATCGCGGGCCAGCTCACCGGGGTTGCCGATAGTGGCCGAGGAAAGAATAAAGCTGGGTTTACTGCCGTAAAAATTACAGATCCGCTTAAGCCGCCGCATCACCCAGGCCATGTGCGAACCAAACACCCCGCGGTAGGTATGGGCCTCGTCAATAATCACATATTTCAAATCAGCCCAGAACTCGGCCCAGCTCTCATGGTAGCCCATCATGGAGAGATGAAGCATATCCGGATTGCTGATCAGAATATTGGGCGGCGCCTCCCGCAACTTTTTCCGGCGGTAGGCCGAGGTGTCGCCGTCACAGATCGCGGCCCGGGGTTGGTGCTCGCTCGGCAACTTGGCCGCCAACTCCTCCACGGCCCGCAGCTGATCCTGGGCCAGGGCCTTGAGCGGAAAAAGATAGAGGGCCTTGACCCGGGAGTCGCCAAGGATGGCCTCAAAGACGGGAAGGTTGTAAATCAGACTTTTGCCGCTGGCCGTAGGGGTGGCCACCACCACGTTGCCGCCCTGCCGGACAAGATCGATGGCCCGGGCCTGATGGGCATAAAGTTTTTCAACCCCGAGACTGTTCAGGCCGGCAACCAACAAATCGGACCAGGCGGAAGTCGGCTCGCCGTAAACCGGGCTTAC
>DUZU01000004.1 GCA_013349285.1 Deltaproteobacteria bacterium | reverse complement strand
TGGGGTTGGTGGGGGAAGTGAGGTCTGACGGGTCTTGGGGTTGGATGATGGTTGCGGCGTCAATTACCCAGTTGCTCAGCGCCGGTTGATTTGCATCTTGGATAGCGTAATCAGTGCCGTTGCCGGCCAGGTTGAAAAATTCATGGTCCGCACCAAGGAGTATGCCGGAGCCGGTTCCCTCGATGGCGGAAATAACATTATCCGGGCCACCGCCGCCGGAACCGAAGATTTTTACATTGGTCAGGGTGGAGCCGTCGAGGGTGCCGAAAAAGAAAACCGGCGGGCCTCCAGGATTTGGATCGTTGGGGTCGGTGCTGACCGTGTCAAATACCACCCCCAGGGCTTTATGGTTTAACCAGTTAATCTCCATTCCAAGCTCGCCGGTAATGGCTTCGGTTGCTCCCGTGTCGATATTAGTGGCGATGCCGCTCAGCCCGCCCATGTAGAAACTGAGACCGTTAGAGGGGATGGTGATCGCGGTGGATGTGGTATCCAGGGACGAAGGAAGTTCATTAACCGGCGGCAGTTCAACCTCAACCGTGGGTGGGGTGAAGATTGGATCAAGCACAGGCTCAGGTGCAGGGGCTGGTTCCGCCACGGGTGCAGGTGCGGGGGCAGGTTCAGCCACGGGTGCGGGCTCGGGTGCAGGCTCGGGTGCAGGCTCGGGTGCAGGCTCGGAAGCAGGCTCGGAAGCAGGCTCGGAAGCGGCGGGTTCCTCGCTGGGGGCCGGTTCCTGCTCATCACTTGGCGGAGCAGACCCTTCTTCCGGTTCGGCGGCTGTACCTTCATCATCAGGCTGGCCCTCATCCGCCGGTTGCCCCTCATCCGCCGGTTGCCCCTCATCCTCCGGTTGCTCTTGATCCTCGGGAGCTGTCGCCTCGTCGCCGTTATCAGCCTCCTGGCCGCCATTGTCACCGTTGCCGGCCAGGGATTGGTTGAGTTTTTCAAGGTCAACAGAGGTGAATTTCATCGGCGGCAGTGGGCGGGCATTAAGCTGGACATGGGTGCCGAAGCCTGGTTTGGTTATGGCTACTGACCCAAATTGATTGCCAACCTCAATACCTTTGCCCCCTTGGAAGACAACGGACAGGTTGGTTTTGGTTACAATGCCGGAATACATGGAGCCCCGGATGCCGATGGTTGCCGCCGGGGTTTCTGTTTTAAAGTTTTTGGGGGCGATCTTGGTTATCGCGCCGCCCATAATCCGGAAGGTTCCCTCGTAAACCTTATTTTTAAAGGCGCCTTTTTTCTGCTCCGGCTGCCAGTTGAATTCCTGAAGCTTCATGGTCGTGGATTTGCCGAGACTGACGATGGTGTTGTCGTTAAACATCAGCTGAATGCGGCCTTTACTCTCGGTCTGAATAGTATCTTCTTTGTAAATCGGATCCTTGAGGGCAAGAAGTCGTTTTTCCCCTGCCTTATTCTGGGCAAAGACCTTACCGCGCATGGCGATAACCGTGCCGATTTTTTCCGGGGCTCCATTGGCAAAAGCCTCGGCTCCGGTCAGGCCGGAAACCATAATTGCCAGGGCAATAAGTAACAATGTTAAATTTTTCATAATCTTATCCGGTATTGTGAAAATCATTAAAAGCTCAAGGTCAGGGTAAGCGCTGTTATGTTTTTGTAGTATGTGTAAAGGTCTATATTGGAAACGGAGTGAGAGTAAGTGTGGCTTAGTTGGCCGATCAGAGCCTGGCCGTTGGTAGGTTTTTCCCAGAGGAGTCTGGAGCCGCCGATGGCGAGGTCCTGAATCTTGTCGGAGCGGTAAACCCCAAACAGTGGATGGATCTTGTCATAGCTGGTATTGGTAAAGCCGGTGGAGGCGAACATGGAAAAATTCATGGGCAGTTTGCGGTCATAGCGCAAATTCCAGCTCGATCGGTCGTAGCTGTTTACTTCATTGTAGGCTATTTCATACTCCTTGCCCAGGGTGAGGCTGAATCGGTTTTCTCCGGCCACCAAAACGGGGATCAGGTTGTAGGTAAAGTTGGCGGCATCCCTGTCAGGGGCCGGATAATTGTTTTTTTGATCGTACTTAATGCCTGCGGTCACATAAATATTGGGGGTGAAGATCCTGGTCAGGGTTGAAGTGAGGCCGAATGAACTCTGGTAGCGTTCATGTTCGACATCTATGTAGGTGGTGGTCGCCATTAGATCCCATAGAAATTTTTCACCTTGAAACACCGGGCCGGTTGTCAGCCCTAAATAATTGACGTTAAGGTCGTACTGGTTTTCATAAAAAGCATTATAGTTGGTAGCCGAGGTTTTCCAGGTGAAGGGATAATCCTCGTTTTTATAGATGTGGTTGAGGACCAGGGTTGAGCTGTAAATATTATCATCCTGCGGGGTGGCCGACGGGCCGGTCAGGGTGATTTCGTATAGGCCGATGGAGATGATATCGCTGGTCGGGGCCAGGCGGATATTGTCGTCTTTGGCATAGCCGATTGATAAGGTTCCGTTGACAAAGTGTTTTTTTTCGGATTTTTCAATTGAATCAAGAAACGCTTCTATATTTTTCCAGACCTGTTCCGGCGGGTTGGTGGCCAGCACCTCCTTGAAATATTGTTTGGCCAGCTCTCGGGAGCCCAGGCTGAGATGGGTGCGCGCCAACTCTAATTTGACCCGGGACGCGTCCGGGGTGCTCATCAGGATTCGATCATAGGCCATGATCGCCTCTTCGAAGCGTCCGCTTTCAAAAGCTGAGCGGCCCAGGTAAAAATTGATATCCAGATTGCCGGGGTCGTTGATAAAGGCCTGGAAGAATTCTTGGTAGGCCGCATCATATTTCTGGTCGGCCATGTATTGTTGGCCAAGCATATAATGATCAACCGGCTGCTCTCCATATGCCGGAATGGTATGCAGCGACAAAAGGCAAAGGCTGAGCAGGAAGGGGATGATCGTTTTTTTTAGAGGCATTGGTTTTCCTTGGACTTTTTGTTACAAATAACAGATGAAAAAATTTAATAAGAAATTCTATCAAAATGACTAAAGCAAATGCAAGGGCACTTTTTTGGTGTTTTGCTAATGGTCTAATATTATAAAGAAAATAAAAAATGATTAAATTTGGCTTGTTAGCTTTACCTATATTTTTTTTGCTTGTTTCCTGCGGGGTGGTCTCCACCACCTATGACGTTACCAAGGGGACGGTCAAGGCCACCTACCAGACGGCCAAGGTTGCCGCCAAGATCGGGGTGGGAACCGTGAAGCTGGCCTATAAACTCGGGCAGTTCACCTTTGAAGTGGTGATGGCGCCTCTCGACTGGCCCCTGACCAGCGATATCGAAACCATCGACGGCCTGCCCCCTAAAGAGGCGATCAAGCAAGGCCGGGTTAAGAACTCCCCATATGTGGTCAAGGGCAAGCGTTATGAGCCCATGTCGGTTGAGGCGGCGCAAACCTATGAGGAAATCGGGATGGCTTCCTGGTATGGTTATGAAACCTATCATATGAAAGACGGTCATATGACCGCCAATGGCGAGGCTTTTGATCCGCGCAAGCCTTCCGCCGCCCATAAACTGCTGCCGTTGCCGACCAACGTCAAGGTGACCAATCTTGATAACGGCCGCTCCATCCTGTTGCGGGTTAACGACCGTGGCCCATTTGCCAAGGGGCGCATCATTGATTTGAGCGCCGATGCCGCCAAGCAGCTTGGTTTTTATGAGAAGGGAACCGCCCGGGTCAAGGTGGAAACCGTTCAGCTTGAAGGGTAGGGCCGGGTTTTTGTTTTTTTGCTGATAAATATTTATTTTTTTTTATAAAAGTTCGATAGGCATAGAGAGGAAAACGGAGTTACGTCTGTTTTGTGATTATGGAAAAATTAATTATCAACAAAGCCACCAGCAAACTTGAACTTGAATACCCATGTCCCTGGGTTTACAAGGTGGTGGGCAAAGAGCAGGAATTGATCCGCCAGGCCATAGCCGATGTCTTTCAGGCCCGGGAGTGTTTGGTTACCTTATCCAACAGCAGTCGGACCGGCAAGTATCATTGCCTTAATGTAGAGATCGTGGTGCGGGATGAGGAGGACCGGATGGTGAATTATGAGGCCCTGAAGAAACATCCGGCCGTCACTATGATTTTGTAAGTTTTAGCCAGGCAAGGAGTGACATGAATAAATTTTTGATCATCTTGGGCTCTATTTTTCTGGCGATGACCATGTTTTTTTCGCCAGCCAGCAGCCTTGCCTATACCACGGAAGAAGAAACGGTGCAGGAGGCAAGCGGGGTGTTGGCCGCTATTAATCGAATCCCGGAGGAGGGGATTCCACCGGTCCTGTTGCGTCAGGCCCAGGCCATAGCCGTCTTTCCCGGCACGGTTAAGGCCGGGTTTATGCTGGCCGGCCGCTTCGGCCAGGGAATCATGCTGGGCCGTGACGATAACGGTAATTGGGGGCTGCCTTTCTTTGTCGAGCTTGTGGGCGGCAGCATGGGTTGGCAATTCGGGTTGCAGTCCACTGATATAATTCTTGTTTTTAAAACGAAAAAGGGGCTGCTCGCGGTCCGTGACGGAAAAATCACCCTGGGCGCTGATGTCGATATTGCCGCAGGGCCGGTGGGCCGCCATTTTGAAGCGGCAACCGATTTGAAACTTAAGGCAGAGGTCTATTCCTATTCACGCAGTAAGGGCATCTTTGCCGGGCTGGCCTTGGGAGGCTCAATGATTCGGGCGAATCGGGAAGCCACCGAAGCTTTATATGGCAAGAATGCCGAGGCGATCAGCAGAGAGTCCATTGCCATGCCTGCCTGTGTCGCCATGTTTTATCAAGTGTTAAACAGTTTGCAAATCCAGGCGCCCCAGGAGTGAGGCCTGGTTTTATTCACAGGTGAAGCCGATCTCCTTGATAGCCTGGCGGATAACCTCATCGGCAACGGGTTTATCCGTTTGGAAGGTTGCCTCACCTTTTTCCAGCACGACCTTAACCTCGCTGATTCCCGCTATTTTCTGTAAAGCATCGGTAACCGATGCCACGCAATGTTGACAGTTCATTCCCTTGATTTTAATGCTGGGCATATTATGCCTCCGTGTCGGTTATTGCTTTTCCCTGGCAAGCATGTTGGGTTATAGTTTCTTATAAATATTTTTATCATAGTGTGTTTCATCGGCATAGTTTTTACTTTACGAATCAGAGGATATTTTGAGCCAAGCCTTGTTAAAGAAACAGTACGCTGTCAAAGGGATGCATTGTGCAGCCTGTTCTTCGCGCATAGAGAAGGTGGTTGCCGCCATGACCGGGGTTTGCGCCGTTAACGTCAATCTTGCCACCCAGACCATGGATCTTTCTTGGGATGATGACATCATCTCTATCGATGAAATCGCTGCTCAGGTGAAGAGGCTGGGGTTTGAGTTGGTCCTGCCGGTGCAAGATCTGCATCTTGCATTTAACATTAAGGGCATGAGTTGCGCCGCATGCGCGGCCCGGATTGAAAAGGTGGTCGGCGGTTTGCCCGGTGTTTCATCTATTAATGTAAATCTGGCAACGGAAAGCGGGGTGGCGGTTATTGATCCCACCCTGCTTGGGCGGCGCCAGCTCAGGGAAGCCATTGCCAAAATTGGTTTTAGCCTCGATTTCAGCGGTAGCGCTAATTCATCCCTTTTTCAGCAGCAGGCCTCAGAGATGGCCGAACTTGCCCTGGGGAAAAGGAAGCTTCTGCCCTCCTTTGTGTTCGCCTCCTTGCTCCTGCTGCTTTCCATGGGCGAGATGGCAGGTCTGCCCCTGCCCAAGTTGATTGCGCCCCATCATCACCCCCTGACCTTCGCGGTTATCCAGTTGCTGTTGGTTTTGCCGGTAATGTGGCTGGGTCGTAATTTCTACCTTGTCGGTCTGCCGAGTTTGTTGCGCGGGGCGCCCAATATGGATTCCCTGATTGCGGTCGGCACCGGGGCCGCCTTTTTCTATAGCAGTTGGAACACGGTGGAGATTGCCTTGGGCATTGATCCGATGGCCAAGGCAATGGACCTTTATTTCGAGTCTGCCGCCGTGCTTATTGCCTTGGTTTCGCTGGGAAAATTTCTTGAAAAACGTTCCAAGGTGAAAACCTCGGACGCCATTAGAAGTTTGATGGAACTTACCCCTGACCAGGCAACCCTGCTCAAGGATGGCAACCAGGAGCAAATCCCGGTTGATGAGATTGTTGTCGGTGACATCCTGTTGATTCGGCCCGGGGAAAGGCTGCCGGTGGACGGGATGGTGGTCAAGGGCAGCTCTTATGTCGATGAATCAATGTTGACCGGCGAAAGCCTGCCGATAAGCAAAAATGAGGGTGATCCGGTGGTCGGGGCAACCTTGAATAAAAACGGAATGCTTCAGATCAGGGCTGAAAAAGTCGGGCAGGACACCATGTTGGCCCGCATTGTTAAAATGGTGCGGGACGCCCAGGGTTCCAAGGCCCCCATTGCCAATCTGGCCGATCGGGTCAGTCTTTACTTTGTGCCGACGGTCATGTTTATCGCGCTCTCTTCCGGGTTGCTCTGGTATTTTGTCGGCAACGCCGACTTCACCTTTGCCCTGCGCATCTTTATCGCGGTCTTGGTCATC
Source organism: Deltaproteobacteria bacterium (assembly GCA_013349285.1). Taxonomy (GTDB): domain Bacteria; phylum Desulfobacterota; class Desulfobulbia; order Desulfobulbales; family Desulfurivibrionaceae; genus DUZU01. Next base: position 87,274 of record DUZU01000004.1, on the reverse strand, counting down.
GCCTGTCCCTGTGCCATGGGGCTTGCCACCCCGACCTCGATCATGGTCGCTACCGGGCGCGGCGCGCAACTGGGGGTTTTGATCAAGAGTGGCGGCGCCCTGGAAACAGGGGGCAAGGTTACGGCGGTGGTATTTGATAAAACCGGGACCCTCACCTATGGTGAGCCGGCCTTGACCGATATAATTCCGTTAGATCAGACGGTTAACCGCGATGAGCTGTTGGCTGACGTTGCCGCTGCCGAGAGCGGTTCCGAGCATCCCCTGGCCATGGCCCTGGTTAAGGCCGCCCAAGAACGGGGTGTTTTTATTGCTGAACCGGCAACGGTTGGCGCGGTTCCCGGCCGGGGTATCGAGGCGGTGGTTGCCGGCCGCAAAGTGGTTATCGGCAATCGGCTTATGATGGAGGAGCAGGGCGTATCCGGGGTTGACCAGCAGGCGGAGCGCCAGGCGAAACAGCTGGCAATGGAAGGGAAAACCAGCCTCTATTGTGCAATCAATGGCAACCTGATCGCCTTATTGGCGATTGCCGACCGGATTAAACCGGAGGCCGCTCGAATTGTGGAGAGCTTGGGCAAGATGGGGCTTAAGGTGATTATGCTGACTGGTGATCATGGGGATACCGCCCAATGCATTGCCAAGCAGGCCGGCATCACTTCGGTTATCGCCCAGGTCTTGCCGGAGAAGAAGGCGGCGGTTATCTCTGAGCTTCAGCAAGAGGGGCATACCGTGGCCATGGTCGGCGACGGGATCAACGATGCCCCGGCCCTTGCCGTTGCCGATTTGGGGATCGCCATGGGCACCGGCATCGACGTTGCCGTCGAGTCCGGCGATATTGTTTTGATGCAGGGGAATCTTACCTCAATATTGACCGCCTTGGCGTTAAGCAGGGCGACCATGCGCAATATCAAGCAGAATCTATTTTGGGCCTTTGCCTATAACATATTCGGGATTCCGGTTGCGGCCGGCCTTTTGTATATTTTCGGCGGGCCCGTCCTTAATCCGATGATTGCCGGCGGGGCCATGGCCATGAGTTCGGTGTCGGTGGTGACCAATGGGTTGCGGCTAAGAAGGTTTAAGGCGAATCATTAGTCTGCCTCAAGGCGTATTTCCGGAGCCCGGTCGTCGAGGCTATTGACGGTCAGGGGTTGTGGGGTGGTTTGATTCATAATATCCATGGCTTTATTGTAAAAGATATGTTGTTTTGCATGATATCATTGACATTTTTTAACAAAATGGCGTATTTAATAAAGTGTTAAGTGAAAGATGAAATATCTTGGTGAGACCATAGTCGAGGTTCTCAATTTTTTTAAAAGGAGTGGACCATGAAGAAAGCTGTTGCAACCGCCCTGTTGTTAGCATTTGCCTGTGTTGGGGCAGGGAGTCAGGATGTGCAGGCAGAGAATGTAACCACCCATGAAGTACAGAAGGGCGATACTCTTTGGGGCTTGAGTAATGGCTATTTAAAGGACCCTTTGTTGTGGCCGAAAATATGGAAGATTAATCCTGCAATCGATAATCCCCACGTCATTGCGCCTGGCCAGGTTGTAAAAATCCCACTCCTCGATGATAAGGCGGAAACGGAAATGGCGCCGGTCAGCTCCGGGGAGATCATGGCCAAGCCCGCGCCTCCCGCGCCACCGGTCCCGGAAATCGATATGTCTTCCGGCCCGCTTGCCATTAAAATAGTTCGTGATCAAGGGCCCAAGGTCGAGAAGGCTGAAAAAAAGATCGAGCTGGATTTATACCGGATTTATGATCGGGGAATCGGGCTGGTGACCTATGACATGCCCGGGGAAGGTACTATTCTCAATACCGAATTGGGCTGGAGCAAAACCGCGGTCGGCGGGATTATCCTGGTCAATGCCCCCGGGGCTCAGGTCGGCCAAAAGTTTGGGGTATACCGCGATCTGGGCGAGGTTAAGCCCCTGGCCTATGGGCAGAAAAGCGTGGGCCGGCTGCGGGCCGATATTGCCGTGTTGGAAATTATTACCTCCGACGCCATCAAACAACAGGCGGTTATTACCCGGGCTTTTACCGAGGTAAAGGCTGGGGATCTCTTGGGGGCTGTCCCGGAGCTGCCGAATATCAAAGTGAATGATAGCCGGGGCAACTATGTTTCGGTAAACGGGCGGGTGGTTGCCGTCCATCTCATGCGCAGTTTGGCCGCAGCCGACGATATCGTTTATCTCGACCTCGGCAGCAATGACGGCTTGCAGCCGGGTAGCCGTTTGCACATCAAGTCCGCGGCCGAGACCGACAACCGACGACCTTCCGCCGAGGCCTTGGTGTTACGGGTTGGCCCGACCACCGCCGCGGCCATCGTTTCATCCGCCAGTTCTCATGAGATTAGGCCCGGCGATGTTGTTGAGGCGCGCTTCTAGCTTATAGTTCATCTTGGCGGTTATTCAAAAAGGCTCTTACCCGGTAAAGGGGTAAGAGCCTTTTTTTTTAGCTAATCACTGACTGTTATCCGCTAAAATTCGCGGCTCAAGGCGCTCCCGCCATACTGTTGTAAGGCTGGCGGAAACTATCCGGGGGCAAGCGATGTTAAGACAAATTGCGATGACCGGCTACTTGCCTTACCGCCTAGCGTTTGCCTTCCATGAGTTGCAGCAATCTATCCAGGATGCGGTGCGCGGTTTCTTCCTTGCTGAGCAGGGGTAACTCTTCGCGGCCATTGTTTCGGTCGATCATGGTGACCCGGTTGGTGTCCACCTCGAAACCGGTGTTTGCGCCGCCGATGTCGTTGATCACGATCATATCCAGGTTTTTCTCACGCAGCTTGCGGCTGCCTTCTTCAAGGTGATTCTGGCTTTCCGCGGCAAAGCCGACCAACAGGGGAGTGACGCAGCCCGAGTTTTTTTTGTCTTGGCCAAGCTCTTTCAGGATGTCCGGATTGGCGATAAGCTCAAATTGCAGGGATGGTTGCCCTTTTTTGACCTTATGGTCATAGGTGGAAGCCGGGCGATAGTCCGAAACCGCCGCCGCTTTGATTACCACACTCATTTCTCCAACCCTGGCCATGACCTCCCGGTGCATTTGTTGGGCGGAGGTAATGGCAATCAGCTCAACCCCGGCAGGGGCCGGTAACGTTGTCGGCCCGGAGACCAGGGTGACTCGGGCGCCGCGTTGGCTTGCCGCTTCGGCCAGGGCATAGCCCATTTTTCCGGAAGAGCGGTTGCTCAAAAAACGGACCGGATCAAATGGCTCCCGGGTCGGCCCTGCGGTGATAAGGATTGATTCTCCGGCCAGATCCTGTTTGGCCAACACTTTGAGAATGGTTTGTCTGGCCACCGGCCATTCGGTCAGCCGCCCCGGTCCTTCCTCGCCGCAGGCCATGGTGCCGTTGTCCGGATCCACCAGGTGATAACCGTATGTCTTGAGGGTGGCGATGTTGGTCTGGGTGGCAGGGTGCAGGTACATCTTGCTGTTCATTGCCGGACAGACCACGGTCGGCGCCGAGGAGGCCAAAATTATGGCCGACAGCAGATCATCGGTCAGACCATGGGCCAGGCGGCCGATGGTCTGGGCCGTGGCCGGCGCGATTAGATTAAGGTCATGCTCCCGGGCCAGATTGATGTGGGGGATTTTTTCCGGTTCATCATCCTTAAACATATGGTGGTAAACCCGGTTGCCGGATAAGGCCGCCATGGTGAGCGGAGATATAAATTTAGTTGCGGACTCGGTCATGACCACCGTAACCGTGCCGCCCTCCTTGCGCAGAGCTCTAACCCAATCCGCGGCTTTGTAAGCGGAGATGCTTCCGGTGATGCCCAGCAGGATTTTTTTGTCGGCAAGTTGCGTCATGGCGAAATTTTATATCCTTTGTTTTATTATCGATCCAACAACATCGAGTTGGGCATGGATTCGCCACCCTTGGTGATATCTTCGGTGATATAGACATAGACATCGGTCTTAAGTCCGAATCCGTTGTCCGTGATCGTTATGGTGCAGGTTTTGTAGGGTTTGACAAAGGCGAGCAGGACGTTTTTGTATTTTGCGGAACCAGCTATTTTCCAGCCGCTCTTGACCATGGTGTTGGTGAAAAAATCCGTCAGCGAGGTGATGTCGACATTGCCGGAAAAGTTGAGGATGCCGCCGGCAAATGATTCGGTGCGGATGACCATGCTTTTTTCCCGGTTCCATGCCAATTCATTGGGAATGAGCAGGTCGGCGAATTCGTTGGCGTAATAAGGCGGGGCTTCTTGAGCCGGCGGCGCGGCGGCCATCTCTTCATTACTTTGCGAAAGGCCGAGGCCCATATCGGCGCAACCGCTCAGCAACGATACGGCCAGCAACATGATGATACTGATATTTATTGATTTGATGATTGTTTTAGCAATAGTTCTCATTGGAACTCTCCTCATGCTGGAAGATATTGGATAAGTAAAAAGTTTATACCTGTTTAATAATAAAATCGGTAAGCGGCTTGCGTTGGGACTGCTGGTCTCTGCGACTGGGATGGCCGATCGCGATCAGGGCCATCAGGTCGAGGGATTCGTCAAGAGCAAGTATCTTGCGAACCGCGTCTTTGTTTTTTAGGATCTGGCCGAGCCAGACTGCTCCCAAACCCAAGGCTTCGGTGGCGAGAAGCATGTTTTGGATGCAGGCGCCGGCTGATTGCGTATCCTTTATATCATCATAGATGAGGTTTCTGTCAAGATAAACAGCGATCAGGCAGGGTGCTGCTAAGACAATATGGCCGTAATGGGTCTGTTCGGCAAGTTGGGCGCGAATGTCCCGGTCCTTGATGATAACAAAGCGCCAGGGTTGATTGTTAAGCCCGGACGGCGCCCAGATCCCGGCGGTGATGATTTCGCGCACCAGATCGTCAGCTACTTCCTGCTCGGTATAATTGCGTATACTGCGTCGGTTTATGATGGCATCTAGCATATCAGTCGGCATAAGAATCTGGGTGAAGAGAAGTTTCTGTACAAAAGATAAGGATGGAACTATCTGATATTTTGAGTAATAATAGCCTGTTGCCGCTAAAGTTGTCAAACGGTTTTACTAGGTTGCCCCGTTATTGCTTAACATATAAAAAACTGTTAGAAAGATCCGCCTAAGGAGATTGCGGTGACTAAGGAAAAAAAGAAAAAGATAATCCCTCTGCCCCGACTGAGTCCAGGCGCGGCTTTGATCGACACCCATTGTCATCTTGATATGGAAGATTATGAACTTGATCTGGACGAGGTGATTAAGCGTGCGACGGCGGCCGGGGTTGAGCGAATTATCACGGTGGGCATCGATTTGCAAAGTTCCAGGGCCGCGGTTGAATTGGCCCGAAGATTTACAGGGATTTATGCAACCATCGGCGTGCATCCCCATAATGTAACTGAGTTGACCGGCGATGATTATGATGCGCTGCGGCGGCTGGCCCGGCAGGATAAGGTCGTTGCCTATGGTGAAATAGGCATTGATTGCGTGAAGGATTACGCGCCGTTGGCTCTGCAGCAAAAACATTTTAAAAAACAGGTTGAGCTGGCCCTTGAGTTAGACCTGCCCCTGGTGATCCATGATCGCGAGGCCCATGCCGAGGTTCTCGCCATTTTGCGGGCGGCGGGCCCTTTTCCGGCCGGCGGCGTCATGCATTGTTTTTCCGGTGATTCTGAGCTGGCCCAGGCCGTGCTTGATTTGGGCTTTATGATCTCGATTCCCGGCGTGGTTACCTTTAATAAGGCGCAGATGATGCAGGATGCGGTCCAGGCTGTGCCGCTTACCTCATTGCTGTTGGAAACCGACGGTCCTTATCTTTCGCCGGTGCCGAAACGCGGCAAGAGAAATGAGCCCGAGTCCATGCTTTACACCGCGCAAAAGGTGGCGGAGTTGAAAAATGTGTCGCTGGATGAAGTTGCCAGGCAGACCACGGCCAATGCCGTGCAATTATTTAATCTCAGGGATTGATCATGGCAAGTCAAACCGTTGGCGACAATATTGTCGCGATAGAGGGGCGCATTAAGGATGCGGCGCAAAGGGCCGGCCGCAAGATCGAGTCGGTAAGGCTGGTGGCGGTGAGCAAGCGCAAGCCGGTGGCATTGATCCGCCAGGCCATGGCCGCCGGGCAGACCTTGTTCGGCGAGAGTTATATTCAGGAGGCCCAGGAGAAAATAGCAGAGATCGGCAGGGGCGTCACCTGGCATTTTATCGGCCATTTGCAAAGTAATAAAGCCTCAATCGCCGCTGAATTGTTTGACTGCATCGAAACCGTGGATCGGCTCAAGCTGGCCAGGCTGCTGGACAAACATCTTGCCGAACTCGGCAGGACGATGAAGGTGCTGGTTCAGGTGAATGTGGGCCGGGACAGCCAAAAAGCCGGGGTGTTGCCGGAAGAGGCGGAGAATCTGTGTCGGGAGATCGCCAAGTTACCGCACCTTGAGCTGGTCGGCTTGATGACCATGCCGCCTTACTCGGACGATCCGGAGCAGACAAGAGTTTATTTTCGGGAGTTGAGGCTGTTGGCCCGGGATCTGGAAGCGAAAGGACTTATCGGTTGCCACGGGCCGCTGCAAATCTCCATGGGGATGTCCGGCGATTTTGAGATAGCCATCGAGGAGGGGGCAACCCTGGTCAGGGTCGGCACCGCCCTTTTCGGCGAAAGAGATTAGCGCCCTAAGGGGCTTACTCCACCTGTTCGGTGAGGTATTCCTTTAGTTTTGTAAAGCTGCAGCCGTAGGCCTCCACCGGTGCGGTTTTCCCTTTGAGTTCAAAGGATTGTTTGGAAAAATATGATTCCAGGTTGGTCAGGTGCTCGGCCACTTCCTTGCCGATCACCAGATCCAACTCGTTTTGTTTACTGGTCATTCCCTCCAGGCGAAAGGCCACATTGACCACATCGCCCACCACCGTGTAATTCTGGCGGCCATCCTGGCCCAGGTTGCCCATCATCGCCTCTCCCGTGTTAAGAGCAGCGCCCACTTCCAACTGCCATGGCAGATAAGGGATCTTTTGGTTGAGCCGGCTGGTAAAAAGATCAATGGCCAAGGCGGTCATGAAGGCCTTGTGGATGTTCTCCTGAATATTCGGCCCGGCCCAAAGCGCCATGACCGCGTCTCCGATAAATTTATCGACAATGCCGTCTAGTTTGCTGACTGTTCTGCCGACCTTACCGGTCCAGAGTTGCAGGAGCTGGGAAACACGCTGGTCGCCGATTATTTCGGAAAGCTTGGTGAAATCGTGGATGTCGCAAATCAAAATGGTCACGGTTTCTTTCTGGATAAAGGCCACCGTTCTTTCGTCCAGCTCATCGGCGGGGGAGGCAATCTGGCGATTGGGCGCGGTGTTTTGTTCAAACAGCAGGCGGGTGTTGCCGATGCCGATGCAGTCGCCGTTCTGCAGGCTAGTCGGGGTATAAATCCTTTTCCCGTTGCGGAAGGTGCCGTTTGAGCTGCCCAGATCGATCAGGACATGGCTGCCGTTCTCTTCAACCTGGATCATGGCATGTTTGCGTGATACCCATGAATAGGGCAGGTCAATATCGTTTCCCTGCACTCGTCCCAAGCTATAGGTTTTTTTGTTGCTCAACGGCCAGATTTTTTCGTTATCCGGGTTGTCCAGCAGCTTGATTGAAGTGGAAGGTGTTGTCTGGTCGGTCATTATTATTAATTTGTCTTATCAGGTTAAGGAGTTAATCAGCTTGATAATCTCATTCGGTTCGGCAAAATGACCGCTGGTCTCCTTTGAAAAAATAAGCTTATTGTCAACCGTTACATTATAAACGCCGTTTATTCCGGGAATGAGCTTGATCTCTGCGGCAAATGTTTTGCTCAGTTCGGCTTCCAGCCTGGAAGCACGGGGCAGATAGTTTCACTGGGCACAGTAGGTAATAGTGATTTCCATGTATGGTCCTTGTATCATAAATATATAATTTTTTTGCAAAAAAGGTGTAGGAGAATAATCGGATTATCCTATATTTACTTTATACCACAGGCAAATTGGATTATAAAAACAAAAGCAAATGAAATTAAATCATCGGCTTTAATTTAGCAGGAAAGGTTTTGCCTTGTCATCAATTGAGAAAAAAAATCCATTTCTTCCCGCCACTGCCGAAGAAATGGCCCGTTTGGGATGGGCTTGGGTGGACATCGTCTTGGTTACCGGGGATGCCTATGTTGATCACCCATCCTTCGGGGTTGCCCTGATTGCCCGTCTGCTCGAGGCCCAAGGCTATCGGGTGGCGGTGCTGGCCCAACCCCGCCATCATTTTCCCGACGATTTCACCAGATTCGGCAAGCCGCGGTTGTTTTTCGGCATTAGCGCCGGCAATCTTGATTCCATTGTTTCCAACTACACCGGCAACGCCAAGGTTCGTGACCGGGATGATTATTCTCCCGGCGGTAATCCCTATTTTGGCGAAAAGGCGGAAAAGAAGCACCGGCGGCGGCCGGATCGGGCCACGGTTCGTTACGCCAACCTGGCGAGGGCGGCCTTTGCCGATGTGCCGGTTATCCTCGGTGGGCTGGAGGCCTCATTGCGCCGGTTTATCCATTATGACTATCAACAGCAACGGCTCAGGGCCTCGGTGCTCACCGATGCCAAGGCCGATCTTGTCGTTTACGGCATGGGGGAGAGGGCGGTATTGGAGATCGCCGAGCGGTTGAGCAAAGGACAAGATCTGCATTCGATCCCCGGCACCTGTGAGCGTTTTACTCAAAAACAGCTGGCCGAGCTTGATCATAATTTGTTTATTACCTTGCCCGGCTGGGATGAGATCGCCGGGGATAACCGGTTGTTTCTGGATGCCGAGCTTGAGATCGACCGCCAGGCGCGGGCCTTATCCGATAAGGTGTTGATTCAGAAGCAGCAGGCAGCCTGGGTGGTTCAGAATCATCCCGCCCCGATTCTTTCCGCCGCGGAAATGGATCGTCTTTACTCTTTGCCGTTTACCAGGGCTTGCCATCCCTCCTGTGGCGATGTGCCGGCCTTGAAGATGATCAAGGATTCATTCACCATTGTCCGGGGGTGCAGCGGTAATTGTTCTTTTTGTGCCATTACCAGGCATCAGGGGCCGGTGGTGGTCAGTCGCAGTAAGGCTTCGATCGTTGCTGAGGTTAAGGCCGTTGCCTCATCAAAGAATTTCAACGGCACCGTTACCGATCTTGGCGGCCCTACCGCTAATCTTTATGGAACAAGCTGTAAAAGTCCGGCGCCGTGCCGGAAGCATGATTGTCTTTATCCCAAGGTTTGCAAATTTTTGGATATTGACGAGCAGGGATTCGCATCTCTGTTGCGTGAAGTCGCCGCAGTTGCCGGGGTGAAAAATGTTTTTGTCTCATCCGGCCTGCGGATGGAGCTTTTATTGAAAACCCCGAGGTTGCTTGAGCAGTTGCTGGATCACCATACCCCGGGCGCATTGAAGATTGCCCCCGAGCATACTCAAGCCAAGGTGTTGCGGCTCATGCACAAGCCGGGGCTTGAGGTGTTGCAGGATTTTCTGGCCCTTTGTCGCCGATTGACCGGCAAAAAGAACAAAAAAACATTGCTGACCCCCTATCTTATCTCCGCGCACCCGGGTTGCTCCTCCGATGATATGGAAGAGATGGCGGAGAGATTGCAGGATCTCGGTTTGGCGGTGCGCCAGTTTCAGGACTTCACCCCGACTCCTGGGACCATTTCAACGGCCATGTACGTCAGTGGCCTTGATCGGGAAACAAAAACAGAGATCTTCGTGGCCCGGAACACCGTTGAGCGCAGGGCGCAGAGGCTTGCCCTGGAGCGGGTGAAAAACAAGAGGGAAAAACATAAGCCGGTTGGCAAGCGAAAGAGGTAGGCAGCTATTTTTTGTAATGATAACTTGACTCTTTACCGATGGTCGGATGATAATTTCCTTAATATCATTTATGGTTACTTTCGGTCTTAGTGGCAAAACATAATTTTTTAGTCCATCCCTGCTAACATAGGTGTGAGTATGGAATCAGTAAACCCGAACCTGATAACATGTATTGTGCAACGCGGTGAGTCCAACAAGGTGGTTGATGCCGCCATGGCTGCCGGGGCCCAAGGGGCCACCCTTTACTATGGCCGCGGCACCGGTATCCGTGAAAAGCTCGGATTTGCCGGGCGCTTTATCAAGCCGGAAAAGGAGATTATTCTTATCATCACCAAGGATGAGCAAACCTCGGCCGTGTTTGATGCGGTTGTCAGCGCGGCGCAATTGGATCAGCCGGGTCGCGGGTTCGCCTTTCTCCATAAGCTTGATCGGGCCGTTGGTTTTTTAATGGAATAGCCATAAACTCAAGTCGGATTACTTCAGGTGATGGTGCTTATTAAATGTTAAGGAATTTAGCCATAGTCGGACTCGCCTTTGCCGCCATTCATTTGATTGGTACGGGCAGCGCCGAGGTTTACGACCCCCTGGCCGCCTATGTCAAGGCCAATGGGCTGTTCTTGATATTCAGCGCTTTTTTGGGAGTTGGTTTCATGGCGGCGGCATCAATGCTTTTCGCCAATACCGGCCTGTATAATCTTTTGTTTGCCCTGGCCAGGGTTGTCTATGATATCGCCCAGTTTGCCATCTGTGCGGCTTTTTTTGCGGCGTTGATCCTCTGGTATGACCTGGGTATAAATTTTTGGGTTGAGTTGGGCGCGCCCTTGGGGGTCGGAATGTTTATAATGCTTTTCGGCGGCGCCTTTAGTCTGCGGTTGTATGATTTTAATTATCCGATAAAAGAGACCTTGGTTCAACATTGCATGTTGCCGGTTATTTCTCTTGTGATCATGGCCATCGGCAATATGATCAGCTGATTTTTAATAAAAATTTCAAAAAAAAAGCCCTGATCTAAATTCCGTCAGGGCTTTTTTTTATTCGGGAGAAGGATATTCCCCGAGACTGTCGGCTGCTGTTATTTTTCGATGATCGCGTTCCAAAGCTCGATTTTGTCCTTGGTTTTTTCCAAAAGTCCTGCCACATCGCCTTCAATGGTCAGAGCGGAAATGGTGTCCCCCTGGCCGATGCTGTTGACGACATCCATATCCTTATCGGAAACCACTTCGCCGAAGACGGTATGTTTGCCGTCGAGCCAAGGGCATGGCACATGGGTGATGAAGAACTGGCTGCCGTTGGTATTGGGTCCGGCGTTGGCCATGGACAGGATGCCTGGTTTATGGTGGGTGAGGCCGGCGACAAATTCATCGCCGAATTTATAGCCCGGGCCGCCGGTGCCGGTGCCTGACGGGCAGCCGCCCTGGATCATGAAGTCGGCAATCACCCGATGAAATTTAAGGCCGTCATAAAAGCCGTGTTGGGCAAGGTTTGCAAAGTTTGCCACGGTATAGGGGGTTTGGTCTGCGAACAGCTTAATGTTGATGGTTCCTTTGCTGGTTTGCATTTTTGCGGTTAACTCGCTCATATAATCTCCTTTTGGATGAGGTGTTTTTTTTATGTCATGCTTTTTTAAAAAAAGTGCAGCTCGTTATAGGGCCGCTACAATGGCATCGCCCATGGCAACGGTGCCGATGGCTTTGCTCTTGTCGGTGGCAATATCCGGAGTGTGGATGCCGTTGTCCAGTACTTTGGCGATGGCGGAATCGATGGCATCGGCCACCTCGCCGAGATTGAGGCTGTAGCGCAGCATCATTGCCGCCGACAGTATCTGGGCAATGGGGTTGGCAATGCCCTTACCGGCGATGTCCGGAGCGGAGCCGCCGGCCGGTTCATAAAGACCGAAGCCGCTTTCGTTGAGGCTGGCCGAGGCTAACAGTCCCATGGAGCCGGTGATCATGGCGCACTCGTCGGAAATGATATCGCCGAACATGTTGCCGCAGAGCATGACGTCGAATTGATGGGGATTGCGCACCAGCTGCATGGTTGCATTGTCGATATAGATGTGGTTGAGGGTGACGTCCGGATACTCTTTGCCGATCTCGATAACCACCTCGCGCCAGAGAACCATGGTGGTGAGCACATTGGCCTTGTCAACCGAGGTTACGATCTTGCGCCGCATCCGGGCCGCTTCAAAAGCGCGGCGGGCAATGCGCTCGATTTCCCAGCGATGATAGACCATGGTGTCGTAGGCTTTTTCATCCCGGCCTGAACCTTCGCGGCCTTTGGGCTGGCCGAAATAGATGCCGCCGGTCAACTCCCTTACGCAGAGGATATCAAAGCCGTCGCCGACAATATTCGGGTGCAGGGGGCTGGCCGCGGCCAGGGATTTGAAAATGGTCGCCGGGCGAAGGTTGCAGAACAGCTCAAAGTGTTTGCGCAACGGCAGCAGGGCTGCCCGTTCAGGTTGTTGCGCAGGCGGCAGCGACTCCCATTTCGGGCCGCCCACCGAGCCAAACAGTATGGCATCGCTGTTTTCACAGATTTTGATGGTGTGGTCGGGCAGGGCGTGGCCGTGGTTATCAATGGCGCAACCGCCGACATCGGCATGCTCGTATTCAAGTTTAAACCCGAATTTTTTTTGAGCGGCATCAAGAACCTTGATCGCCTCCTTCATTACTTCCGGGCCAATTCCATCGCCAGCTAATACGGCTATTTTGGTCATCTTCTTCGTCCTTGTATTATAAATTGGGAATTATTAAAAAATCATATGGGGCAACAACATAACTGATCAAGGGGAATTAACGCAAGGTCATAATGATAGCTTTAGCCGTCAGGGGCAAAGTTGAGTTAAAAAAAAACGGCAAGGGCTGCTGTTTAAAAAGATTTTCCGTTACGTTATATTTATCCTGGCCTGATACAATAATATTGTATCTTAAGGCTGCTGCTGTTTCTGGCGACCGATTTTGGTTGCATGACAAGTTTAATCCGGGATCTCTACCTTGATATGGAAGTAACCCTTGCTTTAGCCATACTTTTAGGCGCAGGATTCGTCGCGGCGAAACTTGGGCAACTTATCCGCCTGCCGTCGGTTACCGGTTATGTCTGTGTCGGCTTGATTCTGGGGCCGTCCGGTTTACATCTGATTACCCCTGAGTTGACCGGTAACCGGCTGGACCATTTTAACCAGATCGCCTTGATGTTGATCGCTTTCGGGGTTGGCGAGCATCTTGAATTAAAACGTCTCCGCCATACGGCCAGAAATGTTTTATGGATTAGCGCCTTCGAGTCTCTCGGCGCTTTTACCCTTGTTTTTTTATCCATTTTTATCCCAGCCATCTTGTTTGCAATGGGCGGCGCCGGATGGACCCTGTTTAACTACTTTGGTCTGGCCATGTTGCTTGGTACGGTAGCCATGGCCACGGCCCCCGCTTCAACCATGCACGTCATGCGGGAGATGAAGGCATGTGGTCCGTGGACCACTACCCTGATGCAGGTAGTGGCCATGGACAACGGTTTTGCCATCATGATGTTCGGCGTGGTTGCGTCAGTGGCTCGGCATATGGGGGGCGACGGTAGTGGCTCGTTGCTGGGGGGATGTCTTTTTTCCATGTGGGAGGTGTTTATATCTCTGTGTATGGGGATTGCCACCGGATTGTTGATCGATTTTGCCGGCAGCAGGATTAAACAGCGCAGCGAGATGCTAACCGTAGGTCTTTCTTTACTGCTGCTGTGCGGCGAAGGGGCACGTTATTTTGATGTTTCGCCGCTGCTGGCCGGGATGGCCGCCGGTTTTACCATCGTCAACCGTGACCAGCGGGATGTCCGCTTCTTCCGGGCGCTCAATGCCTTTGAAACTCCGATTTATGTTCTTTTCTTTACCCTGGCCGGCACCCATCTTGATGTCACTGCCTTGAAGGTGGCAGGGGTCCTTGGTCTGCTCTATTTTTTCGCCCGCGCCTTCGGCAAGGTAACCGGCGCCCGGATCGGGGCAGGTCTGGCAAAGGCTGACCTGCCGATACGTTTTTATCTGGGCCAGGCCTTGGTGCCCCAGGCAGGGGTGGCGATCGGTTTGATCTTTTTGGTGAAGGGTGATGCCGAGCTCCAGATCTATACCTCTATCATCACCCCAGTTGTGCTCGCCGGTGTTTTTCTCTCCGAGATCGTCGGTCCGCCCTTGGCCCGTGACGCCGTGGTTAAGGCCGGTGAAAGTCTCTTTGTCGATCTTGATGAATTGGGGACGGATGCTGATGAACATGGCCGGAACTCTGTAATCCGTTCCGATCGGGTGGGGCTTGTGGCCTGGACCTGGGAAAAACTGATCCCGCCGGTGCCGCGAGCCGGTCAGGTTATTTTCGGGGCATCCCATGTGGCCACGGTTGCCGGCTTGGCGCGTCTGGCGACGATCCTTGCCCATTATCACCATGTGCGGCCATGTGCCGTGCGGGTTTTGCCGGAGGAAGTAGGGCTGTATTATAAAGAATTGAGCGCGGAAAGCGATCTGCTTTTTGCGGTGGAAAAGGCCGAGGTCGGGACCATGGGCTATGAGCTTGAAACGGCGATAGTGCATAGCGATAAGGTGGCGGACGGTATTTTGGCGCAAGCCGATGTCTGTGCAACTTTTGGTATTATCCTCGGTCATCCCATAAAAGGCACGGCCAAGGAATTTCAAAGGGTTGTCGAGCAGGTGGTCCGGCGGGCCCATTGTCAGGTAATTATTGTCCGATTTGCAGGGGTGTTGCATACCGAGCGGATTTTGGTGCCGATTACAAGCAGTGATGATTTGGCGGTGCTCGAAGATACCGTCTGCGCTCTTTCCCGAATAGGCCGGCATCGGATTACCCTATTGCGGGTTTTACCGCCGGATGAGCGTGAGAGCTATGTCGAGGCTTGCCAGCAGCGATTGTTGGATTGGAGTCTTGAGATCGGCCTGGATCATTGTGTAAATATAAGGGTGCTGACAACCGAGGCCAGAATAGAGGCGATTGTCGGGGAGGCAGGAGAACATGATCTTTTGGTGATGGCTTCTTCCCGGTGCCATGGCCTTGAAAAGCTGGTTTTCGGTTCACTGGCGGAAAGTGTTGCTCAACAATGCGGCAAACCAATGCTTATTGTTTATCCCGCCCCGGTCGAGCAGGATTGCGGGTAAGGGTCAGGGGGCAATCTCCATGGTAACGGTCATGCCGGTTGCCGGGTTTTTGTAACGAATCTCCCCGCTAAGTTGTCCCGCCTTAATCGGGGTATCGAGGGACATCTCCACCAGAACCGAGCCCGGCTTAATTGCTTTTAGCAGCCATTTGGCTCTGCCTTTGCTGTTGTTTAATTTATTGATTTTAGGCGATGAATTTTTGATTGTGATGCCGGCCGGAATATTCTGGATAACGATGATGGTGGCCGGTGGCGGTGCCGCTACGTTTATCTGCAGCTGAATATCATGGCCGGTTGCCTTTAGGTAGCGGCAGGTGACCAGATCGTCGTTCGCGGTAACTTCAGCCGCCGCTAACAGTGCCAATAAAAAGGTGATGAAGCAGCCTGAGACCATTAGCTGTTTTTTTATCGAGTTGTTTCGCATGCCCCAAGTCTCCCGGTGATCTTTAAAATTCGATTTCATATTGCCTGGTTTGCCGATTCCATTGATAGCCTTTGCCTGACCAGATTTCCTCTATTTTTTCCTTGTCAACCTTAAGCCCCTCAATGGCGCCATAGGTGTCGTATACCGAGAGGATTTCTTCATCATCGATTTTACCGTCCCGATTGGAATCGGCCCAATGGTGGGAATCGATGGTGATTGAGTTGTCACCCCCGATCGGCGTTGTCATTTTGTTTTCTTTTTTACAGGTTATCAGGCCGTTAATCTCGAGCATCTCGCCTATTTTCATGTGTTCGGACGGCTGAACAAGATAGATGAACACCGCATAATCACCAGTGAGCTTGCTGATCCATTTTAAGTCGCTTGGGTTGTTGTTTTGACGGGTAAACAAAGGTTTGCCTTGGATCGCCTTGGCGTTTGGAGGCAGATTTTCTTTTAAGATAAAAGGGAACGGTTCGGGGTAATTGCTGGTGATTTCTACCATTACCGGAAATGGCGCTCCGGGTGGCACGTGACTCGGCATGGTTCGCGAGACAATGAGTTGGTCGGCGATATTTATCGGCGTCGTTGTAGCCTGGTATTTTGTCATTGTCCAAACAGCGATGCCGGCAAATACTAATATCGCAACCGCCAGGCCGATGTTTTTAAGGGGTAACCGTGTCGGTGTTATCCGTTGATCTTGGTTTGGTGGCTTGGCTGCTATGTCCTGTTCCGTGGTTTGGCTGGGCGCTGTTTCATGGTCGTCAAGGTCGATAATTGATTCGAGAGGCACTGCCAGCGCTTCGCAAAGTTTGATGGCGTTTTCTTTTTTTATTGATGGATAGCGTTTGTTTTCCCACCGGGAAATCGTGTCGGTGGTAACCCCCACCACGGTGGCGACATAGAGCTGGGTTAATCCATTATGCTCACGTAATCGGCGGATTTTATCGCCATCGATCTTGATCATTTGGATTCCGCTGCTCAGCGGTCTGTCTGAAGTCATCTCTCTTGCCTTGTAAGTTGAGTAACCGGCATTCAATGTGACTAACATAGTAACAAATCCTCTTTAATAATCAAAAGATAGTTGGCGCCCTTCAAAAAGAAATTAAAGCTTTTGCTATCCTTAAGACGAACTTACGTGCCTGGTATGCAAATTTTGCCATGAACCGGGGCGAATTGCAGTAGATATAGGTCGATTTTGGTAGACATCGGGGTAGATTCGGGGCGATGTCGCCTAGTTGGCGGGTATTTTTGTGGTTATTTTACTTTTAAAGCAACAATGAATTTGCAGTTGAACCCCTTATAATCTGTCTTAACCATGGAGGTGTTGAAATGAAAACGAAATTAACCGGACTGGTGCTTGCCGCAATTTTCACCATGGGTGTGGTTGGTGTGGGCTGGGCGGCAAATGTGAATTGTAAGGTCGAAAAGGTGGAAGGAACCAAGGTAACCCTTGATTGCGGCAGTAGGAGCGATGAGTTTAAGGTCGGCACTCAGGTCAAGGTGAAAAAAGCAAAAAACGTAGCAATTGAAGGTTGTTGATCAACTTTGGCCATAATAAAAGATGTCCCCCGAGCCGGCTTTTCTACCGGCTTGGGGGACAGATTATTTGGGATTGCGGTTGTTTTCTTTTGTCAGCCTTTCAACTTCCGTTCGCAGACGGATCAGTTCTTCATTTGATGTTCTCAGCCGGTGGGCGATAACCTCGGCGAATAATCGGTATAGAATCGAGACAAAAAGGACCTGGTCAAGGGGTTCCGAGGTTTTTTCCATAAAAGAGGCATCGATGGCAAGACAGACGGTTTCGCCGCAGGCCTGGACCGAAGCGGACCTGGACTTGCCGTCGATCACGGCCAGTTCGCCGAAGGTTTCCCCGATTTCATCAAGGGTAGCGATGATTTTCTCGTCTTTGATAACATTGACGACTCCCGAGAGCAGAATATAGACCCAATTGTCAAAGGCGCCCTCCGGGGTAATAACCTCGCCGTTTTCATATTTCCTGATCTTGCTCAGTTTTAGAATTTTTTTGATATGATTGTCGTGAATAGCGCCCAGAAACGGCAATTTATGGAATTTTTCGACCAAAAATTCACGTCCGTCTAAGTAGGGTGATTCCTGCATGGCTGGCTATCCTTTTATATTAATTTGTTTTATCTTGTCTGGAGAACGTTCGGTAGAATCTGTTCCTCCCCGGCCGCCGGGATTTTATCCCGGAAAAATAGGATGCGAATGAGAGCTGCATACTAAATGCTGATTAATTATGGCTCTATAACGATTGTAATGAAATTTTACCGCCAAGATAAAGATATTTTATCTCATTTTGGTAAAGCACTTTTGTTTGATGTTGATGCAAACATTGGTCCGGACCGCTAATTCCATCGTTTTTCTTGACTTTTTTTTAGAGATATCAGCTAATAAATATAATATTAATGATATAAAATTATTAACCTCGTTATCCTTATGCCAAAGTTTTAAGCTATTTTAAAAAAAATACGCATGTGCGTTTATGTTAAAGGAATTATATGAAAGCGGAATATCTGAACCCGTTCATCCATGCTACCAGGAATGTATTGGAAACCATGGCTCAGGTTAAAGTAACGGCTCAGAAGCCGCACCTTAAAGAGGGGGATGCAACCTTCGGTGATGTTACCGGGATTATCGGCATGGCTTCGGATCAGGTCGAGGGCAGTATGATGATCAGCTTTACCGGCCCCTGTATACTGCAGATTGTCGCCAAGATGCTTATGGAAGAACCCCAGGCCAAGATCAACGATGAAATTGTTGACGCCGTTGGTGAGTTGACCAATATGATATGCGGCGGCGCCAAGGCGGAATTGGCCAAATTGGGCTTAAGTTTTAATCTGGCCACTCCGACCATGATTACCGGCAAAGGGGTGGAGATACATTACCGCAGTGATGTGCCCATTCTCGTTATCCCTTTTCAAACCGATTGCGGCCAATTCGTCCTGGAAGCAAATATGGCGGACAAGTAAACCAACGACCGTTATATATCCAATGATTTTTAGGTCAGCAGGCTGAGCAGGGCTTCTTCCAGTTTAGGGTGGGTGAATTTAAAGAAATTTTTCTGCAACACGCCGGGCCGCATTCGACATCCTTCCAGCAGTACCGATCCTAATTCCCCAAGAGCCAGCCTGACGATCGGGGTTGGTACCGGTAAAATAGTCGGTCGGTAGAGAACCTTGCCTAACGATTTAGTAAACTCGATGTTGCGGTTCGGATGGGGTGCGCATATGTTTACCGGGCCGGATATTTCGTGATTGTTAATCAGAAAAAGAAGGGCGGCGGTAAAGTCGTCGATGTGAATCCAGGGAAACCATTGTTTGCCCGAGCCCAGCCGTCCGGCGACTCCGAGGCGAAAGCCGGGGAGCATTCTGGCCAGCGCACCGCCATTGGCGGCTAAGACAATACCGGATCTAATGGATATGACCCGCGCTTTGGATTTCGCTTGTTCGGCTTCTCTTTCCCATGCCGTACAGACTTTGGCGAGAAAGTCATGGCCGGCAGGGGCTTGTTCGAAAACATCCTCGTCACCGCAAAAACCGTAATATCCTGAAGCGCTGCCGTTGATCAGGGTGATCCCGTTGTTTTCCGCCTCAATTGCGTTTACAATATTTCTCGTAGCAACGATCCTGCTCTGCAGGATAAGGTTTTTATTCTTTTTGGTCCAACGGCAAAAGATGTTATGGCCGGTCAGGTTGATTATTACATCATGTCCGGGGATTTCTTGCTGCCAAGCCCCTTCTTTTAAGGGTGAGCCGGCGATAACGGCAACGCCTTCGGGGAGACTTGTTGTGCGTTGATTTCTGGTTAGGGCGGTTATCTGATGGCCGGCCTCTAAAAGTTTCTTAATAATTTCTTTGCCAAGAAACCCTGTGCCGCCTGCAATGAATATTTTCATTTGAAAATTACTCTTAAGTTTCTTTTAGTCAGTGACTATCAACCTATGTCAATAAATAACTGCGGCGGACCGTCGGCCTCAAAGTAGGCAACTCAGTTAGCGGCACGCTGAATTTAAAGTTGTTGGTGATATCAGCTAAATAAAAAAGGCGATCATCAATTAAGACGGACCGCCCTTGGGTAATACAAAGTATGATACGACGAAATATTTGATCAAGCGTTAGGCGCAGTCTTCTTTCTGGTGTGTTTTTTTAAGCGGTTGATTTTCCGCCGCATGATCGATGCGGTTTTCTTGTCAATTGCCTCGGTAGTTGCCTTGGCCTCACGAAGTTGACTGATTTTGTCTTTGATTTCCTTGCCGGATAAGCTTTTCAGGCCGGGACCGGCTGTTTTCTTGGCTTTGGCCTTAGGGGCCGCCGCTTTCTTCGGTGAAGACTCGCTAGGTGAGCCGGCCCCGGCCGCCCCGGCAATAGCAGCAAGCAGTTCATCCTTTTTCATCGAATGAACACCGGTAACCCCAGGGAGTTCCTTAGCTATTTCTCTTAGCTCTTTAACGGTCATTTTATCCATTGGTTTGTCCTGTGTTTCCATTAAAATCTCCTTGGCTGCTACTTATTATCTTTTTGATATAAGTACGGTCTAGAAATAATATTTTATATTTTAAAGCATAAAATAAATTATAGCATAAACAATTAATGCTTAGCCATACAATGTATTTTCATTGGTTTTGGTTAGGATTTACTTTTTCTTTGCCTTACCGCCTCAAAAAGGATTACTCCCGCGGCCACCGAGGCGTTAAGGGAGTCGAGGGAGCCCGCCATGGGGATGGAAAGAAGAAAGTCGCATTGTTCTCGCACCAAAGGTCTGAGACCTTTTTTTTCGCCGCCGATGATCAGGCAGATCGGCCCGCTGAAATCGGTATCATACAATGACTGCTCTGCTTCCCCGGCCGCGCCGTATATCCAGAATCCTTCATCTTTGAGGAGTTTCAAGGCCTGGTTAAGATTGGTCACCATGCAGATATCCAGGTGGGCGATGGCTCCGGCCGACGATTTTGCCGCAGTGGCATTCAAGGGGGCCGCCCGGTCCTTGGTCATGATAATGCCGGCCGCCCCGGCGGCGGACGCCGAGCGGATGATGGCCCCGAGGTTATGGGGGTCTTGGATCAAGTCCAGGGCGATCAGGATGGGCGGCGTGGCGGCCGATTTTATTTTTTTCAGGAGTTGCTCAATTTTTATTGTCGGGTAGGGCGCAATACGAGCCAGCACCCCCTGGTGACTCACCGAACCCAAGCTCTGGGGCAGTTTATTTGCCGGAATTTTTTCAATCCGGATGTTGTGTTGCCGGGCAAGGTCGATGATTGCCTGGACCTTGTCGCCTTCTTTGCCGGAGACCACCTCGATTGATTTGATCTGAGCGGGATTGATGCGCAGCAACTCCAGCACCGGATGGATCCCCCAGACCAGCTCATTGTTAGTCGTTTTTTTATGATAGCTCATCAATCTTTCCAAAGAGTTAGGCGGATGGCGAGAGCAGGGCCGGGGAGATGGGCGCACCATGAAGAGAGCGGCGTTTGCGGCATCGTTCGGCCATAATCACCGACCGGATCATGTCAACCGCCTCATCGATCACATCATTGATCACCAGATAATCGTAAAGTTCGGTTTCCGTCATCTCTGTTCTGGCGTTATTCAGCCGCAGGCGCACGGTTTCACTGCTATCGGTGCCGCGGCCGCTCAGCCGTTTTTCAAGCTCCTCCCAGGACGGCGGCGCAATAAAGAGAAAGATGGCCTCAAGGTCGGTAAGCTTTTTAAGTTGTTTGGCGCCCTGAACGTCGATATCAAGAAAGATATCGATGCCGGCGGCCAGTTTATCTTCAACCGCCCGGCGGCTGGTGCCGTACATATTGCCATGGACTTCCGCCCATTCGAGAAAGGCGTTGTCGTCCCGCATGGCGATGAACTCTTCGCGGCTTATGAAAAAATAATCAATCCCGTCCTGTTCACCGGTTCTAGGCGCCCGGGTGGTGTGGGACACCGAAAATGCGACGCCGGGCACTGCGGTAAGTATTTTTTTTAGAATGGTGGTTTTGCCGGTGCCGGATGGGGCAGAAATCACAAAGAGGTTGCCCTTGCTCATTTTTCACCTTTAATCGAGACAATCTCTTCGTCGGATTTTTTGTCAAAGGGGGCCATGAACCGCATGGTGATCGTTTCCGGCTGCACCGAAGAAAGGACCACGTGATTGGTATCCAGAATGATAATCGAGCGGGTCCGGCGGCCTTCGGTTACATCGATAAGTTTTTTCTGGGCTTTCGCCTCTTCTTTGAGCTTTTTCATCGGTGATGATTTGGGGTGGACCACCGCCAGAACCCGGCTTGAAAGAATGGCGTTGCCGAAACCTATATTAATTAATCTTTTATCCATAACATCACCCTGTCGCGTTGAGGTTACTCAAGATTCTGGATCTGTTCCCGAAGTTTTTCAACCTCGTTTTTCAGATCAACGCTCTGATGCGCCATTGAGGCGTTATTTATTTTTGAGGCAAAGGTATTGATTTCCCGTAAAAATTCCTGCAGCAGAAAATCAAGCCTCCGGCCGATCGGTTCGTCACTGTCAAGAAAATGAGCGAATTGATCAATGTGGCTTTTCAGGCGGACCAGCTCTTCGGTGATGTCAGATTTGTCGGTCAAGATCGCCACCTCCTGCACCAGGCGCATCGGGTCGATATCCAGCCCGGCCAGCAGTTTGTCAAGGCGTTCTTTGAGTTTTTCTTCCTTCATCCGGACCAGGTCCGGCACGGTTTTTTCTATTTCGGCGACGGTGGCGGCAAAGTTTTGCAGCCGATCTGCAAGATCTTTTTTCAGGGCCGCCCCTTCCTGCTCCCGCATGACAAGGCCGTTGTTCAGGGCATTGGCTAGCGCCTCCCGGATCGAAGGCCAGATGGCGTCAAGGTCTTCTTCAACCTCATTGGCGGTGATAACCTCCCTGAAATCCTTGATCATGGCCAGGCTCGGCCGGTCGGCCAGACCAAGTTCCCGGCTGATCGATTCCAGGCACTGGTGATAATCACGGGCCAGGGGCATATTGACCACCAAACGCATGGAGTCAACCGATTCCGAGCCGGGGGTGATGGTGACATCCACGTGGCCGCGGCTGAACTGAGTCGCGATTTCTTTTTTGATTCTCTCTTCAAGGCCGCTGTATTTGCGGGGGATTTTTACCTTTACGTCAAGGAAACGGTGGTTGACCGATCGAATCTCGGCGGTCCAGCTTTTCGGGCCGGAAGCGGAGTCGCCGCAGCCATAGGAAGTCATGCTTAGGGGGCGGATCATTGTATTGCCTCAAGAAGTTCATCGGTGCTTGCCGTAGCCGTGCCCAGTTTGCCCACGACAATACCTGCCGCAAAGTTGGCAATGGTTGCCGCGTCGGCCGGAGAAAGTCCAACCGCCATGCCGAGGGCCAGGGTGGCGATTACCGTGTCGCCGGCCCCGGTCACATCAAAGACCTCCTTGGCCATGGTCGGGATGGTGTACATGGCTTGGCCCTTTTCATAGAGGGCCATTCCCGCTTCGCCGCGGGTGATGAGCACCGCTTTGCTGTTAAGTTTTTTCTGTAGCTTATGGGCGGCCGCCTCAAGGTCGGCGTCGGTTTTAATGGTCATCCCCGCCATCAGTTCCGCTTCGTGGTTGTTGGGGGTAATGATGGTGGCGCCGTGAAAACGCTCGGCCTGGTTGGGCTTGGGGTCGACAATCATGGGGATATCGCGGTCTTTCAGCTTAGCTCTCAAGTAATCCATCAGGGTCATATTTATAATGCCCTTGTTGTAATCGGAGATGATTATTGCATCAAAGCCGTCCAGATTGTTGTCGATAAACTTAAATATCTCTTTTAGCCGATCCGGGGCCGGCTCACCGGTTTTTTCGCGGTCAAAGCGGACAACCTGCTGATGTTGGGCAATGATCCGTGTCTTTAAGGTAGTAGGTCGATTGGCGGTTCTGATAACCCCTGCGGTAGACGAGGAAAGCTCGGCAAGGATTTTCAGCAGCTGATCGCCCATGGCGTCTTTGCCGATCAGGCCGCATAATGCCCCTTTGCCCTGCTGGGCGTAGATATTGTTTAAAACATTGGCCGCCCCGCCGAGCATGAGGTCTTCCTTGGTGACATTAACCACCGGCACCGGCGCTTCCGGCGATATCCGGGAAACCGAACCCCAGATGAAATGGTCGACAATAATATCGCCGATAACCAGAATATTGGCGTTTTTGAATTTTTTTACGGCTTCACGCAACAGCCCTTTATTTTTTTCTGATAATGTCAATCTGCCACTCCTTGAAACCCTTAATGAAGTTGAGCTGCTGTTCTCTGGAACTAAA
The DNA here is from genome assembly GCA_013349285.1 of Deltaproteobacteria bacterium. Taxonomy (GTDB): domain Bacteria; phylum Desulfobacterota; class Desulfobulbia; order Desulfobulbales; family Desulfurivibrionaceae; genus DUZU01. The sequence continues at coordinate 63,655 of DUZU01000004.1, read as the reverse complement.
TTTTGAATTAGGGGGTAACTACACGGATTTTGCAAAAAAGGCAATTATAGACGGCCTGAAGAGCTTGGGCAAGGATTTAATCTTGAGAAAAAATCAGCGGCAATGATATAGGTTGCCTTGAGATGAGGTTATCGATTTACCTGCCTGCCTTGCCGTTTGAGGTCTTTGGCGAGGGTTAATCCAAAGAAAAGGGGTTATGGCGTAGCCCAGTTGTCGGCGGCATTGGCGGTACAAAGTTATCGGTAGGCAACTTTTTATGATTATTCAACATCATACAGCGAAATTGTAAAGAAAATGTCATCGCAACTGAAATGCCATTGGCGAGCATTTATGTCAAGTTCCGGCGGCATACCTGCTCCCAGTTGCGGGGTGGAGATTTTAAAGGTTTTTTCCGGCATGGTATCCCTTAAGAAATGGCCGGCAATGGTATTGAGCAGTTCGGCAAGCAGATCATGGATGTGCTGTTCATTGAGCGTATGATCAATGTTTGATTCATAGACCGTCGAGGCGATTTCCCGGAGTAAGGTCATGGGCATCTCAAGGCGGAATTCTTGGTGAATGGGCTTGAGGACCAGCAGGGTGGCCCATAGCCAATCATGTTGCCCCTTTTGTTGTTCGGGATCAGGGGAACCGGGAAAAGCCTCCATGAACGCCATGTTTTCCAGGGTGTCGCTAACCGCGGTTTGCATAATTTGTTGCCACTCGCTCTGTATGTTTTCCTGCTGACCGATAATGGGTTCAAGGGTATGCAGTAAGGTGGCGGGGGAGATCGGTTTGGCCAGTACTCCATAGGCGCCGGCTTCAAGGAGTTCGGCAACCTTGGCATCGTTGCCGGCGCTGGAAATGACCAATACCGGTATCTTGCAGTGTGCCGGGCTGTCTTTAAGCCAGCGCAACAAGGATTCCCCGTCCATCACCGGCATGGCCAGGTCGGTCACCATCAGATCGACTGCGCTTTCCTGTAATTTATCCAGGGCTTCCTTGCCGTTTGCCGATTCAATGAAGGTGGCCTGGTCAAAGCCGATTATGGACAAACATTTTCGGATAAACATCCGAGCGGTACCCGAGTCATCGACAATGGCTATACGCATTTTTAACTGTCTCCTTGGTCGAAGAGCGTAGATTTAAGAATGTTGTATTCTTCTTCAACGTCAAGAAGGATAATGGAAAAATCATCTTCGCTCAGGTGAATGTATTTTTTGTATTCCGGATCAAGTGCGCAATGCATGCTGTCCGCGCCGGTGCCGCCGCCGCTCATCATGGCAATGAGATCACCGAGATGGACGGCATATACCAGGGGGCGCAGTTCGGGTTGAGCCGCCGCCGGCTCATGGTGATAACGGACCGCGTCAAGGATGGACTCAGGCAAGTTCCACTTCTTGATCATAAGATAGCCGATGTAGCCGTGATCAACGCCGACGATCTCTTTTTCCGCGGTGGGATAGTCGGCGTATTGACCGCTGTCGATGGCGGCCAGGATTTTTTCCATGGTGCCCTGCAGGAAATCCGAGAGGATAGCCTTGCCCAGATCATGGAGAAGACCTGCGGTAAAGGCAACGTCGGCATTTATTTTACCGGCTGATTTTTCCGCAATTTTTTTTGAGGCGATGGCGGTGCGCAGATCGTGGCGCCAGAGATCGTATTGATGGCCGCCGTAGCCGGTAAGATCCTTTTTGAAAAAAGTTTCCGCGGTTTCCGCTAAAGCCATGCCGACAATAATGTCACCACCCAAAAGCGAAACCGCCCGGTCAATGGTGTCGATGGTTATCGAGCGCGAAAAGGCGGCGCTGTTCACCACCCTCAGAATATTGGCGGTTAAGGCCGCATCATGCTTGGCAACATGGACAATATCCCTGAGGCAATGCATCGGATCGTTGCAGACATTAACCAGTTGTGCGGTGTTGGCCGGGATCAACGGGGTTTTTTCGATGGCGGCCATGATTTTTTCGTTGTCTATATGTTCTGTCATAGGTGCCAATCTTTTTTTCCTGGGGATGAAAGGGTTATTTTGCCGGTATCCATTGCAACGGTAACGGTGCGGCTGAAATTGCCGCCGACATCCTCGGCGATCGGACCAAGTCCGTAGGACCAGAGCACTTTTTTGACCGCAAGAACATTGCGCTTACCGATGTTGAAAATATTGTCCGGGTCGAGAACCTTGGCGCCTCCGGCAAGTTTGACCACCATCCCCTTGCCCTTTTCACCGTTTTTACAACCAAGGGTGGCCATCAGTTGCAGGAGGGCCGGGATGCCGGTGTCGGCAAAATAACCGGGGTGTGATTTAACTTTAGCCGGACTGACGGTTGATTCCGGAAGGGCGACATGGACCATCCCTGCTGTTTTGGTGGCAGGGTGAAGAATGATAACGGCAACACATGAGCCTAGCCCGAAGGTTTTTAACATTTCGTCCGAAGAGTTTGAGGCGGCAAAATCACCAACCCCTAAGATTTTAATTTTGTTTTGCGTTTTCACGGTGCCTTTTAGTATTTAGAAAAAAAATCAGTCAGGGGTAATTAAGTTTACGCCCACGAAAAAGTGCTTGGAAATATTTTTTAGTTTATCATATTTTTTTTGTGAAATGAAATTTTGCATCAAGATAAAAAGGACCACCTTTTTTTAAAAAAGAAAATGCATGTAGCCATTAAGTTCTGTTACTTGTTTTGCTACGTGTCGCAAGGGTTTCTAGGAGATTACATTTAAGCAAGGAGCCATTTTTTTTGTATGATCCAGGCTTGCTTTTTGGTGAATGCCTGTGAGAAACTAATAAATGTCCGGGGGGATTTTCAATTGGTTATTAATGCAGGATTTGTTTCTGCAAAATATTTGATTATCTTTGCGAGATTACCATGTCGCCAGACTTTGAAAGTCCATGGAAAGCAGCTTTTTCCGTTGAAAATCCTGGGTTTCCCCAAATACTTGTTGTTGACGATGATTTTGTTAACCGGATGCTGCTCCGGGAAATCCTCGTCTCTTCCGGCTATGAAGTTCATGAGGCTTCAAACGGATATGAGGCTTTTGACTTTGCCAAGTCACTCATGCCCGAGCTCATACTTCTTGATATCATGATGCCGGATATCGACGGGTATGAGGTATGCAAACGGTTGAAAAATGATGCGCAGGTCAAAGATATCCCGGTTATTTTTATTACCGCGTTGAGCAACCCGGCCGACCTGGTCCGGGGGTTTGATGTCGGCGCCGAGGATTATCTCTCCAAACCGATTAATGTGGAAGAGGTAAAGGCCCGGGTACGAACCCATTTGAAGTTAAGGGCCGCCACGGAAAAAGTAAAACGATATAATGAAGAGCTTGAGCGGGTGGTGGCCGAGAGCAGTAAAGAATTGATTCGGGCCGAACGACAAGCCGCTTTTGGTCAGCTTATTCAGGGGATAGTTCATAATTTGAGAGGACCGCTCACTGCAATGCGGGGCGGCATCGAGATCGGTCAGCGTATTCTCTCCGCCCTGACCAATGCGGTGGAAGAGGGCGCCGCGCCCAGTCAGAAACAGTTGAGTAAATGGAGTCGTGAAGCAAGCCAGACCCTGGAGTTGACCGCTTCGGCCTCTCAACGTCTGAATGAGATGATCAACTCCTTGATGATCAAGGGCAGCGCCGACAATAAAAGAGAGTTGGAAGAGTTGGATCTCAATGATATCGTCAGGCGGGAACTGGATTTTCTTTCGGCGGATCTTGAGTTTAAACATAAGATCGGCAAAGAAGTTGAGTTATGGCCTGAGAAGTTGATGGTGTTGGCGAATGCCTCGGAAGTGGCCCAGGTGCTGAATAATCTCTTGAGTAATGCCAAAGATGCCATGTATCAAGTTTCTTCTCCGCAACTCAGAATTATCACCAAATGTCAAGGGGTGGATGCGATAATGATTGTCGCCGACAATGGTTGCGGGATCAGCAGTGAAGCCCTGGATCGACTTTTTGAACCCTTTTATACGACCAAGGGCAGTATCGGAGAGGGCGACAATAAGAAAAGCGGGCTGACCGGCACGGGTCTAGGGTTGTTCATGTCTTTGCGCTCGATAAGGTCGATTGGCGGTGATATCGAAGTAGAGAGCGCTCCCGGGCAAGGCACTGCTTTTAAAATCACGATACCGCTTGTTGCAGCCGGCAAATAGTATGGATAATAATCGAATCAAGGCAATTGTTTAGGTTTTTACAGGGTATGTTGTTAACGAAATATTTAAAGAGGTTGGCTGGCCATGGACGTCAATTATAAACTTTTAATCGTAGATGATGATGCGCAGGTATTAAACCTGCTGGAGTTGGCTTTCATGGATAGTCCATATCAGGTCAGTACTTGTAACGATCCGGTCAAGGCCTATCAACGGATAGAAAATGAACATTTTGATATAGTGATCACCGATATTCAGATGCCGCAGATGGATGGGTTGACTCTGCTCAGAAAAATAAAGAATTTTAACGGGATGATTCAGGTCTTGATCATGACGGCGCATATGACGATCAACAATACCTTGAATGCCTTTCGATACGGGGCGGTTGATATTTTTTTTAAACCATTCGAGAATCTCGACGAGCTGCTGCAGGCGACCGATAATATTGCCCTGCGACTGAATCGGGTGCACAGCATACTTAATAAATTGGTTGAAGAGGAAGGTCGCAATGCGAAGTGAAATGGACCTCAGGGCGTTACAGGGATTCCTGGAAGAATCCAATGACTCCTTACAGGAAATAGAAGCCGATTTTATCGAGCTCGCGAATAATCCCGCCAATCTTGATATCATCAATAAGATTTTTCGGCCGGTGCACAGCCTTAAGGGCAACTCCGGTTTTTTCGGGCTCACCAATATCAATAAATTTTCCCATCGGCTTGAAAATCTGCTGGATATTATCCGCAAAGGTGAATTGCTGGTAACCAATGAAATCGTGGACATTCTGCTCAACGGCGTCGATTACCTCAATAAAATGCTTGCCCGGGCCGGAGTAGATCCCGATGATGTCGAATTGCGTCCTGATGAAGAGGAATTTCTCGTCAGGGTAGAGGCTTGTCATCCGGAAGAAAAGGCGGGAACCCTGCAGAGTTTGGTTATTTTGCAGAAATTACTTGAGGAATCCATGGAGCTCGGCCTGCAGATCCAGGGTAATTCCCTGCTGGAAAATCTGTTTGGCCAGATGGAAAAGGCCAACAGTGAGCTTGCTAAATTTGTCAAGGACCGCAAGGATGCGGCCGCTGAAAGTGTTTTTGATGAAAATGGCCGCTATTTTCTTAACGGCGAAGATTACACGTTGGTTTTGAAACCGATCGGCCGGGTTATTGAGAGTTTGAGGAAGAAAAAACCGGTCTCCCATGATCTGTTCAAGGATTTTGTTAAGACCCTTCGTGAGCTGGATGCCCATTCGGTGATCAGTGCAAATTATGCAAAGGCGCTTGATGAACTCAATTCCCTGGCAAATTTTATCGATGACGAACTGATGGCCACCAGCGATGAGTTTTGCATGGGTATTATTGCGCCGGTTAAGGTGTTGCTGGGCGAATTTGAGGTCCAGGCCGGCCAGAAGGGTAAGGCGGATAAGCTGGGGGAAATTTTGGTGGAGCAGGCCATGGTCGCCCCGGAAGACTTAAGCGCCGCCTTGGGGCAACAGAAAAAACTCGGGGAAATTTTGGTCCGTGAAGGAAAGTTGGATAAAAAGGATCTGGAAAAGGCCTTGGAGATTCAAAGCCGCAGAGCGTTGAGTTCCGCTCTTCCCGAGACTGAGAGCAAGGTTCGGGAATCGGTTAAGACCATCCGCATCGATCAGGCGCAACTTGATAGTTTTGCCAATTATGTCGGCGAATTATTTATTGCCCTTGATTCGTTCAATTTCTTAAAAAAGCAAATGGATGATGAAGAGATCGATGCCGGAATCATTTCGAAATTCACCAACACCACGCAATCCCTCGACGATCTGGTGGATAAGCTGCAGGAAAGCGTGATGGGGATCCGTAAGGTGCCGGTGAAAACATTGTTCCAGCGGTTCCCCCGGGTTATTCGCCAACTGTCCTCTTCCCTTGGCAAAGAAATTGAGTTTCAGATCAATGGAGAGGAAACGGTTATAGATAAGGATCTTCTCGAGAAGATAGAAAATCCCCTGGTCCATCTGTTGCGTAATTCCGTGGATCACGGGATTGAGACCCCGGAGATAAGGACGGCCCAGGACAAGTCGGTCAAAGGGGTGCTTGAGCTCAACGCCTCTGTGGACGAAAATTATGTCTATTTGATCATCAAGGATGACGGGGCTGGGATTGACCCTCAGAAGATGAAAAAAACCGCGGTGAAAAAAGGCTTTATGAGTGAGGCCGAGGTGGCCGAATTGTCGGAAAAAGAGCTGGTTAATCTAATTTTTAGGCCCGGCTTCAGTTCGGCGGAAAAGGTCAGCGATGTATCCGGCCGCGGGGTCGGCATGGACGTGGTCCTCTCCGGCCTGCAGGCGTGTAACGGAAGCATTAACGTCGAATCGGTGGTTAACCGGGGCACCACTATTCAGATCACCATTCCTCTGACCAAAACCCTGGTGGCTAAAGACGCGATGATTATTGATGTGGGTGGCAGAACCTTTGCCATTCCGTCCGATAGTATTACCGCCTCGATCGAATTGCAGAAGGAGGGCGGGGTTACCCTGTTCACCGAGGATAAATGCATTACCTACGATGGCTCCGTGTTGCCGGTGCTTGACCTTGGCGGCTATTTTTATCCTGGCTCCACTGGTCGCGCATACCACGAGGATGAACGCAAGGTCGTGGTCGTGTGTCGTGAAGATAAACTGGCCCTGTTGGTGGATGGAGTCATCAACCATCAGAAAATCGTGGTAAAGGATTTTGCAGGCGGTTATTCGAGGTTTAAGAATATCAAGGGGATCAGCGGTTATACCATTCTCGGCAACGAAGAGGTGGTCTTGATTCTTGATGTTCAGAAGATCACCGCAACCATGCATTGATAGGGGGGCGGTACTCAACTCTGCCGTCACTGCATGGTTGGGAATCGCTCTTTTATTTCAAGGAGATGTTGGTGATAATTACCGTCATTTTCTCCTGCCCTGGCCTTGCTTTCCATCTCAAAGGCGATTTTCGCCAACTCATGAAGCCCGACGTTCAACAGGCAGCCTTTGATCTTATGAGCTGCGATGGTTAACGCCTGCAGGTTGTGCCGGTCAATGAGTTTTTTCGTTTCGCTGAAGTGCTCGGTCATCTGTTCGCAGGTGGCGGAAATTATCTGATTGATTTTGTCATCATCCAGCCGGTAGGTCTGGGCCAGGTAGTTTTTTATCGTTTCCAGCTGCTCCGGCTGGGCTTGATCCGTGGGGGGCGTTTCAGTGTGGGCCCTATCGGTGATTGGAGCGGCGCTTTCCCTTTTTCCTGTTACCTCTGTCAGAACTTTCATGATCTCATCCGGTTTAAAAGGTTTACTGATATAGCCATCCATGCCGGCGTTCCTGCATTCTTCCTTGTCGCCGGGCATGGCATGAGCCGTAAGGGCGATTATAGGCGTTTGGGTGCCTTTGATGTGATCTGTTAGGCTGAAGATTAAGTCATGGTATTTTTGAGGTTGGCCATCTGTGGCATCTTTGGCCTGTTCGCAGTTGCGTATGATTTTTGTGGTGGTGATACCGTCTAGTTCCGGCATCTGTACATCCATGAGAATGGCATCAAATCTATTTCTTGTTAAAAAATGAAGGGCTTCCAGGCCATTGGCGGCCAGATGTACCCGGTGTCCATTTCGTTGCAGGATTATTTCCGCCAGTTCCCGGTTGATCTGGTTGTCGTCAACTAGAAGCAGGTTAAGGCAAACCATGTTTGCGCGGTTTTTTCGAGAATCGTATTCCTTGTTCTCTTTTTTGTTCGGGTTGCATTTTTCATGGTTCATCACTTTTAAGATAAATTTAGTCAACTCACTGTTGATCAGCGGTTTGTTGAGGCAATAACAGATGCCCAGCTCATTGCAGCGATTGCACATGGCCCTGGATTGGGAAGAGGTAATGAGGATAGCGGGAAGCCTATGGCCTGTTTCATGTAGTTGCTCCAACAGTTCTAGGCTGTCCACCATGGGTGTCTGGTGATCGATCAACAGCATGGTAAACGGTTGGCCCTGTTGCACCGCATGGTCCTGTTTAATCAGTGCCTCCTGTCCGGATGCCGCCGTAATTACCCTATATCCCGCTTGGGTAAGAACCTGTTGGGTGATGTCTCTGGCCAAAGGGTAGGGCATGACCAGGAGAATTTTGGGTTGAAGATTGTTGCTGATCGGAGAAGGGGTTGCCGAAGTTTTTGTCGAGTTGATGAATTTGGCGGTGAAATAAAAAGTACTGCCGTGATTGGGTTCACTCTTTAACCATAATTCTCCATCCATTAACGAGGTGATTCTGTAGGCTATGGTTAACCCGAGGCCGGTGCCGCCATGGGTTCTGGTGATAGAGGTATCGGCCTGGGTGAAACTGTTGAAAATTATCTGTTGCGTGTCATGATTAATCCCGGTGCCGGTATCGGTCACGCTGAACAGAAGGATCGAGCTCTTGGCGGTGCTGGTGAGAAGTTTTACTTCAACGAAGACGTGTCCTTTTTTGGTAAACTTAACGGCATTGGCAACCAGATTGAGTAATGTCTGCTGTAATCTGAGTTCATCGCCGATCAGTTCGGGAGGGATATCCCGATGGATAAGGTAGAGCAATTCTATGTTTTTGCGCGTAGCCTCCAGGCCGACGGTCTGAATAGTATTTTCAATTGTTGAGTGCGGGGAAAATGGTTGTTTTTCCAAGATGAGTTGCCGGGCCTCAATTTTCGAGAAATCAAGGATATCATTAATAAGGCCTAGTAGCGTTTTGGCCGCGGTTTGTGAAAGTTCCAGGTAATGAAGTTGTTCGGGGTTAAGTTCGGTTTGCAGCGCAAGTTCATTCATGCCGATCACGGCATTCATCGGAGTTCTTATTTCGTGACTCATGTTTGCCAGAAATTCGCTTTTTGCCCGGTTGGAAGAATCGGCGTTTTCCTTGGCTATTTTTAACAGATTTTCTGTTTGCCGATGGTGTTCGATTTCCAGGCGCAGTTTTTCATTAATTTTGTCCGCTTGGTTCTTTGAGTTTGACAGGTAGTCTATCAAGGCGCTGTTTTGAAATTTAAGTTTTATATTATTTTTTATTTCATCGTGAAAGCGTCTTGCCGTGATCAGCATCAAAATCGTGAAAATTCCAATCAATAACGCCATGCCGATATGGGGGCCGTTTTCAATCATGGCGAAGCGGGCTATCAACGGCGACATAACGGCCAGGGTGAAGCAGACAACCGCTTCATAAAGCGAGGAATACAGGCCGATTGTTCCGATGGTGACCCCTCCCAGGATAAAAACAAGAAAGGCCTGGTGCATGGGGCTTGCCGCCGGAAAAAGAAAAATGGCTGTTGCGCCCCAGCTGAAACCGGAAACAGCAAGTCCGGCAATAAAGATATATTTTGTCTTGCTAATGTTTTGATCTGCTTGGGGTTGCGCCGATTTTAGATAAAAGGCTGAATAACGAAGAAGGAAAATAGTGATCATGGCCGCCGCCCAAAATGTAAGTCTGCGTGGCGGAACATGGCCCATCATCACCAAGATAAAAATAATGGAACTGGCGCATGAAGTTATCAGGCCGGTGCTGAGCGAGGCAAGCGCCTGCTGCAGTTGTTCCCGTCTTATTTCATCCTTGATGGGAGAAATGTCGTCTTGGTTGAGCTTGAGTGTGTTGTCTGCGCCTGTTTCATTGACGAGGCTCATCGCACGGTGCCTGTTTTTTTGCCGGGAAGACTCCTGATGGTGTCAGGGGCAGTCTTTCCGGTTGCGAGTTACGATGTAAGTATGAGAAAATTAACGATATAATATATTATGTTATAACCTTATATGAATCTTATCAAAAAAAACAGAAGGTTATAAAGTTTTTTAAATAAAAAAATAAATATATTTCGCTGGAAAAACCGACCAAGGTATGCGTAAAATTTTTATATTGATAATTATCCGCAATCTTATTGGTCTATAATAATAAAGACGCTGCTGCCTGCTTCACAGTGGCGCGGCTGTTTTTTAACGTGACTATGGAAAATTAAAAAAAAATGATGGAAACCGATATCTTTAAAGAGGAGGCGTATGACCTTCTTGACGACATTGAGGAGGCGCTTCTTGAGTTGGGCAAAGATCCCACTGACAGCGAATTGCTGAATCGACTGTTTCGTGATTTTCATACGATAAAAGGGTCAGGCGCCATGTTTGGCTTTTCCCATGTCTCCGATTTTACCCACCGGGTGGAAACCGCTATTGATACGGTCAGGCAGGGCAAGATTACATTTTCCGATGAACTGATGGATTTGGTTCTTCAGGCCAGGGATCAAATCCTGCGGCTCATTGATGTTGAAGATCCGCAAGCAGAGTTTGATAGTGCCGAGACGCAGGCTTTATTGGCTCAGCTTTCCGCCGTGGTCACCGGTAAGCCGACAGTGTCGGAGCCGGAAAAAGCGGCATCTTTGGCAACAGCCGGGCAGGTCGCGGATCAATCGGTTGGTCGAACTCCTTCTCCGCAGGCCATACCAGCCGATTTTTTGGCCGAGGTTGAGGAGTTGTTCGATTCGATTAACTCTATCGTTGCCGAGTTACGCGCGGATCATAACGAAGCCAAGCTTATTAATAAATTATACCGGACGATTCATACCATACAGGGGTCGGCCACCATGTATGAGTATGAGCAATTGGCCGACTTCTGTTATCAGGTCGAGTCGGCGGTTAACGCGGTTAAACAAGGTTTTGCCCTTATTAATGATGAAGCTCTGGACTTGATTCTTCAAGCAAATGAGCTTATGCGATTCACCCTGGATCTCAATAATCCCGCCGATGTCAGCCACCAAAACAAACTGGCCGATATAGTCGGCCAGTTGCAGGACTGGGCCGTCTCTCTTGATGATGCGGCCCATGCGCAAAGTGCCAAGGGGCCGGGGGTGGGTGCTGCCAAAAAAGTTGAAGGGCTGAAGATTTTAATTGTCGAGGATGAATTCGTCAGCCGCTATTTACTTGAAGAGTTTTTGGCGCCGTACGGCACCAGTCATTCAGCCGTTGACGGCTATGAAGCCGTGTTGGCGTTCAAAACGGCCTTGACCGAAAAAAGGCCTTATCGGCTGGTTTGTCTGGATATCATGATGCCGGGATTAGACGGACGTGAAGTTGCAAAAGAGATCAGACGCCTTGAAAAAGAGCTCCACGTTGATACCCCCTGTAAGGTTGTCATGACCACCGCGCTTACCGATGATAAGATCAAGGATGAATTGCTGGCAGCAGGCTTTTGCGATGCCTATCTCAGTAAACCCCTGCAACTTGATAAACTCAACGAACTTATTATCTCGTTTCAGGCGGTGTAATTTCACCTTTGTCTTGTATAGCCGCATCTTGATAAAAATATTCGGTAATATTTCCTCGGGCATGAAAAGCTTTACTTAATCGGATTAAGAATAGTTATGAGTAGCCAAACATCTTCTGAACAGACTGAAATTATATTGGAATTCATTAATGAAGTCCGGGATCTGCTCGATGATCTGGAACCGGAAATCCTTAGTCTGAGTAAGCTCTGTGAAGACGGCGTTTCTCAGACCGCCGATGAAAACGTGCAGACCCTGCATGGCATCTTTCGTCTGTTTCATTCTTTAAAGGGCGGCGCGGGATTTCTTGAGTTTGATTCGATTGTTCACAGCGCTCACAGTGCCGAGAATCTTTTGGATCGGCTGCGGACCGGTGATATTCAGATTATTCCCTCCCATGTTGATCTCTTGTGTGCCGCCGTTGATTTCACCAAAGAGGCTCTTGATTATGTCGAAGAGAATTTTGATGACCATGGGATGGCGGAAAAATCAGAGAAGTTGATCAAGAAAATCGAGCGGGCTCTTGCCGGTGAGCCAGTGGAAATGGAAGCGCAACCTGCGGAGTCGGCCATTACCCTTGATCTTGACCTCTCGCCCGAGCAGCTGGTTACCCCGGAGACGGTCCACCATTTCATGCAGGAGGCGGACGAGCTTGTCCAGGAAGTTGAGGCGGATCTTCTGCAATGGGTCAAGAGCCAGGATGATAGCGATCTATTGGCGAAAATTTTTCGCAGTATCCACAGCTTTAAAGGTAACTGCGGATTTCTCGGTTACAAGGATTTGGAGTTGTTGAGTCACGGCATGGAAACCGTGCTCGATGCGGTGCGGTCCGGCGGTGAGCTTGATCGGGAAAAAGTGGCGGAAACCATCCTCTCGCTTATTGACGTCCTTAAGACTACCCTTGCCGCGATCATGGACGGCGGCAAGGGTAAGATTGAAAGTCTGGCTCTTTATCTTGAGTTGCTGACCGACCTTATGCCCAAGGAGCAGCAGCGTGATATCACCCATCATCGGCCGGCAAGGTTGGGTGATATTCTGGTGGAAAAGGGTGTTGTTACTGAGGATGACTTGGATAAAGCCCTGGAGGAGCAACAGAAGCCCTTGGGGCAAATTCTGGTTGAAAAAGGGGTCACCACCGACCAAGAGGTGCATGAGGCGCTCGCGGTTCAAAAAAAATCACGATCAGCTCCTCCTCAAGCCGTGCCGCCGCTTCAAAGTAAAGCCCCGGTTGTGGCCAGGGCCAGACAGGATATCCGGGTTGATCTGGATAAGCTCGATTCCTTGATTAATCTGATCGGTGAAATGGTTATCGCCGAGAACATGCTTATTCACAGTCCTGATTTGAAGGGGCTTGAGCTGGACAATTTTCATAAGGCCGGGCAGCATATGGGCAAGATCGTCCGTGAGTTGCAGGAAATGGCCATGGTTATCCGGATGATTCCGGTGTCCGGATTGTTCCGGCGGATGACGAGATTGGTGCATGATCTTGCCAAAAAATCAGCCAAAAAGGTTGATTTTCAGTTGGTCGGTGAAGAAACCGAGGTTGATAAAACCGTTATCGAGTTGATTACCGATCCCTTGGTTCATCTTATCCGCAACTCAATGGACCACGGCCTTGAGGGGCCGGAGGAGCGGGTTGCCGCCGGGAAGAGTGAAATCGGTATTGTCCGGCTTTCGGCCAGCCATGAAGAGGGTAATGTGCAGATCACCATTACCGATGACGGCCGAGGGCTCAGTCGGGAACGAATCATTGCCAAGGCCCGCGAGCGCGGCATTATCGACGATGACGGCAGTCAGATGAAAGATTCCGAAGTCTTTAATATGGTTTTTCTCCCCGGCTTTTCTACGGCTGATCAGATCACTGATGTTTCGGGACGCGGGGTCGGCATGGACGTTGTCCGGCAGAATCTCAATAAGATTAACGGCAAAATAGATATTCACAGCAAGTTCGGCAAAGGCACGTCCATCGTGCTGCGCATTCCGCTCACCATGGCCATTATCGAGGGGATGCTGATTCGGACCGGTAAGTCCCGTTATATTGTGCCGTTGCTTTCGATTAGGGAGTCGTTTCAACCCAGGGCCGAGCAAATCACCGTTTCGCCCGACGGTCAGGAGTTGGTTCGGGTTCGTGAACATCTGTTGCCGGTTATCCGTTTGCATGAACTGCACAATATTCGCGCGGATTACACCAACCTTGACCAGGGAATTTTGATTGTCCTTGAGACCAAGGATAGTAATTTTTGTCTTTTTGTCGATGAGATGCTGGGGCAACAGCAGACGGTTATCAAGGGTTTGTCAAATTATATAACTAAGGTCGGCAATGCCGGCGGTGGCGTATCCGGCTGCACCATCATGGGTGACGGCGAAGTCTGCCTGATTCTCGATGTTCAGAATCTTGGCGAGATATCCCAGGTCAATTAGACTAGATGGGTTCACTAACAATAAAAAGCATCATGTTTTAACTTGATGTATATCTCCAAAGGCATAACGCTCGGGCAAGATAGTGATTTGCCTTGGCTGAGATTTGATTAGGGTTGGGATTATATTTTGCTTATTGAGCAATAAAGAAACAAAAGCGGTAGGCCTTGATGACGAAGAAACATGGCCATCTTGGAAACTAAATGATTAGAGGATGTTGAAATGTTAAAAAAAATGAAGCTTGGAACAAAGTTGTTATTAGCCTTTTTGTCCGTGGGAATACTTCCCTTTGCCGTCATCGGTTTGACCTCGTTGAACAAGGCGAGCACGGCCTTGGAGGCGTCGGCCTTTAACCAGCTTACCGCGGTGCAGGCTATCAAGAAAGGCCAGATTCTGCAGTTTTTTGCCGAACGGCAGGGAGATATGAATGTGTTGGCTCAGACCGTAGCGGCCCTGGATAAGGGAAGCAGTGAAGGGGCCATGTCCACAAATGTTGATGAGGAAATGGATAACTATTTCACCAACTACATTAAGGAATATGGCTACTATGATCTTTTCCTGATTGAGCCGAACGGCAATGTTTATTATACGGTGGCCAAGGAGGCGGATTATAAAACCAACATGGTTAACGGCAAGTATGCCGACTCCAACCTCGGGAAGCTGGTCCGCAAGGTTCTCCAGACCAGGGAATACGGCATGGCCGATTTTGCGCCCTATGCGCCGAGCAACGGTGAACCGGCCTCTTTTATTGCCATTCCTGCTGTGCAGGATGGGAAGGTGCAGCAGATAATTGCTCTGCAGCTGTCTCTTGAGGCGATTAATAAAGTAATGCAGCAACGCGACGGCATGGGCCAGAGCGGAGAGTCTTATCTGGTCGGCCCGGACAAGTTGATGCGCTCCGATTCCTTTCTAGACCCCACCAACCACTCGGTAAAGGCTTCATTCGCCAATCCGTCGGCAGGCAGTGTCGATACCGAGGCGGCCCGCGAGGCCCTTGCCGGTCGTTCCGGCGCCAAGATTATTCAGGATTATAATGATAACCCGGTTCTTTCCGTGTATGCGCCGATTAAACTCGATGGGTTGACCTGGGCGGTTATCGCCGAGATTGATGAGGCCGAGGCCTTTGCCTCCGTCAAAACCCTGCAGTGGATTATGGGGGTTATTTTTGTGATCGGCCTGACCGCCATTATCGCGGTTGCGTTGATGATTACCCGCTCCATAACCCAGCCGGTGAATAAGACCGTGCATATGCTGGATGAGATGGCCAAGGGCCATCTTGATAACCGTTTGCACATGGATCGGGAAGATGAGATCGGCATTATGGCCAAAACCATGGATGAATTTGCCGACAGTCTGCAGAATGAGATGGTGCATGCCCTGCAGAAACTGGCGGCCGGTGATCTCACCTTTGAAGCCACCCCCTATGATGATAAGGACGCGATCAGAAATTCGTTAAAGAAAACCGGTGATGATCTCAATATGGTTATATCTGAAATCCTGGTGGCCACCGAGCAGATTGCTTCCGGCTCCGGTCAGGTTTCCGATGCGAGCCAGGCCCTGAGCCAGGGTGCCACCGAGCAGGCCGCTTCTTTGGAAGAGATCACCAGTTCCATGACCGAGATGGCCTCCCAGACCACCACCAACGCCGAAAATGCGACCCAGGCCAATCAGTTGGCCACCCAGACCCGGGACGCGGCGGAAAAAGGCAATGGCCAGATGCAGCAGATGGTGGCGGCCATGGGCGAGATCAACGAAGCCGGCCAGAGTATCTCCAAGATTATCAAGGTCATTGATGAGATCGCCTTCCAGACCAACCTGTTGGCCTTAAACGCCGCGGTGGAAGCGGCTCGGGCCGGCCGGCACGGCAAGGGTTTTGCCGTGGTGGCCGAAGAGGTGCGCAACCTTGCGGCCCGTAGCGCCAAGGCGGCCAAGGAGACCGCGGAATTGATAGAAAGCTCGGTGGCCAAGACCACAAACGGCACCAAGATCGCTCAGTTGACCAGCGAGGCCCTGGCCGAGATCGTAGGTTCGGTGACCAAGGTGACCGACCTGGTAGGTGAGATCGCCGCCGCCTCCAATGAGCAGGCCCAGGGGATTTCCCAGACCAACCAGGCTCTGGGCCAGATTGATCAGGTAACCCAGCAGAACACGGCCAGTGCCGAGGAGTCGGCCGCGGCCGCGGAAGAGCTTTCCAGCCAGGCGGTGCACATGAAAGATATGATGGCTAAGTTCAAGGTTCGTGGCGGTGGGATGCGGTCTAATGTCCAGCCCGCCTTGACCCATCATGCGGCTTACGCCAAACCAGCCGCTCCGGCCCAGGGCTCTTGGGGAGCGGCCCATGGTTCGGCAACGCCGGTGGCGAAAAAGGAAAAGGTAAAAGCCCATAAACCCAGTGATGTCATTGCGCTGGATGACTCGGAGTTTGGTAAATATTAACAATTAGCTGGTCATCTTGGGAAATCGGCAGATCGCCCGTTTTCCCAAGATGTTGTTGCTTTTTTTCTTGTACGGCCCCGGGGTTGGGGCGACTTTAACTGTTTTGTTGATGTGGTGTGGTGCCATACGCTTGGGGGAGCGGGAATAAATCAACAAAATTATCTGAGATGGAGGGCTTGTTATGCTGAAAAACATGAAGCTGGGGACAAAACTGTTGTTGGCCTTTCTCGGAGTGGGGATTATTCCGTTCGCGATTATCGGCCTCACCTCACTTACCAAGGCCAGTGCCGCCTTGAGCCAGGGCGCGTTTAATCAGCTCACCGGGGTCCAGGCGATCAAACAAGCTCAGATCAAGCAGTTTTTTGTTGAGCGCAAAGGCGATATGGGCGTGTTGATGGAGACAGTCGGCACTCTCAGGAGCGAGGCCTTTGCCAAACTTCGGGCAATTCAGGAAAACAAGAAAGTCAGTTTTAAGGAATATGTCGACGGTATCAGGGGCAAACTCATCCTTTTACGGGATGATCCCTATGCAGTCAATGCCTTGGCCCAGATCAGCGGGGCCGGTAAGGTTGATTCCGGCCAGTGGCAGGCGATTGTTAAAAAATATGATTCCCGCCTCAAGGAGATTAATCTTCAGTATGGCTGGTACGACCTTTTTTTGATCAACCCGGACGGCACCATCGTCTACAGCGCGGAAAAAGAATCAGATCTGGGCATGAACATTCCCAACAGTGTTCTGCGTGATTCGGCAATGGGCAAGGCCTTTCAGTATGCCAAAAATATGAGCGGTGACGAAATTGCCATTGGCGATATCGCTCCTTATGCGCCTTCGGGCGGTGATCCTGCCGGTTTCATGATGGCTCAGATGCGGGATGGCAACGGCAAGTTGAATGGCTATGTTGCCATGCAGATGCCCATTGCCCAAATCAATTTGATCATGGGTGAGCGCAAAGGCCTGGGTAAGACCGGGGAAACCTATGTGGTTGGTCAGGATCTCCTGATGCGTTCCGACTCTTTTCTTGCTCCGGAAAGCCATTCGGTAAAGGCGTCTTTCAGGAATAACAACAAGGCTGACACCGAGGCGGTTCGTTCCGCCCTTGCCGGTAACAGCGGGGCCAAGGTGATTGAGGATTACAATGGTAATGACGTGTTATCCGCCTGGGACACCATTGAGCTGGGCAGTGGCGTCAAATGGGCCCTGCTCACCGAGATCGACGTGGCCGAGGCCTTCAGTCCGGTTGATGAATCGGGCACCGCATTCTATGAAAAATATGTCAAACTGTATGGTTATTATGATCTTTTTTTGATTGCTCCTGATGGGCATTGTTTTTACACGGTGGCCAAGGAAGCCGATTACAATACCAATTTTGTTAATGGTAAATATGCAAGTTCCAACCTAGGTTCTTTGGTCAAGAAGGTTCTGCAGACCAAGCAGTACGGCATGGCCGATTTTGCCCCCTATGCAGCAAGTAACAATGAGCCCTGTTCCTTTATCGCCCAGCCGGTTGTCAGCAAAGACGGGGTGGAAATGGTTGTCGCTCTTCAGGTTTCCCTGGGGGCGATCAATAAGATCATGCAGCAGCGGGACGGCATGGGCCAGAGTGGAGAGTCTTATCTGGTCGGCCCGGACAAACTGATGCGCTCCGATTCTTTTCTAGACCCCACCAACCACTCGGTCAAGGCCTCGTTCGCCAATCCTTCGGTAGGCAGTGTCGATACCGAGGCGGCCCGTGAGGCCTTGTCCGGCAGGGCCGGCGCCAGGATAATTCAGGACTATAACGACAATCCGGTGCTGTCGGTTTTTGCTCCCCTTGACCTTGGCGGTCTCACCTGGGCGGTGATCGCCGAGATCGACGAGAGCGAGGCCTTTGCCGCGGTACATACCCTTAAATGGATCATGGGCGTTATCTTTGTGATTGGTCTTGGCGCGATTATCGGGGTGGCCATGATCATTACCCGTTCCATTACTCAGCCGGTGAATAAGACCGTACATATGCTGCAGGAAATGGAAAAAGGCCATCTGGACAGCCGGTTGAACATGGATCGGGGTGATGAGATCGGCATTATGGCCAAAACCATGGACAGTTTTGCCGACAACCTGCAGAATGAGATGGTCCATGCCCTGCAGAAACTGGCGGCCGGTGACCTCACCTTTGAGGCCAATCCCCGTGACGAGGATGACGCGATCCGCAATTCGCTTAAGAAGACCGGGGATGATCTTAACAAGATTATTTCCGATATCCTGGTGGCCACCGAGCAGATCGCTTCCGGTTCAGGTCAGGTTTCCGACGCGAGCCAGGCCTTGAGCCAGGGCGCCACCGAGCAGGCCGCTTCCTTGGAGGAGATCACCAGCTCCATGACCCAGATGGCCTCCCAGACCACCACCAACGCCGAAAATGCGACCCAGGCCAATCAATTGGCCACCCAGACCCGGGATGCGGCGGAAAAGGGCAATGGTCAGATGCAGCAGATGGTGTCGGCCATGGGCGAGATCAACGAGGCCGGCCAGAATATCTCCAAGATCATCAAGGTCATCGATGAGATCGCCTTTCAGACCAATCTGCTTGCCTTGAACGCGGCGGTGGAAGCGGCCCGGGCCGGTCGGCACGGCAAGGGCTTTGCCGTGGTGGCCGAGGAGGTGCGTAACCTTGCGGCCCGCAGTGCCAAGGCGGCCAAGGAGACGGCCGAGCTGATCGAAGGTTCCGTGGCCAAGACCGAGAACGGCACCAAGATAGCGGAAGCAACCAGCGAGGCGTTGTCCGAGATCGTCGCCTCGGTCACCAAGGTCACCGATCTGGTCGGTGAGATCGCCGCGGCCTCCAATGAGCAGGCCCAGGGGATTTCTCAAACCAATCAGGCCCTGGGCCAGATTGATCAGGTAACCCAGCAAAACACGGCCAGCGCCGAGGAGTCGGCTGCCGCGGCGGAAGAGCTTTCCAGCCAGGCAGTGCACATGAAGGATATGATGAGCAATTTTAAAGTGCGGCAGCTTGGTTATTCGAACCGGCCGCAACCTGCTTTGTCGCAGCATGCCAAGCCGGCTCCTGCCAAAGATGTTTATTGGGGTGAGACCCCTATTGCCGAACAAAAAACAGCTAAAAAGCCGACTTCGAAGCCGAGTGACGTTATTGCTCTGGACGACGCCGAGTTTGGTAAATATTAATTAAAAACGACAAGGGGGGAGAATTTTTTTTCTTGCCCCTTGTTTTAAGTCAAGGCAGGTTTTTTCTTAAAGAGAGAAAATAAAAGGGAGTAGTCCTATGGCTGACGAGAAACAAGTTGTTGAGATGGATGATGAATTATACGATGACGAGGATACTCAAAAAGATAAGTATCTGACCTTTCATCTGGCCGGTGAGGATTATGGGATAGAAATCGCCTATGTCACCGAGATAATTGGCATTCAAAAGATCGCCGAAGTGCCGGATATGCCGGATTTTGTCAAAGGGGTTATCAATCTGCGCGGCAAGGTGATACCGGTAATGGATGTCAGGACCCGTTTCAAGCTGGAGCCCCGTGAATACGACGACCGGACCTGTATCGTGGTTGTCGATATTGATGAAAACGCGGTGGGACTGGTTGTTGATGAGGTCCGTGAGGTTGCGGATATTCCGGAAGACCAGGTCGAGCCACCGCCTAAATCAGGTAGGAAAAAGGGCAGCAGATTCATCAAGGGGATGGGCAAGATGGATGATGAGGTGAAAATAATCCTTGATGTCGGCCAGCTTTTATATGATGAGGAGCTGGAGCAAATCAGTTCGGTGTCCGCTGAAAACGCGGCTTAGTTTTATTGACGAAATAGCCCTGTTTCAATCAAGGGGTTATTATATACCAATGGTCTTCGGGTAAGGGGGGAAAGGAAAAGACTAAATTTTCCTTTCCCTTTTATTCGCGGCAAAATTCTGTGATTTAAGATGCCCCAATCGTTTAAAGATAATCAAGGTAGTCCGCAGCAGGAGAAAAATTTTGCCTCCACCGGTGTTTTACTCGGCGATAAAGAATTTTTACAACTCAGAGAACTGGTTTACAAACATTTCGGCATTAATCTTACCGAGCAGAAAAGGTCTCTCGTTATCGGGCGCCTGCAGCCTCTGTTAAGGGCCCGTGGTTTTACTTCTTTTCAGCAATATTATGATTTTCTCGTTAAAGAAAAGAGTCACAGCAGCCTTACTGAGCTGATCAATCGTATTTCAACCAATTACAGTTTTTTTTATCGGGAAAAAGCGCATTTTGAGTTTTTTGTCCGTACCGCTTTACCGGAAGCGGTGGCTCGATTGCAGCAGAAATCCTCCAACGATATCCGGATTTGGTGCGCCGGCTGTTCTACCGGTGAAGAGCCTTATATGCTGGTTATGTTGATGCTTGATCATTTCGGCCTCAACTACCGCAACTGGGATGCCGGGATTCTCGCCACCGATATTTCCGAACAGGTTCTTAATTTTGCAAAACTTGGGATTTATCCGCCGGGACGTGTCGAAGAGATGCCGGTTAATTTAAAAAAGAAATTTATGAGCAGTTTGCCGAACGGTGATGTTTCCGTGGCCGAGCAGGTTAAAAGAGATGTGACTTTTCGCCGATTTAATTTGATGAACACCCAGTTTCCGTTCAAGAAGAAATTTCATATGATTTTTTGTCGTAATGTCATGATTTATTTTGACAAGGAAACTCGTGATGCCCTGGTGCGAAGGTTTCATCAGTTTCTTGAGCCTGGAGGTTATCTCTTTATCGGCCATTCCGAGTCCTTGGGGCGTGAACAGCAATTGTATAAATATGTAATGCCCGCTACTTACCAATCTATTTAAAGGATAATGCATGGCAGTAAATGATTCTCAAAATAATAATCGTGTCCGGGTGTTGATTGTTGATGATTCCTCTCTGGTGCGAAGTATTCTCAGTGAGGGGCTTTCCAAGGATCCGGGAATCGAAGTGGTCGGCATGGCCCCCGATCCTTTTGTGGCCAGGGATAAGATCGTTCAGCTCAAACCCGATGTCCTGACCCTGGATGTGGAGATGCCGCGGATGGACGGGGTAGACTTTCTGCGCAGGCTCATGCCCCAGTATCCTATTCCCGTGGTGATGGTCAGTGCGCTTACCCAGAAGGGCAAGCGGATTACCATGGAGGCGTTGGAGGCGGGCGCCGTCGATTTTGTTTCCAAGCCGACCACTGATCTGGCCCGCGGCCTGGAAGGGATGATGATGGAGTTGCGCACCAAGGTGAAAATAGCCAAAAACGCTAATGTTTCACACTGGAAAAGCAAACGTCAGGTTTTGCCGTCGGAACGGGTTTTATCGGCGCCTCGAGCCCTGGCCGAGTCCACCGACAAGGTTATTGCCATCGGCGCTTCCACCGGCGGCACCGAGGCGATCCGCACCGTGATCAGCCGTTTTCCGGCGACCATGCCCGGGGTGGTTATTGTTCAGCATATGCCGCCGGGCTTTACCAAGATGTTTGCCGAGCGGCTCAACGGTATTTGCGACATGCAGGTTAAGGAGGCGGAAAGCGGCGACCGGGTGATGCCCGGCCGGATTCTTATCGCTCCTGGTGATATCCACATGCGGATCCAGCGTTCCGGCGGCATTTACAAGGTGGTATGTGAGCCCGGGGAAAAGGTCTGCGGTCACCGGCCTTCGGTGGAGGTTTTGATGCAGTCCGTGGCCAAGCATGTCGGCGCCAATGCCATCGGCGTTATGCTTACCGGGATGGGGGCGGATGGCGCCGACGCGATGTTGGCCATGCGGCAGAGCGGCGCCCGGACCATGGCCCAGGACGAGGCTTCGAGCGTGGTTTTCGGGATGCCCAATGAGGCCTTTAAGCGGGGCGGAGCCGAGAAGCTGGTCCCTCTTGATAAAATCGCCGCAAGTATAATGCAGTTACTTTCATAGAATCGGCTGTTGAATGAAATTAAGTGATGAAAAGATCAGGGGCAAGATTCTTGTTTCCACCGGAATAGTTTTTGTCCTCTTACTGCTAGTTTTCCTCTTTACCTGTTATCAACTGAAGGAGCGCTTTTTTGTCCGCGAGATGCAGATTCGCACGCAAGAGCTGCAATCCCATGTCGACCATGCCCTTGATCGCGAAAGCGCAGGCCTTGAAGTTTTGCTTTCCCTGTTCCAGCTAAACCCGCAATTAAAAGCATCGTTACGGAGTAGGGATGTAGTGACTCTGCGTCGGCAGGTCGATCCATTGTTTTTAATGCCTCAGTCCGGTTTAGCTCTTCACCATCTTTGTTTTTACGATCATAATTTCAAATCAATTTACGAACAGTACGGTTCCGCCAACGAGCCTGAGGTTGCTTTGGTTAAGAGTCTTCTGGCCGAATCGGCTGCGGCATTAAAAACAGTGTCCGCCATCGAACTTGACTCATCCGGGAAGGTTATCCTGCTGATGGCCGCGCCTCTCGTTGATGAAAATGGTCTTAGTGGATTCGCCTTGTTGGGAAAAGAAGTTAATTCTCTGGTTTCTCCCGGTCAAGATCTTGCCGCTACGCTCTCGGCAAAGAGCTATGTCCTGTTGCTGAATAAAAAATATCTGGATCGCGAAAAATGGGAAGAGGCCGTGAAGATGGTCGGAGTCGTGCCGCAATGGGAAATGTTGGCCGATGTGGTTGTAGCGCGTCAATCTTTAGCCAAGGAGATTGGCATTGAGGCAATGGCTTATCTCAAATCAAGAGAGGCAGGTGACGAAGCGCCTCGAATCAAGGTGGCCGGCCGTTATTTTCAAGTAATTGCAATTCCTCTTTTTGATGGCCTTGAGCAGGAGTTCGGCTCCTTTCTGATTTTTGTCGACATCCATGATTCGGTTGTCCGTTTTCAGTATGCGGTAAGTGGCGTTGTTGCTTTTTGTTTGATATTGGGTGCTGTTCTTTATCTGTTGACCCATGTCTATTCGGCTAAAATGGAAGAGAAATTGGCCAAGTTCAGGCAGCAGCTCACGGCCGAGACTCGTACCAGGCAAGAGGATCTGGCCAGGTTTGACATTGATACACATCAAAGCAGAGAATATTTACAAAACATTATTGAATGCATCGGCGATCCGATCATGGTTGTTGATCGAAAATACCAGGTGGTGCTCGCAAATTTATCGGTCAGGAACCTAGTTAGAGGCGATGACCCGGTTGAGTTGCAAATGTCGTGTTGTTCTATTTTTCTGCCGCCTGAGGAAAGTGACGGTTGCTCCGCATTGGATGGGGCTGCATGGGACCGCATTTGTCAGATTGAGAACTGTCCGGCAAAGCAGGTTTTTGAGAGTAAGTTGCCTGCTGAAAAAGTCAGTGTTTTGAAAACCCGGCAGGGCGAAATGTTTACGGCCGAGATTATGGCCTGGCCCGTACTTGACGATTATGATGAGGTCGAGCAGGTTATTCTTGTTTATCATAATATTTCCAAGCAGAAGCAGGTTGAAGAAAAGCTGCGCAAGCTTTCCCGGGCGGTTGAGCAAAGTCCGGTCTCGGTGGTAATAACCGATACCAACGGGATGATTGAATACGTCAATCCAAAATTTTCCGAGGTTACCGGTTACACCTTTAATGAGGCCGTCGGCCAAAACCCCAATCTGCTGAAGTCAGGTCTGCAGCCTTTTGAGCTTTATAGCGAATTGTGGAAAACGATCAGCGCCGGTAATGAATGGCGTGGTGAGTTGTGTAACCGTAAGAAAGACGGCACATTTTACTGGGAGGCAGTCGAAATTTCGCCGATCAGGAATGATCGGGGTGAGATAACTCATTATCTGGCCCTTAAAGAAGATATCACTAAAAACAAGGAACGCGAACAGGAGTTGATCAAGGCCAAGGAAGAGGCGGAAGAGACCAGCCGATTGCGGGAGCAGTTCATTACCAATATGACCCATGAATTGAGAACCCCCCTTAACGGAATCCTGGGTATGTCTTCTTTGTTGTTGAATACCGAGTTGACTGCTCAGCAACAGAAATACCTGATGATGTGTCAATCTTCGGCCAATGCTCTGTTGAGAATCATCAATGATCTGTTGGATCTCGCCCGGCTCAAGGCGCAAAAACTTAATATTGATGAACTTCCTTTTGATCTGGATTTTGAACTCGATGAGATGCTGGCCCCGTTTTTTCTTGAAGCTGAGAGTAAGGGGGTGACTCTGAGTAAAAGGATGGATCCCGCCGTACCCACCAAACTTATCGGAGATCCCGGACGGTTGCGGCAAATTATGGTTAATTTGGTAAATAACGCCATCAAGTTTACCGAACAAGGCTTGGTGGAAGTGGAGGTCCGAGTTGGCGGTGACCAAGATGTTGCCTTAAAACACAGGCTGTTTATCTGTTTTATCGTTCGTGATACCGGAATAGGTATACCCAAGGATAAACTTACAGATATTTTTGACGAATTTGTGCAACTGGATGGTTCCATGACCAGGCGTTACGGCGGGACCGGCATCGGCCTCTTTTTTTCAAAAATGCTTGCCGAGTCCCTTGGCGGAAGGATCTGGGCGGAAAGCGTAGAAAATAAGGGGAGCATCTTTTATTGCAGCATTCCCTATGGGCTGCAGGAGGCTCAAGCCGATGAGGAGGCCGGTCTTATTGTTGACGATGGAGATCACGCCGATGTTGCAACATCTTTGCCGATTTCTGCCGCCTCGGTTGATGCAGAGGCCGCTGACGGGCTACTTGCCGGTCAGGGGGCTTTTAGCGCGCATAAAAATATCTTGGTTGCGGAAGATGATTTCATAAACCGCGAACTCATCAAAGAGCTGTTAGGTCATGCCCCTTGGAAGATAACAACAACCAATGATGGGCAGGAGGCGGTTGATGCCTGCCGATCCATGGAGTTTGACTTGATCCTGCTTGATATCCAGATGCCCAGAATGGATGGGTTGCAGGCCACTGCCGCCATTAGGCAGCTTGAACAAGCTAGCGGGCGGCATACCCCGATCATAGCGCTGACTGCCCATGCCAAGCCGGGGTATCGCGCGGAATGCCTGGCCGCCGGGATGGATGACTATATTGCAAAACCTTTTAACCCTGAAAAACTTTATGCTATCATAAACAAATATCTTGCTTTGCCATTAGTCGACAACCATCATACTGATGATCAATCAGGGCAATCCGCAGTTGTTCCAGATGAGGTCATCATCGATAGTGTGGTTAATTTGTCGATGATTAAAAAGTCTTTGCACGGTAATGTTGAGGTCTTGAAAAGGCTTGTCGGGCATTTGCTTGAAAATTATCCGGATGATATGCAAACAATAGCCGCTATTATTGAAAGTGGTGATGCCGCGGCCCTTAATGAGAAGGCCCATGCGTTAAAAGGGATCTTGCTAAATTTCGGAGCCGACAATGCTGCTGCTTTGGCATATTCTCTTGAAAAAATGGGGACGGAACAAAATTTAACTGAAGCTAAGAATACGTTTAAGGCTCTTGAAAAAGAGATGGCTTTGGTTCAAAGATTTTTTAATGAAACCAATTGGTTTTGAGTCAAAACAGGTAGCTATTTAAAATAAAGAAATTATGTGTAAATAGAAGTGTTATGAAACGGGGCCGATGATGAAAATTTTAATAGTTGAAGATGAGTTTGTCAGCAGGACCTTATTGCAGGAAATTTTTTCGCCATATGGCGTATGTCATGCCGCATCGAATGGACTTGAGTGTCTGGCCGCTTTTCAAAAGGGCCTGGATGAAAATAAACGATATGATTTGATCTGTCTCGATATTATGATGCCGGAGATGGACGGGCAGCAGGCCTTAAAAAAAATAAGAGAAATAGAACAAGAAAGGGGCATAGGCGGCAAGGATCTGGTAAAGGTTATTATGGTCTCGGCTCTTGGTGATGCGAAGAATATCATGAAATCTTTTATGAAAGGCCAATGTGAGGCATATCTCACCAAACCCATTGACTCTGAAAAGGTTATAGCTACATGTGTTAAGCTTGGTTTAATCAGCGAATAAGAGTTGCTATAGATAAAAGTTGGTCATTTATGAAAAAGATTTTAGTTATCGATGATGAATCGCCTATTCGCAAACTTTTGCAGGATGTGTTGATGAGCTGGGGGTATGAAATTGTTTTGGCTGGCAACGGTAAGGAAGGTGTGCGTCTTTATCGTGATTCTCCCGCCGACTTAGTCATTACCGATCTTCTGATGCCGGAACAGGACGGGGTGGAGACCATCGTCCAGTTATGTGATCGTTTTCCCGATGTAAAGATTATCGCCATGTCGGGTGGCGGCCAGATCGGTCCTGATTCATATTTGCCGATTGCTGAAACATTGGGGGCCAAGGGCACATTGCAGAAACCCATTGATTTGAAGATGCTGCGTGAAATGGTTACCCATGTTCTGAGCAATTAGCCGCTATCCCCCAAAGGTTTTTCCCCGAATAATATCCTCTCTTCTTTCTTAAAAAGATAATCTTCAGTTGGTAAAAAAAATTACCTGAGGTTTTCTCTGTGGATTGAGTTCAGCCCGACGTTGTTCGCGGCTAAAACTCGGGGATAATCTGCAAAAATAAGCCCGTGTCGGTTTGATCCGACACGGGCTTTGAGGGAGAAACACACAGTAGCCAGTACTGTGTTTGTGGGCCAAGAATTAATTATTCACTGATTTCACATTTTCCGTCTTCACATTCCACGTTGGCGACCACGAATTTACTTTGATAACCTGCTTTTTTCAGTGCCCGGCAAGCCATTTCCGCCCGGGCGCCGGTGGTGCAGTGAACCAGTACTTCCTTGTCCTTTGGCAATTCCGCGGCCCTGGCTTCGATTTCATCCAAGGGAATATGAACGGCGTTTGAGAACATGCCGCTCTTCGCTTCATCATTGTTGCGGACATCAAGTACAATTTTGCCGGCGGTTCCTTCGATCGCGTTCATGAAGTCGGCCACACTGACTTCTTCCTTGCCCATTTCGCGTTTCCAGGCAATTTCATCAGGGGTAGGACCAGAGGCAATCGTGTTGCCGTTAGCCGTCCATGAGGCCATGCCTCCGCTCCAGATTGAACCTTTCTTTGCTCCCATTTTTTTTAAAATTTTGAAAGCTTTTTCTGTTTCCGCATCATTGCTTCCGTAAACTACAATCGGAGCGCTCTTGATGCTCGGGATGTCATCCTCACTGTCCGGCAGTGCGCTTAATGGAATATTATAAGCTCTTGGAATATGGCTGTTTTCATATTCCTGTTTCGACCGAAGATCCACGAGGATAATGTTGCCGGTCTTGACGAGTTTTTCAGAAGCAACAACTATGTTACCTTCTTTTTTCCAGCCAGGTACGCCCTGAAGCAAAACCCGAACGTTTTGGTAACCCATTTTCTTCGCCATGCCGGCGTTTTTGGTGCTCATGCCGCAGGTTGGTCCACCGCAATAAAAAATGAGTTGAATATCGCCGATTTTGTCAAGTGCAGGCAGTAACGACTTTGCTGTTTCCGCCATTTTGGGAACCGGGATATTTATCGCTGTTGGGATAGACCCTTCATGAAAACGTCCGCCGGGACGAGAATCGACCAGAATATATTTGCCCTTTTCCGGCCCCATGGCGATAAGTTTTGCCAATTCCTCGGTCATAATTTCGGTAACCCCTTCAGGCAGCTTGGCAAGTTTTGGTTTGATTACGGTGGCAACCTTTGCATTGCCGCGTTTTTCAAATTTTATTATGGCCGCGTGATCGGTTAAGGCATGCTCCAGTCCCTTGGTTTCGTCATCGAACTTGACCATCTCGGTTTTATCGCCGACCTCGATCGAGATAGTTTTAGCTTTTTTTGATAGACCGACAACTTTGCCTTTAAAGACATTCTCGGCCTGAGCCGCCATTGGGGCAGCATCTTCTGCCAAGGCTGGAGTTATGGCTCCGCCTGGGCTGCCTATTAGAAAAGCGGTAAAAACAAAAAGCGGAATAAACGTCAGTATTTTTTTTTGGGACATTGATTTTCCTCCTCGTTAATTAATGATAATGCAACAATGATTTTGTCTCGCTCTTTAGGCATATTGCCTGGTTGCCTTCCCCCTATTCTTGTTTATGGAGGGTTGTTGATTTAAATTTATGCTGATTTCTAAACTTTGCGTTCAAGATAAAGCAAATAAAGTGCCAACTTATTGTTCTTGTTGTTAACGTGTTGAGTTTGTGATATTTTTAGGTTTTTACGGTTTAAGGCTGTAAAATAGAAGGGGTGCAAGGTTGTTTTACATTTAAGCCGGGAGGTGATTAGAGAGTTAGGGGTGGCAGGGAGTTGCAGTGAAAAGGTTTTTTCTTAAATGCAAAATAATTTGCACCCTGTCAATTGGATGGACAAGTGATTGGCAAGTTGAAGGGCTCAGCGAAAACTGATTACCATTAATGTGCAGTTAGAAATCTTGGGGTTAATAAAGCAGATATATAACCATGGATATCAAAACGTTATCAGTATTAATCTCCTTGGTGGCTGAAACTTAGGGGTAACCATGGGGGTAACTGCAATTTTTGTTAATTCTCAATCTGTTTTGTTGCATTGTTTCAAGCGCCAGTTTAAAGCCTGTCTGGTAATCCCCAGCAGTTCGGCGGCAATCGCCTGGTTGCCGTTTGCCCGGTTCAGGGCCTCCTGAATCAGGAGAAAACCTGCTTCTTTCAGGGTGGGCAAGCTGGCCAGTGCGGCAAATGGAGTTACGGCATCCTGGGGAGTATTGATAACCCCATCCAGGTGCGGCCTTTTGTGGTGAATGTAATTTTTGAATGATTCCATGGAAAGGGTTTTGCTCTTATGCTTACTTACCGCGTCAAAGATCATATTCTTTAGTTCCCTGATGTTGCCGGGGAAATCATAGGTGCCAAGCAGATCAATGAGTTCTTTGGGATAGGCGGGCTTATTTTTAGCAAGTTTTTGGGCGGCGTGCTCAAGAAAAAAATCGACCAGGATCGGCAAGTCGTCAAATCGTTCGCGCAAGGGTGGGATATGGATGCGATGGGCGTGGAGTCGGTAATAAAGATCTTTTCTGAAACTGCCCTCGTTCTGCAAGCCGTCAAGATCCCTGTGGGTTGCGAAGACCATCCGGCAGTTGGTTCTTTTGGCGATGTCGGAACCCAAGGGGAAGTATTCCTGTTCCTGCAGCAGTCTGAGAAGCTTGATCTGGGAGGTTTGCGACAAATCACCGATCTCATCGAGAAACAGGGTTCCGTTGCCGGCCTGTTCGATGAGCCCGGCCCGGGCCCGATCGGCTCCGGTAAAAGCCCCTTTTTTATGTCCGAACATGGTGTCGGCCAGCATGGTGTCATCGAGGCCGGCAATATTAACCGGCACGAATTCCCCTTTGCGGTCGCTCAGGGTATGGACCGCCCGGGCGATGAGCTCTTTGCCCACCCCGGTTTCCCCTGAAATGAGTACCGGTTCATCGGTAAAGGCGATCGATTCCATGTATTGAAAGATGGAGCGCATGGCTTTGTTATGGGTAATGATCCCGGCAAAGACCTCGGGGTGGTCAAGGGTATCTTCCAGGAAATGATTTTTTAGCAGGCTGTTTTCCTGTTTAAGGCGGCTGATCTTGATGGCCCGTTGGACACCGGCGATAAGCCTGTTTTCTTCGCTCACCTTGGTGTAGTAGTCAAAGGCGCCTAGTTTCATGCAGTTGACCGCCGTGTCGACCAGGTCGAGTCCGGTGAGGATGATGACCGGGATGTCGGGATGCTCCCGGCTGAGGATGGGCAGCAGTTCATCTCCGGCCAGATGCGGCATGGTAAGATCGAGCACAATAACCCCGATATCCTGTTCTGCGAGGATCGCCTGAACCTTTCGGCTGTCTTGACAGCAAACGATGTTTTTCAGTCCCTTGGCGCGCAGGGTCAGGCTGAAGCTGTGCAGCCAGGCCTGTTCATCGTCAACCAGCAGTATGGGCCGTTCTTTGCCGGGGATCTTTTTCATGGCAACGGGGATCTCCTGAAAAAAAGAGTGATTGTCTCAGCTTAATTACTATTTAAGCCTACTATTGATCTTTTGCTTTGTCATCAGCATTTGGGCCGAGGTCGGCCCCGGCTTTTTCTTCAGCGTAAACCGGAAAGCTAACCGTGACAATGGTGCCTTTTCCCGGGGTGGAGATAAAACCGATCGTTCCCCCATGCTCTTTGATAATGCCGGCCGAGACGGAAAGCCCCAGTCCGGTTCCGCCTAAAGCCCTTTTGGTTGTAAAAAATGGATCCATGATCTGGTGCATTACTTCCGGGGCTATGCCTTGCCCCTGGTCTTCAATCTTGATTAAGACTTCATTTTTATCCTGATCGAACTCTGTTGATAAGATAATGGCCTGGTTTTGGTCGGCCAGGGCCTCACAGCTGTTCTGGATCAGGTTGATCACCACCTGTTCAAGCCGCTGGCGGTTACCCCTGATCGGGGGTAAATCGGCGCTGGGTCGGCTGCAAAATGATCTGGTCGATTTTTTTATCTTATTGCTGTTCAGGCGCACTGCCGCCGTGGCAATCTCATTGAGATCAACCGTTTCCATTACACGAGTCGTATCCTGGCGGGCATAATCCTTTAGATCGTGAACAATATTTTTGATCCGTCTGGTGCTTTCATCAAGCTCAAGAAACAGGCGTGGGATATGGTCGCGCATTTCGCTGTAGTCGAGGCCGGCGACAAGAAATTCGCCGTTTTCGTTATAGTATTCATCAAGAATGGGTCTTGCGCTTTCCCAGGTTTTGGCGAGCATGGAGGTGTTGAGAATGGCGATACTGTTCGGGTTGTTGATTTCATGGGCGACCCCGGCTATCAATACGCCAAGGGAGATCATCTTGTCGGCCTGGATGAGTTGTTGTTGCTGAAGCTTCATCTCTTCTTCGGCATTTTTACGTTCGGTAATGTCACGGATTATCCAGATGGAATGCCATTTATCTTTTATTCTGGCCTCGGACAGCGAGAGTTCAATGGGCACCTCGGTGCCCTGTTTATGTCTGGCGATCAGCTCAACGGTTTCCTTGATCGGGCCGTCGGCGACGGGTTTGGCCTCGGACGATTTTTGTTGAGTCGAATCGGCAAGCCTGGGAGATATTAACATATGAATAGGTTTGCCCATGGCTTCGTTTTCGGTATAGCCGAATATTTCCGAGGCGGCCTCGTTCCAGTATGAAATATCGCCGTGGTGGTCCATCATGGCAATGGCGTCCTGGGCCGATGCGGTTAGATTGCGGAATTTGTCCTCACTTTCGCGCAAGGCGCCTTCGGCATCTTTTTGTTTTTTTCTGGTTATGGTGTATTGGCGGGCCAGGGTTGTGAGTTCGTCTCCGAGATTTACCAGCTCGGCTGGTCCCGACCAGGCAAAACTAACATTATCTTCTTCTCGGTTCATAATGCGCTCCAGGCCCGAGAGGATCGAATCTTTGATCCGGTCGACTTTTCGGGCGATCAGGTTGGCGATCAGGGCAATGATGATGACCATGCTGAGTACGATCCAGACAATGTTGTAGATCAGGGTGAGTTTCCATTCTTCGGCTGCGCTGCGATCAACCGGCGTGGCCAACCAGAATGACGGTTGGTCGATTTGGTTAAACGACATGGGCAGCATCGTGAACCGCTGGTCCTTTTCCGTCATCCAGACAAAGGGCTTGGCCGGTTTGAGCTCAGCTTCCAGAGAGTTGAAGCGTGCAAAAAGATTTTCACCCTGGCCAAATGGGGAGGGGTGGGCAGCGTTATGATCCGGGTGGGAAATTACTCCGTTCGGTTTGATCCAGAAAGAATCAGCATGGGGGGTTAAAAAAGTCGAAGGGTCAACATCAATAATGACCAGGCCGATATTTTTGCCTGAGTTGTCATTAATCGGGGTAACCAAATTCAGATAGGCCAGAGAAGGGTCGGCTGCCGGCGCATAAACAGAAGCCGCAACTTCATGGGGTTTCAGTTGCAGTCCCCCCGGAGGAAGAGATGCCCCCCCTTGCTTGGTTGGATCGGCCGTCGGTATTGCCTGCAGGTTGCCGGAGTTATTCCGGCCCAGCTTGATCACCTCGTTGCCGAGGTAATCCACAAGTTTTACGTTGATAATGTAATTTTCATGGTCAAGAAACTCGATTATTAATTCGCTGATCTGTTCTCGGTCCTTGGGGGATATCAGTGAAATGGCCTGGCCGGTGGCCATGGTTATAGCCTTGGGCGTTGAGGCTGTCTGGGCAAGGCTTTTTTTGAGGTTGGCGATGTTGGCATTGAGGGAGATATAATCGCTTTGGGTTTTGGCGATGGTTCTTTGCTGTTCAGCCCTTTCATGTTTTTTGATATGGCCGGTGAGATTGACGCCCACCAGGGTGAAGATGGGGAGAATGCCCAGGGCCAGGAGAACAACAAAGATAATGCTTTTTAATTGCATGAAATGACCATTTTGTTATGGGTTGATTGCTATTGTTGTTTTAAGTCTGTCAGGTAACCGGAGTAAATGAATTTTTTCAAGACAGGATCGAATATGCAAAACATTTTAGTCTCAATAACCGGGACGGAGCTTGATTTTGATTCGGCCCGGGGCATGGCTTTTTCTCTGGCCGAGAAAGGCAATAAGGATACGAGTCTGGTGGCCTGGCATGACGGGATCAAGCAAAAACATTCTCCTTGCTGTGTGCGTTGCGAACTCGGCGGGCGGCCGGGCTGGGAGGTTTATGGAGAAAATCACCAGGGGCGGCTCATGATTATTTTTAATGATCGGCAATATGTGTTTATCCATACCTGATGGCGTAATAGCTCAGTTTCCCTGTTTTCCGGCAAGCGTATTGATATCTGCGGCCTGGCTTTGCAGGGTCTCGGTGAGTTGTTGCCGGAATAAGATCCGCCTGGCCGGCCAGGGGGTCTTTTCGAACTCGATTGGTTTGCCTGTTTCTTTGCTGTCCAGACGGTAAACCCAGAAGCCGTTGGCAACCTCGATAACCGGGCTGATTTGTTGGGGCTGAAGCAGGGCAAGTTGCCGGTCGATCGGATCAAGTTGGTCGATAAAGCGGGAACCGAGCAGGCCGCCCATGGATTTTGTGCCGCCCTGGGACATTTTTTTGGCAATGATGCCGAACGGTTCACCGCTCTCAAGGAGTTGCCGGGCTTCTTCGCAGGTTTGCCGCTGTTGTTGCCAACGATTTTCGCTGTCCAACGGGCTTGTGTATCGGAAGATGCCGCGCAATTCAATCTGTTCCGGCAGGGTTAGCGTTGTTTTCTGTAAAAGGTTCAAGCTCTGCCCGATCATTGGCATGGCCTGCCGGTATTCCGCAAGACGGCGGCTAAGGATCTGTTCGAGATCGCTTTGAAATGGCGGGCTGTTGCTGAACGACTTGTAAACAATCCCTGTTAGTTCCGTCGTGCAGACTTTTAACGAGGGGTTGTCGCTTCCCGGATAACATTGGGCCTTTGACGAGGCGATCTTGCTCTGTAATGTGAAAAGAGGGGCCCGGGCAGCTTCGGTATAGGCGGAGATCGGCTCATCCTTATCGAGCAGATGGCCGAGACTGAAGAGGACGATGCCCTGATAGCCGTTTCGGCGGGCAATGGCCGTTTCTTCGGCAATGCGTTGTGGGTCTTTGATATAGGCGCCAAGTCCGGCCCATAACTCTACCTGCGGAGTTACCTCGCTCGCCACTTGATCAAGCTGGGTCGTGACCCGGTCGAGATCTCCGAAGTAGGCCATGGGGTAAAGTCCGTCCACCAGTCCTTGGTCTGCCCAGCTCTGCCAGTCTTGGCCCTTGGTCAGGTATGCTTCCGAGGCATCCGGGAAAACAGCGGCCGTAAAGCGGATCGCTCTTTGCCCCCGGCCGTTACGGTGGCTGTTAATGGTCGCCCGCACCTCCCGGATCAGCCTGGTTATCTGTTGGGCGCGCAATTCGTTCCAAAAAAGGGCGCCGGTGGTCAAAAGCAGGTCGGCTGGAGATTGTTGCCCGTTGAGCCATTTTTTAATTTTTTCACGGTCAAGGTCATCCGGCAGCAAGCGGGGATCAAGGCCCCAGATTTTTTCAAATTCAGCGGCCAGCCGATCATTTTTGCCATAAGCAGCCCCTGGATAACGGGCAAAGTCCAGGTGGATTCCCTGCACCTTATAGTTATTGATCAGCTCGTTAACTACTTCGGTGAAGAGCTTTCGGTATTGGCCCGAAGCGGGATCGGCATAAACCCCCTCGATCCAGCCCAGTTGTTTGTCGAAGGCGGAGTAATCCGAGACTGATCTGCCGTTGTTATCTTTAAGAATCCATGGCTGGTCCGGCGATCCGGGATGGTTGAGGTTTTTCGGCGGTTTGAGATCCCCCCACAGATAATAGACATTGAGCCAGGCGTGGATCGGCAGCGGCCGGCAGCTTTCCAGGGTTTGCTCTAACGGGTCGAAGTCAACGGCGTTGCCTTCGTGGTAATCCGGGCTGGGGGCGATGCTGCTCTGGTAATAGGCATCGCCTCGGCCCCGGACCTGGACCAGCAACTCGTCCAGGCCGGCGCTTTTGGCTGCATTGCAGACGCGGTCGATTTTTTGGGGCGAGTCGATGTCGAAACGGATTACCCAGGCGGCGGTTTTAACCTGCGGCGCGCATCCAGAGCACAAAAAGATGAACAAGAGGCCGGCGATGAATCGCAAGAATATTAAGAAGTTGCATGAAAAATAACTGGGCATAATGGTTCCCGCATTTATACGGCGCTGGTTGATGGTTGACCTTTGGCCGGTGGGATGGTAATTTTGCTCTCTTTTGAGCAAGCAAACTTACCTATTTATATATAGTTACTTTATTTCAAATGGTCTTTGTAATGAAAAATAAAAATGAGCAGCAGAAAAGTTTCCCCGACGGTATGGAGCCCCTTGGCAATTCCGTGTTCAAATTTGCCTGTCATTCCGGCGTTTCCTGCTTTACCCGATGCTGTCGCAAGCTCGAACTTTTTTTGTATCCCTTTGATATCATTCGTCTTAAGAAAAGATTGGGGATAACCTCGGAGGAATTTCTTAATACTTACACCGGGGTGGTGCAGGGCGGTAATCCTTTTTTCCCCTCCGTGATCATGAAGATGCGTCAAGACGAAGAAAACACCTGTCCTTTTTTGGATCAGGACAAAGGCTGCACGGTCTATGAGGATCGGCCTTCCGCCTGTCGGACCTATCCCTTGGAGCGGGCGGTGGATCGCAGCCCCGAGCGGGGCGCGGCCCAGGAATTTTATTTCATGACCAACCATGATTACTGCAAGGGCCATGATGAAGATCAGGAGTTAACGGTCAAGGATTGGATCAGGGATCAGCATCTTATCTATTATAATGCCATGGATGATCTCTGGGCCGAGATGGACACCATTTTTGCGGCAAATCCCTGGAAGGGCGAGGGGGCGGCCGGGCCCAAGCAGCAGGTGGCCTTTATGATCTGTTATAATATTGATCGTTTTCGCCAGTATGTGAACGATTATGAATTGCTCAAGCAGTTCAAGCTGGATAAGGCGAGAAAAAAAGCCATTGCCAACGATGACGAGGCCCTGCTCAAGTTCGGTTTTGACTGGCTCAAATTGATTCTGACCGGCAAGCCTGCCTTGCAGGGAAGGTAACCTTCAGCCGGCGGCCTTTAATCATCATTCCTCTTTATTCAGATGGAGAGAGAAAACCAGGTAAATCGGATTATCTTTCCGGCAAGGTCTTTGTTTTGCCAAACAGCCGTCCCATAAAGCCAAAAATCTTTTTGATGCCCTGCCAGATTTTGGGCAGCAGCCAGATGGCAAAGGCAATAAAGGCCACGAACAGAACAAGAAAGAGCACGGGATGCTTGAGGGCGACCCATAGGCCGACGATAACGGCAAGATCCTCGGACAGGGAGGCTATCCAGTTGGTGACCGGCTCCGGCGAGGTGTTGATCATAATCCGCGAGCCGGCCTTGGTGGCGTGACTGCCGGCGGCAATGGTCCCGCCCATCAGGGCGGCGGCCAGTTCCAGGGCCGGATTGAGATCGCCGACCGCGCCCGCGGCCAGCAAGGCCCCGGCCGGGATGCGGATAAAGGTGTGGACGGAGTCCCAGAGAGTGTCAACCCCGGGGATTTTATCTGCCACGAATTCCACGGCAAACATCAGTGCGGCCGCAATCATGACCACCGGGTTGTTGAGGATCGCCAGATCGGGAGGCAACTCCAGGTTGCCGGTGCTGCCCAAGATGCCCAGGGTGAGGATGGCGGCATAGAGATTGATGCCGCTGGCCCATGAAACCCCCATGGTCAGGGCGATGGTGTTGGTGAGTTGGCCTAGTTGTCCCATATCCGGTCCTTAAGCTTTTATATCCGTTAGCGTCTCTTTTTCCATGAAAAGGTGCACATCCCGCTGGGGGTAGGGGATGGTGATCCCTGCCTGCTCAAGTTCGAGTTTGATCTTTTCGAGCAGATCACAGCGTGCCGCCCAGTAATTTTCCGTGGCCACCCAGGGCCGGACCGCCAGGTTGATGCTGCTGTCCGCCAGTTCCGCCACCACAATGGTCGGTTGCGGATCAACAAGCAAACGTTGATCTTCGGCGATAACCCGGCCCATAATCTCCTTGGCCTGCTTGATGTCGTCGCCATAACCGATTCCGATCATGAGATCGATGCGGCGGGTGGGGTTGGCGGTAACGTTGGTAATGACATTGCCCATAATAGAGCTGTTGGGAACCAGCACCCGCTGATTGTCCGGGGTTGCCAGCTGGGTATTGAAAATAGAGATTTCGCGGACCGTGCCGGACATCCCCCCGGCCGTAACGAAATCACCCACCTTGAACGGCCTAAACAGAATGAGCAGGACTCCGGATGAGAAATTGCTTAAAGAATCTTTAAGCGCCAAGCCGATGGCCAGGCCGGCGGTACCGACGATGGTGAGGAAGGAAGCGGTATTGATGCCTAATTGGCCCAGGGCGGCGATGACGATGGCAACCAGGATTATGTAGTAAACGATGTTTTTTAGAAAGGAAACCAGGGTGGCCTCGGTTTTATGCTTTTCCAGGGCTGCTCCGAAAAGGGCGGTCAGGTGTTTGGCCAGCCATTTGCCGACGACAAAGATCAGTGCGGCCGCCAGCAGGCGCAGCGAATAAGTGGTAATCAGGGTCCAGAGTTCTTGGGTGGAGATATCCATAACTTAACCTCATCAGTGAAAGACAGTTAAAGATCAGGTACAGAGTTTACATATAAGGAAATTGATCAATTATAAGTTCGGCAAGGATGTTAAGTCAAAAATAAATCCAATTACCACTAAGTTTCAGCCACCAGGAGGCGAGTTCTGTAGGAGCGGCTTCAGCCGCGAATAATGGTCGAGTCAGCCATCACCAGTTTGGCCTGAGGATTAGTTGTTTCGCGAATGAATTCGCTCCCCCCAAAAAAAAACAGTACCTGATCAGGCCCATCTTGCAGCCTTTTTAGCCGACTGAAAAGTCTATGGTAAGTCAAAAATAAAAGTTTTTGCAAAAGGGCGCTATCGCTTATTTTTACAAAAAACATCATCGCGCAGCAGGTTATAGCTGTTAAAGGCCGATGGCAGGCTCAACAGGATATTGCCGGTTGCCGACAGCACCAGGCTGGCAAAGATGCCCAGCACGATCATGATCTGATATTTGATGGCCACCAGGGGAAAGGAACCCCCAAGGATCTGGCCGGTCATCATGCCGGGCAGGGAGACTATGCCGATGGTCATCATCGTGGCGATGATCGGGGTTACGCAGGCGGAGATCGCCTGCCGCAGATAGGGGGCGATTGCCTCCTGCAGGGTGGCGCCGAGCATCAGGTAGGCGATAAATTCTTCCCTGTTTTGTTTGATGGAGGTGTAAAAACGCTCCAGGGCAATGATGTTGCCGCTCAGGCAGTTGCCTAGGAGCATGCCGGTGAGGGGGATGAGGTACTGCGTGTCATAAAAAGGGGTGGGCCTGATCAGGACAAAGAGGAAGATGGCCACCAGGGTGAAGGTACCCGCCGAGACGCTTAACAGCGAGGACCAGAAAAAACGGCGGTAGGCTAATCCCGCTTTGCCGATAATGTTGTAGTTGGCGATCAGGGTCATGGCCACCAGCCAGACAATGTTGAGCCACAGGCTGTTCCATAAAAAAAGATATTTGAGATAGAAACCGACCAGTATCAGTTGCCCGGTCATCCGGCTTACGCTGATCATGACGTCCTTGGTCAGGCGCAGCTTGAAGCGGTATAGAATTACCATCGGCAGCAGCAGGAACAGATATAAGAGGCTGAGGCGAAATATCGAAATATCCAAGGCTTCCATTACTTTTCTTTCCTGATTGTGCCGTGCTCAACCGTGATAACCCGATTGCACCGTGCGATCCAGTCCGGATCGTGGGATACGGAAATAACCGTGTGCCCGGGCGTCATCAGGCAGTTAATCACCGCCTCTTTGCTTTGAGTATCCAGGGCCGAGGTGATCTCGTCGGCCAGAAATATTTTTTTGTTAAGCAGCAGGGCGCGGGCAATAGCCAGCCGTTGCTTTTCCCCGCCGGAAACCTGGGAACTATGCTGGTCCATAATTGCCGCCGGCAGCTGCAGCGCTTCCAGAACGTTGACCAGCCGACTTTCGGTGGGCCGATTTTTTTGATGGACTTTGAAGGAAAAAGGCAGCAGCAGGCTTTCCCGTACCGAGGCGGCGCCGAGCAGCGGCTCCTGGGGGATATAGGCGATGGCGCTTCTGATGTCGGCAATATTGGCCGCGGTTATCGGCGCATGGTTATAGAGGATTCGGCCGCCGGTGGGGATCAGGGCGCCGATGATGAGCTTGATGATGCTGCTCTTGCCGCTGCCGGATCTGCCGGACAAGGCAATCTTGTCGCCGGGATTTACGGCAAAGGAGATGTTTTCTAAAATCAGCTTGTTGTCGCCTTGCAGCGAGACGTTCTGGAAGATGATCATCTGCTTGTATAATGTCTGTTTTTCATTAAAATTCAGCCAGGTGCCGAGGGAAAATATCCAGAAGCGGTGTCAGCTTTTCAGGCTGATGTTGTTCGCGCATGAATTCGCTCATCCCATGGATAACTTGTGGCTAGGACAAGTTATTTCCGATTGCCATTCTGCCAGTTGCCCTTCTTGGTATTGCGGGGCTGAACCTCGGCAAGGGACTTGGCATAGCTCACCGCCCGGTAGCCCAGGGTCTTTTCCACCTGTTCGCTGAATTCCCGGCAGGGCCGCACCGTGAAATCGTTGGGGGTGTCAATGTCCACCTCGCCCCGGCCGTCGAAATGGATGGTGAGGGCCACCGGGCAGGGGCCGTGAAATTCTCTTACCTTGGTTTTGACCGCCTCCAGCTTCTGTCGGTTGATCCGGTCGGAATAGAGCAGAATGCGGGTGCCGTTGATATATTTGCTAGCCGCTTGATCCAGGGTGTCAACCGATTCGGCGATGATCTTGGCGCCGTGCTCCTCCTGTTTGGCCGTACCCAGGATGATGATCGGTTCGTTGGCGGTGAGCAGATGGCCGCTTTCGGCAAAGGTGGTGGGGAAGATCACCACTTCGGCGGCGCCGGAGGTGTCCTCCAGGGTGATGAAGGCCATCCGGTCGCCTTTTTTGCTGCGATGTTCCTTGTAATCCCGCACCAGGCCGCCGACCCGGACCGGCTGATTGTCGCCCCACTGGGCAAGCCCAACCAGATCGGTATCGGCCACCGCCTTGATGTCTTGCCGGTAGTTGTCCAAGGGATGGCCGGTGATGTAAAAGCCCACGGTTTCCTTCTCAAAGATGAGCCGGTCCTTCTCATCCCATTCCGGGATGTTGGGCAGCTCAATGGCCGAGGATTTGTCAATTTCATCCTGCGGCATCACCGCAAAAAGCGAAATCTGGCCGCTGAGCCGGTCGCGCTGGGTCGCCTGGGCCTGTTCCATGGCCTGGTCGAGAATGGCAAAATATTGCGAGCGTTTGCCGCCTAAAGAGTCAAAGGCGCCGGCCTTGATCAGGCTTTCGATCACCCGCCGGTTGACCTTGCGGGAGTCGATCCGGTTGCATAAATCTTCCAGGGAGCTGTATGGGCCGTCCTGATCACGCTCTTCAATAATCGAATCAATGGCGTTGGCGCCCACGTTCTTGATCCCGCCCAGGCCGAAGCGAATCCGCTCGTTGATAACGGCGAAATCCTTGTCCGACTCATTGATATCCGGGGGCAATACCTCGATTTCATGGTCCTTGCACTCATTGATGTAACGGACCACCTTGTCGGTGTTGTTGACGTCGCAGGAAAGCAGAGCCGCCATGAACTGGGCCGGGTAATGGGCCTTGAGATAGGCGGTCTGGTAGGCGATATAGGCATAGGCCGCGCTGTGCGACTTGTTGAAGCCGTAGCCGGCAAACTTGGCCATCAGGTCGAAGATGTACTCGGCCTTTTCCGGCGGGATATTGTTTTCCT
Source organism: Deltaproteobacteria bacterium (assembly GCA_013349285.1). Lineage (GTDB taxonomy): Bacteria > Desulfobacterota > Desulfobulbia > Desulfobulbales > Desulfurivibrionaceae > DUZU01. The sequence goes on along the minus strand of DUZU01000004.1, from coordinate 23,197 downwards.
GGCTGCCTTTTAAGAATTTGCCCTTTTCCGCCTCCATGACCTCGGCTTTTTTCTTGCCCATGGCCCGGCGCAGCATGTCGGCGTCGCCCAGGGAATAGTTGGCCAGGACATTGGCGATCTTCATGACCTGTTCCTGGTACACGATAACCCCGTAGGTTTCCTTGAGGATCGGTTCCAGTTGGGGCAGCGGGTATTGGGCCACCATCCGGCCGTGTTTGGTTTCGACAAACTGGTCGACCATGCCGCTCTCAAGCGGTCCGGGCCGGTAGAGGGCGACCAGGGCGATGAGATCTGAGAAAACCTCGGGCTTCATCTTCATCAACAGCGATCGCATCCCCGAGCTTTCCAGCTGAAAGACCCCCAGGGCATCGCCCTTGCAGAGCAGGTCATAGGTCTTGATATCGTCGAGCGGGATCTTGTTGACGTCGAATTTTTTGCCGATATCCGCCTCGATCAGCTTGCGGGCCCGGTCGATCACGGTCAGGGTTTTCAGGCCTAAAAAGTCGAACTTGATCAAGCCGGTTTTCTCGGTGTGGACCATGTCGTACTGGGTGAGCACCTCGCCCTTGGGGCCTTTGCAGATCGGCAGGTATTCGACCATGGGCAGGGGGGAGATGACCACCCCGGCGGCATGGATCGAGGTGTGACGGTTGAGCCCCTCCAGGGTCTGGGCAATCTGCAGGAGTTCGGCCACCTGCGGGTCGCGGTTCATCAGATCCTTGAGGCGCGGCTCCTGGTCGATGGCCTTTTTGATGGTCATCTTCAGCTCTTCCGGGATCAGTTTGGCTATCCGGTCCACATCGCCATAGGTCATGGCCAGGGCCCGGCCCACGTCACGGATAACCGCCTTGGCCTTCATCGAGCCGTAGGTGACGATCTGGGCGACATGCTCTTCGCCGCCGTACTTGCGTTGCACGTATTCGATCACCTCGCCGCGGCGCTCCTGGCAGAAGTCGACGTCAAAGTCGGGCATGGATTTTCGTTCGATATTGAGAAAACGCTCGAAGATCAGGCCATAGGGGATGGGGTCGATGTCGGTTATCCGCATGGTGTAGGCCACCAGGCTGCCGGCGCCGGAACCGCGGCCCGGGCCCACCGGGATGTCGTGATCCTTGGCCCAGTTGATGAAATCGGCCACGATCAGGAAATAGCCGGGAAAGCCCATCTTGATGATGACGTCGATCTCCATCTCCAGCCGGTCGCGGTAGGTTTTTTCAAGCTCCGGGGTATGGTCGCCTTTTTCCTTCAGTTCCTCCAGCCGTTCTTCCAGGCCGTCCCGGGCCGCTTTTTCGAAAACCGAATCCAGGGTCTCGTTTTCCGGCACCGGGAAGATCGGGAAATGGTTGTCGCCAAAACTGAGCTCAAGGTTGCAGCGCTCGGCGATCTTTACGGTTTCGGCGATCGCTTCGGGGCAATGGCTAAAAGCGGATTTCATTTCCGCCGGGGATTTAAAAAAGAGTTCATCGGTAGAAAACTTGAACCGGGTCTCATCAAGAATGGTTTTGCCGGTCTGGATGCAGAGCAGCAGGCCATGGGCATGGGCTTCCGCCCGGTTGAGGTAATGGCAGTCGTTGGTCGCCACCAAGGGGATGCCCATTTCCTTGGCGAGCACCTTGAGGCCGTTGTTGACCACGGTCTGTTCCGGCATGCTGTTTTCCTGCATCTCCAGGTAAAGACGATCCCCGAACAGATCAAAGAGTTTTTTTGTTTCCTTTCTGGCGCCGGCCATGGTGCCGTGGAGGATCTGATGGGGAATGGCGCCGTGCAGACAGGCGGTGAGGGCGATCAGCCCTTCACTGTGTCTGGCCAGCAGTTCCATGTCGATCCGCGGCTTGTAATGAAACCCTTCGAGCTGGGCAGTACTGGCCAGTTTCATCAGGTTTTTGTAGCCGGGAAGATCCATGGCCAGCAGCACCAGATGAAAAGCGGCCTTGCCGGCGCTTTTGGCTGATTTGTCGAAGCGGTCATTGGGGGAGATGTAGAATTCGCAGCCGATCAGGGGCTTGATCCCGGCCTTTTTCGCCTTAAGGTAAAACTCCAGGGCGCCGAACATCGAGCCATGGTCGGTGATGGCCACGCTGTCCATCCCGTATTCCTTGCATTTGGCCAGCAGATCATCAAGACGGATGGCGCCATCCAGCAGGCTGTACTGGGTGTGCACATGCAGATGAACAAAATTGGCAGGAGCTGCGTCAGGCATTACAGAATTTCCGATTAAAATTTACAGGGGGGAGCAACAGAAATAATTTTTTAATATAAATTATTTGTGAGATTTTATCTCGTTGAAAAAAGTTCCAGATTGGCCAAGGCTTGCAGGCTTTGCCCCACGCCCTCTTCGGTATGGGGCTCAAGGGTGAAAATGGGGGAGAGTTTTCTCATCGCCAGATATGAAAAAAGGCCGGCAAAATCGAAACTGCCTTGGCCCGGGGCCAGGTGGGAATCTCTATTGCCGTCATTATCGTGGAGATGAACCTGGCCGAGCCAGGGCTCAAGCTCCGGCAACCAATCCTGCCAGCGGTTTTTGGCAAAGGCATGGACATGGCCCACATCGAGGCAGAAGCGGACAAAAGGAGAATCAAGGGCAACGAGCATTCTTTTTAGCTGGTCGGGGGTGGTTTCGTAGGTGTTTTCAAGCATCAGGCTGACATTGTTTGCCCCGGCAATGACCAGGAGTTCCTGCCAGGTTGAAAGTGATTTGTCAAACCAGGCATCCTGTTTATTGCCATGCTTGTCCCGTTCATAGTTGAGGTGGCAGACAATGGCTTTCGGCGCAAAAAGCTCAATGAGCGAAAAAGCGCGGCGCAGCTTGTTGCGGCTCGCCTCTAAAATGTACGGATCCAGGGCGCCTGGGGCAAGATCAAAAAAAGGGGCATGCAGGGTGCAGGCAAGCCCGTTATCTTTCAACGCCTTGGCAACTTGCGCGAAATCAGTCTCGGAACAGGTGTAAAGGGTATCACCCTCAAGGCCGATCTCCGGCTGGATGCCTTGCTTGATTAACGTTTTGAGATTGTTGCGAAGCCTCTGGAACGGGACATTGATAAAGCAATTGGCGGTGATATGTTCAAAGGACGGCGCAGTGGCCGTCTGGCTCTGGTTGATCATCCTTGCATTTTTTTGGCTTCGTCGATGAGCATGATCGGGATATCGTCCCGGATTTCATAAATTAGCCGGCAGGTTTCACAGGCCAGCCCGTTTTGGTCTGAAGTCAGCTTGACCGGGCCTTTGCATTTAGGACAGGCGAGAATATCGAGAAGTTCTTTGCTGATCATAGTTAATTCCTGTTCGTGATAGGGTAATTTGGGAATAACGAAAAATATCTGTAACCGAATATGGACGGATAATGCTCATAAAACCTTTTTATTTCCACTAAAATAGGCTATTAATAAGAGGTTTTAATATAGTTAGTTATGCACCATGCCGCCAGCGAATTTATAACTTAACTTAATCTGACAATAAAATGGTTGGCAGTGAAAAGCAAGCCTTTCTCCTGTTCGAGTATAATTGGTCAAATTGATTATTAAATCAGCTAGTAAGCTGTTGCATGCTTTAGTGTGTTCGCTGTAAAAAAATCACTTTTTAAGGAAGTTATCCCCTATGAAAGGAATCATCCTGGCAGGCGGATCCGGCACCAGGCTCTACCCGCTGACCCTTTCGGTCAGTAAGCAGCTGTTGCCGGTTTACGACAAGCCAATGATCTATTACCCTCTCTCCACCCTTATGCTGGCCGGGATTCGTGAGATTTTAATTATTACCACCCCCGAGGATCAGGGCCAGTTCATGCAATTGCTTGGTGACGGCCGCCAGTGGGGAATTTCACTGGAATATGTGGTGCAACCGAACCCTGAGGGTATTGCCCAGGCCTTTTTGCTTGGTGAAGAATTTATTGGCGATAGCCCGGTTTGCTTAACCCTTGGCGATAATATTTTTTATGGCCATGGTCTTGCCACCACCCTGCAGAAACTTGCCACCCAACAGGATGGAGGAACGGTATTTGGTTATTTTGTCCGTGATCCAGAGCGGTATGGCGTAGTTTCTTTTGATGAGTCGGGCAAGGTTGTTGACATCGAGGAAAAACCAGCTAATCCCAAGTCTAAGTATGCGGTGGCCGGTCTTTATTTTTATGATAACGAAGTAGTTGAAATCGCCAAATCAATTAAGCCTTCCGCCAGGGGAGAGCTTGAGATCACCGATATCAACAATGTTTATCTGAAAAAAGGCAAACTGAAGGTGGAACTCCTGGGCCGGGGCACAGCCTGGCTTGATACCGGGACCCACAACTCCTTGGTGGATGCGGCGAATTTTATCAAGGTTATGGAGGATCGGCAGGGCCTAAAGATCGGTTGTGTCGAGGAAATATCTTATCGGATGAAATATATCGATGACCAACAATTGGCTGCGTTGGCGGAACCGTTAAAGAAAAACGGTTATGGCCAGTATCTTCTGCAGTTGCTTAAAGAGGGCAGGCGAAGATGAGGTTTACGCCAACCGCTATTCCCGACGTGGTGTTGATCGAGACCCAGGTATTTGGTGATGAGCGCGGTTTTTTCATGGAGACCTGGCATGCAGAGAAATTTGCTGCAGCAGGCATTGACGCCGCCTTTGTTCAGGACAATCACAGCCGTTCAGTGCAAGGAACTCTGCGGGGCCTGCATTACCAACTTAAACAACCTCAGGGTAAATTGGTGCGGGTTATCTCCGGCGAGGTTTTTGACGTGGCGGTTGATCTTAGGAAAAGCTCACCCACTTTTGGTAAATGGGTCGGGGTTATCTTGTCGGCTGAAAATAAAAAAATGCTTTGGGTGCCGCCCGGTTTCGGGCATGGCTTTTATGTGACCAGTGCATCGGCCGAGTTTGTTTATAAATGCACGGATTTTTATGCGCCGGCATATGAAAAAACTGTTCTCTGGGATGATCCTGAGCTGGCCATTGAGTGGCCCTTGCTACCGGACTTGCCCCCGCTTTTATCGCAAAAAGATAAGACTGGTGTCAGTTTCAGGAACGCGGAGCTTTATCCATGAAGGTGCTGATCGTCGGCGCTACCGGTCAGGTCGGTTGGGAGTTGCAGCGCTGCATCCCCGCCGGGCTTGATGTTGTCGCCCTTGGCTCGGCGGAGCTGGATATCAGCAATCGTGACGACGTCAGCCGAAAGGTTGCGCAAGTCAAACCGCAGGTGGTGATCAATGCTGCGGCTTACACCGCGGTTGATCGGGCCGAAGGGGAAAAAGAGAAGGCCTTTGCCGTAAATGAAACAGGGGTTGGCTTTATCGCCGCTGCCGCTCGTGAAGTAGATGCCTTTTTTCTTCAGGTGTCCACGGATTTTATATTCGATGGGGAGTCTGCCCATCCCTATCTCCCTGCTGCTCGTCCCAATCCACTTGGGGTTTATGGCGCCAGCAAACTTGGCGGTGAAAAAAAGGTTCAGGAGCTTTGCGGTGATGACTGGGCCATCGTCAGAACCTCCTGGGTTTATTCCTGCCACGGCCATAATTTCGTAAAAACCATGCTGCGTATGATGGCCGAGCGTGATTTCCTTTCGGTGGTCGATGATCAGGTCGGGTCTCCAACCTGGGCTCATGGTCTGGCTGAAGTCCTGTGGCTGGTAGTCGTAAAACGCCTGCCCGGGATCATGCATTGGAGTGATGCCGGGGTGGCCAGTTGGTATGATTTTGCATTTGCCATCATGGAAGAGGCGGTTGCGTTGGGTATATTGAAAAAGAAAATAGAGATTAAGCCGATTGCCTCGGTCGAATATCCGTTACCTGCCAAGCGGCCCGCTTACAGTGTGCTTGATAAGCGGGAAACCTGGCAACAGCTTGGGAAGAGGTCTGACCATTGGCGAGTGGCGCTCAGGCAGATGCTCATGCAATATAAGGAGATTAATTGTGCCTAGGTTATTGGTTACCGGCGGGGCCGGCTTTATCGGAGCAAATTTTGTTCATTACTGGTTCGCTAATTATCCGGATGATCATCTGGTGGTGTTGGATGCCCTTACCTATGCCGGCAATATGGCCAATCTGGAACCGGTGCGGGATAGGTCGGGTTACCGTTTCGTCAAGGGTGATATCGGCGATCAGCAGCTGGTGGAAGAGATTCTTCTCTCTGAAAAAATAGATACCATTGTCAACTTCGCGGCTGAGTCCCACGTGGACCGTTCCATTCTGGGTCCGGATGCCTTTGTCGCCACTAATGTGGTGGGAACCCATAATTTGCTTAAGGCGGCCAGAAAGATCTGGCTTGACGGAGCAGGGGGGAGGAAACCCCATCGCTTTCACCATGTATCAACCGATGAGATCTATGGCTCGTTGGGGCCTGATGACCATCCCTTTACCGAGTCTACTCCCTACGCCCCCAATTCACCCTACTCGGCCAGCAAAGCCTCGGCCGATCATCTGGTGCGGGCCTATCATCATACTTACGGGCTTGAGGTGTCCACCAGCAGTTGTTCCAATAATTACGGGCCCTATCAGTTTCCGGAAAAGCTTATTCCGTTGATCATCATCAACATTCTTCATGGCAAAGCCCTGCCTATTTATGGCGACGGGCTAAATATCCGCGACTGGCTCTACGTTGATGACCATTGTCGGGGGATTGATTTGATTTTAAAGAAGGGCCGGGTCGGCGAGGTTTATAATATCGGCGGCAACAATGAGTGGACCAATATTGATATCGTCAGACTTGTCTGTAACTTGCTTGATGAGGCTTTGACGGGTGACCTGGAGTTGGCTAAGCGTTTTCCTGATGCTCCGGCAAACAAAGGGAAAAAGGCCGAGGAGTTGATTACCTTTGTTAAAGACCGCCTTGGTCATGATCGCCGTTATGCGATTGATGCGACCAAGTGCCGGGAAGAGTTGGGGTATGTTCCGACGGAATCATTTGAAACCGGAATTCGTAAAACCATTGCCTGGTATCTTGCCAATGAGAAGTGGTGGCAGACGGTAATGGATGGCAGTTATCGTGACTGGTTAGAGAAACAGTATGTCTGAAGCTAAACTGCCATTATCCGTGGCGATTATCACCAAAAACGAAGAGGAAAGACTGGCTGACTGTCTGGCCAGTGTCTTGTTTGCCGATGAGGTGGTGGTGGTTGATTCCGGCAGTGTTGACCGAACGGTTGAAATAGCCGGACAGTACGGGGCAGTGGTTTATGATGAGCCCTGGCTGGGGTTTGGTCGCCAGAAACAGCTGGCCATTGATAGATGCAAGAATGACTGGGTGCTGGTTCTTGATGCCGACGAGCGGGTAAGCCCTGAGGCGTTTGTTGAAATTGAAAAAATTCTGGCCGATCCGGGAAAGTATGTGGCCTTTAGTCTGCCGCGCAAGAATTTTTTTTGCGGTAAATGGCTTAAGCATGCCGGGTGGTGGCCGGATCGGGTTATAAGGTTGTTTAGGAAAGATCGGGCTCATATGTCTGAGCGGTTGGTCCATGAGGCCTTGGTGGTTGACGGGGAGGTTGGGTTTATTGATGCCCCCTTAACCCATTATGCCAACAGAAACCTTGAACAGACGTTAGACAAGATAAATAGATATTCTTCGGCCGGCGCAGAGGAACTTTTTAAAAGGGGGGTGACCGCATCACTTTTAAAAGCTGTTTTGCGGGCCAAGTGGGCTTTTTGGAACAACTACCTGTTCAGGCTTGGCTTTATGGATGGCCCGGAAGGCTTTATCCAGGCGGCAACCGACGCGATCAATGTTTTTTTTAAGTATGCCAAACTCCGTGAGCTTGCCAAAAATCAGGAAACAGATTGATTTTATTATTAAGTTTTTTAAGTATTATTGCCATCTTTTGATGGTATCTATATATAGCGGTTTCAAAATATATAGCGGTTTCAAAATTGTAAGATTTTTTATGTAAATAACTATCTGTCGTAATAATGTATTTATAATAGAGGGTTAAGTAATAATGAGTATTCGATCCAGGAAATATGCATTACTTTTAACTATACCTGCATTCTTACATCTTATTGCATTTTCCATATGTGTTTTTAAATATGGAAAAGTTGATTTTGTTTTGTTCGATCTTATTTTTTATGCTTTTTTTCTTATTTATCTTGGAGGAGTTCTGGTTTTATGCCGTAGTGATGAGAGTTTTGGAAAAGCTACATTGCTTTTTTATTCTATTATAATTGGTGTTCTGATTTCCGATTATGCAATACGCTTATATATGCCTCCTCAAAAATTTGCAACACCGTGGTTGCCTATGCATAGGGTTTCCTATGCTTCTGATGCCTTGCCGGGAATAACAGGCAAGATTGAGCTCAGTGTCAACAAGTATGGCTTGCGTGGCCCGGAGGTGGATCTGAAGCAGATTAGGCATAAGATCCTTTGTGTTGGGGGGTCTACAACCGAAAGTTTATATGTAACCGATCAAAAAACCTGGCCTTGGATTTTGCAGGATAAACTTAATGAAAAATTGTCTGATTCAGTTTTTGTCGGAAATGCCGGGCGAAGTGGACATTTCACATTAAACCATGAGTTCATGTTGAAGAATTATCCCCTTGTTGATGAATTTGACTGGGTGGTTTTATTGGTTGGTATTAATGACATGGGTCGTCTTCTGCGTAGTGATTATCAGGAGCTTAAAAAACGAGTAGCTAAGGATACCATGGAGGCCAAATATGCCTATAAGAGCAGCCCATATTATGATCGCATGATGGTTAATGTGATCTTGAGTTTTGGTAAAATTGAGGCCCAGGAAACTCAAGTTATCCAAGATCCTGAGGGGAAATGGTATGACCAGATGCGGGAGATCAGAAGAAAGGCCTTATTGCATAATGAGGTTACTGATATTCCCGCCGGTCTTGATCCTGCTATTGAACAATACAAGAGGGATCTTCTAAGGATTATTGAATTTTGCCGGGAAAAGAAAATTAAGATATTACTTGTGACCCAGCCGACAATGTATGGCGCGGGGTTGACCGAAAGCCAAAAAAGCATGTTGTGGGAAAATATTGACGAGAAGCATGCTTATTCTTCAGAGGTTTTAGGGGTGATTATTGATCGATACAACGATGCCTTGCTCGAACTGTGCAAGGAAAATGGTGTTCCGGTTATTGATCTGGCAAGAATGTTGCCTAAAGATATATCTGTTTTTTATGATGATTGTCATTTTAATATTTCAGGGAGCAAGAAAGTTGCAGATGTTTTAAGTGATTACTTTGTTAGTAATCTTAAATAGATTTTATATGGTTAATCTTTGTTGTAGGAATTAATCATAGGAGAGAAGAGTTTTTAGATAAATATCCAAATATAACAATATTTGCAATTATTGTTATTTGTATTTTGTGATATTGTAACTAAGGAAATAATATATTATGTCACGCTATTGAAGTTCTTAATGTCGGGGTTGGCTTTATATTTGCTTTCTATTTGTTGTGCCAAGGTTGGGCATCTTCTAAATAAGATTAAGCTGGATTTTGATGAGTTGGTAGTATTTGTCGTCCGCTAGATATTCAGGATGAAGTTGTTCGGTTTGATTTTAATTGGACAATTGTTGTTGATGCCACTAGGTAATGAAAAGATATGCATTATTTCAATACACATTTGATAAGTGCTTTTAATCTAATAAACCTTAATTAAAAATATAGGCATTATGGATAAAATAGAAGGACAAAAAGATCAGTCAAAAGATGCAGGGTTGGCAATCGTATTGATTCTGCTGTTGTGTGTTTTTTGGGGGGGATACCAATTTCTGTTGTTGCCTTCGATAATCTGCCTTGTTATTACCATGGCCTGTCCTTCTTTCTTTAAGGTTTGGGCTAACATCTGGTTTCGTTTTTCCCATTTGTTGGGCGGGATCGTGTCCAAGATATTGTTGAGTTTAGTTTTCTGGTTTGTGGTCTTGCCCATTGGTTTTTTAAGAAAAATGTCCGGAGCTGATTCCATGAACATCAACTCATGGAAAAAGAGTAATGATTCGGTATTTGTTGAGCGTAATCATTTAGTTGTGAAGCATGACCTAGAAAAACCTTACTAAGTATAGGGGGGTAATATGGATTTTTTGAAAGATTTATGGGGCTTTTTGCGCGAGAGAAAGAAGTTTTGGATGTTGCCGATCATTTTGATCTTGTTGTTGTTCGGGGTCTTGATTGTGTTGACCAGCGGATCAGCTATAGCTCCTTTCATCTATACCCTTTTTTAATACTGGAACCTGAATTTAATGGCAAATTATATCCTTGGGATCTCGGCCTATTATCATGATTCTGCCGCCGCATTAATAGCTGATGGAGAGATTATCGCGGCGGCCCATGAGGAGCGCTTTACCCGGAAGAAACACGATGAGTCATTTCCGGTGAATGCGGTGAACTTTGTTCTTGCAGAGGCGGGTCTGCAGGTTTCAGACCTGACTGCAATTGCCTTTTATGACAAGCCATATTTAAAATTTGAGCGTCTGCTTGAAACCTATCATGCTTTTGCTCCTGCTGGTCTGCGAAGTTTTTTATCTGCAATTCCGGTCTGGATTAAAGAAAAACTTTTTATGAAAAGGATGTTATGGGAGGAGTTAGAGCAGTTAAACGGTGGCAAACTTGCAAAAAGGCCAAAGCTTCTGTTTCCCGAACATCATCTTTCCCATGCTGCCAGCGCATTCTATCCTTCTTCCTTTGATGAAGCAGCAATTTTGACCATTGACGGGGTTGGAGAGTGGGCAACCACTACCATTGCCAAGGGGCAGGGTAATAATATTACCATCATTAAAGAGTTGCCCTTCCCGCATTCACTTGGTTTGCTTTACTCTGCATTTACCTATTATTGCGGTTTTAAGGTGAACAGCGGTGAGTACAAGCTTATGGGGTTGGCTCCATATGGTAATTCCGAATCCGAAAGGGTTCGGCGATATGTCGAGCTGATTAAGAGCGACTTGCTGGATCTCCGCGATGATGGTTCGCTATTACTTAATATGGATTATTTTGATTATGCCACCGGGTTGAAGATGTGTAAGGACCAGAAGTGGCATGAGCTATTCGGGATACCAAAAAGAGCGGCTGAGAGCGAATTGACTCAGGAATACATGGATATGGCCTTGGCTATTCAGCAAGTAGCCGAGGATATCGTTTTATCCCTGGCCTCAACTGCGAAAGAGCTGACCGGATGTCGCAATCTGGTGATGGCCGGTGGGGTTGCACTAAACTGTGTGGCAAACGGCAAGCTGTTGCAGTCGGGTATTTTCGATAATTTATGGGTACAGCCGGCCGCGGGTGACGCCGGCGGTGCCCTGGGTGCCGCTTTTGCCGCTCAATTTATCTGGAACGGTGATCATGTTGTAAGAAAGTGTTCAGCTGCCTATGACAATATGCAAGGTTCATATCTGGGTCCGGAATTCAGTAGTCTCGATGTGGCGCGGATGCAGAGAAAATTTAATGCCCCCGGCCAAAGTTTTAAAGATTTTGATTCACTTTGTCAAAAGGTGGCTGGGTTGCTTGATGAAGGTCAGGTGGTTGGCTGGTTTCAGGGGCGAATGGAATGGGGGCCAAGGGCCTTGGGTAACCGGAGCATCCTTGGTGATCCAAGAAATTCGGAAATGCAGAAAAAACTTAATCTGAAAATAAAGTATCGGGAGGGATTTCGTCCCTTTGCTCCTTCGGTTTTGGCTGAAGATGTCGCCGATTATTTTGATTTGGATAAGCCTGGGCCTTATATGCAGCTTGTTGTGCCTGTTAATCCAAAGCATTGTAACACTTTGCCTGAAGGGTATAATTCATTGCCTCTTTATGAACGCTTATATTGCCAGCGCTCCGATATTCCGGCGGTTACCCATGTTGATTTTTCCGCGCGGGTGCAGACCGTTCATAAAGAGACCAATGAGAGATACTGGCTGTTGATTTTCGCTTTCAAGCAGTTGACCGGCTGCGGCTTGGTTATCAATACAAGTTTTAATGTGCGGGGTGAACCCATTGTTTGTACCCCTGAAGATGCCTATAAATGTTTCATGCGCACGGAAATGGATTGGCTGGTGGTGAATGATGTCCTTTTTTGTAAAAAAGATCAGCCTCAGTGGCAGGACAACGTAAAATGGCAGGATGTTTATGGACTTGACTGATTTGTAAATATATCTTCTGAATTAAGTAGTTTTTTACTATGTAACACTCCGTGAGCTTGCCAAAAATCATGAAAAACAGTAAATGATCCTGAAACTGATAATTAGCGCCTCAATAAGCTCTTAAGGTTTCCTTTGAAAATCCTGATTGTTAAAACCAGTGCCATCGGCGATGTTGTTCATACTTTGCCTGCGCTCAATGCCATTCGCAAAAAATACCCTACCGCGCAAATTGACTGGCTTGTTGAAGAAGCGGCAGCCGATGTGGTTATTGGCCATAAGTCCATTGATCGGGTATTGGTTTCCAAACGTAAACAATGGATTAAGGACTGGCAGGCCGGTAGACGCCTGCAGGCATGGAACGGGTTCTTCTCTTTTGTAAAAGAGCTGCGCGCCACCAGATATGATTTGCTGATCGATTTTCAAAGTCTGCTGAAAAGCTCTGTTTTTGTTTTTCTCGTGCGATCCGTAATCAAGGCAGGTTTTGGCCGGGGCATGGAGCATGCCGAGGGCAGTTATGTTTTTCTCAATAAAAAAATTAAGCCGGTTGACATGGATCAGCACGCTTTGGAACGCGACTTGATGTTGCTTGACGGGGTTGGCATAGAATGCGATGGGGTTGTTTTTGATTTTCCCATCGACGATAGCCATCGAACTGCGGCTGCCACGCTTTTGTCGAAGAGTGGTATTGCCAAGGGTAAACCGTTTGTGGCCATCAACCCGATGACCACCTGGGATACTAAACACTGGTATAATGAAAGATTTGTTGCGGTGGCTCAAGAGCTGACAGCCCAAGGAGTAGGGGTGATATTTACCGGCGGTGGGAGTGATGCTTCAGCCATCGGCAAACTATGCGACCAACTGCGTGGCCAGACTGTCAACCTGGCTGGTCAGACCAGTCTCAAGACCTTGGCCGCTGTGTTTGAGAAGGCAAAGGTCGTTATTACCACCGATACCGGTCCCATGCACGTTGCGGCTGCGGTTGGTACACCAGTGGTGGCGCTTTTCGGCCCGACTGCCCCCTGGCGCACCGGCCCATATGGCGATCAGCATAAGATTCTGCAGGCAGAGCTTGAATGTAGGCCTTGTCTGAAGAAAAGTTGCGAAACCAGAAGATGCATGGGCGAGATATCCGTGGAGCAGGTTCTGTCGGCAACCAATGAAATTCTGCAGAGGTCATGACGAAAATATGGATGTCTCAATCGTCATCGTGAACTGGAATACCAAAAAGTTGCTGCTAGATTGCCTGGCTTCAATCCATGGGGCAATCAAGGGCGTTTCCTATGAAATTTTTCTGGTTGATAATGCTTCGAGCGATGGAAGCGTTGCTGCGGTGCGTGTCGATTATCCCGATGTTATAGTTATCGAGAATGAGAGTAATCTCGGCTTTGCCGCAGCAAACAACAAAGCCCTGCGGCAGATGAATGGGCAATACGCGCTGCTGCTCAACACCGATACGATACTTACCGATGGCGCCATTGAAAAGATTCATGATTATATGGTCAAGCATAATGATGTTGCCATGGCCTGCGGTCAATTGCTTAATGAAGACGGCAGTAAACAGAACTCGGTGGCTAATTTCCCATCTATTCTTTCCCTGCTTTGCAATGAAACGATTCTTAGGTTGATCTTCCCGGAGAAATTTCCGAGTAAAAGACAGGAGTATAAAGACCCCATTGAGGTGGATTCCTGTATAGGCGCCTGCCTGATGGTCCGGAAAAAGGCTATGGATGAGGTGGGGTTGCTGGATGAGCGTTATTTTTTCTTCATGGAAGAGACCGACTGGGCTCTGGCAATGCAGAAGGCAGGCTGGCGGTCTTGCTTGGTGCCGGATGCCAGGATCTTTCATTTACAGGGCCAGAGTGCCGGTGATAATGTCAAAGCCAGGATCATGTTTTACAGATCGCGATATGGGTATTTCAGGAAATGGTTTCCTTCTTGTTTTTTGATTTTGGCCGCTGTTGTGGTGTTTCGTTTAACCCTTAATTTTTTGCTTAATTTTTTTGGGGTTATTATAACATTCGGTCTTTATAAAGGAATACGTAAAAGAGTTAAAACTTACGGACAACTCTTATGGTGGCATTTGCAAGGATGTCCGAAGATATAATCAAGGTGTGTTACTAAATGTATGTTAAAGGCAAGAAAACTCTGCCTCTTGAAAAAATAAAAAATGTTCTTTTGATTCAGTTGGGTGATATCGGTGACGTTGTCAATTCGTTTCCTTGTGCTCGTGCGTTGAAGGAGACATTGCCAAAGGCACGAATTGTTTTTGCGGTGCGATCAAAGGCCGCAGGCCTCATTGAGGGTTGTCCTTGGGTAGAAGATGTCATTGCCGTTGATACTAGTAATCGTAGTTTTTTAAGGAATATTTTTTATCAAGTTAAGTTTTGGCGAAAAGTTAGAGCCAATAATTTTGATATGGCGATAGATCTACGCCGGGACAGTCGAAGTGCTTACTTGGCTTTTCTTTCCGGAGCGGAAATTAGAGTGGCTCCTTTCTCTACTGAAGGGAAGGTGTTGCGTAACAGGTTGTTTACCCATCTATATGATCAAGAGCCTACGGTAGGGCAATATATTGTCGAACATTATATGGAGCCGTTGGCTGCATATGGAATTCCCACAACAGAACTCTTGCCTGAGATATCGGTTTCTGCGGAACAAGAAATGGCAGTATCCAGCTTGATTAAAGAGGAGGGAATTCCCACCAATATTCCCTTGATTGTTGTGCAACCGTTTTCCCTCTGGTCGTATAAAGAGTTGTCTAATGAAAAATATGTTCAAATTATTCGGCGCCTTACTGATCAGGGCTTGTATTCTGTCTGTATCACCGGGACAGCAGGAGAAAGAGCAAGAGCTCAACAAATAGCAGAGAAATGCGAGAAAAATGTTTTTAATTTGGCAGGGAAAACTCCTTTGGAGCTGGTGCCGGCATTTTATAAAAAATGCAGAATGTTTTTGGGCGTCGATAGTGCTGGGATCCATATTGCAGCAGCTGTTGGCACCCCTGTGGTTAGTATTTATGGGCCTTCTAACGCGGTCTCCTGGGCTCCGCGAGGAGGCTCGCATCGTGTCGTGCAGAAGAAAATGGACTGTGTCCCCTGTGGGTTGAAAGGATGTAATGGCAAGGAGAAAAGTCGTTGCCTGGATGAGCTGACTGTCGATGAAGTTTGGGCAGCCATAAAAGATGTACTTTCATAAGACAATTGAATAGTGAGTGGTTATGAGGCTTGAATATTTTTCAGGAATTCAACAAGAGAGTGACCTTTCTTGGGTTAGATATGTGTCTATAGCAGCGGTGTTTTTTCTATCTGTTTTTACTTTTATCAACCCCTTTCCTCATCTCTCAACTATTCGGGAAATCGGTTATTACGGGGCATGTCTTTTTTTCGGGATTATTTTGATAAGAGAGAAAGACTTCAGCGCATTGAAAACACCACTTCTTGTACCGGTGGCTCTTTTTACATTTTGGGCTTTTGTCGGATTGTTCTTCGCCCTTGATGTCGAAACAAGTGTTCATGATTTCAGAAGTCACCTGCTTGAATATATTTTGTTGTTTGTTCTTTATGTGTCTTTTTTTAAAGACCCAAAGATGGTGCGATTGGTGGCCTGGTTACTGGTGATTTCAGTCTCAATTGCCTCCGTCCACGAGCTATACCTTTGGTATGTGAAGATGGGTAATCCCTGGTACAAAAGAATAACTATTCCGAATCACCAGAGTCCGACCGGTCCGGTCGGCTTTATGGCATTATATGCAATTCTGATGTCGTTGTATCTTTTTCTTTTTGAAAAAAAGGTTTTGTTGCGGTGTATTCTTTTGGGCTGCATGCTGGTTTTGTTTATCACCGTTTTTGCAGTGCAGACCAGATCTATTTTATTTGCAATGCCAATTGTTTTTATCGCACTGTTTTGGGATAGAAAAAAATATTTGGCTTTATTTCTTATAATCTCGATTTGCATGGGTGTAATTACCATGACAAAGTTTCGACAGAATCCTATTAAAACCAATTATAGCCCGCGATTAACGCTAAATTATATTTCAATGTTAGTGCTCAAGGATCATCCTATTACCGGTATTGGGTTTGGAATTGACTCGTTCGGCAGCCCGGAAGTTATCGATCATGAACATTATCGAGGTCAGGTTCCTGTAAAAATAAAAAGTTCTGTGCAAGTGACCAGTCAGCACAGTATGTGGATGGGCATTGCTACTCGCACGGGAGTGGTTGGCTTGCTTTTGTTCGGAGTTATTTTAACGGTGTTTGTTAAGATGTGTTATCGCGTCATACGGCTTAGTAATGATGATGAAAAAAAGTTTTTAGGTCGTCTGGGTTTGGCGTCAATGTTGTTCTTTGCTATTTATGGGCTGTGTAATGTTGTGTTCATGCATTTTTTAGAAACATTAATGTGTGTTACTTTTTCAATAGTGCAGTCGGCATATTCCCGAACAGAGACTAGCCAGCAGTTAAATAATGACTGATTTGATAATTGGTGATGGTTTTGCCGTGCAAAAAAATTGCTATAGTTGTACCCAAATATGGGTTGGTTGGAGGGGGCGAACAATTCGTTTTCGAGCTGACCGAAAGGTTAGCAAAGTATTCTGGCAATGACATACATGTTTTTGCGAATAAATGGCAAAGTTCTTCTACGAAAATAACTTTTCATAAAATTCCCATCATTACTTTTCCCAAATGGCTTACCACCATTAGTTTTGCTTATTTTGTGCAATGCGCTCTCAAGAAATTTCAGCCTGATATCATTCATACCCACGACCGTATTTTTGAAGCGGATATTGCTACGGTACATAGTATTCCACACCCACTGTGGGTGAGTGAAATACGCAAAAAAAAGAGTCCAAGTTTATTTGACAGGGCGACATCCTGGGTCGAAAAAAAACTCTATCTTTCAGATAGATGTCGACTTTTTATGCCGGTTTCAGAGCTTGCAGCTGAAATGATAAAGGATTTTTATTCCCTCCCGGTCACTAAACTTCAGGTGTTGCCTCCGGGCATCGATATTGACCGTTTCCATAAGCGAGACGATGTAGTAAGAAAATCACTTCGCCATGAGTTTGGCATAAAATCGCATGAAACACTTTTTCTTTTTGTGGGAATGAATTTTGAACTGAAAGGCTTGGCAATTCTAATAAAAGCTTTAGCCAGGATTCAGCCAAGATTAAAACAAGGAGCCATTCGTCTTCTTGTTGTCGGAAAGGGGAATCGGGAAAAGTTCCAAGCAATGGCCGAGGCGGTTGGGCTTGGTTCTAAGGTCGTTTTTGCCGGAGTGCGAAATGATATGGAGAAGGTTTACCAAGCCGCCGACGCCTTTGTTATGCTTTCCGGTTTTGATACCTTTGGCATGGTTGTGACCGAAGCCATGGCCTCGGGCTTGCCTGTCGTAATCAGTGATCGTGTTGGAGCAAAAGATTTGGTTGTGGATGGGGAGAACGGATTTGTTGTCGATCGTAATAATGATGATGGTATTGATTCAGCACTTATACAACTGATTGATCCCCTGAAAAATAAGTATATGTCGGAAAAATCCCGGGAAAGCATTCAGGTTTATAGTTGGGATAAGCTGGCGCAAAAGATTATGGATATATATAATAATATTTTGTTGTAATATCCTAGCGGATTATATTACTGAGATGTTTTGTTAAGCTGTATCTCAAATTAAAGAGGTTATGATGTAAGTCTAAGTATATTGATATTGGATACTTACTTGTTGGTTTAATGATTTTCATTTGATAAAAATAAATGATGACGGTTAACCCGATTAAGTCATATGCCTTTAAAAGGCCAATGAATTTAGGAAGAGGTTGTTTGGTATGTTCAGTTTTTTTAAAAAAAATCTGGGATATTTTGAAGATGAAATATTAAAGATTGACCCTAACAAGGGAATTGTTTCTATTTTCGATATTGAAACGAGTGGCGATGGAGATGTATGTACTGCTTCTGTTCTTAATGAAATTTTAGATCCTGTATACTCTAAGCAAGGCACTATTGTGGATATTGGAGCTTTTGTTGGTTGGGTTTCGATGCTAGGAGCAGGGCGGGGATTTAATGTGCAAAGTTTTGAGCCCAATCCTGTTACATTTGATTTGTTGAGTCTAAATATTCATCGGAATGGATTGGAAAAGAAAATTAAGGCATATAATCTTGCAATTTCTGAAGAACGCAAAAAAGTCCCATATTTTGGTAATGTTGGGGGGCAAGGGACTATTCGAAAGGTAAATGCTGAACCTTCTTTTATTGTTCAAGCTGATAGACTTGATAATTTCGTAAATGATGATGTCTATCTTATGAAGATAGATGTGGAGGGTCATGAATTTGATGTTTTACGGTCTTCCAGAGAAATTTTTTCAAAAAGAAAAGTTTACTATATGGTAGTGGAATTTACGACCTGGTGGTTTGATTTTGATGGCAATATTTGCGAATGGCATTCGACAAAAATATCTAATAAGTGCAAGGACTTCCTTTCTTTTATTGATGGGTTAGGGTTTGATATTTATTGCATGTCTAGAAGTGGTAACCCATTTATTTGTGGACCAATTTCTTCTGTAGATTTTGAAAGATTTATAGTCGATCATCATGAACGTCATCTGCAGACGGATCTATTTTTACGAAATAGGTTAATTGCGCCTCATTCACAATTGCAGATAAAAAAACATAGGTGGAAGGCGAAAAAATATTGTGCCTAAAAAAAACATCTGAATAAAAATACTTATTTAAGTATGGTTAAGTTAGAAACTTATAGTAACTTTGTAATTAAGTTATGTTTTTTCTCCAAAATATAAATTTTAAAGTTAATGGCATTGCGTTGTATGGTCTTGGTACGTGAAAATCGGTAAATTTTGATAAGTTACCGATGAAAGCAGCTGATCTAATAGATAACCTATTTTTTCTGTCTAGACGTTTAAAATTTGTTTTTTTATCCCCTAAGTATATACAATTTTTGCTATTGTTTTCCCAGCTATTTAAATACTGGTGTAAGATTCTCTGGTCAGCAGTCCATCTCTGATCTTTTTTCCACCATATTTTCAAGGTTTCCGCTATCTGATCAATGTCGGAAACCTTGAAAATTTCTCTCCACGTTTTACCATGTGCAGCGTTGTAGCAAATAGGAACTTCTTGTTTGTGATAGTTTTTGCCCTTTCCTTCTGGTATCTTGTCAAATGGTCTATATATAATAAAGTTATTTTTATTGTATTCCTTGATACTTTTCTGGAAATAATCATTGCTTAACGGTAATATATCCATATCTGATATTATAGAAATATCTTCAAATAAGCATGGGCCTAAAAGTCTTATGCATTGAGCCTGGAATGGTGTCGGAATATCTTTTAGCGGTTCGAATATTATTATATCACCGAGAAAATTATCTAATTTTTTATTATGTTCATCACCGATATAAAATAATGTTGGTTTAACATTAACTATCTTTTTCCATGCAAGTGAAACCGCATGGAAATAATCGCAAAAATCATCGTTATCATCACATGCAAGAATTACACGATCTAAGCGCATTTTTTTCCTTTATTTTTTAAGCCATTTTCACATAAGCTAGGTTTGTTTTTTGTGCTAAAATATCTAATATTAGGTCCTTCCTGCCATTTGACATTGTTTATTTGCTTTGGATGCCACATGTGAAGGATTTTGGCATGAGTAATAGCCGTTCTACAATATATACCAGCCATTACAAGCCTTATCCCGAGATCCTCATCTTCTCCACCCCAACCTACATAGTTTTCGTCATATCCATTGATTTTTTCAATGTCATCACGATGTATAGAAAAGTGTCCACCCAGGCTTTGTTTCCTTGGGGATAAGAGATGTAAGCGCATAAAAAAAGTTCTGGTTAGAAATTTGCGGTGTTCTTTTCGAAGATTATCGTCTGGTATAGAGTTATAGAGTCTTTCAATTTGATGTGATTGCAACTGATTATTGAAAATTTTTTCTGTAGTTTCTGCAGATAGATATTTGCAGTTTCCCGCAACAAACCTCCCTTTTTGGGCTCTCCGTGTGTGTTCCTTGACCGTACCTGGCAAGACCAGGAAATCGCAGTCAAAGAAGATCAGATAATCACCCTTGGCATTGCGAATGCCATTATTTCTTGCGGCTGCTACCCTGAATCCATTCTTGGGTTGCCATACATGACGAATAGGGAAATCATAGCTTTTAATAAGCCTGGTCAGGGCTTCTACTGTTTCAAGCGATGATCCATCGTCGGATATAACGACTTCATCAAAATCATCTTGGGAGAATTTGAGTGAGTCAAGGCAGTAGCGGAGGTGTTGTAGACGTTCGTAAAAGCAGATAATGATACTTGTCATTGATATTTCCTAATTCAATGAAAAAAGTTTTTTGAGTTTGTAGATGCGGCGGTTCAAGTGGGCCTTCAAGCTTCTTTTGTAAGGAGGGATAAAGAAATTTTCTTTGGAGGCGGATTCCATTTTATGTTTATTGATCTGTTCTGTTAAAAAAGGGAAAAGCTGATATTTGTTGAGAACTAGATCTCTCGCTTCTTCAAGAGCTGGCAAGCGTTTTTGCCAATTTTCAGAAGTAAGATTTCTTTTGATAACCTCTACAGTCTCTTTGGGATTTGTTATATCAATAGGAATATAAGAATCCTTAGGAAAATATTTTTCCAGATTTGTACAGCCGTAATAAAAGGGAATGGACCAGCTCAGAAAACAATCTGCGAGTTTTTCGGTCCACATGTCAGGTCCGGAGTTGTTTTCAATGGCGAGGGAAAAAAAGTAGGGGGCCAGGCCATCCCATTTGTCGTCAATCGGTTGGACTGCCCGGCCGAATAAATCAATATCCAGATCCGAAGCCTTGATATAGTCCAAAAAGGACAAGCGGTGAAAATGGCCGGGCAGATCCTTTGCTCCGCCAACGATCCAGGAAATATTTTTAATTTTTTCAGGGACAGGGATAGAAATCAACTCATCATAGGTTTTATTAACATGCCATGGTATGGCGGGAGAGGCGATCGCGTATTTGTCATCAATGTCTGCAGGCGGACAATGGGTAAATACTTTCGCAAAATGATCGTGCCCCTCAATGACCCAATCGGTAACCCCCGGCTCATAAGGCTCCTGAATGATCATCCAAATGTTGTTAGCTGGGCAACAACCGGTTGTTGCAACCTCCATACGGTTGTTCAACATCACCAGATAGTCTGATTCCGCCACCGGATCAATGGTAAAAGAAACTCCATCCCATGTTCCTAACTGTCCAGGTGTTTGCCTGAGTAGATGCGGCCAGTCCCAGTCTTTAACTATTCGTACCAATGGCATGACGTTTTTATTCACAGTTTATTTTTATTTTTTCTATAAAAATCTTCGTTGGGATACTGCTTTGGTGAGGATTTAATCAATTCCACCGGATAATCAAACATTCCCTGGATGCCTTCCGCGACCTTCTTATATTTTTCATTGAACATATAGGATCGATTAAAACGACTGTATTTGCTGCTTGAGTGGCAGGCAATGTGGGGGGGAATGTAATCGGAGGTTTTGGCCGCGAAATTTTTAAAACAGTCCAACTCGAAATTCGGCAATGGTTCGCCGTATTGTTTCATGTAACGCCAGACAAAATCACCATCTTCTTCACCAATACCAAGCAGCTTTTCATCGAAATAACCGATGGTGTCGAGTTCATCCCGGGCAATAACAAAATGTGAAAATGAGTTGTTGACGGTAAAGGATTTATGACGATTTTTTTTGATACAGCCTTTTATTATCCTTGGAAAGTTGGGGTTGGTGATGGCAATATCGTCGTTGAGAAGGAGAATGTTATTATTGCTTGCATGGATAACAATGGTATTCCAAAGTTTGGATACTCCCCTGAATTGAGGGAAAAAAATTGGAAAAACCCTTCGTTGTGTTGCCAGGAAGCTGAGGATTTGTTTCCGGTAATCTTCGTTAAACGGGAGGTTATGTTCTCCGTTAATCGAAACAATAACTTCAATATCAGGGTCGAATTTTCGGATGGTTGTTAACAGGGGGATAAAGTACTCTTTGAATCTATGCTCAAAGGTTGTAATGCCAATGCTGAGTTGCTCAGGCTGATTAATTGGGGGGGGGATTTCTTTTGTGCTGTTTGTTAAAAGGGTACGGATTTTATTGATTGTTTTTTGTGCTCTATGAAGTAACGAAAAGTTCCGGCGCCGGTGAAGCTGGAAAATTGTGCCATATGGCGAATTTGTATATGGTTTGGCCGAGTATTCAAGCCCAGTGGCAAGATCATCCGTATTGTGGAATGCCGGGAGCTTGAGGTGGTTACCGTATTGGGAAGGGTCACGGAAAATTTCAATACCATGTTTGGCCGCCAAGATTGAAATGACTGATTGATCATGGCGGTGGTCCTTGAATTCGGGGTAGTTTTCTAATCCGCAACGATTAGGCATATCCGTAAGTATTCGTTCATCAGTGCAGTAGCTTAGCCATTCCTCAATAAAGGCCAAGTTCCTGTTATTCTTCATGTAGATTTGGGGGGAACCTGCAACCTGTTCTGCGTTATGATATTTTGGTTCGTCGGCGCCCATTAGGGTGAAACAATCCCGTTTGGTCCATTTTATATTTAGATGTTTCCCGTTCTGGCTATGAACCTGAAATAGTAAAATGCCGTTTTTTCTTTTACAAAGGTCGAGCAGAGGGGATAGCGGGGAGATAATTTCCGCACCGCTGTCACTGTATATGATTATATCACCATCCTCCGCATCAATGAGGGTTTGGTATATGATGTAAGGTTTCCATAACCAGTAGCCTGCCCCGCGTTCTTGGTCGAATATCATCCTGTTTTTTTGATAAAAATCAGTTTTTTTCAGAATTGATTTATTGTAGGAGATACATTTGTCAGCCCCGAATTTAAGCGCGGATTTGTTGAGTGATTTTTGGGATTTTTTGAAATTGGGAGTGGCAAAATTAACAAGAATAACTTTCATGTATAATGAGTCCTGCTGGAAATACAAGGTCTGGAATTATGGTCAGGGTATGTGCTGTCCACTCAATTATATATTTTACCAGCTTTAATAGACGAGGAAAACACTGATTTGAAGAAATTAGGAGGTATACTGCATCTGATGAAGCATGGTGTAAACCCCATTCTTTGACAGCAGGGTGTCGTGGCTGCCTTCTTCCGCAATCTGTCCATCCTTGATAACGAT
>DUZU01000003.1 GCA_013349285.1 Deltaproteobacteria bacterium | reverse complement strand
GGCAGGGGTCTTAGCCGGGAGGGGCGCAATACGTCCACCGGCGGCCGGAGCGGCATGATGGTAATGGCCTTGGGGTGGCCAACGATGTGGTCGAAGGTGACTTCCTCTTCATCGACCAGGATGGCGCCGACTTCGGTGTGGGGAACGCCGAATGATTCGATCAGATCCTTGATCGAGGTTCTACGGTTAATGGGTAAGGTTATCCCCCCCTGGTCATCGGTCCGCCGGGTGCGGGAGGTCAGGGCTTTGAGCCAGCCGCAAAAGATGAGGGTGGTGGGTGGGTTAGTCATTAATCCGTAAGTCGATTATCGGCCATGAAGTGCGCAAAGGACATGAAGAAAAAACAGCTTCGGGCTATGCGTGAACTTCGTGGTGCGCCAATCAGGCCAGGTCGGCGTATCTGCCGCTGATTTCGCGTAGTTTCAGGCTCAGGCTTTTGGTGATGCCGGTGATGAATTTGAGGCCGAGCCTCGGGTTTTCATCGCAGATGGCCTTAACCCGGCTCTTGCTGATGATCAACAGCTCGGAGGGTCTTGAGGTGACCAGGGTAGCCGAGCGGGGGAAATCATCGATAATCGACATCTCCCCGGCGCAGGCGCCGCGTTGGAAGGTGGAAACAATGATCTGTTTGTAATCGGATGATTCCAGGCGAACCTCTATCTCGCCTTCCACAACAAAAAAGAGGAAGCTGCCGATTTCCCCCTTGTTGAAGATGACCGAGCGTTCCGGGAAGCTGCGCAGGCTCATGTGCTGAGAAAAAAAATCAAGTTCGGCATCGGTGAAATCTTCAAAAAAAGGATTTTCCCTTAAGATATGCTCGATTCTAAAAGCGAGGGGCGTGTTGTCGTTGTTTGAATTATTCATGTTAGTCGCCTGAATCTATTTTTAAGTGAGCAGAAAAATCCGGTGCAAACCGGTTATGCCCTTGAGTTCGAAAAGGCCGACCAGTCTGGCGTTGATCCCTGCCATATCCTTTAGCTCCTTCATTACCGTTTCCGTGATGACAATGCGATTGTCCATGGGGAACTCTTCCGGGCTCATGCCGTTCTCGATGGGGATGATCCCTTCCGGTTTGACCCCTTCCACCCGGAAGGTCATGCTCACCGCCAGCCCGAGCCGGTCGCCCTGGGCATCCACCTTGGCTTCGCCCTGATGGATGGAAAAGCGGATGTTTATCTGGTTTTTGTCATCGGCCTGTTGGTTGTGCTGGTTTACCGCGACAAAGGTTTCCCGGGCAAAGCGCACCGCATTTTCAGCCAGGGGAAAGGTCATTAAAAAGCCGTCGCCGGTGCCCTTGCTGAAGCGGCATTGCTCCTTGCGGGCAATGGGGGCGATCAGGTTGGTAAGGGTCTGCATCAGGTTAAGGGAAAAGGTATCTCCGTAACGGTTGGTGATATCGGTCGAGTTGCAGAGATCGAGAACGAGGATGGCCTCGGTGACCGTTGATCCAGGGGTGATGGCGTGGGTGGCCAGGCTGGCGGTCGGCTGGCCGCTGCCCTGATCGCGGCAGATGGGTTTATATGCCTTGCCGGTTAAAGCCTTCAGGGCGTCAATCGCCTGGGCGGCGACCTCTTCGTGCGGGTCGGCCAGGCATTCCTTGATCGCCTCGATGGCCTCTTTGCTTTTTAAACAGGCGCAGGCCTTGATCGCTTCGATCCGCATCCGTTTGTCGTCGGCAAACAGCAGGCGCTTGAGGTTTTCGAATGCCTCCTGGCCGCCGATGGCGGCCAGGGCGGCGGGAACGGACCAGGCCACTTCCCGGTCATCAAGCTTGTTGAGCAGGGGGGCAATTGCCTGTTCGTTTTTCAGTTTGCCGAGGGCGCGGATGGCCTTTTCCCGCACCCACCAGTCTTCGTCTTCCAGCCGCTCGATCAGGGCATCGTAAGCGGCCGGGTCGATGACCTTGTTGAAAAATTCCACCGCGCACCGGCGCAGGTTTTCGTCCGGGTCCCGGGTCAGGGTGATGAAGCCGCGGGTGATGTTGTTGTCGCCGTGCAGTTCGGTGAGGGAGCTGGTTGCGATCTGTCGGACCCACCAGTCCGAGTCCTTGAGAGCCCGCATCAGTTCTTCGCTGGTGGCCGGGTCTTTAAGGTTTTTTAGAACCTCGATCGCGCAGCGGCGGATGTTGACGTCTTTGTCGCGCATCAAGGCCAGGACCTCGGGGACGATCTTGGCATCGGCGATGTGGATCAGGCAGTCGGTGGCCCGCTGGCGGACCATCATGTCATCATCTCTGAGCAGATCGATCATGTAGGGGGCGGCTTTTCGGTCGCCGATGGCCTCCAGTGCTTCGAGGACCAGCATCCGCATCTGGGAATCTTTTTCCACGAGTTTGTCGATCAGCAGATCGACGCTTTCCGCGGCCTTCAGGATGCTGAGGCTGCGCACCGCCGCCAGCCGCACCTGCCAGTTCTGATCGTTCAAGGCGCTCATCACCAGCCGGGTGCTGGTCCGGCTGCTGATCTGGCTGACTACTTTGATGATGCAGCGTTTGGTTTCCGGGCTGCCATGGTTGAAGATGGAAACCAGTTCCGGGATGCAGGCCTCGGGCTTGAAGGTGCAGAGCAGTTCCGTGGCATTGGTTCGGGAATAGGTGTCAACGCTTTTAAGGAGTTCGACCAGAATCGGCCAGGAAGATTTGCTCCATTTCTGGATGGTAATCTCCTTGGCCACTCGGCGCACTTCGTCGTAAGGGTCGCCGATCAGCGGGACAATCTCTTCCATGCTGCTCTCGGAGCAGATCTTGGTGAGCAGATACTGGGCTTTGAGGGCCGCAATTTTTTTTTGCTGAAAGGCCTCAATGGTTGCTCGCACCGCAGGCGGGCCAAACTTTTTAAGTTCGGCAAGCAGTTCCTCTTCCTGCTGACCGGTTGGGGCGGCGGCATATCTGCCGAGCAATTTTTTTATTTTAAAGCTGTCAAACAACGCGGTGATCCTCTAAAGGCAGTGGTTGTTGCGGGACTGTTTTCAATAATCTTTGTTTGAGGTTTTCCGGCAGGCGCAAAGAGCTTTGTCCAATTTGAGATTATTGAAAAAATCCGTTTTAAGACCTTCACTGAAAATGCTATCACAATCCATTTTGCTCTGCAACTAAGTGTGGATCTATATTGATAAAATTATGTTTTGCGCCTGTGCGCTAAAAAAAACAGCGGAGGGCGCCGGTCGCCCACTAGCGCGCGGCCATGGCCATCGCCTTGTTGAAACCTTCGGCGGCCCCGGCAATGACCTTGTCCTCAACGCAGAAGGCCAGGCGGAAATAACCGGGCATCCCGAAGCCTTGGCCGGGGACGGCCAGGATTTTCTGCTCGGCCAGCAGCCGGACAAAGGCGGTGTCGTCGGCGAGCGGTGATTTGGGGAAGAGATAAAAAGCGCCTTTGGGCGGGATGAATTCATAGCCCGCCGCCTGGAGAATTTGGCAAAACAGCTCCCGCCGCCGGGTGTAGACCGAGCAGTCCACGGTTACGCCCTGGAGCTTGGCGACCACCCGCTGCATCAGGGCCGGGGCGTTGACAAAGCCCAGGATCCGGTTGGCCAGGGTCATGGCGCCGAGCAGCGGGTCGTGGTCGCTGCTCTGGGGGTGGACCGCGATATAGCCGATCCGCTCGCCGGGCAGGGAGAGATCCTTGGAATAGGAAGATGTCACCAGGCTGTTCGGGTAGGCGGCAAAAATGCTCGGCACCGCAAGGTTGTCATAGACGATCTTGCGGTAGGGCTCGTCGGCGATCAGGTAGACGGTCCGCGGCGCCGCCGCCAGGATCCGGCCGAGGGCGGCAAGCTCGGCGGCCGAATAGATCTGGCCGGTGGGGTTGTTGGGGCTGTTGATGATGATCGCCTTGGTCTTGGGATTGATCGCTTTTTCGATGGCCGCCAGATCGAGGCTGAAGTCGGCGGCGGTGTTCACCACCTTGGCTACGCCGCCGTGGTTGTCGATGTAAAAATGGTATTCCACGAAAAAGGGGGCGAGGATGATCACCTCATCGCCGGGGTCGAGGAGCGCTTTCATGATCACGTTCAGGCCGCCGGCCGCGCCCACCGTCATCACGATCTCCTCTCCGCTGATGGTCATTCCCTGTTCCTTGGAGATTTGTGCGGCAACGGCCTGGCGGACAAAGGGGTAGCCGGAGTTGGCCATATAGGCGTGGCTGCCCGGGGCCTCATCGGCAATGATCTCCTTGATGCTTTCCCGATATTGGGCCGGCGGCGGCAGATCCGGGTTGCCCAGGCTGAAATCAAAGACGTTTTCGGCGCCGAATTCGGCCTTGAGTCTGGCTCCTTCCTCAAACATCTTTCTGATCCAGGAGGAGCGGGTTGCAAACTCTGACATTTTTTGGGAGATGGCCATTTTTAAACCTCGGAGGTAAGGGGTTATTTTTGATTAGATTATCTTTTTAACCTGTTCGTAATTTTTAGGCGACTCGAAAAAGCAATTTTTCCCCTCCGATCATCGCTCCCGGCAATGGGGTATATCTTTTTCCGGGGAGTCTATTTGCGGTCTATTATTCATCTTGCGGCCCCCCGGCGGGAAATGATATATTGGGGCATAGGCAAAAGGGGATCATCAAGGTTGACTTTAATATCTAATGATGGATTGACGATAGCGTCCTTTTTTTCTGAAAGGCCTGGCCCTTCCGCGGTCGGCCGTTTTCCGGTGTGCATCCGCACGAGATAAAATTCTGATTTAAACAAAGGGGATTACCCCAACCGGCATAGTGGTTTGGTGAAAGAATGGATGGTTTGGTCCGTTTGAGCATAATTCCGTATGCCGCTTCAATAGTCTTTAGAGGAGTTCCGGGGGCAACCGGAAACATGGAGGCAACCAATGTGTATCTGCAGGCAGTGTGCGCAACTGGAAAGGTCTTGCTGTTTGAATCGTGACATCATCGTGACCATGGGGGATATCCGGCGGATAAGCGGGCATGGCGGGCAGCATGATTTTTTTGAAATGCGGCGCCCGAGTTCGCCGGCCTATCTCGAGCAGGAGGATGATCCTAACTGGAACAGTTACACCCTGACCCGTGACGGCTCGCGGAGGGTGCTCAAGCACGGCCGGGACCGCCGCTGTCATTTTCTAACCCCGCAAGGCTGTCAGTTGCCCGGCCCGGTCCGACCCCTGGTCTGCCGCATCCATCCGGTGGAGTTCACGGAGCTGGAGATCACCGGCCTGGCAACGGAATGTCCGGTGGAGTTCCTGGCCCAGGGCGAATCCCTGCTCGACAGTATGCAGATGAGTGTGGTCGAGGTGGAAGGGTGGCGGGTGCAGCTCTACGACGAGTTGCGCGATGAATGGTTTACTTATCATAACGCGGCGTAAGGGACAGGAAAGGGGGGGCGGCAACCGGGGTGGCGGCAAGATCGGAAGACCGGTGCCCCGCTTTGGTTCCCTCACCCCTCCCTCAACAGGAAATCATCCAGGTTTTCCGGGGTAATGACTGCCGGTTGCGCCTCCGGGTAAGCGTTTAAAAAGGTTTTAGGGAATCTGGCCTTTTTCTTTGGGCTCCATTTGAATTCCCAGGCGGATAACCCCCCTGGGTGCTCTTCCAGGTAGTCAACTTCCTGTTGTTGGGTTGTGCGCCAGAAATAACCTTGCGCATTTTGCCCTCGCATTGTCAGCAACTTGATTCGTTCGCTGACCAAAAAATTTTCCCAAAGTGGTCCGTTGTCGGTGCGTTGCCCAAGGGGCATGAAATTATTTATAACGGCGTTGCGGATGCCGTTGTCGTAAAAATAGATTTTTTTCCCCTTGCGGATCTCATTGCGGACATTGCGGTTGTATGATGGCAGCTTGAAGATGACAAACCCCTGCTCCAGCAAATCGATGTAACGTTCAACGGTCTGACTGTCCGCCCCGACCAGGCGGCCGATCTCGGCGTAAGATACTTCACTGCCGATTTGCAGGGCCAAGGCCTTGACCAGCTTGCCAAGCAAGGCGGGCTTGTAAATGTTGCCCAGCATGAGGAGATCTTTGTACAGATAACTGTCCGTCAGCAGTTTCAGCAGCTCCTCTTCCTGGCCGGAGGAGGTGACGATCTCCGGATAGTAACCATAGATCAACCGGTGTTCCAGTAATCGTTTTTCGGCAAGCAGGCCGTGGTGCGCTGCCATTTCGCCAAAGCCAAGCGGGTGCAGCAGGTACTGAAATTTTCTGCCGGTAAGGGGTTCGTTGACCCGATTCGCCAGATCAAAGGAGGATGAGCCGGTGGCAATCACCTGAATATTTTTGAGTTGATCGGTGAATAGTTTCAGGGTGAGCCCGATATGTTCGATGCGTTGTGCTTCATCAATAAAGACAATCCGCCGAGAGCCGATAAGGGCGTTCAGTCTGGTCGAGGTGGTGTGGGCCAGGAGATCGCGAACATCGGCCTCATCCCCGTTCAGGTAGAGGGTCTGATCGCCATATTGCTTAAGGGCCTCCTGCATCAGGGTGGTTTTGCCTACCTGGCGTGCGCCGAAAAGGATTATCGCCTTGCCTTGGAAAAATCGGCTGGTAATTTGTTCCAGTAAGGCTCTTTTTATTGTAAAAGTAGAAATCATACTATTTTAATTATAATAAAAATAGATTTGTGTCAAATTATATTATGTTTTTGGGTAGATGGTGATGGTCATGACAAGGGGCGGGTGATGCCGGGTGTAGATGCTGGGGGCCACACTCAGCCCCTCACCCGCCCTGAAAGGTCAGCCAGCGGCTTTGGGCCGAGGAACTCAGCACCCCCACCGGATCGACATAATCGTAGACCCTGGGCTGTTTGTCCGCCGCCGGCCGCAGAACCCGGCCCACCACCTGCAGCAGGCGGCCGGTGAATTTGATCGGGGTGGTGAGAAAGAGGGTGGTGAGATCCGGACAGTCAAAGCCCTCGCCGATGAGCTGGACGGTGGAGATCAATACCTTGACCTCTCCGGCCCGGATCTCTTCGACCATGGCGCTTCGTTGGTCGGCCGGCAGCTTGCCGGTGAGCACCACGACCCGGCGGTTCTTTTGCTCAAGCAGGCGGGCCAGCTCCTCGCAATGCTTGATCCGGTCGCTGACCACCAGGATGGTGCCCTGGTTTGCCTCCAGCTCTTTGACGATGTCGGCGACAATGAGTGCATTGCGTGTTTTGTCGCCGGTTAAGGCCTTCATCAGCGCCTGGTAGTTGCCGCGATAGACGTATCTGAATTCGGTGGCCCGCTGGATGAATTGGGGTTTGAGCACGGCTCCGGATTGATGCAGGTCGTGGAGATCGACCTTATGGACCCGGTCGCCCAGATACATGTAGATCAGCTTGGTCAGCCCGTCCCGGCGGAAAGCGGTGGCGGAAAGGCCTAAGAGATAACGGCAGCTGAAGGCGGTGACCACCTCGGTGAACAGGGTGGAGGGCACCCGGTGGCACTCGTCCACGCAGATCTGGCCGAAATGGGGGGCCAGTTTGTCAAGATGCTTGCGGGCCGAATTGACAATGGCAATGGTGATCGGTTTGATCTCAAATTTAGAGTCGCCGATCAGCCCCGCTTCGATATTAAGAAAGGCCTGGACCCGCTCGACCCACTGGTAGAGCAGCTCCTTGGTGTGGACCAGAACCAGGGTCGGTTGCCTTCTTTTGGCGATCACCGCCAGGGCGATCACGGTTTTGCCCGAGCCGGTGCCCGCTTCGAGCACCCCGAAATCCCGTTTGGTGATCGCCTCGATCGCCTCCTGCTGATAGGGTCGGAGCTGGCCGGTAAAGTTGAAGTCGATGGGGGCCAGTTCGCTGCGCAGGTCGATAATCTGCGGGGCGCAGCGCATGAATTTGCGGGCGAGCAGGATGGCCTGGTTGGCATAGCCCCGGGGGAAGGTAATGGTGTCGCCCTGTTGGGCATAAAAATAAAGGTGGGGTTTGAGTTTTTTCCCCATCCAGCGCCCATATTTCTGCGCATCTTTATATTGAGGGTTGTCGATGGTCAGCTGTTTTTTCAGGGCCTCGAGCAGGCTGGGGCCGGCATTGTCGAGCTTCGCCTCGGCGCCGACGGTGAGGGTGAAAGGTGGAGTCATCGGTCTTGTCCCGTGAAGTATCTCGGCTCGACCTTTTTGCGGCCGGTCAGCCTCTGATATGGCTCGGCCGGGTAGCCCAGGGCGATGACGCTGTAAATCGGCTCCTGTTGCGGGATGCCGATCGCGGTTTTGATCTTTGCATCTTTGGCCATGGCCGCCACGGCAAAGCCGATCAGGCAGGTGCCCAAGCCCATGGCATGGGCGGCCAGCAGGATGTTTTGGCTGGCGAGCATGGCGTCTTCCATGGGGCAGCTGGCCCCCGGTTTTGAGCCGATGATGATTGCCGCGGTGGCCCCGTGGAAAAGGCGGTCACGATTTTCCTCTTCCCACTGGCGCAGACCCTTGTCGATGGTCTGGTAATAGCGGCGAAAATAGTTGTCCAAGGCTGGTTTGCCGATAAACCTAAGAAGTTGTCTCAGTCCGGGGGTGGCCGCCAGCCGGTTGAGTTTTTTAAAGTAGCCGCTTATTTGGTCGCCCAGGGTCACCACCGCCTGTCGGGTGGGCAGGATGGTGAAGGTCCAGCCTTGGCTGTTGGTGCCGGAGGGGGCGGTGGTGCCGATTTTTACCAGGTCTTCCAGCTGCTCGCGGGATACGGGGTTCTTTTTAAAGTTGCGGCAGGAGCGGCGGGAGCGCATCAGTCGCACCAGCTGGGCGGGGTCTGTCTGGCCATATGGCAGCCAACGGTTGTCGGTAGTTATGGTTTGCAGGATCAGCTCGGGGTCGATGCCGGAGATGCTGATTGCCGCGGCCGGACAGACCGCCCGGCAATGTTCGCAGCCCAGGCAACGGCCGCCGGTCACGATGGCCTTGTTCCGGTGCAGGGTAAAGATATCATTGGGGCAGACTGTAAGACAAAGGCCGCAGCCGCTGCAGAGGTCCGCTGAAACATGTACCTGAATTTTATTCATCTCACTCATTTTGCTACCCAAGGAATGGCCGATTTGATCGTATTTATCCCATCATGCCAATATTGTTAAAAAAAACAAAGTATTTCAGTATAATCCTTGACGTATTTTAGGGGAATGTGAATAATTTCAAGGCTTGATATCGAGGTCAATCCTTGGCCCACCAATAATTGCCGGGAGTAATAATGTTTTTTTTGCGCAAGCTCGTTAATTTTTTTTGGCCGGGCGGGGTACTTTTGGCCTTGGCCATTGCCGCCTTGCAGTTTGATGACAGTGCCCAGCTGATTATGGAGTTTACCTGGGCCTTTCCTTTCATTGTCGGTGGGGTTGCCCTGTTTTTGGGCTGGCGCTTTAACCGCAGCCGGCTTTTGTTCGCGGTGCTCGTCCTGCTCATGGCCCAGCAGCTGTTGCTTTATTTCGGCGGCGGCGATGATGGGGAGCAGCTTGCGGTTCGCTATGTTTCTTTTTGTATCACGGTTCTGCTGCCCTTTGATTTCATCCTTTTTGCCATGTGGCGGGAACGGGGAATGTTCACGGTGCGCGGTTTGTGCCGCTTGGCTTTGCTGGCGGGGCAACCCTTTATGGCCGCCGCCCTTTATCGTTGGCGCGGGCCGTTGATCGTGCAGGAGCTTGAGCAGCTGGCCCCGCCGTTGACCATGGCAGATTTTGATCTGCTCACCTATCCGGCTCTTGCTCTTTACGGCCTCGGCCTGCTCTTGCTTGTCATCCGTTATGGCAAGGGCCGGGATCATCTTGACCTCGGCCTGTTTTGGGCATTATTGATTTCGCTGGCCGCCCTGGTTATGGTTGAGCCCGGCCTTGAGTTATCCTTTTATTTTTCAGTGGCCGGTTTTATTCTGATAGCAGCCGGGCTGGAATCGGCTCATAGCATGGCCTTTATCGATGAGCTTACCGGGCTGCCCGCCAGGCGGGCCTTGAACGAGGCGCTGATGAAGTTGGGGGGGCGTTATTGCGTGGCCATGCTGGATATCGATTTCTTTAAAAAATTCAATGACCGCTACGGCCATGATGTTGGTGATCAGGTGCTGGGGATGGTCGCCGCCAAGCTGCGCCAGGTGGGGGGCGGCGGGTGCGCCTTTCGTTATGGCGGCGAGGAGTTCACCATTCTTTTCTCCGGCAAAAGCGCCCAGCAGGCGCAACCCTATCTGGAGAAACTGCGCAAGACTATTGCCGCCAGTGGCTTTAAGATCAGGGGCAGTGGCCGGCCGAAGCGAAAACCCCCAAAAGGCGGGGGGAAAGGCGGATCCCGCAAGCAAGTTTCAGTGACGATCAGTATCGGGCTGGCCGACCATAATGGAGGCCGGGACACCCCATTTACCGTGATCAAGGCGGCGGACAAGGCCCTGTATCGGGCGAAAAACGGCGGCAGGAATCAGGTTTCGTTGTAAGCGGCGGGTGGTCGCAAGGGGGAAGTAAAATAACCTTGCTCTTTATGATAATTCTGCTTTTAATTTGTTGTTCTTAGGGATAAACTTTGCCGGTTTTTCCGGAGGGTATTATGCTAATCCAGCGGCCACCCGGGTGGCGGTTTAAATTTTGCGTGCATGCAAGGAGAGTTGACAGATGAGTAATGACGAGCCGAATAAAATTATTTATTCCATGGTCCGTGTTTCCAAATTTTACGAAAAGAAACCGATCTTAAAGGATATCAGCCTTTCCTATTTTTACGGGGCAAAGATCGGGGTTTTGGGTCTCAACGGCTCGGGTAAATCGTCGCTGTTGCGGATTTTAGCCGGAGTTGATCCCGAGTTTAACGGTGAAACCCATATCTCTCCCGGGTTGACCGTGGGTTATCTCGAGCAGGAGCCGGAGCTTGACGAGAGCAAGACGGTCCTTGAGATCGTGCAGCAGGGGGTGCAGGAGACCGTTGACCTGCTGGCCGAGTTCGAGAAGATCAATGAAAAATTCGCCGAGCCGATGAGCGACGACGAGATGGACGCCCTGATCAATCGCCAGGGCGTGGTTCAGGAAAAACTGGACCATCTCGATGCCTGGGATCTTGACGCTCGGCTGGATATGGCCATGGACGCCCTGCGCTGTCCGCCGGGGGAGGCCTCGGTCAAGGTGTTGTCCGGCGGGGAGAAACGGCGGGTCGCCCTCTGTCGCTTATTGCTCAAAAAACCGGACATCCTGCTCCTGGACGAGCCCACCAACCATCTGGACGCCGAGACCGTGGGCTGGCTGGAGCAGCATCTCCAGCGTTACGAGGGCACGGTTATCGCGGTCACCCATGATCGGTATTTTCTTGATAACGTGGCGGGCTGGATTCTTGAACTTGATCGCGGCAAGGGCATTCCCTGGAAGGGCAACTACTCTTCCTGGCTGGAGCAGAAAGAAAAACGGCTGGCCCAGGAGCAGCGCGAGGATGACCGGCGGCAGAAGACCCTGCAGCACGAGTTGGAGTGGATCCGGATGAGCCCCAAGGGCCGGCACGCCAAGTCCAAGGCCCGAATTAAATCCTACGAGGATCTGGTCGGCCAGCAGGCGGAGAAACGGGCCGACGAGCTGGAGATCTATATCCCTCCCGGTCCCAGGCTGGGCAAGCTGGTGATCGAGGCCCAGGGGGTTTCCAAGTCCTATGGCGATAATATTCTTTATGAAAACCTGAACTTTTCCCTGCCGCCCGGCGGTATTGTCGGGGTGATCGGCCCCAACGGCGCCGGCAAAAGTACCCTGTTCAAGCTGATCACCGGCCAGGAGCAGCCCGATGCCGGTTCCATCCGACTGGGGGATACGGTAAAGCTGGCCTATGTTGATCAGAGCCGCGATGTGCTGGACCCTGATAAAACCATCTGGGAGGTCATCTCCGAGGGCCAGGAGACCCTGACCTTCGGCAATCGCGAGGTTAATTCCCGGGCCTATGTCGGGCGGTTTAACTTCTCCGGCTCCGAGCAGCAGAAAAAGGTGGGGCTGCTCTCCGGCGGCCAGCGCAACCGGGTTCATCTCGCCCGGATCCTCAAGGAGGGCGCCAACGTCATCCTGCTGGATGAGCCGACCAATGATCTGGACGTCAACACCCTGCGCGCCCTGGAAGAGGCCCTGGAGAATTTTGCCGGCTGCGCCGTGGTCATCAGCCATGACCGCTGGTTTCTCGATCGGATCGCCACCCATATTCTCGCCTTTGAGGGCGGCAGCCAGGTGGTCTGGTTCGACGGCAACTATACCGAATACGAAGAAGACCGCAAGGCCCGGCTCGGTGAGGAGGCCAAGCAGCCCCACCGCATCAAGTACCGGCATCTCACCCGGAGTTGATCTTCCTGGTGTCCAGTTATCCGGCCATCTTCCATTAACTTGGGGGGTGGCCGTTTTTGTTTGAGTTTTAAGATCTCACTTCTGTGAAAAAAATTATCCTCAATCATTAAAACAGATATGCTACATTAATAATTAAGACTCAATCTCAAGATGATGCCTTGATGAAAAAAACTATTTCGCCATTTCTGATCAGTTTTTTGTACGTCGCCCTCGGCGTTATCTGGACGGTTGTCTTTGATGCCGTCCCCGGCAACTTATTGTCGGCGGATCCCTCTGTCACAGCTTTTTTACATACCTACAAGTTTAGTTTTTTTATTGTCTTCACCTCCGGACTCCTCTATCTGTTGCTCTTTATCCATGGGCGGGAGTCCCGCGCAGCCCTAGACGAACTGACGGAAGCCTCCCAGTGTTACCAGCGAATTTTCAATGAATTAAACGACGCCTTTCTCATTATCGGCCAAGACGGCATAATATTGCAGGCCAATGCCAAGGCCTGTCTGGTTTATGGCTATGCCCATGCCGATCTGGTCGGCCTGCCGTTACGGCGCATAGTGCATCCCGATGTTTATCCGTTATGGGAAAGGTTGCTCGCCGACCTCACCGTGGCAATGGGACAGACCTTGCGGTCGGTACATGTCCACGCCGACGGCTTGTTCTTTGACGTGGAGGTCAAGGCGGCGATTGTGCCTTATCGGGGGCGTGATCAGCTGATGGTTAATGTCCGGGATCTGTCTTCGGAAAAAAAGGAAGAGACCGAGTTGGCCGTGGCCGATGTCCAATGGGATCAGTCCATGGATTTTGTCGATGATGCCATCCTGTTGCTCGACCCGGCAGGCGTGGTGCTTCGTGCCAACCGTAATTTTTATAGATTCACCGGGCTGATGCCGGAGCAGGTTATCGGTCGCGAGATCAGCCGGATAATGCACCCGGCCGGCGGAGCGGACCAATGCCCGATCTGCAAGGCCCGGGGTAACCGCCACAATGAAACTATTTTGCTTGATGCCGATAGTTTTGCCAATCCAACCGGGCGGCCGATTCAGGTGGTGGTGAAGATGATTCGGGATGGTGATGGTGAGATCGTCAACATTATGATGGGGATTCATGATCTGACATACCTGGAGGAATTGCGGCGCCAGGGGCAGATCATTGAGCAGGCCTACGATGCCATGATTGCCGTGGACATGGAAGGGCAGGTGACCTTGTGGAACTGGGGGGCGGCCCGGATTTTCGGCTACACCGCCAAGGAGGCGGTGGGGGAGAGTATCGAGCGGTTCATCCCGGAAAAGCATATTTATGGTATTCGGCAAAATATCGAGAAAAGTGCGGCGTCCCATTACGAGCTCAACTCGCAGCTCAAGGCCAAAAACGGCAAACCCTTTTATGCGCAGCTCTCCTATTCCGCTTTGCGCAATCAGGCTGAAAAGGTAACCGGGATTATTTTTTCGGTGCGGGATATCACCGACCGGCAGAAGGCGCTCGCGGCCATGGATGAGCAGCTTTGTCTGTTGACCATGGGGGCGGAGATCGGGGTGGCCCTGACCACCGGGCAGAATCTGCAGGCAATTCTCCAACGCTGCTGCGAGGTGTTGGTTGAGCAACTCGATGGCGCTTTTGCCCGGATCTGGACGGTGAGCCCCCTCGAGGAGGATGTACTGATTCTGCAGGCCAGCGCCGGGATGTATACCAATCTTGATGGTCGCCATAGTCGGATCCATATCGATGATAAAACCAAAATCGGGGTTATTGCCTGGGATAAAAAACCCCATCTTACCAATCAGGTGGTGGGGGATTTTCAGGTAACCGATCAGGAGTGGGCCAAACGGGAGGGGATG
Source organism: Deltaproteobacteria bacterium (assembly GCA_013349285.1). Lineage (GTDB taxonomy): Bacteria > Desulfobacterota > Desulfobulbia > Desulfobulbales > Desulfurivibrionaceae > DUZU01. Next base: position 90,435 of record DUZU01000003.1, on the reverse strand, counting down.
GTGGCTTTTGCCGGCCATCCCTTGCTGTTGGAGGGTAAGTTGGTCGGGGTGGTGGCGATTTTTGCCCAGCATCCCCTGTCGCAAATGGCCCTTAATTCGTTGGCGGCGGTGGCGGACGAAATAGCCTTGGGTATTGAGGGCAAGCGGGTGGAAGAGTCGTTGCGCAGAAGAACGGCGGAGTTTGAGATTATTTTTCAGTCTATCCCCGATGCCGTTGTTTTTACCGATAGTAAGTGGCGGATTGTGATGATTAACCCGGCCTTGAGTCGAATTTTCGGTTACGAAGCCGCCGAATTGCTCGGGATGGGCACCGAGATTCTTTATGTGCGGAAAGGGGATTACGAACAGCAGCAAAGAGTCCATTTTAATCCGGCTGGGGCCGCATCGTTGGTTCCCTATGAAATGGAATATCGGCGCAAGGATGGGGCGCAGTTCATCGGGGAGAGTCTGGGCGCGCCGGTAAAAGATTCCTCCGGCAAAATTCTCGGCTTTCTGGGCATCATCCGTGATGTGACCGAGCGGAAAATGGTGGAAGACGAGCATGCCAGGTTGCAGACTCAGGTTCGGCAGGCTCAGAAGATGGAAGCCATGGGGACTTTGGCCGGCGGGATTGCCCATGATTTTAACAATATCCTGTCGGCGATTATGGGGTATACCGATCTTGCCCAATATAAGCTGCCGCCGGATAGTGTTGTGCGCAGGGATCTGGAAAGCGTTGCCCAGGCAAGCCGCCGGGCCAAGGAGCTGGTGCAGCAGATTCTCGCATTCAGCCGTCAAGCCGAGCAGGAGAAGATGCCGGTTGAGATCAGGGTGCTGGTTAAGGAGGCCTTAAAGCTTCTGCGCGCTTCGATCCCGACCAACATCGAGATTCAGCAGCATCTTGATGGTGGCGAGGGTGCGGTGTTTGCCGACCCGACCCAGATTCATCAGGTGATCATGAATCTGTGTACCAATGCGTACCACGCCATGCGTGACCAGGGTGGGATTTTGGATGTTTCCCTGACCTCGGTCTCCCTCAGTCGAGAGGATGATCTGGTTCAGGAGCAGACTTTGCTGCCCGGCGAATATCTATGTCTGGCGGTGAGCGATACCGGTTGCGGGATGGAGCCCGCCGTTCTGGAGAGGATTTTCGATCCTTATTTCACCACCAAGGAAAAGGGCGAGGGCACGGGGCTGGGGCTCTCCGTGGTGCATGGCATTGTTAAGGCCTGCGGCGGCAATGTTGTGGTGAGCAGTACGCCTGGGCATGGCAGTGTTTTTAATGTTTATCTGCCCCAGGCCGAGCGGCTCGAATCGACCGGTGATGTGATTGCGGCTTCGGCCTTGCCCAAGGGGGACGAACATATCCTGCTGGTCGACGATGAAGAATCGATCGTTGTGCTGCTCTCCCGGATGCTGGAAGGGCTCGGTTATCAGGTTACGGCTCTGACCAGCAGTCTGGAGGCGGAAAGGGTGTTTCTGCAGGATCCCGCCGGGTTTGACCTGGTGATGACCGATATGGCCATGCCCAAGTTGACCGGGGTGGAGTTGTCCCGGAGAATGCTGGCCGCCCGGCCGGATATCCCCATTATCATGTGTACCGGCTACAGCGAGATGATAAACGAAGAAAGGGCCAAGGATATGGGCATCCGTGAATTTCTGGTTAAGCCGCTTCTTTACATGGATGTGGCTTTTGCGGTTCGGAAGGTTTTAGGAATGAAAAGTTCTTGATTTTCGCCTGCTGATTTTTAGAGGGCCTCAGGCGTTAGCTCCGGTTTTTCGGGTGAAGATCGTGAAGGTATAGGGCTCCTCACCCTCGATTGCCTCGCTGGCGCTGACCTCAAAGTCCTCCTGCCTGAATGGCGGGAAATAGATATCCCCTTCAACGTCCCGGTCCAGGGTGGTCAGATATATTTCATCGGCCAGAGGCATGGCCTGGGCATAGATCTGGCTGCCCCCCGAGATGAAAACCTTGTCATCCTCCCGGCATAGCTGCAGAGCCTCTTCGAGGCTGGCGGCCACCAGGCAGCCCGGCGGCTGATAGTTTTTTTGGCGGGTGATGACTACGGTTTTGCGGCCGGGCAGGGGCCGGCCTATTGATTCAAAGGTTTTTCTGCCCATGATCAGAGTATGGCCCATGGTTATTGCCTTGAAGCGTTGCTGTTCTTCCGGGAGGCGCCAGGGGATGGCGCTGCCGCGGCCGATTACCCGATTCTTGGCCATGGCCGCAATCAGGATGATCCGCATCAGCTCTTACCCTCTGCCGCGATTTTTTCCAACTCTTCCCAACGGGCATAGGCAACCGGGAGTTTTTCTTCCAGTTCCGTCATTCTGTCCGTGGCGGTGTTGATAATCTTGGCGTCCTGCTGGAAAAAATCAGCAGTAGCCATGGTTTTGTAGAGTGCTTTTTGCTCAGCTTCCATTTGTTCAATCTGTTGCGGCAGTTCTGCAAGCTCCTGGGCTTGCTTGTAACTGAGCTTGCGGGGCGGCTCTTTTTTGGTGCGATTCTTTTTGCCCATGGAGGCGCTTTTTTTTGCCTCTTCCGCCATTTCGGTCGGCCGCTGGCTCAGCCAATCGTCATAGCCGCCCGCATACTCGGTAACCCGGCCTTGGCCTTCGAAAACCAGGGAACTGGTGACCACGTTATTTAGAAAAGCGCGGTCATGGCTGACCAGCAGCAGGGTGCCCTTGTATTCCAGCAGGAGTTCTTCCAGCAGCTCCAGAGTCTCCACGTCAAGGTCATTGGTGGGCTCATCCATGATCAGGACATTGAAGGGTTTGGTGAACAGCTTGGCCAGCAGCAGCCGGTTTTTTTCCCCGCCCGACAGGATCGACACCGGAGATCTGGTTCGATCCGGGGTGAAGAGGAAGTCCTGGAGGTAGCTGATGATATGGCGCGGTTTGCCGTTGATAATGACGTTGTCGTTGCCTTCGGCGACATTTTCGGCCACGGTTTTGTTCAGATCGAGCTGCATGCGCTGCTGATCGAAATAGCAGATTTCGAGCTTGGTGCCCAAGGTTACCGTGCCCTCCTGGGGGGCCAAGGTGCCGAGCAGGATATTGAGCAGGGTCGATTTGCCGATGCCGTTGGGGCCGATGATGCCGATTTTGTCGCCCCGCATAATGGTGGTGGTCAGGTCGCTGATGATGGGAGTGGCGCCATAGTGAAAGGAGACATGCTTGACCGCGGCCACCAGCTTGCCGGACAGGCCGCCGTCCTGCATGTTGATCTGGGCTGACCCGGTTTTGCTGCGCCGGGCGCCCCGTTCCTTTCTCAGGGCCTGCAGCGCCCGGATCCGGCCTTCGTTTCTGGTGCGGCGGGCCTTGATGCCCTGGCGAACCCAAACCTCTTCCTGGGCCAGTTTTTTGTCAAACTTGAAGTTTTTGGTTTCCTCGATCGCCGCCGCCTCTTCCTTGCGTTGCAGGTAGGTGGAGAAATTACCCGGCCAACTGGTGATTTTGCCGCGGTCCAGCTCGATGATCCGGGTGGCGAGTTTCTGGAGCAGGACCCGGTCATGGGTGACAAAGAGCAGGGTGCCGCGAAAGTTGAGCAGAAATTCTTCCAGCCAGGTGATGGAGTCGATGTCAAGGTGGTTGGTCGGCTCATCCAGCAGCAGCAGATCCGGTTCGCTGACCAGGGCTCGGGCGAGCAGGGTCCGGCGCTTCAGGCCGCCGGAGAGTTGATCGAACAGTTGATCTTCCGGTAGCTGCAGCCTGGAGATCGCCATGTCCACCCGTTGCTGGGCCTGCCAGCCATCGGCTGATTCCAGGGCGTGCTGGGCGTCTTCCAGGGCGGCCATGGCCTGGGGCGAGTGGTCGTGGTTGATTCGGTTGCTGGTGGCGTGGTAGGCGGCCAGCAGTTCAAAAAGATTATCGAGGCCGCTGGCCACCACCTCATAGACCGTGGTTCCCAGGGCGTGGGGCACCTCTTGGGCAAGGCGGGCGGTCTTCAGCCCCTTTTGACGGATGATCTCGCCCTGATCCGGTTCCAGTTCGCCGGTGATCAGCTTCATGAGGGTGGATTTGCCTTGGCCGTTACGGCCGACCAGGCAGAGCCTTTCGCCGGCTTCGATCTGGAGGTCGATGGCGTCGAGCAAGGGCAGGGCGCCGAAGCTTAAGCCGATTTCTTTAAAGGTAATGAGAGCCATATCAGGGTTGGTAATTACTCTAGTGGTTAACGGGGGCGGGGGCTGCTTTTGCGGCGCGGGTACGAGCCCTTGCGCGGTGCCTTTTTCGCCGGGAGAAATTGTTCGGTGGAGGCGGCCGATTTCGGCGGAGCCGGCGGCAGGCGGAGTTGACCCGGCTCCGGGTGGATGCAGTGGAGTTTTTCACCGATAAACTCCTCGATGTCCGGGAGCTGAAATGAGTCGTTCTCATCGGCAAAGCTTACCGAGATTCCCTCGGCGCCGGCGCGACCGGTTCGGCCGATCCGGTGTACATAGTCCTCCGGGTCATGGGGCAGGGTGTAGTTGATGACATGGCTCACCCCGTCGACATGGATGCCGCGCCCGGCCACATCGGTGGCCACCAGGACCGTGATTTTGCCGGCCCGGAAATTTTCCAGGGTGGTCAGCCGTTTATTCTGGGCGATGTCGCCGGAAAGAATGGCGCATTTGATGCCGTAGCGTTGCAGCTTTTCGGCAAGGAAGCGGGTTTCATCCTTGCGGTTGCAGAAGATCATCACCCGCTCAAGTTTCTGGCCGGAGATGATATTGTAGAGCAGGGGGAATTTTTCCTGTCTGGTCACCAGATAGACCTGCTGGTCCACGGTTTGGGTCACCACGTGGTCTGATTCGATTTCGATCACGACCGGATCCCTGGTCCACTGTGAGGCCAGCCGGTTGACCTGGGGGGTGAGGGTGGCGGAAAAGAGCAGGGTCTGCCGCTGGCCTTTTTGGGGGGTGGCGTAGACAATCTTGGTTACGTCCGGGATAAAGCCCATGTCCAGCATCCGATCCGCCTCGTCGATGACCAGGGTTTCCACCGCGTCAAGGCGGACGTATTTCTGGCGATTGAAATCGAGCAGGCGGCCGGGGGTGGCAACGACGATGTCAACCTGCTGTTCGGTGAGCTGGCGTTGTTGCTTTTGGTAGTCCATGCCGCCGAGAATGCCGACAATGGTGCAGTCCATGTACTTGGTGAGCAGGCGGGCGTCTTCAACAATCTGCAAAACCAGTTCCCGGGTGGGGGCGAGAATTAATGCCCGGGGCGTGCCGTGCAGCCGTTTTGCAGGCGGCGCGGTGCGCAGTTGGCGGGTCAGGATCGTAAGCAGAAAGGCGGCGGTTTTGCCGGTGCCGGTCTGGGCCTTGCCGGTGGCGTCTTTGCCGCTTAGGGTGTCGGGTAGTGATTGGGCCTGGATCGGGGTGCAGTAATTAAAGCCCAGGTCGTAAAGGGCATGCATGATCTCGATGGGCAGATCCAGGTCGTGAAACCTGGTTTTTCCCTCTTCCTTGGCTACCGCAAACAGGGAGTCGTCCCAGGGAATGGTCGGGTCCGCTGCCGGAACAATCGCCTCGGTGGGGTGGTGTTCTTTTTTGTATGAAGGACGCTTGCGAGATCTTTTTCTTTTGTTTTTCTCGGCAGTTATTGGTTGTTCGGCCTGATGAGCAATGTCCTCTGTGGCCCGAAGTTTTTCCGGGGACCCTTGTTTTTTTACAAGTTTTTTGAAATTGTCTTTAACTCGATTGAGTATTTTTCTGATCAAGGTGACCTCTTTATATGGGGTAGATGGGTTTGGCGCGGCATTTTCTGAGCGGACAGGTAAATAAAGTTATCATACCCGATATTTGTTGCTTGCAAAATTATAAAAAAAAATTATGGTTGCCTGCCTTTTGGTTTTGCGCGGTTGTTGGAGCGTATGCTCTTGCTGAAGAATTATAATGGTAAGAGGTAAAGCTGGTGTGTCGGTCAACAAAAAAAAGAGTTACGGATCGACCGTAACTCTTTGCTATGTCTGGTGGGCCGTCCCAGGATCGAACTGGGGACCTACTGATTAAGAGTCAGTTGCTCTACCGGTTGAGCTAACGGCCCCGATGTAAAGATGGGGCGATAATACATGACTATGGACTGCTTGTCAATAACCCAACCATGAGAGATATGCTATTTGATTGTTTTGAAAAAAATGTTTTGGGCGATTGTTGAAAATTTAGTTGTTTGATGTGGTGAACTGACGTACAAACATATGTGTGGAGCTGGTTTGCCGCTATGTTGCTAACATATCGTTATAATAGTTTTAATGCTGGAGAATGATCATGGGTAAAGTTTTGATAATCGGAGCCGGCGGGGTCGGCAGTGTGGTTGTGCATAAATGCGCGCAGGTTGCCGAGGTGTTTACGGAGATTTGTCTTGCCAGTCGAACCCTGCGTCGTTGCGAGGAGATTCGGGATGCGGTCAAAAAGAATGTGGGGCGCACCATCGAGATCGCGCAATTGGATGCCGACCAGGTCGAACAGACCGTGGCGCTCATCAACCGGGTCCGGCCCGACCTGGTGATCAATGTCGCCTTGCCCTATCAGGATCTGGCCATTATGGACGCCTGTCTGGCCACCGGGGTGCACTATCTGGATACCGCCAACTACGAGCCGCCGGATGAGGCGAAGTTTTGCTATAAATGGCAGTGGGATTATCAGGAGCGCTTTGAGAAGGCCGGGTTGATGGCCCTGCTCGGCAGCGGTTTTGATCCGGGCGTGACCAATGTCTACTCCGCCTATGCCGCCAAGCATTATCTGGATGAGATCAACTATATCGATATTCTCGACGCCAATGCCGGCGATCATGGCCATCCCTTTGCCACCAACTTCAATCCGGAGATCAATATCCGGGAGGTGACCGCCCGGGGCAAATACTGGGAGAACGGCGAGTGGGTCGAGACCGAGCCCTTGAGCGTCAAGCAGAGTTTTGATTTTCCGCAGATCGGTCCCAAGAACGCCTATCTCATGTACCATGAGGAGCTGGAATCTCTGGCCAAGAATATCAAGGGGCTCAAGCGGATCCGTTTCTGGATGACCTTTTCCGATAATTATCTCAAGCATCTTGAGGTGTTGCAGAACGTGGGCATGACCGGGATCGAGCCGGTGATGTTCGAGGGGCGCGAGATCATCCCCCTCCAGTTTTTAAAGGCCCTGCTGCCCGATCCAGCCTCCCTTGGCCCGCGGACCAAGGGCAAGACCTGTATCGGCAACGTCATGGAAGGGGTGAAGGACGGCAAGCCCCGGAAGATTTATATCTATAATATTTGCGATCATCAGGAATGCTATAAGGAGGTGGGTTCCCAGGCCATCTCCTACACCACCGGCGTGCCGGCCATGATCGGCGCCATGATGATGCTCACCGGCAAATGGCAGGGCAAGGGCGTCTTCAACATGGAAGAGCTTGATCCGGATCCCTTCATGGCGGCGCTCAATATCCACGGTCTGCCGTGGGAGGTGAAGGAGCTGGCCTGAGCCGCGGCCATGAAGCTGATAGATTGTCTACTGTATGAAAAGATGCGGGCCGAGGCCGAGGTTTCGGCCCGGAAGCGGGTGCATTATTGTCTGCATGCCTCGGCCGATGATGCGGTGCAGCGGCTGGTGGTGGCCATGGAGCCGGGGACCTATATTCGGCCCCACCGCCATGCCGATCCTCTGAAATGGGAGCTCTTTATTGCCCTTAAAGGGCGGGCGGCGGTGCTGGTTTTTGATGGAGAGGGGGTTGTGCGCAGCGTTGTTGAACTGGCGGCAAATGGTGCCGCCCCGGCGGTGGAAATTCCGGCCGGGGCCTGGCATACCCTGATCATCAAGGAGCCCGGCACCCTGCTGGTCGAAGTGAAACCAGGCCCCTATCAACCCTTGCCGGCCGAGGATTTTGCCCGATGGGCGCCGCCGGAAGGTGATCCGGCGGCCATTCGTTTTGAGCAAATGCTTCACCGTCTCGCGGTTGGGGCGGCGGTTAACTTTGAATTATTAAATGCGGGAAAAGATGAGCCACAAAGTTAAAAATATCGATTTTGACCTGAGTCGGGTGCCCACCCCCAGTTATGTTTGCGACCGGCAGCGGCTGGCGGAAAACCTGGCCATCCTCGATCTGGTGCAGCGGCGAACCGGCTGCCGTATTCTGCTGGCCCTCAAGGGGTTTGCCATGTTCAGCCTCTTCGGGCAGATCCGCCAGGTGCTGGCCGGGGCGTCCGCCAGCTCTTTGGCCGAGGCGCGTCTGGCGGCGGAGGAGTTCGGCAAGGAGGTTCATGTCTACGCCCCGGCTTATGGGGACGATGAGTTTGGCGAGATACTCGGTTGTGCCGATCATCTGGTTTTCAACTCCTTTAGCCAGTGGCGTCATTTTAAAGAGCGGGTTCAGTCGGCCGGCAAAAAGATCTCCTGCGGCATTCGGGTAAACCCCCAGTATTCCGAGGTTGATGTGGATCTCTATAATCCCTGCGGCCGCTATTCCCGGCTGGGCGTGATCCGTGATCAGTTCAAGCCGGAGGAGCTCGACGGCATCGAAGGGCTGCATTTTCATGCCCTGTGCGAGCAGGACAGCGATGCCCTGGCCAATACGGTGGCGGCGCTCGAGGAGAGATTCGGCGAGTTTCTCGGCCGGATGAAATGGCTCAACTTCGGGGGCGGCCACCATATTACCCGGGAGGGCTATGATCTTAACCGTCTCTGTGCATTGATCAGTCGCATCCAGGACAAGTATGGGGTGCAGGTCTATCTGGAGCCGGGCGAGGCCATTGCCTTAAATATCGGGGTCCTGGTGACCCGGGTGATGGACATTGTTCATAATGAGGTGGATATCGCGATTCTTGACACCTCGGCCACCGCCCATATGCCGGATGTGCTGGAGATGCCTTACCGGCCGGTTTTGTTCGGCGCCGGCGAGCCCGGGGAGTTTCAGTATACCTACAAGCTGGGCGGCCTCTCCTGTCTGGCCGGCGATGTGATCGGTGATTATTCTTTCCCGACCCCCCTGCAGATCGGCCAGCGGCTGGTTTTCGGCGATATGGGCCATTATACCATGGTCAAAACCACCACCTTCAACGGGGTGCGGCTGCCCAGTATCGTTGTCTGCGATTCCCGGGATGATTCCTTTGCGGTGGTGCGGAGCTTTGGCTATGAGGATTATCGCAATCGTCTGTCGTAACCGACTGCTCCGTACCCTGATTTCCCTGTAAATCTTCGTCGTCCTCTTACGTTTTACCTTGTAGTGCTGCATGTTTATGTCAGAATGTTTTTTTGAAAAAAATTCGGCTTGCCGTGGCTTTTTTGTATAGAATATTGGTTGGTGAGTTTGTTTCGGCGGAAATTGTCCTCCTTATTGACGGCTGGAGATTTGCTATGTCTGTGCAGAAATTAAACGAGCTCAAGATTCTGATTGTGGATGATTTCGAGCTTCCGCGGCGGATGGTCCGGAATATGCTCTACGAGCTGGGTTGTGATAATCATGAAAACCTTACAGAGGCCACCGATGGTCTAAAGGCCTTTGAGGTTCTTGAGAACAGGCGGATCGACCTGATAATCTGTGACTGGATCATGCCCAACATGACGGGAATCGAGCTGCTGAAAAAAGTTCGCGCCACCGAGGCTCTTGCTAAAATTCCTTTCATAATGGTTACGGCGGAAACGGAAAAGGAGCATATCATGGAGGCGATTAAGGCCGGGGTAAGTCAGTATGTGGTTAAGCCCTTTACCACCGAGGTTCTCTGCGGCAAGATCAAGTCCGCCTTAAAGCTCTGATTTTTATCTCTGGTGCAGGGACGGTGGTTGCCTTAAAAAAATCTGATTACCATTGAATTTCAGCCAAGTTGATGAAAGTCCAGTGGGAGCGGCTTCAGCCACGAATAATGGCTGGCCGGCCACTAGACATTGCTGGTGCTCAAGTAATTTTTTTTCGCGAATAAATTCGCTCCCACAACATGCTTATCCAACTCAAACATCATGTTTAAGCCATTTTTTTCCGGCTGAAACTCGGTGGTAATCAGATAAAAAAAGCCGGGAACCTGATCAAGGGTTCCCGGCTTTTTTTTTATCTGGGGAACTGGGGTCAAGCGAGGCGCAGGGTTAGCGGTCCGAGGAGACCAGGCCGTATCCTGTTTCCCCGTGGAGTGACTGGTCAAGCCCTTCGATTTCAATTTGCTCTTTTACTCGGAAACCTATGGTTTTTTCGATGAGTACACAGAGGATGATGGTGACGGTTGCGGCCAGGGCGATGGTTGCCCCCATGCCGAGCAGTTGCACCTTGAGCTGGTCAAAGGCGGTCCAGGTTTTGCCGGCCGCGGCCGAAGCGTCAGCCAGCCAGCTGTCGCGGATGAAGAAGGAGAGGAGCAGGACGCCCAGGCCGCTGCCCACCCCGTGGATGCCGAAGCAGTCAAGGCTGTCATCGTAACCGAGTTTAATTTTCATAACCAGGGCATAGTAGCAGACCAGGGATGAAGCGGCGCCCAGGAACAGGGCGCCTACCGGCTGCACAACGCCGGCGGCCGGGGTGATTACCACCAGACCGGCGAGGATGCCGGAAACAAAGCCGAGGGAGGTGGCTTTTTTGAAGGCGAGGGCCTCGATGATCAGCCAGGTAAAGGCGCCGCTGGCCGCGGAGATCTGGGTCATGGTCAGGGCGCGGGCCGTGTCCAGGCCGCTCTGCACGGTGGATCCCGCATTAAAGCCGAACCAGCCCACCCAGAGCAGGCCGGCGCCCATCATGGTCATGACCAGATTGTTCGGGTGCATGGCCTGTCTGGGGAAACCCCGACGCGGGCCGATGTAAATGGCGGCGACCAGGGCGCTGATCCCGGCAGAGACATGGATGACCAGGCCGCCGGCCAGGTCGATTACGCCGTTGGCGCCGGCATTGAACAGCCAGCCGTCCGGAGCCCAGATCCAGTGACATAAGGGGCTGTAGACCAACAGGAACCAGAGGGCGATGAACAGGCTGTAACCGCGGAAGGAGACTCGTTCGGCCAGGGCGCCGCTGATCAGGGCCGGGGTGATGATCGCAAATTTACCCTGGAACATGGCGATGATATATTCGGGTATACCGTTGGTGACGGCATCGTCAATGCCCTGCAGGAGAAAGTAATCGTTGTTCCAGCCGATAAGGCCGCCCCAGATCGATTTGCCGAAGGTGAGGGAGTAGCCGCAGACCACCCAGAGCACCCCGATGATGGCCAGGGAAACGTAGCTGTGCATCATCGTGCTCAAGACGTTCTTGGTGCGGACCAGGCCGCCGTAAAACATGGCCAGCCCGGGAATCATCAGCAGAACCAGGGCGGTGGAGATGAGCATCCAGGCGGTGGTGCCGGTGTCCACCGGCGGGTGGTCCGCTGCCCGGGAAAATTGCGGGGCCAGGGTAAGCAGCGCCGTCAGGGATGGTATGGATAAAAGTCTCAGCCTCATGAAAATCTCCTTGTTTCTTGCTGAATTAAGTATGTGTCACAAACCGTTGCAGGCTAATGCGAAAATCATGCCGATTCGTCATGGTGATTGATTTATACGTGATTTTAGTCGGTTGTCTTGGGTTAAGAGGTGGCTCGTCGGTTTTAGCGTTACATATTTGTGTAAAGGGGGGCGGGCTTGTTACAAGATTGTTGGGCAATGATGGGAGGTGGGGTAAAAAACACCATGCAAATTTTTGGGTTTGAAATTGTCAGTCTGTTCGGTTAGGGTTCAATTAGTTTTTAAAGTATAAGTTTAATTTCTTGGCCGGCTTCGGGGGGAGTTTGCCTGCTTAATGTCTGTACTGAGGGGTACTATGACAATTTGGTCGTCGTTTATTGCTTTAAAAATCCCCGCCAATAAGTTTTTTCCGCCTCATTTTGCCGCATCCCATAACCTGTTCCGCTCGCGGCTGGTTAATGAAATTCTCCATGAACAGGGAAAAGATAAGAAGATATTTTTGATCGAGGCCCAGGGCGGCCATGGGAAAACAACCCTGGCCACTCAATACCTCGATGCCTTTCCCGGTGATTATGCCTGGTATCAGGTTGGTCCCGAGGATAGTGATCCGGTACTTTTCTTCAGCGCCCTGGTGGTTTGCCTGGAGAATTCTCTGCCCGGTTTCTCCTGCGCCCCATTCGAAAAGATGCTGGCCAACAGCAAGGTAAATGTCGGAGACCTGCCCGGTCTTGCCAATATGATGCTTGCCGGGCTGGTCAAGGCGCTGGACGGCGATTTTTTTATGGTGTTCGACGATCTTCATTTGCTTGAAGAGAGTGAGCATACCCTGTCCTTTCTCGACTATTTGATCGAGACCTCGCCCCCCCGCATCCGTTTTATTTTGCTTTCCCGCAGGCCGGTAAAATTAAAAAACCGATTGGTTAAATTCGGCATCGATATACTCCGTCTCGGGAATGAAGATCTGGCGCTGACCGCTCGGGAAACCGATGATCTGCTTAACGGGGTTCTTGCCCTTGGTGTTCCCATGGAGGTGGTTCGCAAGATTCATCAGGCTACCGAAGGTTGGGTCATGGGGATGATCCTGGCCGGCCATGCCCTGGAGGGAGACAGTCGGGCGGAAAGCATGGCCCAGGTGACCGATGCCCTGGCCGGGGGCCGCGCGCTTGATTATTTTAAAGATGAGATTTTTACCCAGATCCCCGCGCAATTCCATGATTCATTGCTTAAGCTTTCATTACTCGATGAGATTTCCGTTGACCTGGCCGAGGAAATCACCGGAGAACCGGAAATAGGCGAAAAGCTGACTTTTTTAATGAACAGCAATTATTTTGTGCGCAGCCTGGACCGGCGCGGAAAAATTTTCGGTTTTCATCATCTCTTTCAGGAGTTTATGCAGGAGCGGGCCAAGCTGCGTTTTTCCAAGGCGGAGCGAGCGGAAATACTGAAGAAGGCATCTGTTTTTTCCATGGGCCAAAAAAGAGTGGTTGCCGCCCTTCGTTATGCGCTGGTCGCCGAAGACTATGATGAGATCGATAGCATCATCGAGAGGGAGGGCATGGCACTGCTGGCCGTCAATCAGCATGCCTCGATCCTTTCGATCTTGCAGCAAGTGCCGCCCGAGATCCTGCAACAAAAAGGCTGGATGCTGCTCTTTACCGGGTTGGCCTATTCCGATCTTTTCCCTGAAAAATGTCGGATTTATCTGGAAGGGGCCTGTGGGATCTTTGGCCCCCGCCAAGAAAAGATCGGGGAGTTGCTGGCGTTAAGTCAACTTATCATGTTTCTCTGGGTGGTTGCCGGAACCCATAAGGATGGTGAAAGGTTGCTGCCTCGGGCCGTGCAGCTTTTTGACGAAGTCGGGGTAATGTTGCCTCCTTTTATCAAGATTATCGTGGCTAAGAATATCGCTTCCGGCTTCTGTTATTTTAACGCGAACATGGAGCGCTCCAGCCAGTACTCGTCCTTGGCCATGCGGCTTGCCCAGAAATACAATGCCACCGGTTTGATCGCCAACGTCCTGCTTATTCAGGGATATGAAAATCTATTGCTCGGCTATCGGCAAAAAAACAAAAGAGAACTGGAGTGGGGCTATTCCATTCTCCTCGATTCCCATGTGGCCGCGACCTATAAGATGGCCCTTTGCACCATGCAGATTGATGATCTGCAAATGCACGGCGACTTTGTCAATTATCGGCAGCAAAAGGAAAAACTTATTTCCCTGGTCGGCCAAGAATTGCTCGAGCAGACCATTGTCGGGCCCTATCTGGTGGTGTGGGATTGCAGTGTGCTGATCGCTGAGGGGCGCTTTGCCGAGGCGGCCCGACTGGTCGAGGCGGGGGTGCATACCGGGCGGGTGGATCATAACCCCCACATGCGCAGCCAGTTCATGCAATGGCTGGCCTATGCGGCCGCGTTACTCGGTTATCGGGAAAAGGCGCTGGTGGCGATCAACGAGTCGGCGTTATTGCGGGAGGTGGCCGGCGGTGACTTGTTTTTGGTGCAGCATAAGGTTGTGGCCGGCAGGGTTTATTATCAGTTGGGACATTATCAGGAAAGCGTGCGGGAGTTGAACTCGGCGATCGAGGGCGCCAGCTCTCTGGTCACCGAGTACTGGGAGGCCGCGGCATTAATGGTCCGGGCCGGGGTTTTCGTTAAGCTTGGCCAGCTGGCTGAGGCCCAGGAGGATATCGGCCGCAGCCTAGTGTTGATGAAAAAAAACAGGTTCAGCTATTTTATCGGTATCACCCCGGCATTATTGCAGGACGTTTTGGAGTTTGCCGTTAAAAGAGATATTGAGACGGATTATGCCTTATTGTTGGGGCGTGAGCGTTTGGGCGTGGCGTTTGATGGGAAAAGTAAAGCATTTCCCCTGCTGGAAATAACCTTTCTCGGCGGCTTCAGTGTGGGGATCGGGGGCAGAAGGTTATTGAAGACCGAGGATTTTACGCCGGCCCAGAAAAGGGTGTTGGCCTTGTTGGTCTCCTCGCCTAATTTGCGGATCGACCAGGAAAAGGTGCAGTTTGCCCTCTGGCCGGAAGGTCCTCCGGATAAGACCCGTTCAAAGTTTGATACCCTTCTCTCCCGTCTGCGTAAAACAATCAGTGAGGCGATTGCCCCCCATAGTCTTAAGAATTATCTGACCCTGAAGCAGGGGATTCTTTGTCTTGATAATTGTAATATCGATGCGCGGTTGTTTGAGGCGAAAGCAAATAAGGGACTGCTCCATGCCCGGGCCAATGAGTGGTGGATGGCCGGCAATTGTTTTTATGAGGCGGTGCATCTCTGGCAATCGTGTTTTGCCTATGACAACATCTGTGATGATCTGGTCCATTGTTACTGTAACGACCTTCGCCATCTGTTGGCTGAGGCGTCCCGTAAATGGGGGGAAAACCTGGCTGAGGTGGGGCGGATGGATGAGGCGATCTATGCCCTGCGTGAAGCGCTGAAGAGTGATTTTGCCAATGCCGGTCTGGTGAAAATGCTTTACCTGTTTCTGCGACGCCATGGCAAGCTGGCAGAAGCACAGCAGATTGTAAGGGACTATGGTCAACATCTTTCTCGTGAAAATTACCTACCCGAGGAAATAAAAGAAATGTTGGATGATATCGTTTCGATGTCTCCCAATTAAAAGCGGTTGCTGGGCAGCATTAATTTAATTCCTATCCATTTTTTTCATCTTTTTTCATTTTTTTTAAAAAAAGTAAGAAATTTGTAAGATTTTTTTGCTATAGATTATTCTCTTCTTTTGCGGAAAACCTAATCGGTTTTTCCGATCGTTTCCGTGCATAGTATGCTAACTTGTTGTTGGTATTGCTTTTTATCGTAAACCCCATGTTTAGTGCTGTTTCGGCCTAAGGTTTTATGTCTCGTTTAGTTGGTTGTCGGTCCGTATTTATTCCGTATTTTTAAAATTTGACATGATAAAGTATTTAATGAGACAATTTTTTACTATCTTGATAGTGGTTGTCGGCTGTTATCGGTTTTTGTTGAATTATCTGGGGGGATATATGCGTAGTTTTGTGGTTAAATTTAAATCCTGCGGTCCTGAGTTATGGCGGACCGCACCGGTTGAAAAGGCTATTGTTCAGGCGCCGAACGTGCCAATGGCGGTATATGCTTTTTATAAAAAGTTTTCGGATGCCAAATGTAAGATGACGGTGACCGAGGTTTACGAGGATAGGTAGCAATAAAAAAGGTTGTAACGGGGTGGTGTGGTGCCACGCTTGGTTGATTATTTCAACCAAACAAAAAAAGGGGATGCCTTGCGGCATCCCCTTTTTTGTTTTTAACTCAACAGCTGTTGTCAGAACGGCCGCATCAACCAGATTCCGCAAGGACAGGTATCGGAGCAGAAGCCGCAGGCAATGCATTTGTTGTCATCGGAAACATAGCGGAAGGTGTCATCCGGCAGTTTTTCGCGGGTGATTGCTCCTTCCGGACAGATGGTTTCACAGAGATGGCAATCCCGGCAGGTTCCGCAGCTCATGCAGCGTTCGGCCTCTGCCCCCTCTGAGCCGCCAACGCATTGCGGTTCATAATGGGCATAGGTCAAGCTGGTCTGGGGCACGACTTCCTTGCCGAAATCATGCCATTCCTCGCCTCTGAACTCGGCCAACAGGGCCTCGGCGGTCTTTTTGCCGGCGCCCAGGGCGCTGGTGGCAAGTCCCGGCCGTTCCACATCGCCGACGGCTGAAACCTTGGGGTCCGAGGTGCGGCCGGCGGCATTACATTTTACCCAGCCCGCCCCGCCCACGGTCAGAACCTCAACCGTCTCGGGCAGGAATTTAAGGGCCGGCACGTCACCGATGGAGATGATCACGGTCTGAGCCTCGATCAGCTGACCCGCCGCATCGACCAGGCCTTGCTCGGTGACTTCCTTGGTCTGGACCGGCCATTTGAATTTGGCGCCCAAAGCCTCGGCCGCCGCTTTTTCCTTACCAAAGGCCAGGGGCTTCTGGATATCGACCAGGGTTACCTGTTCGGCCCCAAGTTTGTAGGCGTCGCAGGCCACGTCGCAACCGACGTTGCCGGCGCCGATGATCACCACCTGCTTGCCGACCTTCATCGGCTTGTCGCTCTTGGCCGATTTCAAAAAGTCCAGAGCCGGGATCACCCGCTCGTGGCCAGGGAAGGGGATGGTGCGCGGCTGATGGGTGCCCACCGCCACGATCACATGGTCGAAATCCTTCTTGAGCTCTGCGAACTTGTCCTTGGTCATGGTAACGCCGAAATTGACCGTTATATGATCCATGGCCATAAACCGGTCGATCTCCGACATCCAGATGGCCTGGGGCATTCTTTCCCAAGGGATAACCTGGGCAAGCTTGCCGCCGAGCTGGTGGTCTTGCTCGAAAATATGTACTTCGACTCCGGCTCGGGCCAGCTGCCAGGCGGCGTTCATGCCGGCCGGACCGCCGCCGATAACGGCGACTTTTTTGCCGATCGAGGGCGCGGTTTTGGGGGCGGGATGATCTTTGGCCGCCCGGGCCAGCATCTGGACGTCGATCTTCTCGTCAACCTTCTGGCGCGAGCAGTTCTGCATGCAGAGGTTGGGGCAGATATGGCCGCATACCGAGGCGGGCAGCGGGGTGTACTCAAGAAGCATGTCATAGGCCTCTTTGCCCTTGCCTTCCCGCATCAACTTGAGGCGGTCGATGGTGGGAATATGCACCGGGCAGTAATAGGCGCAGGGGGCTGATTTGTCGCGATTGGCCCAGAAGGGCTTTTTGCGGCGCAGCTCACCGGTTTCCACCATGCCGATTACGGAACGGTCCAGGCCGGGGGCCAGGTCGCGGATCGGATCGCCGCCGCCGAAGCCGGGGTTCCAGATTTTTTGTTTGAACTCGGCCATGGACATCGGGTCGGTCTTCATCAGCGCCCGTTCCTGGGGGGGGATGGAGACCAACATGGCCCATTCGTCCCGTTTGGAAAGGGTGGCTAACAGATCGGAGCGTCCGATATTTTCCAGATAGTTGGGCATTCGTTCCATCAGCCATTGCCATTGCTCATCGTCCGGCAGTACGGCCTTGACGCTGATCTGGGAGTAAGACCCGTCAATCTTGCCGCGGTAGTAGATGGAGCCGCCGACCATGCCCACGCAGGGCCGGTAGCCGAGCACGTTGTCTGCATTTTTGGCCTCAATGCCGCAGACCACGGCAATACCGCCGCAGTTGAACTCGGCAAAGGAGTCGCCGCAGGAGCCCAGAACCCAGAGTTCGGGCCGGTTGTAGTCCGGGTTCCATTTGGTCATGGTCAGACCGCGGGCGCCGATGGAGCCGCCGATGTAGACCTTGCCTTCGGCCATGGCATTACAGATGCCGTTGGTGGCGTCGCCCTTGACCGTAATCTCGGCGCCGATGTTCAGCCAGCCCACATCGTCGGAAGCCGGGCCGTTGCAGACGATCTTGGTGCCGGGCATGCCCATGCAACCCAGGCGCTGGCCGCAGGGGCCGTTGATTTCGATATTGACGGGTTCACCGTTGCTTTTCAAACGACCGCCCACGTTATGCTGGCCATAGGTCTCCAGCACCAGGTCGTGGGATTTGGTAAACGCTTCCTGGACCAGATTTTCGAAGATCTGGGTATTGATGCGCTGGCCGTTTGCGTCCAGTCCTTTTACGATTATTTTTTTACTCATTTCAGATTCCTTCCTTAACAGACGTAACGGATGCTCAGGCGATCAGCCGCGTCCTTGTCGGCAATCCCCAAGGCGTCGGACATACCGATCGGCAGACTCTGGGAGCGGCCAAGGGGGGCCATGACCTTCTTGACCTCGGTGGCGATGGACTGGAAGGTTTCAACCACCCTCTGGGCCACGTCATCCGGATCAAGGCGACGGTAGATTTTCGGATTCTGGCTGGTGATGCCTTTGGGGCAGACTCCGATGTTACAGACGTTGCATCGATTTTGCTCAGAGCCCAGACAGCCTGCCGCTGATTGCATGATGAACTTGCCCATGTGGACGCCGGAGGCGCCGAGCATGATCAGGGCCAGGGCATTCTGGACCACATTGCCGTTCTTGCCCACGCCGCCGGCGGCAAAGATCGGAATCTCATTCTGCTTGCCTTGTTTACAGAGGTCGAGGTAGCAGTCCCGGACGTTGGAGGCGATCGGGTGGCCGGTGGCATTTAATGAAATGTCATAGGCCGCGCCGGTGCCGCCGTCAATGCCGTCGATCATCAGGGCCGAGGCGTAAGGGTTACGCACCAGGTTGTTGAGCACCGATTTGGCCGAGGTGGAGCCGGAGATCTTCGGATATACCGGAACCTTGAAGTTCCAGGCCATGGACATCGACTGGATCATCTTCATGACCGACTCCTCAATGGAGTACAGGGTCTGATGAACCGGCGGCGAAGGCAGGTCAACCCCCTCGGGCACACCGCGCAGGCGGGCGATGAGCTTGGAAACCTTGAACCACATCAACAGGCCGCCGTCCCCGGGCTTGGCGCCCTGGCCGTATTTGATCTCGATGGCGGCAGGATCGCACTGCATCTCGGGGATGGCGCGGATGATCTCATCCCAGCCGAAATATCCGGAGGCGATCTGCAGGATGATATATTTGAGGAACGGGCTTTTCAAGACCCAGGGCGGGCAGCCGCCCTCACCGGTGGCCATGACCACGGGAATGCCGAGCACCTCGTTGCAATAGGCCACCCCCTGCAGGAGACCGAGCCACATATTGGGCGACAGGGCGCCGAAGGACATCGAGCCGATGACAAAGGGGAAGATTTCCCGGACCGGCGGAATCCACTCGCCGCTCAGCTTGCGCCGCACATACTCTTCCGGCGGCAGAACCCTTCCCAGCAGGGTGTTGTAGGTAAACTCATGGCGGCCGGCATCCAGGGCCGGGTCGGTGAGCATGGAGATTCGATTGAAGATGATCCGGTCCAGCAGGCTGGCGCCCGGCTCGTTGCGCCGTCCGCCGCGGGTGATGGCGCCGCCGCCGGCGGTGGCCTGGAAGCGGTAGCGGTCGCTGGCGTTGTGCACCGGTCCGATCGCCTCGTTGGGGCAGACCATGGAGCAGGAGCCGCAGCCGATACAGCGCCGGCCCACATCGGTGTTCTGGCGGATGCCGACAAAGGTCTTGTACGAGCTGCCGCGCTCGGTTGAGTTCAAGACGATTTTGGGCATGCGTTTACGCATGTAGGTAAGTTTCAGGGTGTTGACCGGGCAGACGGCGGCGCATTTGCCGCACAGGGTGCAGCGATCTTCACGGTGAACTATCTTCCACGGCAGGTCGTTGGGGCTTAAGCTGCTTGGATGAGAGGCAATTGATCGAATTGAGACCATATCTCTAACTCCTGTCTATCGGGAGGAATAATAATTGTATGTTGACGCATGGGCTGGAAGTCCTTGGAGCGATCCCGGTCCGGAATCAAGGCGTCAACGCCGCACATTTCAGAGGCCACCGCCCACTCGCCGGGCTTGCCGCCGACCATGGCGGGCCGCAGCTTTTTGGCGTCCATGACCACCATGGTGGTTTCATCGGGCAGGGAGCCGATCACCGCGTTGGGGCCGTCTATGATCAGGCGGCGGCACACATCGCGCAGGCCCCGCAGGAAGTCGCCCTGGGGATGGGCGGCCAGTTCCTTGTTGGCCAGCGGGGTGATTACATGCTTGTAAGCCTGCAGGGGCAGTTTGAGCTGCTTGGTAACATAATGCAGGATATGGGCGAAAACCTCTGAGTCTGACTGGTAGCCCATGTAGCCGGGAAAGCCTTTGCCGGAAAGCCAGTCCTTGATCGGCACGAAAGCGGTGTTTTCACCGTTGGTCATGGTGGCTACCCCTTCAATAAAGAAAGGATGGCAGGCGTAAAGGTTGATCCCGTAGTTGGTGTTCTGGCGGCCCTGGGCAAAGCAGACCCGGGATTTGATCCGGTCATTGTTGAGACCGAAGGCCTGGCCGATCTCGAGGGGCCAGCCCACCTCTTTGATCATGGCCACATCGGGCCACAGGGAAAAGGCGGTGAGGTCGCCGCCGTTTTCTTCGCCGTTTTTACGCAGTTCGAGGCGGGTCAGCATCAGTTCGCGGCCGACTTCGTCTTCGGAAAGAGAGTCCCAGGCCGCTGGTTTTTTATAGGCCCGCAGCAGATATTTATGCCGATCCTTTGCCTCGATCATGCTGCGAGTGACCTCGAATTCATGATCGTAATTCAATTCAAAGCCCTTGCTCTCCATGATGTTGTTCAGGCGATGCAAGGCTTCCGGGGTATGGGCAATTCCCGAGAGAATCGGATCCCCGGCCTGATACTTGTAGTCTGTAAAGTCAAGACCACGAAGCAGTAAGCCGAGACCGCTGCCGTCGTATCCTTCCTGCATGGCTTCCATCCCTTCCAGGACGGAAAACGGAGAAAACGGCTTGCTCGCGGTTTTCATAGCTAACCGGCACATTTGTTGCTCCTTCTTATAATGTTGGCTTCGGAATAAGCGAAGTACAGCCAACGTACATTGCTTATTGAATTATTAATTCACCGAACTGCGGTGTGATTTCCGACTATAAAACAATAAATTTTCACCATACAAGGCGAAGTTAGAGGTGTAGTGGAATACACCACAAAACCCTAATTGTCAAGGGGAAAGCCAGATGTTTTGCTGGCTGGGCGTCATGGTCGGGTAAAAGAGGGGGCTCTGGCTTTGGCTGGTAATTTGATCAAAAAAAAACAATGCGCGTCGCAAAAAACATGATTGGGGCAAGATGCCGGGCTGGTGCCGGTTTGGGCATGATTCAGCCCATTTCACCCTTGACAAAATAAGTCATTATGAGTAATGGAATTCGATTCAACGGGCTAAGGACAAGGCGCTTTTATGCGTGGTTGCAAGCAATAAAAGTGTCCTATTTTAAGCGGTTAACTGTAGCCGCCAGCGGATTTATTCAAGTATACGACATGACATCATTTCTGACATTTCCCCAAGGCGGGGTGCATCCGCCGGAATCAAAGCAAATGACCTCGCAGCTCGCCATCGAGGAGATGGGGGCGCCAGCCGAACTTGAAATTATTCTCGGCCAGCATATCGGCGCGCCCTGTACGCCTACGGTTGCACTGCGTGACGAGGTCAAGGAAGGCGATCTCATCGGCGAGGTCGTCAAGGGGCTCGGAGTGCCGCTCCACGCCCCGGTGGCCGGCAAGGTCAAGGCCTTCGGCGCTTCCGCCCATCCGATGCGGGTCACTGCTCCTTCCATTACCATAGTTACCGATCTTCAGGCCGCCCCGGTCCGGTATACCCCGGGTGACTGGAGCGGGCTGAGCAGCGAAGAGTTGCTCAAGAAGGTGCATGGCGCAGGGGTTGTCGGGATCGGCGGCGCAGGATTTCCCTCCCATGTCAAACTCAATCCGCCGGCGGACAATCCGGTTGACAAGCTGATCTTGAACGGCGCCGAGTGTGAGCCCTATATCACCGCCGATCACCGGCAGATGCTGGAGCACAGCGCCGAGATCGTCGAAGGGGCGAAAGTCATTCTCAAGATCCTGGGGATCAGGGACTGCCACATCGGGATCGAGGCCAACAAGCCCGACGCGATCAAGGTGATGAGTCAGGCCGCGGCCGCCGCCTCCACCCCGGAATTCAACATCATGGTCAACCCCCTCAAGGTGAAATACCCGCAGGGCTCTGAAAAGCAGCTGATCCAATCGATCACCGGCCGCAAGGTGCCGGGCTTTGCCCTGCCTTCCGCGGTCGGGGTGGTTGTCCATAACGTCAGTACCACCAAGGCCATCTACGACGCGGTTGTTCTAGGCAAGCCGCTTTATGAAAAGATTGTAACCATCTCGGGCAAGGGGATTAAGCGGCCGGCCAACCTCAGGGTCAAGGTCGGCACCAAGCTCAGTGATATCGTCGCCCACCTCGGCGGGGTGACCCCGCAGCTTGCCAAGATTATCATGGGCGGGCCGATGATGGGCTTTGCCGTTTCCAGCCTGGATATCCCGGTGACCAAAACCACCTCGTCGGTGCTTTTTCTCGCCGAGGATGAAATTGATGCCAACCCTCATTCCCAGTGCATCCGTTGCGGCTGGTGCCTCGAGGCTTGTCCCATGGGTCTTGAGCCCAAGGAGATCGCCATCCATGTCGAGGCGGGGCGGCCGGAAGATACCGGCAAGTTCGGGGTGTTCGAGTGCTTTGAGTGCGGGTGCTGCGCCTATGTCTGTCCTGCCAAGCGGCCTCTTGTCCAATTCATCAGACTGGCAAAGATGAAGGCGAAACGATAAATTTCCCCGTAGCCGACTTATTAAGATGTGGTTCACGGGTAAAAAAGTTTTTTAAGGAGAAGAGTCATCAAACAGCAAGAGCCGGATAATCAGACGCCAGGCTTGCCCATGGGACTGTGGAAGGTTTCGATTTCCCCCCATGTGCGGAGCAACGAGTCTGTTGAAAAAATCATGTGGACAGTGGTGGCCTGCCTGGTGCCGCCCTTGGTTCTGTCGGTCTTTATTTTCGGAATTCAGACCTTGATTATTACCGCGGTCAGCGTGGCCAGTTGCGTGGCGGCCGAAGTTTTGAGCCAGAAGGCCTTGGGCCGCAGGGTGACCGTTAAGGACGGCAGCGCGGTGATTACCGGCATGCTCCTGGCCTTTGTCATCCCGCCCGGGGTCAACTACCTGCTGCCGGTGCTCGGAGCGGTAATGGCCATCTATATCGGCAAACACCTGCTGGGCGGGATCGGCTATAATATTTTCAATCCGGCCTTGCTGGCCCGGGCCTTTCTCCTGGCCACTTTTCCGGTGGCCATGACCTCGGCCTGGTTGCCGCCCTTGAGCGATATGGCGATTTTCTCCTATCTCGGCACCGGGATTGACGCGGTCTCCACCGCCACCCCGCTGGCGCTCTTGAAAGAGCAGGGCATGGCCGCGGTGATTGAGCAGTTCGGCGCCATTCCCAATATCTATACCACCTTTCTTCTGGGCTGGCGGCCCGGTTGTATCGGCGAGACCTCCGGCCTGCTGATCGTGCTGGGCGGCCTTTATCTGTTATACCGCGGTTATATCACCTGGCATATTCCGGCCTCGGTTCTTGCTTCCATCGCGCTGCTGACCTGGATCTTCGGCGGCGAGGCCTACCTGACCGGCGATCCGCTGCTCGCTATCTTGAGCGGCGGCGCCCTGCTCGGCGCTTTTTTCATGGCCAATGATTATGTGACCTGTCCGACCAATAAGACGGCTCAGCTTGTTTACGGGGTCGGGGTCGGCGCGCTCACCGTTTTGATCCGGCTCAAGGGCGGCTACCCTGAGGGCATCTGTTATGCCATTCTCCTGATGAACCCGGTGAGCGCGGTGCTTGACAACTGGTTCAAGCCCAAGCGTTTTGCGCCTGTTGCCGGAGGTGCGAAATGAAAGATATAATGACTATTGTCTTCCGGTTGACCGTTTCCTGCCTGCTGGCCGGCCTGGTGATGGGTACGGCTTTTATCTTTACCAGCAAGGCCAAGAAACATAATGAACATGTTAATGAGCAGAAGGTGATGTTCAGCCTGCTCGGCTATACCGCCGATCAGGCCAAACCGGCCTCCCTGGCGCTCCATGAAGTTTATCGCTATGTGGTCACCGATCAGCAGGGGCTTTCCGTCGGTTATCTGGTGCCGATGGCCGGGGAGGATAAGGCTGCTTACACCTTTGTCGCCATCGGGTTGGACGGCGCTTATCTCGGCAGTTATCCGGTGGCGCTTGCCCAGGAAGAGGTGTCGGAACTCGGTCCGCGCGATCAGGCGATTGCCGCCGCCCTTGGTCCTGAAAAAACAATCCGTTATGCCGATGAAACCATCGTGGTCACCAACAACGGCAAGCGTCAGGCTTACCTGCTGCCCGGCGAGTTTCCCGGCTTCAAGACCTTTATCAAGGTGATCATGGCGGTTGATCAGTCCTTTACCGTTATCGGTCTCGAGATCATGGAGCATGAAGAAGATCCGGGTCTGGGCGGCGAGATCGTCCAGAATTATTTCAAGAATCAGTTCAAGGGTAAGTCTTTTACCGCCCTTAAAAAACTTGGCGTGGCCAAGGTTCCCCTGCCCGATGATTACCTGAAGGCCCTGGACGCCGATAAGTACGGGCTGACTGCGGCGGATGTGGCCGCGGTGCAGGAGCTTTATCAGGATAAGGACATTTACGCCCTTACCGGCGCTACGATTTCGAGTCGGTCGGTAACCAATGGCGTCAAGGGGATTGTCAAGAAATTCGCCTACCGGGTTTCCATTCTTGACAAGGTGCTTGCCGAGCAGCAGATCGCGGTTCCCTTTTAAATGAGGCAAAACCGGAAAGAGCTCATGCTTTCGGAGGAATATTGTGGCAACGGATAAATCAAATCTACAACTGGTGGTTAATGGTATTCTCAACGAGAACCCCATTTTCCGGCTGGTTCTTTCCATGTGTCCGGCGGTGGGAATCAGCACCACGGTGATGAACGGCTTCATGCTCGGGGTGGCGGTACTTTTTGTTCAGGTCTTCTCCAGTTGCACCATTGCCGTGTTTAAAAATAAAATCCATCCGCGGATCAGGATCCCCACCTATACCCTGACCATCGCCACCTGGGTGACGGTCATTGATCTGGTGCTGGCCGCCTATCTGCCGGAGGCTTATGCCAAGATGGGCATTTTTATCAAGCTGATCGTGGCCTTTGCCATTATCACCATGCGGCTGGAGATGTTTGCCTGCAAGGAAAGCGTCAACGCCTCCTTCTGGGACGGGATCGGCATGGGGCTTGGTTTCATGGTCGGGATGATGGCCATCGGCTTTATCCGGGAGCTGTTGGGGCTGGGCACCATTCTCGGCTACGATATCCTGGGCTTCAAGCCGCTGCTCTTTTTCGTGCTGCCCTTTGCCGGTTTTTTCTGTGTCGGCTTGATGATGGCCTTTTTCAACTGGATTGAGATTGTCTATAAACGTTCAAAACAGCGGGCTTAACCTTATGAGCAATATAAAAATAATCCATCGGCTGTTACTGAGTCTGGTTCTCGTCTGCGTCTTGCCGGTCCTGGCCCAGGCCCAGGAGCTGATTGCCGGCCAGAGCTTTGGCGACGACAATGAGATCACCGTTACCTTTGCCCGGCCGGTTGACAAGGCCGCGGTGGAGGAGGTCGGCAACTATGCGGTCTACGAAGAGCCTGATCCGGATATCCGGTTGGCGGTGCAAAGCGTTTCGCTGGCCGATGACGGCCTGACCGCCTCGGTTCGTTTTGCCGAGCCCCTCAACACCACCCAGCCCCATGTGGTGATCATCAACAATATCGAGCCCGCCGGGGCGGCCAAGTTCAAGGTCTCCAAGTCCTACTTCGGTTATCTGTTGTCGATTCTGATCAGCGCCTTGTTGATCAATAACTTTGTCTTCACCAAGTATCTCGGCCTCTGCGTGTTCTTCGGCACCTCCAAGCGCAAGGACACGGCCAAGGGCATGGGCTTTACCTTTACCCTGGTCATGGTGGTTTCCGCGATCATGAGCTGGTTTTTCTATCAGTACGTCTTAAAGCCCTTTGATCTTAATTTTCTACAGATCGTGATCTTCATCGGCCTGGTTTCCCTTACGGTGCAGGCGGTGGATACGGTGCTGCGCAAGGTGAACCCGGCGCTTTTCAATTCCTTCGGGGTCTACCTGGTGCTGGTGATCGCCAACTGTGTTATCATCGCGGTGCCGTTGATTCTGGCCGATAACGAGTACAATTTTCTGGAAACCTTTATGCTTTCCCTGGGCGCCGGCGGCGGCTTTTTGCTGGCCCTTTATCTGATGTCTTCCGTGCGCGAGCGCATGGAGTTTGCCAATGTGCCAAAAACCTTTAAAGGCGTGCCCATTGCCTTTATTGTTGCCGGTCAGTTTGCCCTGGCATTTTTAGGCTTTTCCGGACTTTCTCTTTTTTAGCAGGAAGCATTAACCTGCGCAGAGGTGTTATTATATGGATCCAGCATTAGTTAAGTTAGCCTTGGGCGGTGTGGCCCTGCTTGTCTGCATCGGCCTTTTTTTCGGCATCGGTCTTGCCCTGGCCGCGCACCGGTTTGCGGTGGAGTCAAACCCGTTGATCGAAGAGGTTCTTGAGTCCCTGGCCGGAGCCCAGTGCGGCGGCTGCGGTTATCCGGGTTGCGAGGGCTATGCCATCGCCGTGGTCAATGATCCGGATGTGCCGCCGAACCTGTGTTTTCCCGGCAAGGAAGCGGTGGCCGAAAAAGTGGCGGTGTTGACCGGCAAGAAGATGGCGGCGATGGAAGACATGATCGCCCTGGTTCGCTGTTCGCGCCAGGAGGGCAGGGTTAGCCACAAGCACGAATATATCGGTTTTGCCTCTTGTACCGCGGCCAATCTCGGCTTCGGCGGTCCTTCCGCCTGTCAGTATGCCTGTATCGGGCTTGGCGAGTGTGCCCAGGCCTGTCCCTTTGACGCGATTACCATGGTCGAGAATTTTCCAGTGGTCGATCCGGATAAATGCGTGAGTTGCGGCACCTGTGTCAAGACCTGCCCCAAGAGGGTCATCGAGTTGCAGACCCTCAAGGCCCGGGTCTATGTGCCCTGCAGCACCAAGGATCTCGGCAAGAATGTGACCAAGGTCTGCGAGGTCGGCTGTATCTCGTGTAAGATGTGCGTCAAAAAATGTCCGGCCGAGGCGGTGGCCTACGAGGGCGGCCTGATCAAGGTCGACCATGAGAAATGTATCGCCTATGGATCCGCCTGCGAGGAGGTCTGTGTTGAGAAATGTCCCCGTAAGATCATGCGTAAATATGATGGCCGAAATTTTGTCGCCCGCCAGGCGGCCGGCTTGAGGATGGCGGGTTGATTTGCAAATATTTGCCGTAAATTTGAAGACCGGACCCCTGGTTGACGGGGTGGTTATTGATAGTAAAAAAGAGGAAAGCCATGAAAATGATTAAAACGGCGGAAGCCTGTGATCAGAAAAAAAGATCATTCCTGAAGCTCTCTGGCCTGCTCGGGCTTGGAGCAGCCTCTACCGCTCTGTTCTCCGTTGATAAGGCCGAAGCGGTTCTCTTTGGCAGGAACGAGTATAAGGTTTCCCGCACCAGAACGGCCATGGGCACCTATGTGTCGATTACCGCCATCCACTCTTCTCGGGATCAGGCGGAACAGGCTATCGGCTTGGCCTTTGACGAGATTGACCGGCTGACCGCCCTGTTGAGCCGTTACGATGCAGCCTCCATGGTCTCGCTGCTTAACGATAACGGGGCGTTGGAGTTTGACTCCTCAGAGGTTGTCGAGCTGGTTTCCCGCTCCCTTTATTATCATAAGCAGACCAACGGCGCCTTTGACATCACGGTCAAGCCCCTGGTTGATCTTTACAAGCAACGTTTTGCCGCCGGCCTGAAACCCAGCGAGGCCGAGATTACGGCCGAGTTGGCCAAAATCGGCTCCGAATACATCCGGATCGAGAACGGCCGGATCAGCTTTACCCGGCCGGAAATGGGGATCACCCTCGACGGCATTGCCAAGGGCTTTATTGTTGACCGCATCTCTTCACTGCTGGCCCAGCAGGGGATTACCAATCACCTGATCAATGCGGGCGGCGATATCCGCACCAATGGCGCCGCGGCCGGCAACAAGCCCTGGACCGTGGCCATTCAGGATCCGGCCAAGCAGAAACAGTATCCGGCCGTCATCAAGATGACCAATGGCGCCATCGCCACTTCGGGCAACTATGAGATCTTTTACGATAAGGAAAGGATGTTCCACCATATCGTCGATAGCCACACCGGGCATTCGCCGCTGCTCGCCACCAGCGTCACGGTCAAGGCCGCTTCGGTCATGGATGCCGATGCCCTGGCCACCAGCGTTTTCGTGATGGAGCCTAGCGAGGGGGTCAGCTTCATCAACCGCCAGCCCTATTGTGAGTGTTTTGTTGTCAGACAGAACGGGGTAACGATGCAATCCAAGGGCTGGAAGGCATTCGGCTGAGCAATATCTCGCTGATTTTTGTTGGTGCAAAGGGCTGTCCCGTTGGGACGGCCCTTTTTTTTGAGGTGGAGTGCACAACGTGCCGTTGCCGGGGCGGGGATGGTCGGAACCTTGCTTTGCTCAGCCATCATGTTGGGGTAAGAGTCGTAAGACCAGATAACCGACCACCCCCGAGGCCAATGACCCCAAAATAATTCCGAGCCGTTCGTCAAATAACAGGTTGACCTGGGTTTGCTCAAAGGCCAGGGAGCCGATAAACAGACTCATGGTAAAGCCGATGCCGCACAGCGCCGCCGTGCCGTACAGCGAACCCCAGGACATTGTTTTCGGCAGGCTGGTCAGGTTCAGCTTAACGGCCAGCCAACATAGCCCGAAAACCCCAACCTGCTTGCCCAAAAATAAGCCCAGGGCGATGCCGACCGGTACGTGGTGAAGAATCTGGTCGATGCCTACCCCGGTAAAACTTATGCCGGCATTGGCAAAGGCGAAGATCGGCAGGATAAAAAATGCCACCACCGGATGGAGATCATGTTCCAAATCCTTGAGCGGGGAGTAATTTTCATCGGTTTTTGACTGCATCGGGATGAACATGGCCATCACCACCCCGGCCAGGGTCGCATGGACGCCGGACTTCAACATCGCCATCCACATTATAACGCCGAGCATGATATATAAGCTTCTCGATCCGTTATTCTGCTTGTTTAAAAAGGCAAGAATGGGGATGCAACATGCAACAATTATCAGCGCAGCCAGAGAAAGTTTTTCGGTATAGAAAACAGCTATGATTAATATAGCCCCGATGTCATCAAAGATTGCCAACGAGGTAAGGAAGATTTTCAGGCTGGTTGGGACCCTAGGGCCTAGCAGGGATAACACTCCCAAGGCAAAGGCAATGTCGGTGGCCGCGGGGATTGCCCAGCCGTCCATGGCCGTGGCGTCGCTGCTGTTAAAAAAGGTATAAATCAAGGCCGGAATAGCCATGCCGCCAATCGCCCCAACGCCGGGAAGAATAATATTGCGTTTATCCGAAAGCTCACCTTCAATAAGTTCCCGTTTCAGTTCGAGGCCGACCAGAAAAAAGAATACCGCCATTAAACCATCGTTGATCCAGAGCAGTAATGGTTTAGCGATCTCCAGACTGCCGATTCTGATTTCCACAGGGGTGTCAAGAAGCAAGGTGTAATAAACTTGTAATGGCGTATTTGCACACACAAGTGCAAGAGCGGCCGCAAGCATGAGGGTGATACCGCCTGCTGACTCCATTTTAAAAAAACTTGATATGGATGATTCTTGGCTATTAGTCATGGGTTTTTGTTGTTGTCGCGTTTTAATTATCTTACGCCGGGTTATGTGTTCGGGGCGCCGGTCTTGTCCTGGCCTTAAGTGCGTAAGTTAACATGGTTAATCAGATGCATTTGTTGGGGAGATGCCGGCGATTATTTGTAAAAAAATAAGTATAGAGGTTAGACATTATATGTAAACCAGAATATTCAATGAAACGCAAACTTTTGCTATACCTCTTTGGGCGGAGGAATACTTGCTTTGCAAAATTTGCAGGGTACGGTGCTATTTTTTTTACTAGGTATAACCAGTTGTTCCTTACCGCATTTGGGGCATTTTCTTTTCAGGCGCAATATCGTCTTGATCGCTGAGTAAAAAGGTAACATTGACAACCTCCTTTTGACAAAGGATAAGTTCCTAACCAAACAGAGCTAGGTTGTTTTCAGTACCCCTTGAGAGTTGAGGAGCATCTGCATTTCAACTAAAATTTATGGCCATATTGTCGAGGCACCATTTATTCGTTAATGGGTAACTATGTTATCCAACAGAGACTCCCCCGGTTGAGCTGGAATTTTTTTCCATACCTCCCTGCTTAGGTACTAAAATATCTCACTATCAAGAATCAAGGAGGAGAGAGAAATCATCCCGATAAGTTCGCCTCCATCCTCGACCGGAGCTCTTCGTATGCCGGCTCGGTAGAGAAGGCGGGCAACATAGCGGATGTCCATGTCAGCCGGCACGGTGATAACAGGTTTCGTCATGATTTCATAGACATTAACCTCAGATGGAGAGCGACCTGCTATGATCACCCCTTTAATTAAGTCCTGAACGACCAGTATACCCCAAGCATCGTCAGCATGTCGTTTTTTGACCAGAAGATATGAGTTTTTTTCAGACCGCATTTGGGCGGCAGCCTCCCTGGCGGTGGCCATGCCGTCGATAGAGACAATTCCTTTACGCATTACGTCTCTTGCCCGTATTATTCTTTTGTTGTCAGGTTCCATGATTTTCTCCCTGTATAAAAATAACCCCGATTCGGGACTAAGTTCAGAACCCCTGGATGGGGTGTAATTGCTTTTATTATATTTGACTGCTTAAAAATAACTTTCCCGAACTTCTTCTTTAAATATTTCTATCTGGCTTTCCAGGCCCACAACATGCTCTACCGGGACCACAAAGGCGATGCCCGTGCCGGGCTTATGGAATTCTCCCGCCTCTTTTATCGTATCCAGGATTTTGGAAACAAGATGTTCTTCGACAAGGAGCATGATGATGTCGGTCTGTGCTTCCAGCGAAAGGCCAAAAAATGTTTTCGCTTCATGGATGCCTGTACCCCTGGCCGGGATGATTGTTGCCCCGGTGGCTCCTGCCTTTTTAGCCGTATCAACAATATGGTCTGTGATATCAGCTTTAACCGAGGATAAAATGAGTTTAAAGCGCATTATTTTTCTCCATGAATTTTATTTTGCGTATATTAAGCCAGTGTATAATTTGAGCATAGCCCATAACGGTTATAATTGGAAAAAGACTGGCAAAAGCAATCAGGCCAAAACCGTCAAGGGCGGGATTTCTTCCCGGAACGGTGGCGGACAACCCTAGGCCAAGCGCTGCCACCAGCGGTACTGTTACTGTTGACGTAGTGACTCCTCCGGAATCATACGCCAAGGGAATGATACCTTTGGGTGCAAATATGGTTTGAACAATAACGATCAGGTAACCAACAAGAATATAGAGATAAAGTGGTGTGCCGGTGACAATGCGGAATGTCCCAAGACTTATGCCGAAAGCGACTCCTAGGGCAACAGTGATTCTTAACCCCCATTGGCTGATCGTTCCGGCTGATACCTCATGGGCCTTATAGGCCACCGCAATGAGAGACGGTTCGGCGATGGTGGTGGAAAAGCCGATCATGGCCGCAAACAGATACACCCACCCATAAGCCTGCCAGTCGGCCTCCATAACAACTTCACCCACACCATAAATAAAGGCGGGATCAGACAGCTGGGCCGCCATGATTTTTCCCAGGGGGAAAAGCGCTTTATCAAGTCCTGCCAGAAACAGGGCAAGGCCTAGCACTACATAGATTCCGCCGACAATAAGACGACGAAGATGAGGAATAGGCTGACGCAAAACCAGGACCTGGAAGCCGGTGATGAGAATAATAATGGGCAACACATCTCTGCAGGTGGCAAGCAATATTTTGCTGAAATCCTTTATGAATTCCACGGAAGAAGACCCCACTGTTAACCGAAGATTATTAGCCCGTAACCCATGACAAAGATCATGGGGAGCAGAGAGGCAAAGGCGATAAGGCCAAAGCCATCCAAAAGAGGACTTCGGCCACGAATGCTTGAGGCCAGCCCCACTCCCAAGGCTGCCACCAGTGGCACGGTTATGGTGGAGGTGGTGACGCCGCCGGCGTCATAGGCTATGCCAATGATCTCTTCCGGGGCAATGATAGTCATCAACATGACAACAATATAACCGCCGATGATCAGATAATGAATAGGCCAACCTCGGATGATACGCATGACCCCGATAAGGATGGCGAGCCCCACGGAAAAGGCGACAGACATGCGAAGGCCAAAGGCGTATTGCCGGAGCGATTCCTGGCTGGAGTCAATAAGTCCCCCCAGGCTTGCTATCTCTGCGGCTTCGGATGATACGGCTATGAGGGCAGGCTCCGCCACCGTGGTTGAGAAGCCCAGGGCAAAGGCAAAACAGAGAAGCCAGAAGAGACTGCCCTTCCTGGCCAGCGCATGGGCCATTGCCTCACCTATGGGAAACAGGCCCATTTCCAGCCCCTGCACAAACAGAACGAGACCGGCCACCACTAGAAGAGCCCCAAAAAGAACTTCGCCCATTTGCGGCAAAGGCTGTTTCAGCACAATAATCTGAAAGAAAGCGATAACCAGAATAATGGGGAGCAGATCAGTAAAAGCATCTTTGAGTTTTTTCAGGATGATAGAGGTTATCATTGCTTGCCCTAACTGTTGTAAAATATCATGATGGTAGCGTTGTTATTAACAACCTCTGTTTTGATCTGGGCGTTTTATACGCCTCTGGGCCGCATGACCATAACATGCAGTGATCTTCCCCAGATAAAATGGACAGTCTTTATTGTCGGCTGTCATAAGTTCAACTTGCCCTGGGCTGAAAAAAGCCGAGGCTCGAATGCAATCGTGTTCTGTTGTGAAAACAGTTTATATGACCAGCCGGCCGATTTCTTGTTTTTTTTTAGTTTTTTGTTCAATTTGATTCAGAACGCAGATTACCATGTTTTGCATAACATGTTCAGGGCTACAGCCATTTCTTATTTTTGAATAAAATGATCAAAACGATGGCCAGCCCAAAGAGCAGGGCGACAAAGAGGGGAAAGGCCATTTTGCTTTCGGAGCCGGGAATGCCGCCGACATTGATGCCGAACAGCCCGGTCAAAAAGCCCAGGGGTAAAAACACCGCCGCGGCCAGGGACAGGACATACATGCGGTTGTTCATCTGTTCGGAAAGATTGCTGACCAGCTCTTCATGCAGGATGGTGGCCCGATCTTTTATCGAGTCAAGGTCTTCTATGTACCTTATCAGCTGATCGGTGGTTTCCTTTAGTCTGAATCGTTCGGTTTCCCCCAGCCAGGAAATTTTTTCGGCAGAGAGGCGAATCATTGCTTCCCGTTGGGGCGCGAGGTATCGGCGCAGCACGATGGAGTCCCGCCTGATGCTGGAAAGTTCCTGGCGCAGTTGCGCGGTGCCGACGGCCAGGACCTTTTCTTCCATGTCGGCCAGCCGGTCTTCAATGTTTTCGATGGTTTGGTTCATGCGGTGGGTCAGCCGGTCGGCAAGTCCACAGATAAATTCGGCGCTGTTGGTCGGCCCCACCCCTTGTTTGAAAAAATCGATGAGGTCGGCGATGGAGAGCAGGTTGCGTTTGACGGTGGTGACAATTCGGTGCTGATCCGCCCAGAGCCGGATGGCGATCATGTCCTCCGGGTCGGCGCCGGGGTTGAGGTTTACGCCGCGCAGGGCAAGAAGCAGGGTGTTGTTGATGGTCGTGGTCCGGGGCCGGGTTTCCTCCGAGAGCAGAGATTCCCGGGATATCTCGTCGATCTGTTCGTCATTGATGATCCATTGCGCGGTTTCCGGGGCTGTGTAGTCAAAATGGAGCCAGAGCAGCCCGTCTTCCTGCTGCCAGCGGAAGACTTCTTCGCGGTTAAGTGATTTGGCGCCGCCGGAACCATCTATTAAATATGCGTGGAGCAGAGCCCTGCCATCCATCAATCCATCTCCGTAAATAAGAGTTATTTTTTACTATATAACTTTTCGCAAGTTATTGGTAAGTGCTTCAGTCACCGGCTGGTCGAGATGGATATCCAATTGGGGAAAGGCAATCGTGATCTTGGCCTCCTTAAAGGCAAACCAGATATCCTTGCGTAACTCCGACATGTACACCCGTTGTTTCCAGGGGTCATCGATGTTTACATATACCCCGAAATCAACCGAGGAGCTGCCGAAGCCCTGGAGCATGACTCTGGGCGGCGGCTCGGGTAGGCGCCACGGCACCTTTTCCGCGGTTTGCATGAGCACGTCCATTACTTTTTTCAGATCGGAATCATAGGAAACGCCAACCTCCACCCCCAGGCGAAACTCATTGTCGCGCAGGGTATAGTTCTTTACCGTGGCTTGGGAAAAAATAGAGTTGGGCATGATCAGCTCTTCCTCTTTCCAGGTTCTCACCACCGTGGTTCTGATCCCCATGTCGATAACCTTTACCACCGTGCCTTCAACCTCCAGAATATCGCCGGGCTTTATGCTTCTTTCCAGGAGCAAAAGGACGCCGGAGACAAAGTTCTGGACCACATTCTGCATCGCAAAGCCGATGGCAATGGCAAAGACCGCGCCGGCGGCAAAAAAAGCACTGATGTTGATGCCGATGGTCTGCAGGGCGATACTGAAACCAATGATCAGAATAAAGTAGTGCAAAAGGCGGAGTAGGGCGGCCAGGGTTCCTTCTCTTTTGACGAATCTATGGGTCAGAGCCTTTTTCAGCCCCCGTTGTAAAATAAAGGAGGCCGTGATCGAGAAGATGATGATTAAAACAAAAACAAGCAGCGATAACATGGTTACCTCTGTTCCGGAGATTCTGAACAGAGGTTTGGTGTAGAGATTGGCAAAATGGCTTAAGAAGTCGTTCATGATTATCTTGGTCTCTATAATTTAATATTCTTTTGAAATCCTAGCGGATCTCTTATTTTTGTTCAAATTGTTTACTTATCATTGTTATTAATAAATGCCAAAAAAAATGATGGATCAGGCGGGGTGACTAATCAGGAGGTCGGCAGAGACCCCTTGCTGCAGTGGGGGCGTAACGAGCCACCCCGCAGCGTGAGGTGCCGGTTGTCGAGGCGTGCGAGGCCGAGGCGGCTAGCGGCCTCAAACGCCAAGCTGGGCCGCGGCCATCTCGGTGCCGCGAATCCGGGCCGAGATCTTGGCAAAGGCGATATTGCGGGCGGTGGCGGTGTCGTCGCTGAAAGGCGAAAAGCCGCAATCATCGGTGGTGCCCAGCTGGGCGACCGGGATGAACTCGGCGGCGGTCATGATCCGGTTGCGGACCGTTTCGGCCGATTCCACGTCCTCGTTGATCACATCAATTACTCCGATATAGACCCGTTGCTGCGGTTTGAGATGTTCGCCGATCACCCGCAAGGCCTTCTCCGGGTCGGCTTCACTGGCCATCTGCATATAAAAATTGCCCACGTCCAGGGTCAGCAGCAGGGGGATCAGTTCGTCATAGGCCACATCCGCGCTGTGGGTTGAGTCCTGGTCGCCGCCGGGGCAGGTATGCACTCCGATCCGTTGCCGCTGAGCCGGAGTAAAGTGGGAGAGCACCTGGTTGTTGAGGTCGATGAACTGCTGCAACAGGCCCTTGGACGGGTCGAGCTTGACCGCCAGCCGCCCTTCGGTGAAATCAATCTGCACGCAATGGGCGCCGTTGTCGAAACAACTGCGGATGTCGCTTACCGCCTGCCGGATCAGGTCGTCGATAAACTGGGCCTGGGAATAACCCGCAATCGGCGTAGTTGGATAAAGCAGGGAGATGGCCGATGCGGAAATAACCGCCTGTTTAAGCGGCTTGGAAGCGTATTTTTTCGCCCGCTCAAGATAGGAGCCGGCGTAAACGCCGTAGCGGAAGGGGCCGGAAGTCAGCTGCGGCAGCTGGCGGATGTGCCCGTCCTTAAAGGGGATGATCACCCCGTTGGGGGCCAGATTGTCCAGGTTGGCCAGCGGGTAGGTGGCAAAGCTGGGCTTGGCCTGTTCGCCGTCCGTGATTACCGGGGAGCCGGTGGCCTCGAATTGCTCAATGGTTTCCCGGACCGCCTCGTCAAGGTAGAAATCCATCTCGCCTGCGGAAATCGATCCTTCGGCAAAATCTTGCATCGCTTTTTGTAGTTCAGGCGACCGGGGCACACTGCCGATTGGTTCGGTGGGGATAGGCATCGGGGCTCTCCATTGTCTGCGGCGGGCATGCCGCCAATTTGGCAACCTGGTTAAGTTCCGGTCAACGTCATAATGAAATTGCAAAAAAACCTTATGGCCCGAGTGCGCCTGTTGGCGCGGGTATAATCTTGTTGTGCGGCCTGAATCCGGGAGGATTGTTCATTGTATCTCGGCGCTGCATTTATTTACAAGGATGTTTTTGCGCCGTTAAAAAAGCCGCTGATTAACAGGCCGGCCATGGGTAATTATGGGGCACTGAGCCGTGCTTTGTTTTTACGCAAAATCTGTAAGACAATGGCCAGACCCGCCGAGAGCAGGCAGAGGGCCGCCGCCATGGAGAATGCCGCCGCGTAACTGCCGGTGGCGACCTTGGCAAAGTTGCCGGCCGCAATCCCCACCACTCCGGCGATCCCGTAGGAGGTGAAGACCCAGCCATAGTTGGCGCCCAGGTTTTTGGCCCCGAAAAGATCGGCGGTGGCCGAGGGAAAGAGGGCGAAGTTGCCCCCGAAGTTAAAGCCGACCATGGAGGCGCCGATACTCAGCGCCGCTTCCGTTTTCATCCCGGCCAAAAAGAACATGACCCCGGCCTGGAGTATAAACATGGCGACAAAGGTCGAGGTGCGGCCGATCTTGTCCGAGACAAAGCCCCAGACGATCCGGCCGATGGCGTTGAAGATGGCGAGCAGCCCGACGGCGGCAGCTCCTTTCAGTATCAGGGCGCTGGACTGCTCGGCGGTTAAGGTCCGGCCCGCCTCTCGGGCCGCGGCCAGCAACTGTTCGCCGGCAAAGACCTTAATAATGCCGATGACCATCAGCCCGGCCATTGCCCCGCTGAAAAACATCAGCCAGAGCAGATAGAAGGCCGGGTCTTTCAGGGTCTGCTGCCAGGTGGAATCGGCCAGGATTGCTTTGCCTTTTACCGGGGCGACGGAAGGCGGGTTGCTCAGCATGAGGGCGCCGGCGGTGATGACAATGATGCAGATAATTCCATGCATGATAAAAAAAGGAAAAATGCCCTGTTTGCTGATAAAGCCCAGGGCCCCCCATTTTTGGCTGAAGAGATAGGCGCCCATGCCGAAACCGGCCACGGCAATGCCGCTGACCAGGCCCTTATGGTCGGGAAACCATTTCACCAAGGCGGCAATCGGGCAGACATAGGCAAAGCCGGTACCGGCCCCGGCCATGAACCCGATGGTGCCCCAGAGCAGGAGGAGGCGGTCCATCTCCGCAAGCTTGCCGACATACTGGTTGCCCATCATCACCCCGGCCACCATGCAGGTGGTCATGATGCCCATGGGGGCATACTGGATAATGGTTGATTCCTTCTCCAGATGACCGAAAAAGGCGTGGAACACCATGAGGATAATAACGGTCACCACCCCGGCGAACAGGGCGTGGGCCAGATAAAAGACAATGGCATTGGTCATCAGCCCCGCGTAGATGAAGCCGATGCCGATCATCAGCCCGCCGATGATCGCCGGCAGCCGGGGGCCCTTGACGTCCTGCACTCGCCCGGCAATGACCATGACCGCGGCAAAGCTTAAGATGCAAATCGAAAAGGCATACTTGAGGATGCCCTGCTGTTTGGCAATCTCCACCTTGGCCGCCCCATTATCGACCACCACCATGGCCGTCTCATCAAAGGTGCCCGCCGCAAGCTGGGTAATTTTCTGGGCCTCGGTGATCACGGGGGGGAAGATGTTGGCGGTCAGGGGTTCCCAGAAAATGCTGTAGCCGTAAACCGTGCCCAGAATAAGCTGTACCAGCAGCGCGCCGGCCAAAACCTGAAAGCGTTTACCGCGGCTGAATTGGGTTAAAGCAGATGCCTCGGTTGCCATAAAATTTCTCCTGTCGGGGATTGCAAGGTGCTGGGAAAATCTTTTTTCCGAAAGAAATGGAGACGGTTATCGGGTACGAGTCCTATTCGTTAATAATAGTGGGGATAAGTTTATTATATCAAATTGTTTCTTGAGAATTTCGTTTTTATTATTGCGGCCTGGCGGGTGGAATGAGTGATAATGAATAAAGGCGGGAGGGACGAAAGGGGTGGTGCTTGGTTTGATCACTAATTAGTAATTCAATGAGTTATCAGCGCCTTGGTTAGAAAAAATTCCGGGCTTAATTTGTCCAAAGCGTTGTTGATCGGCAAATGGTATAATTATATCTGATGCGTTATGAAAAAAAAGAAGGTCATATTTACATCGGTCGCAACCTGTTTTTTGGGTGTACTGCTGCTTGCCGGCTTCTTTCGGGGGCCATTGCTGACCTTTGCCTGCCAAAGGTATCTTTTCCCGAAATTGCATGAAGCCCTGCCCGGGCTTGTTCTAAACGTTCAGTCGGTCGCCCTCGTTTCGCTGACCTCAATAACCCTGACCAACCTGACTGCTGACTACCGATTTGACGATGGCGGCCGCCTGCAGGCCACGCTGCCGACGGTCAGATCCTCTTTGCAGCCCGCTCTTTTGACAAAGGGCTGGCGTCCCTTTGTTGAGCAAGTCAAGCTCGAGCTCGATCATCCCTCCTGTGCAATCTTCCTCGTTGCTGCCCGGCAAGCTGCCGGGCCGGGGAAGGTGCCGGCTTTGCCGGTCATCTCGGTGCCCTTGCCGGAGGTTATCCTCAGTGATGGTCTGCTCCAGATCCGGCAGGGTAAGGCCACGGCCCTGCTTAAGGGGTTGGCGATCCAGACGGCATCTTTTGCTCCTCATGCTGAAAATAAGCTGCGGGCAGCGGTTCAACTCGAAGAAGTACAGGTTGGTGTTGGCGGCCAACAACAAAAATTCCGGCAGTTGGCCGGCGAATTTTTATATGGCCGGCAGCGGCTGGAGTTGACCTCTCTTCGTTGCGGCAATCGGGAGGTGGCGCGGCGCGTCACCCTTGCCGAGGTAGAGCCGGGCCGGCTTAAAGGCGAGGCGCTGATTACCTGGTTCGAGCAGAAGCTGCAGATCTCGGGCGCCATGGCGGATTCAGAGCTTGAATTGGCCTTTAACAGCGAAAAGTTTGCGCCGGAGTTAATGCCCTTGGGCGTCGGGCAACCGGTCGGCTCCCCCAAGGGCAATCTCCGGGCTCAGGGCAACCTGAAACTCTCTTTTGCTGAACAGGGGTTGGCTATTGCCGGTAATCTCGAGCTGGCCATTGATCATGGCGTCATCTTTGATCTGCCCCTTGACTCGGCGCGTTTTGCAGCAAGGGCCGACGGCACTACGCTTATGATCAAACAGTTGGCCCTGGTCAATAAGGATCTGAACCTGCAACTCTCTAATTGCGCCATCTCTTTGCAAAAAATAATGGAGGGCACCCCTGCCGACCAGCTTCGGCACAGCCGGGGAGAGCTATCTCTCCATGCTTCATCCTTGCGTCCCTATTTCAACGTTCTGCCGATGGCGGTCACCGGATTTCTCGATCATTTTGCCTTGGATCAGCTTGAGGTGCAGGGCGAATTCAAGCAGGGGGGGCGGCTGGCTTTAACAAAAGCCCGGCTGGCCGGGGCAGGGAATTCCATCTCTTTGCGCGATGTCGCCTATCAGCTGCCCGCCGATTTGTTGGATGCCGAGGCGTATTATCAGTCTGCTCTGCAGGGCCTTTGGGCGGTTGCTCTTGCGGATGCAAGTCGGTTGACCTTTTTTGAAGGCAGTCCTTCCTTGTCCGGACCGCTGGAGGCCTCGGGGCGGTATGGCGGCACCCTGCTGGCTCCGGTGGTTGATTTCAAGATGGTCGGCAAGAAGGGCGTGATTCAGGGGGTTGCGGTCCAGCATTATCAGGCTCGGGGAACCTATCGGGAGCAACTTATTCACCTGGAGAGCTTTACCGCTGAACAGGGGCCGGACAACTTGCATCTAACGGGGGTCTATCATCTTAATAAAGAAGAATTGCTGAAGGGCCATTTTACGGCATCGGTGCAGGATATCTCCCGCTATCTGCCGCCGGCGGACCAGGGCGGGGCAATGGCGGTTAAGGGCCGGGTTGCGGCCGAGGGGGAGCTGGCCGGGCCTCTTGCCGAGGTGCGGGCCGCCTTCAGGGCCACCGGCCAAGACCTGCTTGTGGGTGGACAACGGTTTTCACGGTTTGCCGTCGAGGCCAAGATCGACAAGCACAACCTGGAGGTGACCAGCTTTCAGGCAAAGCACGACCAAGGGTACTCTCTGGCCGGGTCCGGGGGGATGGCCTGGCGCGAGAAGGGGGGGCGCGCGGCAAGCACTATCTTGGTCAAGGAGCTGACCGTTGGCTATAAAAAACATCTATTGGCGCTGCAAAGCCCGGCCCGTTTTTTGGTGCAGGGTAATGAAGTTGCGGTCGACCACGATTTGGTCTTGGCCGGCAAGGATCTGACCATTGCCATCCAGGGCAAGCTGTCTACCGGCGCAGCCGACCTGAAAATAAAGGTGGACAGCGGTCCCGGAGGCGCCGCTCTTATTGCGGAGTATTTGCCGCGCAGGGTAAATTTTCAGCAGGCCAAGGCCAGGATCGATTTTTTGGGCCCCCTGACCTCGCCGTCGTTTACGGCCGCCGGTGCGGTGAGGGGGTTGGCCGGGGAGGATGCGGCCATTGCCCTGGACTGCACCTATGATTTCTCCTATGCCGAAAATCGATTGAAGATTGCCGGGGTTAGCTTTTCGCAAAAGGGGAGGGATCTTGTTCGCCTGCAGGGCAATATCCCGGTTGCCTTTAAGGATGGCGCCATCTCTTTGCCGGAGGCAGAGGGGCTCAATCTCCGGGCCGCTATAAATCTCGAAGAGCCCTGGGTGTTGGCGCAGCTTGTGCCGGGAGTCATTCAAGAGAGTGGCCCGATCCGGGCGGAGATCAGTCTTGACGGTTCGTGGCGGGCGCCCGCCGGGCATATAACAGTAAAGGCGCAACATCTGGTGCCGGCCGGGTTTTCCGCCTGGCTGCCGTCGCGGCCCTTGTCAATTGATGCGGATTTTCAGTTGGCCAAGGATCTGGTGCTGGCGGAACGGCTTTTTCTTCATTCCGAATTGTTGTCACTGGATGCGCACGGGGCGCTGCCCGGCGAAATTTTTAGCCGCAAGGCCTGGCAGGATCTTCGTAACCTTGATGGCAAGCTTGATCTGGCCGGCACCTTTACCCTGCATGACCTCGGTTGGTTTGCCAAGCAATATCCGGAGGTCAGGGGGGCCTCCGGGATCCTGGCCGGAGAATTTTTGGTGAGAGGGACCCCGCAAAAACCGGTGATCCGGGCGGAGTTCATCATGAAAGAAGGCGGCTTGCGGCACAGCATGAATATCCCTGCCATCAAGAATATAGAAGCTGCCGCCTCGCTTGATAATCAGACCTTCAAGCTTAATTCGTTCCGCGGCCTGGTCGGGGGGGCGCCCGTGCATGGGCAAGGCATGGCCGCCCGCACTCCGGATGGGGCCATCAGCGGCAACCTGACTCTGGCCGGATCGGATTTGCTTTTGTATCGGGCCGAAGGGATCAAGGTTCGGGCCGATGCCGGCCTGGATCTCTCCTATGCGGCGGGTCAGGGTCGGATTGTCGGCAAAATCGAATTGACCGACACCAAGATTTCAAAGAATATCGGCTTGTTGTCCTCGCTTTTTGCCGGTTTGCAGGGGCTGGGTGCCGACGGCCGGCCGGAGATGATTTCCTTTCAGGACGAACCGCTGCACAGTACCGGGTTTGATGTTGCCGTTACCGCCAAGGAGGAGATCGTGGTAACCTCCAATCTCTTCAAGGGCCGGTTCCGGCCAGAACTAAAAATCGGCGGCACCGGGGAGCTGCCGATTGTCACCGGTAAAATTTATGTCAATGAGGTCACGATTTTTTTGCCGGCCGGCAAGCTGGTTGTTAACTCCGGCATAATCCATTTTCTTGAACTTTATCCCGATCGGCCGCGCCTTGAACTGACCGGTAGCGCCCGGATCGGCGGCTATGATATTTCGGTGATGGTGCAGGGGCCCTATGATGAACCGATCATCAACCTGTCATCCATGCCCCCCCTGCCCCGGGAGGATTTGCTTTATCTGCTGCTGACCGGTCGCCCGCCCAGCGGAGGGGCAGGCCGGCAGGACAGGACGGCAAACATGTCAGCCCTGGTCGTCTATGTCGGCAAGGAAGTTTTCCGGGAATGGTTCGGCAGTGACGACCTTGCTGCCCAGGATTATTTTTTGGACAGGCTGCAGCTTGATATCGGCAAAAACATCACCAAAAAAGGCGATGAAACCATTGAGGCAAAGTTTACCCTGGGTGAAAACATTTTGCGTTTGCAGGATGAGGTTTTTTTGACCGCGGAAAGGGATGTCTGGGATAATTATAATGCCGGGATAAGGCTGGTTTTTCGTTTTCAATAAGGGGCTGTAGCCACAATGATAAGATCCGGCTGGAAGTATTTTAATAGAGTTTCATTCAGGGAGGGGGCGGTTCTTCTGCTGCTGGGCGTCTTTTTTTTCGGGATGGGGGCGCAAGCGGGCCTGGCCCTGGAATTGCCCGGCCTTCCTTTCTGGCGGGGACCTGCCCGGGAAAAGACCGGCGGCGCCCCATATCAGATCGTCTTTGAGGGCAATGCCTTTCTCAGCGAGGAAGAGCTGCGGGCATGTATCGAGTGGGATGAGTTGGGCCAGGAAGG
Source organism: Deltaproteobacteria bacterium (assembly GCA_013349285.1). Taxonomy (GTDB): domain Bacteria; phylum Desulfobacterota; class Desulfobulbia; order Desulfobulbales; family Desulfurivibrionaceae; genus DUZU01. The sequence continues at coordinate 47,863 of DUZU01000003.1, read as the reverse complement.
CTTTCAGGGGATCGCGGTGGATGACGCCGCCTTTCAGATGGAGCTCAGATACCGGCAGGCCGGGTTTACCCAGGTCCAGGTCGGCTATCGCATCGACCCGCCGGCCGCCGGGGGGATCGTTCGCTTTATCATTATCGAGGGGCAACAGTCGTTGGTGCAGGCGGTTCTTCTTAAGGGCAACAGCTCTTTTGCCGCGGACCAGCTCTTTAGCCTGGAAAAAGGCATCGGGCAGGCTATCCGGAAAGGTGGCGAATTTTCCTATGTGGTCTCTGATTTTCAGGCATTGGAAAAGGGGATCAGAAATTTTTATCGGGCAGAGGGCTATCTGGATGTGGAGGTGTCGCCCCATGCCTATAGCCCTGCGACCAAGGAACTGCGGATCACTGTCAGTGAAGGAACCCGTTACTCGATCGGGACCATAACCTTTGCCGGGGAGGTGGGGGAGGACGTTCTGCCCCAACTGCAGGATGCGACCCGACCTTTTATCGGCTCATCCTTCGGTCCCCGGCGCAAGCTGTTTATCAGCAGTGAGGTCCGCGAATTTTTTACCAGCCGTGGTTATCCGGATGTGAGGATTGCGGTGGAGACCAGGAAAGAGGAGTCCTCTTCGACCGTGGCCCTGGTTGTTGTCGTCTTGCGCGGCCCGCTGGTACGGTTCGGGGAGATTGTCTTTTACGGCAATGAGCGCACCAGGGATGAGTTCATCCACCGGCGATTGCATTTCGCCCAAGGGGATATTTATCAAAGTGATCTGGTGGAGGAAAGTTTCTCCGACCTGTATGCGACCGGGCTTTTTACTAAAGTCGCAATGGACTTTTTGCCGGATCAGCCCGAAGAAAACAGGGCCTTTGCGGTGGAGGTCGCGGAAGCGCCGTCTCGCGAATATTACCTTGAGCCGGGCTGGGGCTCCTACGAATTTTTCCGGATGCAGGCCGGTTTCAAGAACCAAAACCTTTTCGGGATGGGCCGAATTGCCCGGGTCGACGGGGCGGTTTCCACCAAGGGCTATTCTCTGGAAACCGGCTATACCGATCCCTGGTTTCTCAACCGCCGGCTGACTGCCGATATGCCGCTTCATCATCGTTACCGGGAACAGCCGGTTTATACGATCGAAAATACCGGGGCCGCTTTTTATCTCTCGCTGCCGCTGCCGAAAAATGTCTCCCTTAAAGGGGGCTATGAGTTCTCCCAAAACGATATCACCGATATTGATCCCGAACAAAACCAGCACCTGCAGGAAGCGTCATACAATAAGGCGTCCATCAATCTGCAGGTGGCCCGGGATACCAGAAATGACCTGTTCTTCGCCACTAAGGGGTATCGGAGTTTTGTGACTGCGGAGTTTGCCGGCCGAAAGCTGGGGGGAAACCTTGATTTTTTGCGGCTTAACTTTGGGGTGAGATATTTCCACGCCCTCAGCGAACGGCTGGTGTTGGCCGGCCGCTATAACTGTGGCCTGCTGCTGCCGGTGTTGGAGCAGAACGGCATCCCCATCAGCGAACGGTTTTTCAACGGCGGCGAGAGTTCAATTCGAAGTTTTCGCGAGGCCAAGCTGGGCCCTATGGATGCAGACGGTGAACCTCTCGGGGGGACGGGCTTCAATACCGTCAACCTGGAGCTGCGGATGAAAATCTGGCGCAATTTTGCCGGATCGCTCTTCTGCGATATGGGCAACGTCAGTCCGAACCGGGAGCGGGAGGAGATCCCGGCCCTGTTGCTTGATGGCCGCCAGGAGCTTGTGGATAAAACCCTCCAGAATTTCTTCCGGGATATGCGGTTCGGAGTAGGATTCGGCCTGCAATATCTGTTGCCCATTGGTCCGGCCAGACTGGATTTTGCCCTAAATCCCCGGCCGGATGAGGAGCGGGACGAAAGAAGCTATGCCGTGCATTTCAGTATCGGCATGGCATTTTGAGCAGGTAAAGATCCTCGTATCCACCCCTTGGTAAAAACGGCGGCGTATCGGGCAAGGGGCTTACCCCTTTGCATTACTCGATTGGGCCCAAAGGCCCGATAACCTTTTGCCAAAATGACAAAAAAACGTGTCACTGTGACAAATTCAATCACCATCTAAATGGTCAACTGTCTGATTTTATTGTATAATTTTATGTTGGCACGGTTTTGGCAATAGCATAAGATCAAAGCAGCACAACAATCGTTAAATAAAAATATCTTAAAAAAAATAATGAGGCCAACCATGAATACTACCGCCACCAAAACCACCACCAACGAAACCGTTAACTCCGTAGCCGGCATCGACGCCCTCACCAAAGGTAGCGTAGCAATCATGGGTGCAGCTTCCGCGGTTATCGGTATCTGGGCTATTTCCTGTCTTGCTTCCGCCGCCGCCGTTGCCGGCCCGCTGGGCTTGGTTAAGGGCTTTATCTCCGCGGTTACCGGTGTATAACAAATTTTTATCAACTAACTTTATAACCACACATTTATAACAAGAAGGGGCCGAACATGAAAAATACCGCTAAAACAAAACAACTCGCAAATGCAATCGTAACAGACGGAATCGGAACCGATATCATGCAGGGAACAGTAGTTGGGGTCGCCGCAATGACCGCCGGCCTGGTTGGCGCCTGGTCGGTAAGCTGCCTTGTTTCCGGGATTATTGCCGCCGGTGGACCCTTAGGCCTGGTCACCAGTTGGTTCCAAGCTATGAGCGGCATGTAATCCAGCTCCATCCGCCCCGCCAGCAAGGACCTTAAGGTCAGTGGGTTCGGCCCCCACGTTAAGCAGTGATTTTTACAACTATCCGGCAGCTGAGAAACTTTCAGTTGCCGGATTTTTTTTTAAGGTTGTGAAATGGCCACTCAAGAATGGGCGTCATGAGTTTTATCACCTGGCTTATGATTTGATTTCGATGGAAAAATTAGCTGTAATTGTTGTTGGATTTTTGTAGGTAGATTTTTTGGGAAGTGCCAACTAACTCCATATGAATTTTGGTGGTCAGATATGTTTTTGTGTTACAAAATAAGTTGACATTTTATTGTTAGTAATTAGTATCATTACTAACAATTCTTTAACTTTACAGCGAGGGAAACCATGAAAATTACAATCGATAAGAATGTTGTAGAAGTTATGCCTGAAAATCCGGGCGAAACCCATGATCTTGAAACCCTGTGGCGGATCATGGTGGATTGCCTCAACGATAACAAGCGGTTGTCGCCGATCGGCGAGTTTATTCCCGGCAAAAACAAGCTGGCCCGCTTTGTGATCGAAGGGGTGGCCGGCGGGGTGACCCAGCGGGTTGAACAAACCGCGGCGGCGGATGCCACCTATTACTGCGCGACCTGCAATAAATACATGAAAGTGGCCAAGGGTGAGGGGCTGCCCACCTGTTGCGGCAAGGTCATGGAAAACATGGATTAACCAATAAGTTTAATTTTTACCGCAGACCAGGAGAGAGCAATGGAAAAATGGGAATGCCCCTGTGGCTATGTCTATGATCCGGAAGAGGGAGATTATGAGCACGGCGTAGCGCCGGGAACCAAGTGGGAAGATGTCGCCGCGGACTGGGCCTGTCCCAAATGCGGGGCAGAGAAAGATGATTTCTGGAAGGCTGATTAATCCGGGAAGATAATGGTAAGTGTGCCAATGGGGGATCAGCTTGCTGGTGATTCTTCATTGGCGCTTCATTACCCCCCCATGGTTGTCCCCGGAGAATTTTCACGGCCCTGATCGCAGCGGCGGTCGAGCTGGTTTGGCCGCCTATGGTTAAAACCGTCCTTGCCGTCAAAGTTCAAAAGGTCAGGTCGGATCTGAATTAATACAATTAAGCAGTTCTTGGGAGCCTACCTTGTTTGGGAAAAAAAGTTTCACGGAAGCGCCTTTATTATTTATATTTTCAACTTCAATTGTACCGAAATGAGCATCCATGATTAACTTCGCTGCGGCAAGGCCTAAGCCCAGTCCTTCGGAATGATGCATAATGTCGTCTATTGTGAAAAAATCAAACAACATGTCAAGCGATTCTTGTGAAAATCCGGGGCCGCTATCATTAACCTGCAATAGTAAATTGTTATCTTCAGATTTGGCTTGGACAACGACACGACCATTTTGGGGAGAATATGTTATTGCATTTTCAAGTATAATCAATAGACATCTTTTGATTAGTGATGCATCGCCTACGATCTGTAACTCATCTGACTGAAGTTCACTAACCAGCTGAATGCCTTTACTTTCTGATCTTTTTTTTATTTTTTCAAAACATTCGATAATAAGTTTCTTGGTTAATATCGGCGCATAAGTTATTGCACTGTCTATATCAGCAGTAAGGGATGTTATCAAAATTGCCGAATCAGAAAAATGAACAAGTCTATCCAGGGAATTCTGTAAATATTTAACGTACTGTGCCTGCTTTTCTGTGTGGACAGTATCGTTTAAAGAATTAATAAGCATTGTCATTGCGTTTAGTGGAGTGCGCAATTCATGGCTAATCAGGGAAATAAAGTCGCTTTTTGCTTTTCCTAAATGCAACAACCTGTTATTTGCCTCAACCAGCTGTGCTGTTCTTTCGGCAACTCTTTCCTCAAGGACCTGGGTTATTTTTCCCAACTCCTCACTTTTTTCTTTTAGTTCAATATGAGTTTTTGCCCGAGCCAACAATTCATGTGAATTAAAGGGCTTGATCACATAATCCTGTGCGCCAAGCTCAAATCCCTTCACAATTATATCTTCATCATCTTTGGCCGTAAGGAATATAATAGGTATATCTTCGGTCTCGGGGTCAATTTTCAGCGCCTGACAGACCTGGAATCCATCAATTTCAGGCATCATAATATCAAGCAGTATCAAATCAACTTGATTAAGTTTAACTAACGAAAAAGCTTCTTTTGCATTGGTTGCCTTAATAATTTCGATATCATTATCCAGGAAAATTCTTTCTATTGAGTTAAGTTGATATTGATCATCATCGACAAGTAATATTATTTTATTTGGATTAGTTGTACTATGCATGGAAATACCAACCCGGGCTTGACTTTTAATTAGTCGATAAAGCTCAACACTCAATTTATTGTGAAATATTGAACGTGAGGAATATTTCCCTGCAAATCGGGAGAATCTTCCTATCAACTTATTGCTTAAGTAACCATCATATTGGGCTTAAGGATAATCGTCAACTTGAAATCAATAGACCTGTGGTTTGGGGCAGGGCAAAGCCCGGGGCAGAGTTGTTCTTAGCATTATCCCTGGGGTGACTTTACATTTTTTTATGCAAAACAACTTTTGCCATTTCTTTCTTCCTCATACGCAAATTGAGCATTTCGACGGAAACGGAAAAGAGCATGGAGAAGTAGATGTAGCCTTTGGGGACATGCACATCAAAGCCTTCGGCAATCAGGGTGAAGCCAACCATGATCAAGAAGGAGAGGGCCAGCATTTTGATGGTGGGGTGGTCGTCGACAAAGAGTGAGATGGATTTGGCGGCAAATAACATGATCATCACCGAAACGATAATGGCGATGGCCATTATTGAAATATGCTGGGCCAGGCCGACTGCGGTGATCACCGAGTCCAGGGAGAAGACTATATCGAGAACCGTGATCTGAAAGAGCACCGCGCCCAGGTTCATGGTGGCCTGGGAGATGGTTGTTTCTTCAGCGCCTTCCAGGCTGGCGTGGATCTCGTGGGTCGCCTTGGCCAGCAAGAAAAGTCCGCCGCCGATGAGGATGAGGTCTTTGCCGGAAATGGCGATGGCCAGGACGGAAAACCAGGGGTCTTGCAGGCTGACCACCCAGACGATCGAGAAAAGCAGGACAAGGCGTGAGGCCATGGCGAGCAGGAGGCCTATGGTGCGGGCAAAGTTTCTTTGCTGATCAGGCAGGCGACCGACCAGGATGGAGATGAAAATAATATTATCGATGCCAAGCACTATCTCCAGCGCGGTTAAGGTCGCCAGCGCCAGCCATGCCTCGGTGCTGAAAATCCATTCAAACATTTCTTGCTCCTTTACTTGCCCTGACCTTTAATTTGATTGACTTTGGGGTTGGTATTTCCCGGATATCTTTTATGTTAAGATCTTAATAATCTTTTTTCCGATTATACAAAACTAAGCCAAATTGTACTATGCGGATTGTGGTTATAGAAAATATTAGCCGGTTCCGCGTAGCAACAACTCTGGCCGAGGGAAGGGCATGAAACTACAAGCGCACATTCCCGTTATTGACCATATTCTCGATGATTGGCGATCTGACCTGGGAGCTGACTACATCGCGTACCGCAATCATTGCTATCGGGTATATAATTTTTGTTATGGCTTGTCGGGCGCGAAGCGAATAAATGAAGAAAAAATCGGCATTTCCGCGGCATTCCATGATTTAGGTATCTGGACGGCAAGGTCATTCGATTATCTTGAGCCGTCAAAAAATCTTGCCCGTGAATATCTAATGCGCTCCGGTCGTCCGGAAATGGTAGCGGAAATTGAAGCCATGATTGATAACCATCACAAGCTTACAGCATACCCAAAAAATTCTGATTGGCTGGTTGAGCCTTTTCGGAAAGCCGACTGGGTTGATATCTCGATGGGGGTATTGAAGTTTAAGTTGCAACAGACCTTTGTGCGCAATGTGCTTACTTTTTTTCCAAACAATGGATTTCATAAGCGGCTGGGCGAACTTACGCTGCAACGGATGAGGCGACATCCCTTTAGTCCCTTGCCGATGATGAAAATTTAGGCCCGCCCCCCAAGCAAACTATCTCTGGGTTGAGGGGTGGGTTGGCCCCGGGTCGATATTAATGCCGGGGTTCGGATGGATTGGTCATCAAGGCCCCCAGGTTGGGGACCATTGCCCTGTCGTCGTAATCAGCCGGGGTCGGTCTCGGCGCAAAGTTTTCCGAGCTCGGTTTGATCTTGAAGCGTTCTTGGATCCGTTTCAGCGAGATGAGCTGGATCTGGCGGGATGACGGGGTGAGAAAGGCTTTTAGGCGCCTCTCAATATAGCGGGGGTCCGCCTCCTGCTCGATGGCCAGGATCCCTTCCATAATGATCTTTTTAAGGATGAGTTCCTGTTCGGTCCGCTCGCGGATCAGGGTGGCAAAGGGCATAAAAAAGAAATTGGAGAAAACCACCCCGTACAGGGTCGAGGTGAGGGCGATGGGCACCGTGGCCAGGATGGTGGTCGTGTTGCCGACTCCGGCCAGCATGCCGATCAAGCCGACAACGCTGCCGATTAGGCCGAAAGAAGGCAGCATATGGGCGATGGTGCGCAGTACCCGTTCCGACTCCTCGCGCCTCATTTTAAAGAAATACATCTCGGTATTGAGGATGTCGCGGATATGCGCGGCCGGTAACCCGTCCACCAGAAACCCCAACGCCCGGCGCAGGAAGAGAATGGATGTTTCTTCACCGTCTTCCTGCAGGGAGAGGATGCCCTTGTAGCGTGACTTGACCGAGAGGTCCACCAGGATTTCGACAATGTCCTCTGGGGATTTGACCGAGGAGCGGTAGGTGGTGGTGAGCACCTTGTAGACAATCAGCAGTCGTTCAAGGGGATAACCGATCATGGTCGCCCCGGCGGTTCCGCCCACCACGATCAGCAGGCCGGCGAGGTTGAAGTACATGCCGATGTTGCCGTGCAGTGAAAATCCCAATAAGAATATGATGACACAGATGAGCAGACCGGCAGAGGTTTTTGGTTTCATGGGCGATTATCCTTGTTGTTTTATAAAGATGCCGTCGGACAAAGCCGGCAGGGGTTCTTTGCTGATGATGATTTCCACCCTTCGATTGGCTGCTTTGTCGGCCGCTGAATTGTTGGGGCGCACCGGTTCGAGAAAGGCCCTGCCGCTGATGGTGAACCGTGAAGCCGGTAACTGCATTTGCTCGGTAAGATAGCGGGTCACCACCGTGGCCCTGATCACCGACAGCTCCCAGTTGGTGGGGAATTCATCGGTGTGAATGGGGGTGTTGTCGGTGTGGCCGACCACCGTAATCGGATAAGGGTTCTGCCGTAACAGGGTGGCGATTTTTTGCAGAGATTTTTTCGCGGTTGGTTTCAGGTCGGCCTTGCCCAGGTTGAAAAGCAGGTCGCCGGTCAGTATGATCCGTACCGCTTTGTCCGCAACGAGATCAATCGAGGCAACCTCTGCGAAGTCTTCCTGCATGGCCAGCTTGCCCAGATCGTAAACCTTGGCAATCGACGGATTGGCGCCGGCATCCTGGGCAAAGCTGCCGCCGCCCTTGCCAAGGAACCCACTGCCCAGATCGCCGCTGCCCCGGGAGGATCCCATTTCGCTATCGATCCCCTGGCCCCCCAGAAAAGTCACCTCTCGTTGGGCCGACTGATAAACATAGAGAACAACGAATAAGATGAACATCGTCATCATCAGGTCGGACCAGGCCACGGTCCAATGGGGGGCGCGTGGCATACGCGAACGCTGGAAGTTGTCGGTCAGGTGTTCATCGTAGATCGAGGGGCAGGTTGGCGTAAACGGCAAATCAGAACCGGCGGCGTCAATTTCAGGCTCGCGGTTTGCTTCTGCTTCCGCCGGGGTTGGTGCGGTGGTATTTTCAGGTGTAACCGGCGGACGGCCAGGGGTGGCTTGATCCTGGCGTTGGCAGGGGAACTCGTCCTTGCTCGGGTTGTTATCGTTTTTGCTCATGCCTGGTCCGTAAATGAAGAAAAGACAATGAAAAAGGGCAGGGGTGATTGCCCCTGGTTTTCCGAGGGGTGTTTCGTCAATGCTTGCCGGAGGGCAAGGTTAACTCTTGGCCGGTTCTGAACCATATAATTACCAAATGCAAAATTTGCGTTTGCGTATTGCCTATACTCCGCCGGTGAAGATATTTCAACAATAACGTGGGGCGGAATAATTGTTGTAATATCTTCTGGCTCGTCTTAACGTCTTGGATTTACGTGGTTTTGAGGGCGGTTAGGTAAGGCGTTTTTTTGTTAGCTCTTCAGGCTGACCCTCCCCCAAAACTAAAACCAGGCGCAATAACAATAAAGAGGCAACCGTTAAAAGTAATGGGCCTCCTTCTGCATATCGGCTGGTCCGGGAAAATCTGGAGAGAAATCCTGTCAATATATTGCATTGAAAAATATCATATTTAGCGACAGGTAATCGTCAACCTTAATCTGGGTTAGATGGAATCGGGGTAAGGTTGATGAAGGTTAGGTGTTTTGGCGACTCATTTCGGGCCGGAGCCGGGCCGGGCTATTCTCGCCGCAGGTGGGTTGCGACCGCCTTGAGCGCGTCCGCGGCCGAACTGGTTATGCCGCCGGTATAGCCCGAACCTTCGCCGATGGGATACAAGCCTTTGATGTTTATCGATTCATACCTTTCATTGCGGATGATGCGGAGCGGGGAGGAGGTTCTCGTTTCCGGGCCGAGCAGGATCGCCTGGTTGGAGATAAACAACGGCACCTCATCTTTCCATTTATTAAAGGCGGCCACCAGCTCGTCGATCACAAATTCAGGGAAGATATCCTTGATATCCGCCGGGTGCACCCCCATCTGATAGGAGTTTTCCGGCAGAGCCGCGCAATTTTTTTCGCCTAAAAAATCCATCAGGTTCTGGGCCGGCACCTGCCAGTTGCCGCCCCCCGCCTGAAAGGCCTTTTGCTCGATCTCTTTCTGGAACTCGATGCCGGCCAGGGGGCTGAGGGAATCATAGTCATCGCCCCGGCAGGTTACCGCTAGCGCCGCATTGGAAAAGGGGGATGACCGCTGGGAGTAGCTCATCCCGTTTAAGACCAGATGGCCGGGCTCGGAGGAGGCATTGACCACCTCGCCGCCCGGGCACATGCAGAAGGTGTAAACCCCACGTTTGATCTGGCGGTTGGTGTGGTTCAGCGAGTAGGTGGCTGCGCCCAACCCTGGATAATCCACGTATTTTTTGCCATAGCGCATCAGGTTGATCGTGGTGGCCGGATGCTCGATGCGCACCCCCACCGAGATCGGCCGCTGCTCGATGGCCACCCCCTTGGCATGGAGCATCGCAAAGGTGTCCCGCGCCGAATGGCCCAGGGCGATATAGATCATCGATGCGAGATATTCCTGCTCGCCATTGATGACAATGCCGACGGCCCTGCTGTCGGCGATCAGCAGATCGGTCATCTTGGCGTTGTAGTTTATCTCGCCGCCCCGCGCCAAGATGTAGAGCCTCATGTTGCGGACGATGGTGCAGAGCACATCGGTGCCCAGGTGGGGCTTGCCGATGTATTCGATTTCCGGCGGCGCCCCGAATTTGATAAAGGTTTGCAGCACCCGGTTCACATAGCCGGTATTGCTGTTGCGCCGGGAAAAAAGCTTGCCGTCCGAGTATGAACCGGCCCCGCCTTCACCGAACTGGATATTTGATTCCGGGTTCAGATCTCTTTCCTTGATAAACCTTTCTACGTCAACCGTGCGTTCTTCAATCTTTTTCCCCCGCTCAAAGATGATGGGCTTAAGCCCGGCATCAATAAGTTCAAGGGCGGCAAACAGGCCGGCCGGGCCGAAGCCGACAATGATCGGCCTTTGCTTGGCCGGCGTAGCGGTAAGGCTGTTGGGTGGCGCTTGCTCGTAAACCTGGTATTTTTGCCGGTTGCGGAAGCTGTCGGCCACGGTGACCACCAGGGTGATTTTGTAGTAAAATTGTTCCTGGTTTTTAAGGTCCAGTGCTTTGCTGATGATCTTGGCGATGGAGATCTTGCTCGGGTCTGTCTCCATCTTTTGGGCGGCGGCAAGGAGGTATTGATCCAGCCTGTCTTGTTCAATGGGGATTTGCAGGTTGCTGATTATCAGATCCAAGGGGAGGTCCTTTCTATGTTATCAGCCCGCAATAAATTGCGCCCGGTTGGCATCACAGGATTTTTTCTCTTTGGCTTGGGATGGATATTTTTTACAGATTCCCGGCCTTGCTTCATATACGCGACATGAATAGCCGTCATTATGATCGGTTAAGAAAAAACATGCGCCGTTTTTTTGAAATTGCAAAAAATATCCGGCCACTTTTTTGCCGTTTGAGTTTGTAAACATCTTAAAAGGTAGTCCTGTTGCCAGTTCCAGCAACTTGATTTCACCGGCGGTTAATTCGATAAAGGGATAATTTTTACAGCATTCCCCGCATTTTTTACATATCTCGGATGATATAATATTCTCCTTAGTCTGCGAACTTGCGAATTTGTTAAGAGTGGATCAACAGAAAATTTTTTCTGCGATAAGTTATCCGCCCCTGTTTTGCGGGTTGAAGCTGATTTGGCCGAGACAGGGTACTGCAGATTGAACTTTCCAGCGCTAATATTTTTTAAAAGTTGACTGCCGCTCATCTGCGGCCAGCTAATGTAAAGTCCGGCGGGAGCGGCTTTAGCCGGAATAAGATTAAAAAAAGGGGGAAATTATCCTCAGTGATGCCCTCTCGTCAGACCCGCGGCCGGGGCAGCTGGCGTCTTAGTCCTTGGGGGTAACCAATGCGCATAAAAAGGGGCCGATCTCGGTTAGGGGCAGAATATGGTCAACCGCCCCCGTGGCGATGGCGGACCGGGGCATGCAGTCAACCTCTGCGGTGGCCGGCGCCTGGACAATGGCGAGGCCGCCGCGCTCTTTGATGGCCTTTAGGCCCATGGCCCCGTCATCGTTAGCCCCGGTCAGGACGATGCCGATCAGCAGCGATGAAAAAATATCGGCGGCACTTTCAAACAGCACATCGATGGACGGCCGGGAATATTTTACCCGGGGATCAACGGACAACGACAGAGTTTGATCTTTTTCCACGAGGAGATGATAGTTGGGAGGGGCAAAGTAGATATGGCCCCGCTTGATCCGCTCTTTGTCGTCCGCGTCCTTTACCGGCAGCAGCGTGCGGTTGGCAAAGTATTTTAAATAACCATCATCCTGATTGAAGTGCAGATGTTGGGCAACCAGGATGGGCAGGGGGAAATTTTCGGGCAAGGCCGCAAAGATTTCCGCCAGGGCGGCCAGGCCGCCGGCGGACGCGCCTATGGCGATTGCTTGATATTTTACGAAATCGTTCATCGGTTCAGCCGGGCTCGTGTTAAAGGACTTTTTTTAATTTTTCATCAAGGTCGGCCAGCCTGAATGGTTTGTTGATCGCCCCGACAAACCCGTAATCCGGGTAGTTGATCATGACCGGGCTTTCCGAATGGCCGCTGGAAACAATGGCTTTTGCCCGCGGGTCGATCTCGAGCAGTTTTGTGAGAACTTTTTCTCCGCTGTCCTCGCCGGGCAGGGTGAGGTCGAGGATAACCCCGCCAAACCGATTGTCGGCCGCCATGGCCTCGGCGTACAGTTGCAGGGCTTCCCGGCCGCTTTTGGTGGTTTCGGCCTTGTAGCCGAGGCATTCCAGCATTTCGCAGACCATGGTTGCGACCATGGTGTCATCATCGACCACCAGAATCCTTTTTGATTTCGGCTCATTGCTTGGGGAAGGGATCTGCGCCGCCTCTTCTTGGGGGGAGGACTCCTTCTCCGGCTGCATCGGCAGGTAGATCGTAAAAGTAGTGCCTTGGCCGGGTCGTGATTCGGCCTGGATATAGCCTTTATGTTTTTTAATGATGGAGTGGGCAATGGTCAGCCCCAGGCCCTGTCCCTTGACCGAACTCTTGTCTTTAGTTGAAAAATATGGATCGAAGATGTGGGCTAATACCGTCTCCTCCATGCCGGGCCCGTCATCGGCAATGGTGATTTTCAGGTACTCGCCGTTGTCGGTCAAGGGGAGGGTATCGTCATTTTTAAGGGTGAGTTCGCAAGCGCTGATGGTCAAGTGGCCGTCGCCGGGCATCGCTTCTCTGGCATTTTCGATTATGTTTGTGAAAACCTGGGCCAGCTGCGATTTGTCAACCATGATCGGCCGCGGGCGGCTGGGGCATTCTATTTTGGTCTTAATGTCGGTTGCCTTCAGCAGCAACGAGCTGGTTTCGCTAAGCAGATCAACGAGGTCGACTTCTTCTTTGTTGGGATTGCCTCCTTTGGAAAAGGTGAGAAGTTGTCTGGTCAACTCCTTGACCTTGTCGGTGGCCTTCAGGGAGTCGGTTAGTCTGGCATATACCTCGCTGCCGGGAAAACTCTTCATTCGAGCCAGCTCGATGTTGCTGAAAATAGTGGTCATCAGGTTGTTGAAGTCGTGGGCGATGCCGCCGGCCAGGATTCCCAGGGCTTCGATATTTTTCATCTTGTGGATTTCTTTTTGCATCTGTTCGCATAACATCCGTTGCGAATAGAGGTTGATGAAAACCTGGACCTTGCTGAGCAGGATGTCGGGGTTAAAGGGCTTGAAGATATAGTCGACCGCGCCGCTTTCGTAGCCTTTAAAAACATGTTCTTCATCTTTGTTGATGGCGGTGACGAAAATAATGGGCACGTTGCGGGTGGCTTGGTGGTGCTGCATCAGGTCGGCGGTTTCAAAGCCGTCCATTTCCGGCATCTGCACATCCATCAGCACCACGGCAAAGTCGTGTTCCGTCATCAGGCTCAGGGCCGCATTGCCGGATTGGGCCGTAAATATTTGGGCTTCCGTCAATGGCTGCAAGACGACCTTCATCGCGTGGATATTTTCCGGCCGGTCATCGACGATTAAAATTTTAACTTTTGGTTTAACCATAATTTGTTATCTGTACCGGTCTCGGCCCGTTATGGGCAGTTGTTTTATAATTAATCACAGCCGCATAATCTGTTACAGCGGCGCTGACCCTGGTTGTTCGCGCTGCTTTTTTTGATAAATCTTACTTGAGCTATCAATATCTTTGTAATGCTCGTAGATCTCAAAGAATTGGAGAGATTCCTTTTTGCCCAGGCAGAGGAAGCCCCCCCGGATAATGCTGTCGTTAAACAGGTGCAGAACTCGCTCCTGAAGCATTTTGTCGAAATAGATCAGCACATTTCGGCAGAGGATGAGGTTCATCTCGCCGAACACCTGGTCGATGGCCAGGTTGTGCCGGGCAAAGGTGATATTTTTTTTAATGGTTTTGCTCATGATGATCGAATCGTAAAGGGCGTCAAAGTATTCCGCCAAGGAGCCTTTGCCCCCCGCCCGCCGGTAATTTTCAATATTTCTTTTCACGTCGGCCAGGGGGTAGATGCCCTGTTTGGCTTTGGCCAGGACGATCTCGTTAAAATCGGTGGCATAGATGGTGGTCCGCTCATAGAGCCCCTCCTCCTTCAACAAAATCGCCAGGGAATAAACCTCCTCGCCGCTGGCGCAACCGGCATGCCAGATTTTGATAAAAGGATAGGTCGCCAGCCTCGGAAGAACCTTTTCCCGCAAGGCTTGATAAACATCGGGATCCCGGAACATCTCGGTGACCGGCACCGAGAAATCCTCGACCAGCTGTTGGAAAAAATTAGAATCGTGGAGGGCAAGGGTGGTCACCTCTGAAATTTTGCCCTGGCCTGATTTTGCCATGAAGTGCTTGACCCGTCGCTTGATCGAGGCCCGCGAATAGTGGCGAAAATCATAGCCGTAGCGCTGGAAAATACCTTCCAGCAGCAGTTCGAGCTCGATGTCCTCAATATTGGTATCTCTCAAAAGACGAGTCCTTTTGGTTAACGGTATAACCAGATCCGCATCATGGACAGCAGCCGGGCTTCTTCAACCGGTTTGGCCAGATAATCGTTGGCGCCGGCGGCCAGACACTTGGCCTTGTCCTCGGGCATGGCCTTGGCGGTAAGGGCGATGATCGGCAGATTCCAGAACTTTTCCTGGCTCCGGATTTTGGCCATGGTTTCGTAGCCATCCATCTCCGGCATCATGATATCCATGAGCACCAGATCGATATCTTGATGTTCCGCCAACATCTCCAGGGCCTTGACGCCGTTATTGGCGATCAGGATCTCCATTTTTTTATCGGAAAGAATTTTGGAAAGGGCAAAGGCGTTGCGCATATCATCGTCAACCACCAGCAGCTTCTTGTCGGCAAACATCGCATCCTGTTCATAGAGATTGGCGATCATCTTCCGACTGTCGGCCGGCAGCCGGTCAACGGCCCGATGGAGAAAGAGGGAGGTCTCGTCGAGGAGGCGTTCCACCGACTTGACCCCCTTGATGATAATCGAGTCGGTGTAGTGATAAAGACTTTCATGCTCCTCGCGGGTTAATTCCCGGCCGGTGTAAATGATCACCGGCGGGATCTCGACATCCTGTTCATGTTCGAGTCTGTCCAGAAGTTCAAAACCGCTCATGTCCGGCAGGCCGATATCGAGAATCATACAGTCGAAGCGGGATGCTTTCAGGGCCTGGATTACTTCGGCGCCGGTGGCTAAGGCGGTGGTTTTGACGTCGCCGTTGCCCACCAGTTTGACGATTTCCCGGCGGAGGATCATGTCGTCCTCCACCACCAGCAGCTCCCGGATTTCTTTGGCAATGACATGTTCCAGCCGATCAAAGGCCGCGTGCAGATCTTTTTGGCTCACCGGTTTATGCAGGTAGCCCACCGCCCCTTTCTTATAGGCGTCTAATGTTTTTTCTTCCACCGACATCATGTGGACCGGAATGTGGCGCAGGGTCGGATTTTTTTTCAGGGCGTCCAGGACTTCCCAGCCGGTGAGGTCCGGCAGGTTGATGTCGAGGATAACGGCGCTGGGTCTAAATTGTTCGGCCAGGATCAGGCCATTGTGGCCATTGGGCGAGGCCAGGCACTTGAAGCCCTTTTCATGGCCTTGTTTGACCAAGGTTTTGGCAAAGTTGGGATCATCTTCAATGATGAGGAGGGTTTTATCCCCTTCCCCGATGTTGTCCCGGTCATCGGCAATGGCGGCTTGCGGCATCGGGCGGCGGACGGCGAGAGGGGGTGAGGCCGGTTTCGCCGGGGAGGCCGCGGCGGCTGGTCCGGAGCTCTTGGCCGCGGTGACCGCATAGGGCAGGTAAAGGGTAAAGGTTGAGCCCTGGTTGGGCGTGCTGACAAGCGTAAGCTCTCCTTCCAGCAAGGTAATCAGATTTTTTGAGATGGAGAGGCCAAGGCCGGTGCCTCCGTATTTTCTGGAAGTGGAGCCGTCCACCTGATGAAAGGCCTCGAAAATGATCTTCTGTTTTTCCGCCGGGATGCCGATGCCGGTATCGCTGATCGCAACAACCAGGGTCGAGCCGATTGCCGGATTACCGGGGGGCAATTGCTCGGCCGCGGTCAAGGGGCGGATGGCGACCGTCACCTTGCCCTGGTCGGTAAACTTGACGGCATTGGATATTAAATTGCGTAAAACCTGTTCCAGTCGTTGCCGGTCGGTGCGGATGGTGGCCGGGGCCTGGGGATCAATGTTAATCGAAAATTTAAGCCCCTTATCCGTGCTGAGGGGTTGGAAGTTGTCCCGCAGGTGGTCTGCCAACTCCGTCAGGGCGAGGTCGGCGACATTAAGTTCGACCCGGCCGGCCTCGATTTTGGAAAGGTCCAGGATTTCATTGATTAATTCCAGGAGGTCATTGCCGCTGTTGTACATGATTTCGGCGGACTCAACCTGATCTTCGTTGAGATTGCCATCCTTGTTCTGGGCCAGATTGTTGGATAACAGCAGCAGACTGTTGAGCGGGGTCCGTAGCTCATGGGACATGTTGGCCAAAAATTCCGATTTATATTTGCTGGCCAGGGTCAGCTCTTCAGCCTTTCTTTCCAGGTCGAGGCGGGCGTGTTCCAGATCCTGGTTTTTTTTCTCAATGTCATGGCGTTGCTCTTCCAGCGAGTTGGTTTTTTCCTCAAGCTCTTCATTGACCACCATCAGTTCTTCGTGCTGACTCTGGAGCTGGGCCTCCCGCTCTTTAAGCGACTGGGTTTGGGCCTCGAGTTCTTCGTTGGTCACCCGCAGCTCTTCCTGCTGGTTTTGGAGTTCCATCGCCTGCTGTTGGGTTTTTTTGAGCAGAGTGGTCAGTTTTGCCCTGGATTGGGAGGAGTTGATGGCAATGGCGATGTGGGAGGCGATCCGCTCTAAAAAGGCGAATTTTTTCTCATTTAAGGGGTTGAAGGCGCCCAGTTCGATTACCCCTTTGATCTGCTCTTCAAAGATAAGCGGCAATGCCACCAGTTGCCTGGGGGCAGCCTCCAGCATGCCTGAAACCAGCCGAATACTCTCTTTGGGAATTTCGTCGATGACCAGTAGTTGTTTTTCCCGGGCGACTTGGCCGATTATACCTTCACCCGCCGCGAACCGTTCGCGGTGGGTATTGTTTGCCGAGGATGAGTAGCTCGCCAAAAGGTTGAGGCTGTCTTCTTCCGCGACATAGATGGCCGCCATGGGGATATCCAGCCGCTGGGCCAAAGCGCTCAACAGGTTATGGCAGAGCTTGGCCAGTTGCTGTTCTCCGCGTAAGCGGTCATTGACCAAGGCGACCCCGGCCTGGATCCAGCTCTCTGTTTCAATGGCCTGCAGAGCGGTTTTCGTCTCGCTGATGTCGATAAGGTATTCCAGGGCGCCGACTACCTCGTCTTTCTCATTGAAAACCGGGGAGCCGGTATAGCGAATCGGCAAATTGTATCCATCTTGGTAAATCATGGTTTCCGCAGTTTCAATGCTTTTGTTGCGCATGGCCATGGCCACCCTGCATTCTTTGGTTCGGCAATGGCCATTGGGGAAAAGGTTGTAGCAATATTTGCCGATGCATTCGTTTTGGGCCATGCCGGCAAGGCCGGCTCCGGCGTTGTTGATGTAGTTTATTCTGAAATTTTTATTAACCGACAAAACCGGGGTCGGCAGATTGTCGAGATGCTCGGTCAACCGGTTGGCATTGGCCAGGGACTCGCGATTGGTCTTTTCCATGTCACGGAGTTGGATGGTCATCTGCAACAGGGCGGCACCCAACTGGTCATCCGCCGACCAGGGGGTAATCTGGACCGAAAAATCGCCTTGGGCGATTGCCTCGGCCTGGCGGACCACCTCCCGCAGATTTTTTTGCATCTGGGTTACCGCCTGGCCCAGGCTGTCATTTTCGCCCCTGATCGGGATCGGTTTTGTGAAATCGCCAATCGCGATGGATTCGCAGACCTCGGTTATGCCCTGAACCGAGATGACCATTTGTTGAAAACTTGATTGGAGTTCGCCGATCTCGTTGTCGAGTATGGCGCCTTCCTTGGGGGTCAGATTTCCCTCGGCGATAAGCCTGGCCCATTGAGTAAGATCTTTGATCGGGGCCACTATCCCTCCGGCGATGAAGATCGAGGCCAGCCCGACACAGATTGCGGTTCCGGCCAAAAGCAGGATCGTAATCAAGCGAAGCCGGTTAACCAGAGCCAGGGTTTCCTCCGCCGTCACCTCCGCCACCACCGCCCAGTGGATATCGAATTTTTCAAGGGTTGTCAGTTCTTCAATTACGCCGAAGACCTTGATCCCCCGGTGATTGGGATATTGGATTGCCGCATGGTGAGAATGGTCTTTTGTGTCGCTTTCAACTGAGCCGTGTTGGTGCAGCCAGCTGTTGACCAGATCCGTCTCCACCCTGGTTTTAAGGGCGGTGCCGCCGTTTTCTTTCCAGGAGTCAGAGCGCATGATCAGGTCGTTGCCGATGAGAAAGGTTTCGCCGGTCCGGCCCATGCCGACCCGATTCTGCATGAGTTGATCAATTTGTTCCATGGGGATTTGTAGAGCGATCAGCCCCAGGGTTTTGCCATGTTTGTCCTTGATGGTTTTGACGATAAAACTGTCCAGCTCATCTCCGGAGCTATCGAAATGTTCCAGATCCGAGAAGATGATTTCCCCTGATTGCAGGGCTTGGCGACAGGCATGACTGAAAAGGTTGCCGGCAAATTGCCCGGAAAAAATATTACGGCCCAGATCATCGCCGGCCATGACGCTGTATAGGATATTGCCTGCCGGGTCCAGCAATAAAAAATCGTGATAGCCGTACAGCGAGGTGAATTTTTGAATGTCGGCCTGAAAGGGGTCGGTCAAGGCCTGCCAGCGCGGGTGCTGAACAAAATTTTTACCAGTGAGGGCAAGGGAGTTGTGAAGCGTTATTAATTTGGAAAGCAGGTCGGTGTTGGTGGCGAGCTGGGCCTGAAGCTCCAAATCGCTTATTCGTTCGGCGAAAAAAGCCTCGATAAACTCTTTTTTGAGTTCCATGGCGGCGGAAAGATGTTTTGTCGCGTCGACGATCAGGGTGTCTTTGGATGATAGATAACTGATGGTGCTGACCAGGCTGAGGGGAATCAGGGAAAGGGTCAGAAACCAGAAGAAAAATTTCTTGCGGAGGCCGGAAAGATAATCATGTCTGGGTTTAGCTGGTTGCACGGGCAACACCTTTGAGAGAAAAGATTATCGTAAAAAAAATGTTGATTGGCTCCGGGCCGCAGGGGGAGGTTCGTCATCTACCGATGCGGTCCCGGCGCCGCCCTTATCTTTATTATTTTACTATAAATCTATGAAGGATGTTAGCAATTTACCCCGAAGTTTTTATAGGCAAGAGCTTCCTGACAAAAGCCTTGGGTTGATATCGGTTGGGGCTGAAAAAAAATGGAGGGGCGGATTTGATTGAGGGGAGATCGAAAACAGGGTCATTTTTCGGGATTGGGCAAGGCCACGGCAGGTCGCCTTGTTAATCGATCTTGTCACGAGTGGGAGGGGGAGAGATGGTAAGCCTCGCGGCGATGATCATCTGGTGGGCTTACCTGAAAATGGGCACGCTTGTTACAGGACGACCAAGGAGTCGGCGATCTGTTCGAGTTCAATGAGTTCGGCATTATCGCCTTTTCTAAAAGTTTTGGCAATTGCCGAGACGTTATATAGAAAATCACCTTTTTTGAGAAATCGCATCACCCCATTGTTTTGGCCGTTGAGGTCCTCGAAGGTATAGGTGAGTTTAAGGTCGCAATCCCGGCCGGAGATGTGATGGGTAAATTGGTGGTGTTTTGTTTTTAGGTTCTCGGCGACTTGTTTTACGGTGTTTTGCAGATAACCGGTTGCTTGAATTCTGGAGACAGTGATGGAGTATTGGGTGTCGCGGGAGGATTGCCGTTTGGCGATCAGGGAGATGGGGCCATGGTTCTCCGGCACATAGGTAAAGCCCTTGGGAATCAAGATGGCATAGCCGTCGCGGGATTTATGGATGGTGTCATCCCAGGTGAACTGCCCTTTGCCGGCAAAACTTGTCTCGGTTTCCTCAATGTTGGGGATTTGGTAATTTTTCGCCTTTAGCTGGGAGCCGTAGAAGGAGTTGCCGGCCAAGGTGGTCCAGAGGATGAAGCCGGTCAGCACCCATTTATTTTTGTGCAGTTTTTCATAGTTATCGTTGCAGTACCAATAGAGGAATAATCCCGCCATCAACAGGTTGAAAAAAGCTTCGATATTTTCGAGCAAAAAAGATTGCATTGGTCATTTATCCCACGATGAAGGCGATCCCCTTAACCATCATAGGCATAAGGCTGATTTTTTGTCAAATCATAGAAAAAAGGCGTGGGAAAGCGTAGTTGGGATGCCGGGGAAATGGCCGGGGTGGCTGTTTAAAAAAAACGATAATAAAAGGCGGTGCCGGTGGCCAGGACGAGGGTGATGGCGGATGCAGCGACGCAGATCGCCCCGATGATTTTATGGTTGAGTTTTTCTCGGCTGCGCTCCTTGTAGCCCATGAGCAGGCCGATGAGCGCCCCTGCCGCCATGCCGCCGCCATGGCCCCAGTTGTTGATGCCCGGCACCAGCATTCCAAAGACAAACAGGCCGATGGCCCAGCCGCCGATCTGTTTAAAGATCATTTCGCCGTAGTGGCCGCCGCGGCTTTTGCCGTAGTAGAGGGCGGCGCCGATCAGGGCGCAGACCGAGGCGGAGGCGCCGATGGTGAATCGAACCCCGGCCAGATAGGAGAGCAGAAAACCGCCCATGCCGCCGACCAGGTAGATGGTGAACATCCTGGGCATGCCGTATTCGGCAATCACCAGGGGCGCGATTTGGCGCAGGGCGATCATGTTGAAGATGATATGGAGCAGGCTGCCGTGGAGAAAATTGGCGGAAATCAGCGACCACCAGCGGCCCAGGCTGTCGATGGGAATGGTGCCGGTGGCGCCGATCAGCAGCAGGCTCCGGTTGTCGGGGGAGAGGAAGCTGAAGGGGTCGATGGCCATTTGGGTGCCCCGGGGATTGAGCAGCAGGGTGAGGATGAACATGACAATGTTTACGCCGATGATCAATTTGATCACCTGGTCGGGATCATGAAGGTTGCCGATCATCAGGTTGTTTTTCCACCAGGAACCAGGGGCCTTGAGCTTGCAGTAGGGGCAATGCGGTTCGTCGCGGCTTATCAGTTTGCGGCAGTTGGGGCAAAGTTGTGAGTTTCGGTCAAGGGTTGCCATGGGATATTCTGCACCGTGATGGATGATTTTTTATAAAGGTCGTAGGCTTGAGATCTTTATGATGCCAAAAGAGCGGGGAAAGCGCAAGTCGTCATTGCTCAGGCTTTAGTCGGTTTTGGCGGGGGAGTATTTTTTATGTTAATGGCTACGGCGCGTTTATTTATTACATGATATAATACCAAGCTTGAATGTATGCGGTTGTCAGGTGCGATTGGGGGGTAGGGATATGTTTGAAAAACCTGGGAAAATTAACACCGAACAGGCCCTGGCCGTGATGATGGAGGGCTTGGATCGTTATCAGCTCAAGCAGGTGGTAGTGGCGTCAACCCATGGCGATACCGGCCTTGCCGCGGCCAGGCTGCTGCAGGGCAAAGATGTGCGGCTGGTGGTGGTCACCCATAACGTTGGCTTTAAGGAGCCGGGCCAGGTGGAAATGTCCCCGGAAACCAGGTCGGCGCTCGAGTCCCTGGGGGCAAAGGTGCATACCGGTACCATGCCCTTTCGCAACATCGGCACCGCCATCCGCGCCAAGCAGGAATATTCCCAGCAGGATCTGGTGGCCAATACCCTGCGTCTGTTCGGGCAGGGGGTCAAGGTTTGCGTCGAGATCGCGATGATGGCGGCGGACAGCGGCCTGATTACCCCGGACGATGTGTTGACCGTGGCCGGTACCGGCCGGGGCGCCGATACCGTGGCCCTCATCGCCCCGCAATCGTCCAACAAGCTTTTCGCGCTGCAGGTCAAGGATATTCTGGTCAAGCCCCTTAGTTGGTAGGGGGTAATATTTTATGGGAAGAGGTTGGTTATGGGTTGGCAGACTCTGGAGTGGCATGCCCAGCTGGGTGTGCTGCTGATTTTTGCCGGGGCGGTTATTATCGGCGTCAGTATCCTTAAGATGCAGGGGCTTTTTCGGGCTACCCCGCTTATTGCCGAGCGCAGCAAGCGTTACGTGGTCTGGTCGCTGCATGTTAATCGCTTATTGATGGTTTTCTTTTCGGTGGGCTATGTCGGCGTGGCCTATAATGTGCTCCTCGGCCAGGCCAGTGTCGGCGTTTTTGCGGTGAGCCTGATTTTTTTGCTCGGGGCGATTTTCGTCTCGTTGGGCATCGGCCTCCACGCCCGGATGATCGACGAGATCCAGCAGACCATTCAGGGACTGGTGCCGATCTGCATGGAGTGCAAGAAGGTAAGGCAACAGAGCGCCGATCGTGCCGACCCGGCGGACTGGAAAGATATTGAAACCTATATTTCCCAACGGACCGACGCGAAATTCTCCCACGGCATCTGTCCGGACTGTCTGGAAAAGGTCAGGGCTAAACGGCGCGGCAAAAGATAGTCATCCACAATTTTTATTCTCGATAATGATCAGGGGACAGCCGCAGTGGCGGCACTGGCTCCGCCTCAGGTGCCATGATGACCCTACCTTCTTTTTTTGATGATCTCTACGGCGGCACAATTCATGACAAGATCGCCATGGCTGGGCGTATCTATGGGCAAATCCGGGAAGAGTTGGCCCTGGACCCTAACTTCGCCACTGAATTCAGCAAGCTTAACCAGTTGCAGGCGCAACTGGTTAAGGTAATGGCCGCGCTGCAGCTGGGGAAGCTCTGTGCCGCCTGCGCCGGCAACAATGGCGGCGGTTGTTGCAGCGCTTTCATGGCCGGGGAAAACGACGTGGTCCAGCTGGTGCTCAACCTGGCCGCCGGGATTGAGGTGGCGCCGCAACACGCCGATGGGGTTGAGTGTTGTTTTATCGGGGCGCGGGGATGTATTTTGCTTTTTAAGCCGATGTTTTGTCTTAATTACAACTGTCGCCGGATCAGAGAGGCCTGTTTTGGCGGGCCGCTGGCCGAGCTGGAAAAGAGCGGCGCTTCCCTGTTGCGCCAGCAGTATCTGTTGGAACAGCAACTCTTGCCCATTTTACGGCGGGCAAGAGTTGCCGTTGGTACCTGAGGCGGCGCAAGGGGAGGTTAGCAGCCTTCGATGGCCTGTTTGCCCTTGGCGAGGTGGCAGCCCGCGCACTTGGTCGGCCCTTTTTTGTCGTTGTAGCCTGCGTTATGGCATTCCTTGCACTTGGCGTGGAAAATCTGGCTCGGTTTCTGCAGCTTGCTGTTTTTAAAATCTTTATTGTGGCAGCCGGCGCATTTGAGTTGCTCCGGGGCCATGGCGCCAATGGCCTCGGCGTTGCGGGGCTGATGCTCCTGGTCGTGATGGCAGGCGCCGCATTCAAGGCCCAAGGCGGTATGGGTGCCATGGTTGAAACGGGCCGGCTTTTTGCCCTGAATCGTGATCTGTTGGGTCGGTGCGGTCAAGCCCGCGGCCCCGGCGCTGGTGGGGGCCGTCAGCATGGTGGTTAAGGCGGTGGCGCAACCGATGGTGATGGCAAACAGTGTTTTTTTCATGATCTTCCTCCTTGCATTTGCTTAATGTTAGTTTGCGCTGTTTTGTTGCCTGCAGCTCTTTGCTCTTGTAAATGATATTAAGTGGTGAAGAGGGCGTCTGTCAGTGGACATCGGGGGATGTCGGGGGACATCCGGTGGGCGAGTCGGTAGATGTGGTTGGGCTAATTGGCTGATTTCGCGTAGTAAATAATCGCAGGCCTGATGTTGCCGCGCTGTGGGCCTGCTTGTTGTTTTTTTGATTTCGGATAACCAATTTTATGCAGAATAAAGCTAATCGAACAGAACTGTTGGCCCCGGTGGGCAGTCTTGAGGTCTTTTTCGCGGCCATGGAAAACGGGGCCGATGCGGTTTATTGCGGCTTAAAAGATTTTTCGGCCAGGGCCCGCGCGAAAAATTTCAGCCTGGACGAGGTGGAGCGGATGGTTGCCTATGCCCATGGGCACCAGCGGCAGCTTTATGTCACCCTTAATACCTTGATCAAGGAAAAGGAGTTGCCGAAGCTGATCGATATCCTGGCCGCACTTGCCGCCATCAAGGCGGACGGGATCATTATTCAGGATCTCGGGGTGTGGCGGCTGGCGAAAAAATATTTTCCGCAGCTCCCCCTGCACGCTTCCACCCAGATGACGGTGCACAACGGGGTCGGGGTTAAGATGCTTGAGAAAATGGGGTTCAGCCGGGCCGTGCTCGCCCGGGAGCTTTCCCTGGCGGAGATCCGGGAGATCAGAAAACAGTCCGCCATCGAGCTTGAACATTTTGTCCATGGCGCGTTGTGTTTTTCCATCTCCGGCCAATGTCTTTTCTCCTCGGCCCTCTCCGGGCAGAGCGGCAATCGCGGCCGTTGCGCCCAGCCCTGCCGCCGGAAGTTTCTAAGCGGCAATCAGCCCGGCTACTATTTTTCCACCAGTGATTTCTCCGCCCTGGAATTTGTGCCGAAACTGGTTGAGGCCGGGGTGGTCAGCCTCAAGATCGAGGGCAGGATGAAGAGCGCCGAGTATGTGGCGCGGGTGGTGGCCGCCTATCGCCTGATCCTTGACGCGCCGGAGCGGGAGCGGGGCAAGGCCCTGGCCGCGGCCGGGGAGCAGCTGGCGCTCTCCTTCGGCCGGCAGCCGACCCGGGGTTTTTTGACCGGCAATGTGCCCACCAATATTGCAGATTCCGCCCAGCACGGCACCATCGGCAACTTGCTGGGCGAGGTGGTTTCCCTGGGCGGCGGCCTCTTCGGTTTTAAAACCGGCGAACGGCTGCATGTGGGGGACCGTTTGCGGGTGCAGCCCCAGAATGATCAGGCCGGTATCGGTTTTACGGTGCGGGAGTTGTTTCTTGAGCAAAAAAAGGTGAAAGCGGTGCGGCCCGATGATTTTGTCAAGGTCGGGTTGCCGGCCAAGGGCGGCGTCCGCCGGGGTGACAAGGTCTTCAAGGTCGGCGGCAAGATCGCCTTTACCCTGAGCGGCGAGGCCTGCGCCGAAAAGCTTGCCGAGGTGGATCTCCCCCAGGATTTGATGGCCGAGAGGCGCCAGGCTCGGGTAAAAAATGCGGCCCCGGCCCTGGCGGCCCTGCCAATGATCGGCCCGGGCCAAGCCGTGGAGCGGCCGGCGCTCACCGTGATTGGCCGGGATGCGGGTGATTTGGCCTTGCTTGACAACAGCCGGGTGGATCGTCTGGTCCTCCCCCTTAATCCGAAAAATATTGAGGCCATGAAAAAATTCGGCCGCCTCTTTGCCGCCCATAAACAACGTTGTGTCTGGGAGCTGCCCCCTATGCTGTTCGGAGGGGAGTGGCTTGATTATCGCGGGGTTATCCAGATGCTGGTCCGCCAGGGTTTCACCTCTTTTCGCCTCAATAACCTTGGCCATCTGCCGCTTTTTGACGGATTGGCCGGTCTCAGCCTGCTGGGCGGGTTCCGCTGTTATGCCATGAACAGCCAGGCCGCCCTCGCCTGGCAGGAGCTGGGCCTTGCCGAGCTTACCGCAAATATTGAGGATGATCGGATAAATATAAGGGATTTGCTGGGGGTCGCGCCGAGGTTGCCGCTGGCGGTCACGGTGTACAGCTCTCTGTTATTGTTTCTTTCCCGGATTCCGGTGCGGGGGGTGCGGCCCGGCAGCATCCTGCGTTCGGATCGCCAGGATGGCTATCGGTTGCAGTCGGTAAACGGCCTGACCGAGGTCCGGGCCGAGCATGATTTTTCCCTGCTTGGCCGTCTCGGCAAATTACAGGCTTACGGCTGCGGGGCAGTGGTTGTTGATCTGAGCCATTGCGGCGGGTTGACGGCCAAGGGCAGCCAGGTGTTGACCGCCCTCGAGACTGATAAGCCGTTGCCGGAGACCACCGCCTTTAATTATGAGCGGGGGCTGGCCTGAGCCTATTATTGAGTGGCCAGCTGCAGCAGGTTCTGCAGCGGGAAATCCACTTCGTTGATTTTGATGATGCCGTCGTGGTAGGTGGCGGTCGCCTTGAAGCGGTCCTGATCGCGGGCGATGATGCCTCGATTTTGCAGGGCTTCCAGTTGGGCGCGGCATTCCCGGCTCGCCTGCCGATCTAGCTCTAGATTGTTGATCATCTTGCCGGTTGCCTTATTTTTTTTGCGGATGGCGCTGCGGGTGACCCCCTTTATCGTCTTGGTGAGCAGGTATTCGGAGGCGGAAGCTTCCGCCTCGATCTCAACGGCGGAGAGCAGCAGGATGGGGTTGGCCATGGCGGCCGCGGTATCGCCGGTGATCCGTAATTTAAGTCTGGCGCTGAAGTTGCCGTCCCGGGTGTCGATGGAGAGTTTTTTCAGCTCCAGTTCCAACCCCTGTTTGATGAGGCCCGGGATCAGCTGTACTATTTCACCGAGTAGTTGCGGGTCCGCCCCCTGGCCGGGGTTGTTCATGACCTGCAGCTGCATCATTTCTGTTTTTTCTAAAAGTTTCCGCAGGGTTGCGGCGTCGAGGTTGCGGAGCTCGAATTCATAGATGAACGGCCCGTGTTTCATGTGGTTGAATAATACTTGATTGATGCGGGCGGTCTGGCTGTGGTTGAGGAATGCCCCGTTTTCTCGGGTGTTGCTGGTGGCGGTCAAGCCGCTCATTTCAAACTGGGTGTCCTTGCCCTTTGATTCGTCGGCAAAGGCCAGCTTGGCCAGGCTGATCTTGGCGTCGCCCACTGAAAATCCGGTTTGCCCGGGGTCGGTATCCATTGTTACGGCAAGCTTGTCGAAAATCAACATGCCCTGGCCGCCGGTGATGGCCAGTCCCGGCATGGAGGTGGCGCCATGGATTCCTTTAAGGTCGGCGGTAAAGCTTGTGTGGCTGGCGAGTCCCTGCCAATCAATATCGACCCGGTGGTCGTCCTTGCCGATCTGTTTTTGCCAGGCCGCCATGGTCGAGGCGCTGGTCCCGCTGCCGTCAAGGTTGATGGTGGTATAGTCGGTGAAGGTGAGTAGTTTGGCGATCTCGAGCAACTCCGGGATATTGGGGAGGGCGTTGTCGGGGATGGTCACGGTTGTTTCGAAAAAGGACAGCATCGGGGTCAGGTGAAATGTGCCGTCCGGCATCTGTTCATAGGGCAGCGGCCCGTGCCAGATATTGTGGCTCAGGTTCAGGCGGAGCGCGGCGGGGATCGGCGCGGCATCATTATTGTTGTTTTGGCGGGGCAGGTTGAATTTGATCGCGGTTACGGCGTGTGATTTGAAGATTCCCCGTTGGTAGGTGGGGATGGTGATGCTGAAGTAGGGGGACTGGGGGAGCGCTCCGATCATGTTTTTGAAACGGGCTTCGGTTTGCATGCCCAGCCAATATGCGCCGCCGCCATACCCGGCTCCGGCCAGCATGATGAGAATAAATAACGATGCAAATAATTTTTTCATGCCTCTGCTCTCCCTGGACAATGGTCGGATAGGTTTCTGTCGGCCTGTTGTGTTAATGGAGTCTTGTCAATGTAGAAAATTAGTGTATAACTTCTTCCCGTTGATAATCAAATTATTTCATAGGGATCAAGTTGTCATTTGCAGGCTCCGGTGCGCCTGCCCTGCATGATCTGGGTCATGTTCGGCATGCCCGGCCCCTGTACCGTGAGCCGGCCGGCAAAGCTGTCGCCATGGTAGGTGATGGAGCCCTTGCTGATGCTTTTGCCCTGGGGCGAGGAGCAGGTTAGGGTCCAGGTGACGGTATCGCCGATAACCTCGCTTTGGCTGATATCGCATGGGGTGCCGGAGTCGGTTTCTTGGGGTTTGGGGATGAAGTCGTCTTCGGTCAGGCATTGGCTGTAGGTGACGGGGGGGATCTGAAAAGGCATATTGCTCATCTCGACCCTGCTGCTGATTTCCCATTGGCCGGCCTTGAGGTTGGGACCTTGGGGAGATGATGAACAGGCGGCCTGGAGCAGGAGGGTGGCCAGGCAGATCGAGGTTTTAACAATATCGGCGGTGGGCATCAGCGGATCCTCCTCGGCAAGTTGACGGAATTATTCAGCGAACTCTTTGTTATTGTATCAAAAGGCCGGCGGCCGCGGGATATTTTTTCTGTTTATAAAGTTTTTTGTCATCCTTCTCTTTTTAGGATTTTTAATGATATTAAAAGATCAAGATACGGCGGGTTCCTTTTCGTCCGGCGGGTATCTGAACAGACAGATTCTGCTTTCCGTCGCTATTCGTTTTTTACTCTATTTTGTCCATTGGATGGTGTTGGCCTATCTGCCGGTGGTGCTCAAGGGCTATGGGGTCAGCGATCTGCAGGTGGGCTCGGTGATCGGCTTTTTCGCCCTTTCTTCCATGGCGTTGATGTTGCCTCTGGGCCTTTTTTCCGATTTCTTTTCTCCGAAAAGAACCATGATGTCGGGGGCGCTGCTGTACGGGATATATTTTGCGGCCCTGCTCAAGGTGCGTACCTTTGGGTTGTTGTTGCCCGTTCTTTTTCTGGGCGGGGTGGGCAGCGCCGCGCTCATTGTGGTTAGTGAGTCGCTTTATCTCAAGCATTTCGGTAACATCGAACGGGGGCGGCGGGTGGCTTTTTATCAACTGAGCACCTATCTTGGTTTCGGGCTGGGGCCCTTGGTCGGCGGCCTGGTGGTCGAGCAACGGCCGTCTCTGCTTTTTGGTTTGGCTTTGCTTGGAACGCTGCTGATCTTTGGCCTGGCCTTTTTTTTGGATGATTATGAGCCCATTGTTTTTTCTTTTAAAAAATATGGGGAAGACGTGGCTGGTTTTAAGCCGCTGTTGCTCATTGCCTGTGTTTTTGTGTTGGGCACCCATTTTGGGGTTGAGCAGACCTCGTTTTCCTTGCTGCTCCAAGAAAAGCTTGGCTTTGCCCCCCGGATGATCGGCCTGGTTTTTGCCGGGCTGGGGTTGTGGATGGCCTTGACGGTACCCTTTATCGGGCGGCTCCACGATAAGCGGCAGTCGGTGTTTCTTTTCTTTCTGGTCGGCCTCGGCGTTTCCGGTTTTTTTCAGGTTATGACCGCCTGGGCCTTTGATTTTTGGAGCCTGCTTATTATCCGCCTGTTGCATACCTTGGGCGATGCGGTGGCTTTGCTGGAGCTGGGCGTGTTGGTGGCGCTGCTTTTCCCTGCCCAGCGTTTGGGGGGAAACTCCGGGTTGGTCTATGGGGTCCGCACCCTTGCGACCTTTATGGCCGCAGTCTTTGCCGGGGTGCTCAATGGGCAGTGGGGTTATGGGGCGTCATTTGTGGGGAGCGGTCTGTTTGTCATGCTGTTTGTCGCCGTAAGCATAATTTTTATTGTGCTCAGTCGGGATCGTATGGGGGCGGTTGGCTGGAACAGGTCTTAAAATCATGATTTAGCTAGGAAGGCGGACTGTTTTTCTGGTATGATAAAGGCTATGATGGTTAGAGGGGTTTTATGTTGAAACATAAAATGCAGGTTATGCCGTTAAGAAGGGTTTTTGTTGCGGTTGTCTGGCTGGTCGGCTTGCTATTGGTTATCCCTTCCCCGATATGGGCGGTTCAGTCGCACGGCGGCGCCGAGGGGTTGGTCTCGCATCAGATCGGGCATATTCTTTTTGTTGTAGCCATGATCACGATTCTGGTCCGGATCCGCCACCATAACTTGGTCGAGCCCGGCTGGAAGGAATTCAAGATTTTCCTCTGGTTGCTGTTGGGCTGGAATTTGCAGACCTTTGTCGGCCACCTGCTGCGTGAGTTTGTCGTCGACCATAAATTCGTCAAGGTGGATGGTAATGTCTCGGGTTATCATCTTGCCAACACTTTTGATCTATTCTTTTATTTGACCCGTCTTGATCATCTTCTCCTTGTTCCGGCCTTTTTGTTCTTGTTGCTCGCCTTGCGTCGATGGGAGGCCAACAAATGATAGTCAGCTGGCAGCCGGTGGTATGGATTGATATCTTGGGTTCCGTTCTTATTGTTCTGCTCGCCCTTAAGTGCAGTCAGTATGCCTTCAGGTGGATGCGGAAAAAAGCCGATGATACCTTCCGCTTTTATTTGTTTCTCATGACCTTGTCTTTTGTGATGTTTGCCTTTTCCCGTTCCGTGGGGCATCTGGTCAAACAGGCTATGCTGATGGAGGGGATGACTTCGGTCTGGCAGGCCTTGGCCCCTTTTAGCGGGGCGATAAATACCGCGACCTTTATCGTGATTTTTGCCTTCAGTATCTATTTTAATCGCTCACGCAAGGTGCATATTGAGATTCAACGGCACCGGGAACAACTGGAAGCGATGGTCCGGGAACGCACCCAAGAGTTGCAAAAGGCCCAGGCCGAGGTGAAAATTCTCAGCGGTTTTCTCCCGATCTGCTCTTCCTGTAAAAAAATCAGGGATGACCAGGGCTACTGGAGCCAGATTGAAGAATATATTCGCGATCATTCCGAGGCGGAATTTACCCACAGTATCTGTCCCGATTGCGTTAACAGGCTTTATCCGGGGTTGAAGGATAATGATTCGCTAAAGTAATGATTTTGGAGTGGGAGTTTTTTTCATTGTAGTATTTTAAGCCCGACTCTTGTTCACCCTGCAAAAAAAAAGGAGGAGCCCAATGGAGTTAGACAACATAAAACCGGATCAAACCCTCGATGCTAAAGGCTTGAGTTGTCCCATGCCCCTGTTGCGAACCAAGAAAGCGATAGAGTCGATCAACTCGGGCCAGATTCTGGAAATTTTAGGAACAGACCCCGGCTCGAAAAACGATTTGCCGGGATGGTGTCAGCGAGCCGGGCATACCTTTCTCGGTGACAAGGAAGATGCAGGTTTTTTCAGGTTTTACATAAAAAAGGGCTAGTCGTTAATCCGTTTTGCTCTGACAAGTCTATGGCGCCTCGGGACCTTTTGGTTTCGGGGCTTTTTTTGTATGTTTTTTTATTGACTGTCAACCGGAAAAAAAATGAAACATCAAGCTTGAGTTTGGCTGCGTACAGTGTGCGGCCCCGGCGGAACTCAACTAGATTTGCCGCCGAGTTTTTTTTAATAGTAATTGGTCAAGTTTCGCTTTTGGAAAGATGAGCCGATGTGATATTCTCAATGTAATGATTAGGTATAATGCCGAGATTGATGTCTCTTGTAAGCATGTTCTTTATCTGAAATTATCGACGGCTGACAATGTCGCTCCCTTTTACAATATGTAAGGCCTAAGCTGTTATCAATATGAAATCAGTAAAAAAACCGATACTTATCTCACTGGTCATAGCTTTGGCCATGTTGCTGGTCGTCTCTCTTGTTATTAGCCAGCATGGTTTAGGAAAAATATTGGATGAAGAGGTTCTGGCCCGGGTCAAGGGGGTGGAGCAGATCTTTCAGCGGGAGCTGGAAAAAGAAAGCCGGGTGCTGGTCGGGCTTATCCACTTTTTGGAGGAGGATAAAGCGTTGCAGGCGGCCTGGCTGGCCCGGGACCGGCAAGCGCTGTTGCGCCACAGCACTCCGATCTTTAATGGAATCAAGGAAAAATTCCGGGTCACCCATTTTTATTTCCATGACCTGGACAGCGTTAATTTTTTACGGGTCCATAATCCCCCCCGCTTTGGCGATGAGATCGACCGCTATACGATGCAGGAGGCAGCGGCCGGGCAAAAAACTTCTTATGGCATGGAGCTCGGGCCCTTCGGCACCTTTACCCTGCGAGTGGTGGTGCCCTGGCTGATAAATGGTCGGTTGGCAGGTTATCTGGAGTTGGGCGAGGAGTTGGACTATCTCTGTCCGAAACTTAAAACAGCCCTGGGCGCCGAAGTTTTGTTTGCCATCAATAAAAAATTTCTGGATCAAGCCAAGTGGGAAGAAGGTTTGGCCATGTTGGGCCGTTCCGGGGATTGGGATGCTTTTGATGATTATGTAGTTTTCGATTATTCCCTGGCCGGGGTTCCTGGCCAAATATTAAAGCAACTCATGGGCCATAGTCATCAGTACGACATTAATGCCCATAAGTTGTTTTTCTTTGACCTGCCCCTGGAGGATCAGTTCTATCGGGGAAGTTTTCTCCCGTTAAAGGATGTCGCCGGTCAGGAATTGGGGGAAATCGTTGTTCTGCACAATATTACGGGCAAACTGGCAACCATGCGGACGCTGTTTGTGCGTAACATGGTGAGTGCGATCCTGGTCGGCGGGGTTTTGTTCGTCCTGTTGTGGTTTTTGTTGCAAAAGATCGAATTAACCCTTGCCCGAGAACATGGCGAGCTTCTTGCCGAGATCAACGAACGTGCCCTGCTTGAAAGATCTCTGCGGGAAAATGAGAAAAAACTGTCCCAGATAGTCGAGGGAAGTTCCATTCCCACCTTTGTGATCGACAACAATCATTCCGTCATCTTCTGGAACAAGGCTTGTGAAAAGTTGACAGGTCTTGCGGCCGCCGAGATGATCGGCACCAGAAATCAATGGCAGGCATTTTACGCCGAAAGCAAGCTTACCCTGGCTGATTGTCTGCTGGATAGCCTTGATGATGAGGCCATCCGTGCGGTCTGTGGCTGGGATCTGCTTAAATCCACGATTCAGGAAGGAGTTTATGAAGGGGAGTTATTTTTCCCGGATTTTGGCGAAAAAGGGAGGTGGCTTTTTTATTCGGCCGCGCCGTTGTTTAATCTCGACGGCAGGATCATCGGGGCCATGCAGACCTTTCATGATGTGAGCTTGGCAAAGCAGGCCGCCGAGGACCTTCAGTTCGCCAAAGAGGCGGCCGAGTCGGCCAATCGGGCAAAGAGCGCCTTTTTGGCCAACATGAGTCACGAGATCAGAACCCCGATGAATGCGATCATCGGCATGACCAGCCTGGCGCTGCAGCGGGCGATTTCGCCCAAGGTCAAGGAGTATCTGGAGGTTGTTAAGGCTTCGAGTAATTCGTTGCTCGCGCTTATCAACGATATTCTTGATTTTTCAAAAATCGAATCCAACAAGCTGATTATCGAAGAGATTGATTTCAGTCTGCATGACATCCTCTCTAATATTGTGGATATGTTCAAGGTCAAGGCCAAGGAGAAGGGTTTGCATTTAGCCGTTGATTCCTTGAGCGACGTGCCGGATCGGTTAACCGGCGATCCGCTCCGTCTCGGGCAGATCCTCACCAACCTGCTCAGCAATGCGATTAAGTTTACCGAGCAGGGCGAGGTTTCTCTGGATATAACCAATCAGGGCAAATCCTCGGGCCGGGTTATGCTGCAATTTGCCGTGAGTGATACCGGGATCGGGATCAAGCAGGATAAGATAGAAAATATTTTCAGCCCCTTTATTCAAGCTGATGATTCCATAACCAGGGCCTATGGCGGGACAGGGCTCGGCCTTTCCATCTGCCGGAAGTTGGTCGGGATGATGGGGGGGGATGATATTAAAGTTGAAAGCAGGCCGGGCAAGGGCAGTGTTTTTTCATTTATCGTTCCCTTCGGGGCTCAGCCCATGGAGAATTATTACTCTCGAACCGGGGAGTTTTCAGGGAAAAAAGTACTGGTGGTGGATGATGATATCGCCCTGGTGAACCTGCTGCAGGAGATGTTGGAGTTAAGCGGTTTCGAGGTGGATTCGGTAACTCTGCCCAGTGAGGCGTTGAAGTTGTTGCAGGAAAGGGCCGCCCAGTCTGTTTTTTATGATCTGGTGATTCTGGATCTGTTGATGCCGGAGCATGACGGCATCTGTACCACCCAAAAGATAAAAGCCGACCTGGCGCTGGCCGATACCCCGATTATAATTTTGACCGGTTTCGGCAAAGAGTTTGAAGAGTATCGGGCTCGACAGGTTGGGGTGAGCGCCTTCTTGCATAAGCCGGTGAATCAGGCGATTTTGTTCGATAATATCAGATCGGTGTTGAACCCGGAGTCGGGCGGCGCGAAAGAGGCGGCCGAGGAGGCTGAAAAACCTCCGGTGTTATTTAAGGGGTGTCGGGTGCTTTTGGTTGAGGATAATCCGTTTAACCAGATGTTGGCCAAGGAGGTGCTGGAAGACGGTGGCGTTGCCGTCGAGGTGGCCAATGATGGACGGGAAGCCTTGGAGAAGATGAACGAAAGTTTTGATCTGGTGTTCATGGATGTGCAGATGCCGGAGATGGATGGTTTCGAGGCGACCAGAATGATTCGCCAGGAGAAAAAGTATGATCATGTTCCGATAATCGCCATGACGGCACATGCCATGAGTGGTGACCGGGATAAATGTGTTGCGGTCGGCATGAATGACTATATCTCAAAGCCGTTTTATCCAGAACAGGTCTTTAAACTGTTGGCGGAATATGTCCGGGCGGAAGATCAGGCCGCAGCAAAAAGCAGGGGCGTATACTCCGACCAAAATTTTTCAGGTTGCGCAACTGTTGATTATGAGTGTATCCGGGGCTTTATCCGTAACCGATATAAGATGGATGATGAGAAAATAGACAAGTTGATTTTAGTGGCCAAGCAATCTTTGGCCGAACAATTGATCGTCGGCAGAGAGGCCCTTGAGGTTGGGGATATGACCGCGGTGAGCATCGCGGCGCATACTATCAAAGGCTCTCTTCGGGTTATGGGTCTGGATCAGTTGGCCACCATGGCCGAGGGGTTAGAGAAGCTTCAGGTCAGGGCCGGTGACCAGGATGTTGCCGTGGTACTGAAGAAGAAGGTTGACGCTCTTGGCGAAGCTCTTCAGCCATTGTTGACTTGAATTTTAAGCCAACGCCACGTCCAGAATCATCATTACCGTAAAACCGGCCAGGGTTGCCATGGTTACCAGATCGATATTCTTCTGATTCTGCTGGGATTCCGGAATCAGTTCTTCGATGACCACGAAAATCATTGCTCCTGCCGCAAAACATAGGGCGTAGGGCAGGATTGACTGCATGGATAAGACGAAATATGCACCGGCCACCCCGGCTAAGGGTTCAACCATGCCCGAGGCCTGACCCAGGGCAAAGCATTGTCGGCGGTTCATCCCTTCCCGGCGCAGGGGGAGGGCCACCGCGGTTCCTTCCGGGAAATTCTGCAGGCCGATGCCCAGGGCCAGGGCGATGGCGCCGCCCATGGTGGCGGAAGGCAAGTCCGCCGCCACCGCGCCGAAGGCTACCCCCACGGCCAACCCTTCGGGAATATTATGGAGAGTGATGGCGAGCACCAGTAAGGTGCTGCGTTGCCAACCGGTCTTGACCCCTTCACTTTTGTTGATCGCCAGGCCGGGGTGCAGATGGGGCAGGTAATTGTCGATCACCCGCATGAAGATTCCACCGCCCATAAAGCCGATCGCCGCGGTCAGCCAGGGGGTAAGGCCCATCTGTTCCGCCATGTCGATGCCTGGGGCGAGCAGGGACCAGAAGCTTGCCGCGATCATCACCCCGGCGGCAAAGCCCAGCATGGCATCCATAAATTTTTGATTGACGGTTTTGGTCGTGAAAACAAGCGAGGCGCCGGCCGCAGTCACGAGCCAGGTGAAAGTGGTGGCGATCAAGGCCTGGATGATCGGGCTGGATTGTAGGAAGAAGTCGGTCATAAAATGCCTCCGGCAAGCAAGCGAGCAACGGGGTTGGCTGTTGAACAATGTGAGTCTAATGTCGCGGATTGATTTTATTTATATCACAGGGGGCCGCCTGCGGCATAGTTTTAATCTGTCCGATTCATGGTCATAAAATGATGGTGGAGTCGTTCTGCGCGGCTGGGTGCTGCTAGTTGGGGAGGCTGTCGGAATGTTTTTTTATTATCTCTTTGTAATGGCGGCTTTCTTCTGATAATCTAAAATGTGCGATGAAAGTTGCGCCGTATCCCGTGTTGATCCCCGATAATGTTGTTATGAGGATTGTGGATAATTGGTTATGACCCAGGTTTATTCCAGCGAAGTTCCGGGTGATTCAGCCGGTCCGACAGAGTCGGGCCGGGATTGGTTTGCTCCGTTTGCCTCCCGCGATTCAGTGGCGCAGGCTCATTTTGAAGCTATTTTTAATTCGATCTCCGATGCGGTCATCTGTGTAGATAAACATCGCCGGATTGTGTTGATCAACCCGGCGGTGACCAAACTGTGGGGATATACCGCCGATGAGTTATTGGGGAAAGACGCCTGTCAACTCTATGCCGATAAGAAAGATTATGAGGCCCAGGGGCTAAGCCGTTACCGGATTGATGCCGCCAACGACGTGGGCGAGGTTTTTGAGATGCGTTACCGCCGCAAGGATGGGTCCGTCTTTTCGGCCGAGACCTTGGGGACCAGGGTGGTGGGCGCCGATGGTGCGGTTTTCGGCTTTGTCGGGATCCATCGGGATATTTCCGAACGGAAACAGGCCGAGGCGGCTCTTGAGAAAACCCATGCCGAACTTGTCGAAGCCAATCGGAAGCTTACCTGGCAGATCGAGGAGCGCAGGCAGGCCGAAGAGGCGTTGCGGGCCAGCGAAGTTCTGTTGGCCAAGGAAAAGGCCAATCTCGAAGAGATCAATGTGGTTTTGAAGGTGTTGCTGAGGAAGCAGGAGGAAGAGAAGAGGGAGGTGCAGAATCAGATCGTCTCCCAGGTAAAACAGCTTATCGAACCATCTCTGCACAAATTGCGGAAAAGCGGCCTTAATGATGGTCAGAGCGCTATTCTGCAGCTTCTGGCCGCTAACCTCAGTGAGATTGTTTCTCCTTTCAGCCGCACTCTCTTTGCCATGGAACTATCTCTTACTCCGGCAGAGCTGCAGGTGGCCAATTTGGTAAAGGAGGGCAAGAGTTCAAAAGAGATCGCCGAACTGGTTAATCTTGCTTCCGGCACCATCGAAATTCATCGGAAAAATATTCGTAAAAAATGTGGTATCGCCAACAAAAAAGTTAACCTTAGAACCTACCTGCTTTCCTGCCATAATGGATAGTTTTTATACCCATAACATACCCAAATATACCGCTTTTCCTTTGCAGGTAATCCTGCCATCATAATTTTGTTATCCATCTTTAAGGCAAGAAAACGAACCAGGTTATATTAATTTTTTAATCATGGGCTGAGCGGTTTGCGGTGCTGACATGAGGGGGAAACTGTCAGGTTCAGTTAACGGAGGGTCCCATGAGACTTACAGAGCAGAAAAAAGCGTCTTTGGGAGTTGTCTCACAAGGGGTAAAGGTCACCAATTTTGACCTGCGTCGGTTGATGGCGGAAATCGCCATTGATGTCGGGTCCATGGTCCAGGCCAGACAATTTTATGGTGATATTTCCGTCTCCCAGGACACGCCGCGCCATTTAAGCGGAGATCCGGCCATCCTGAAAAAAATTGTGCTGGGCCTTGTTAATCACAGCCTTAGTTCTCTGGATGTCGGCGGCGTTACCATTCGGGTGGCCCCTGGCGGCCATGATGTCGAGGGCGGATGCGTGCTTAATATTACCGTTACCGACACCAGCATCGGGATGTTGCCGGAAGAGCTTGACGAAATTTTTATTCCGAGCAGGCAGCATGGTGATTATGTCGACCAGAGAGAAAAAAAGTCGGAACTGTTCTACGTGCGGGAGCTGGCCAGGTTGTTGGATGGAAATCTCTCTGTACACAGTGCGTTCGGCTGGGGAACCAGATACTCCTTGAGTGTTGCCATGCATGGTGCTGCCATGCATGTAAGTAATTGGGATTGAAACAGCGTTTCATCGGTTATGGGAATTTTTTTCAAAGAAAGGAGGGGACAGATAAGTCTTGGGGCGAAGGTCTTGAGCTGAGTAGGCGGGGCTTTTGCTCTTATCTATCTTTTGGAGGGGGATAGGTGACTGATTATGCGCAAACAAATAATGGTTTTTGATGATGATCCCCTGACCATAAAAAAGACGGCTTATTTTTTTGAAAAACAAGGTTATGAGGTAACTGCAGCGGAAAGCGGCTGCAAGGCCATCTCTTCTTTTCTTGGCAATGATTTCGATTTGGTCCTTTGTGATATCAGCGAATCCGATCCTGACGGCGTTACGGCCTTGCAGGCCTTTAAGGCCATCCGGCCCGGCGTTAAGGTAATTATCTATTCCGGCCATCCCTTTGACTCCATAGTCGGACACGGCTTTCATCGTGGCGTCGACGACTTCATCTCCAAAACCTGTCATGTTCAGAAGTTGGTCAGCCGTATTAATAAGTGGCTGACGGTCTGAGTTTTGGGGGGGGAAGGTGTTGTTAGCGAGACAGCCAGATTATGAGGTTTATTAAATGAGTGGTCCGGTTTTTCCATCCCCGCATCCAGCCAACAGTTTTGCCGAGGGGCAATATCTGGTAACTGTTTCAGATGATGATCAGCGTTACAAGAAACTCCTCGCCGCGGTCACCGATTACACCTATACCGTGAAAATCGAAAACGGCAAGCCGAGGGAGACCCTGCACTCGGTTAACAGTTTTGCCGTCACCGGATATACCCCTGACGAATACATGGCAGATCCCTTTATCTGGTTTGAGATGATCCATGTCGATGATCGGCCGTTGGTTGTGGAGAATCTTGCCCGGTTGATGGATGGGGTCGCCATTCCAGCTTTCGAGCACCGGATTATTCATAAAAACGGCTCGGTGCGCTGGGTCAGGAATACCTCGGTGCCAAGCTTTGACCAGGCCGGCAATCTTGTCGAGTATGATGCCCTGGTTTCCGATATCACTGACCAAAAGATTGCCGATGAGAAGGTACGTAAGGCAACCCGGGCCTATAAAACCCTGAGTCTGTGTAATCAGGCCATGGTCCGCTTGAAAACCGAACAAAACCTCATCGAGAAAATCTGCCAAATTCTGGTGGAGGTCGGTGGTTATTCGTTGGCCTGGGTCGGGTATGCTCAGCCTAATAAGAGAAAAACCGTCCGGATCGCCGCGAAGGCCGGCAAGGACACCGATTATCTTAAGGGGCTCAGGGTGAGTTGGGCGGATGATCAATGCGGCAGAGGGCCGACCGGCCTTGCCATTCGCAGCGGGCGGATCGCGATCAACAATAACAGCGAGTCCCTTCCTTCATATGAGCCGTGGCGTAAGGCTGCGATACAATACGGCTATCGTTCATCCATCGCGGTCCCGTTGGGTGCGGAGGATGGTGTTTTCGGCGCGTTGAATATCTATGCGAATATTGACAACGCCTTTGCCGATGACGAGGTTGAGCTGCTGTCCGAGCTTGCCCAGGATCTGGCATACGGAATCATGGCTTTGCGCACCAAGGCCCGGCATAAGAGCGCGGTTGAAGCGTTGCGGGCCAGTGAAAAACGATTGCAGGCCATCTTTGATACGGTGCAGACCGGCATCGTGATCGTTGATCAGGAAAGCCGCCGGATCGTCGATGCCAATATGGCCGCCTCCCGGTTGGTCGGGCGTTCCGTTGCGGAAATGATCAATAAGCATTGTCATCTCTTTATTTGTCCAGCCGAGAAAAACAATTGTCCGGTCCTGGATCACGGCCAAGAGGTTGATAATTCAGAGCGATACCTGTTGACTTCAGCCGGCAAGAACTTGCCTATCGTCAAGTCGGTGGTCGAGTTTGTGCTCAATGGCCGTAAATGTCTGTTGGAAAGTTTTCTTGATATCTCGCAGCGGGTAGAGGCCGAGGCAGAAAAAGCAAGGCTCGAAGCCCAGCTTCGCCAGGCCCAGAAACTGGAGGCCATCGGCACTCTGGCCGGCGGAATCGCCCATGATTTTAATAACATGCTTAATGCGATCATAGGTTATGGCGGACTGTTGCGGCGATCTTTTACCCAGGACAGCAAGCAGTACGAGTTTG
The DNA here is from genome assembly GCA_013349285.1 of Deltaproteobacteria bacterium. GTDB lineage: Bacteria > Desulfobacterota > Desulfobulbia > Desulfobulbales > Desulfurivibrionaceae > DUZU01. The sequence goes on along the minus strand of DUZU01000003.1, from coordinate 8,201 downwards.
CCCTGGCCATTGAAAAAGCCGGCAAGGGCGCCGCCGATCTCATTCAGCAGATTCTCTCCTTCAGCAGACCGACGGAGGAGGTGCGCAAGCCCCTGTGTCTACAATATATGATCAAGGAAGTGTTAAAGTTGTTGCGAAGCACTTTGCCGACGACGATTGAGTTGCAGGTTGATCTGGATATGCATTGCCGGCCGGTGTTGTCGGATGCCACCCAGATCTCGCAGGTTGTGATGAATCTGGGCACCAACGCCTATCATGCCATGCGGGAGTCAGGGGGCGTGCTTTCGGTAAAACTCGATGAGCTGCATGTTGATTCGACCCTGATGGCTCAGGTTCCGGAGCTGGCCGTTGGCGATTATGCGCGGCTTACCGTAAGCGACAACGGGTGTGGTATGGACCCGGCGACGATGGAACGGATCTTTGAGCCTTATTTCACCACCAAGAAAATCGGGGAGGGCACCGGATTGGGTCTGGCCGTGGTTCATGGGATTATGAGGAGTCATGGCGGGGCGGTGTTTGTTGAAAGCAGGACGGGGCAAGGCTCGATCTTCACCTTGTTTTTTCCGGTGGTTGACGGTGAGGTGGTTGTCGATCCGGAAAATGAAGAGACCAAGGTCTTACCTGATCTCGGCAAACGGGTATTGATCGTCGATGATGTGGGGTTAAACGTTTCCCTGGCGGAAAATATCCTTAAATCGATTGGTTGCTCGGTTGCCGGGTTTCTTGACAGTACCCAGGCCTTGGCCGCCTTTGCCGCGGCGCCGGCCAAGTTCGATCTTATTATTACGGATCAGACCATGCCCGGGATGACTGGCTTGGAACTGGCCCAAAAGGCGTTGGCCATCAGGCCGGATATCCCGGTGGTCATGGTTACCGGTTACAGCGATATGGTGGATGAGCACAAGGCAACTGCGGCCGGGGTCAGCCGGTTGCTTTTTAAGCCGGTGGAGTTGGAGGCCATGATTGAGGTGATAACCGAACTGCTTACCCCGCAGGCAACCCTTGATTTGCCGGAATAAAACCCGGTTGTCCCTGAGTTATCGCCGGGTTGATGATAGTTTCGTGGGCGCTGCATGCGCCGCGAATAATGGCGGGCCGGCCACCAAAAACAATCTCAAGCAAGTCGCCTTTGACGTTAGCCGTTTTTACGGCTGAAATTTTGGGCTGCGCAGAAAAGAAAATTAACTGTATTCCCTGGTTTTATGGAAGGTGATGTCCGGGAACAGTTCCACGGTCCGGGCCAGGCGCCACTCGCTGTCCGCCAGAAAAGAGAGGTGGCCTTCGCCGTCAAGGGCGAGGTTGGACTGTTTCTTGCTCTTGAACTCTTCCAGTTTTTTGCGGTCGCTGCAGGAAATCCAGCGGGCCGTGGCATAGTTGACCGCTTCGTAGATCGCCTCAACGCCGTATTCCGCCTTGAGGCGGGCCATGGTCACCTCAAACTGCAAAACTCCCACCGCGCCCAGGATATAATCGCTGCCCATCAGCGGCCGGAACAGCTGCACCGCGCCTTCTTCGGCAAGCTGCATCAGCCCCTTGTTGAGCTGCTTGGTTTTGAGCGGGTTTTTAAGCAGAACCCGGCGGAAATGTTCCGGGGCAAAGTTGGGAATGCCGGTGAACTTGAGGGGCTCTTTGTCGCTGAAGGTATCGCCGATCTTGATCGTGCCGTGGTTGTGGATGCCGATGATGTCGCCGGGATACGCCTCTTCCACGTTGCTGCGGTCCTGGGCCATGAAAATAGTGGCATTGGCCAGGGAAACCTCTTTGCCGATGCGGTGGTGGCGCACCTTCATCCCCCGGGTGAATTTGCCGGAGCAGATCCGGAAAAAAGCGATTCGATCCCGGTGGGCCGGATTCATGTTGGCCTGGATTTTAAAGGTGAAGCCGGAAAAGGTTTCTTCGTCCGGCAAAATATCCCGGTCGATGGTCGGCCGGGGGCCGGGGGCCGGGGCCAGCTCGACAAAGGCGTCCAGCATTTCCTTGACCCCGAAGTTGTTGACGGCGCTGCCGAAAAATACCGGGCTCTGGCTGGCCTTGAGATACTCCTGGTGGTCAAAGGGGTTGGCCGCCCCTTCCAGCAGCTCGATATCCTCTCTCAGCTTGTCGGCGTCCGTGCCGAGCAGCTTGTCCAGCAATGGATCGTCCAGGCCCTTGATGACGATGCCGTCCTTGGGACGGGTGTCTTTGCCCGGGGTAAAAAGCTGCAGCTGTTTGCGGTAGATATCATAAACCCCTTTAAAGCCTTTACCCATGCCGATGGGCCAGGAGAGCGGGGTGCATTCGATCTGCAGTTTTTCTTCGATTTCGGCCAGGATATCCAGCGGCTCTCTGCCCTCTCGGTCGAGTTTGTTGATAAAGGTGATAACCGGGGTATTGCGCATCCGGCAGACCTCCATCAGTTTTTCGGTCTGGGATTCGACGCCCTTGGCGTTGTCGATTACCATCAGGGCGCTGTCCACCGCGGTCAGCACCCGGTAGGTGTCCTCGGAAAAATCTTGATGGCCGGGGGTGTCCAGCAGGTTGATCTCAAAATCCCGATAATTGAACTTCATTACCGAGGAGGTAACCGAGATGCCGCGTTCCTTCTCGATGGCCATCCAGTCACTGGTTGCGTGCTGGGCTGTTTTGCGGGATTTGACCGCGCCGGCCATCTGGATGGCGCCGCCGAAGAGCAGCAGTTTTTCGGTAAGGGTGGTCTTGCCCGCATCGGGATGGCTGATGATGCCGAAGGTCCGGCGGCGTGCGATTTCTTTTTGAAGTTGACTGCTCAATTTTCTGCCTTTTAATGAATAGATAAGGGAAATGCCCCGCCGGTTGCCGTGGGAAATTTAGTCCGCGGCTGGATGTCTTCTGGTTTGATCAACGGGGAACAGTGTATATAACGCAAAAATCACATTTTGTCAGCAAGTTCCGCAAGCAGGTGATCCGTATTGGCAAGCAGGGGCAAGATGAACCGGAAATCGACTTTGGAGAATTAACGGGAGCAAAATCTTGTTTTATGCTATATGCAAAGACGCTATTGCGTCCGGGCTATCCATCTTTGTTGATCATCGAAAAAAAATGTCGAAATGTATAAAGAGGTCCCGGCCTATTATGTCTGCCCCTGCCTCTTTCCTTCAAGATTTAATTGTCTTCCGGCAATATTAGGCGCATCCCGGAGGCGATTGGTGCGAGTTGCGAAGAGTCTCTGTCTGTTCGCTAAGTATTTGCGGCGATTGGTAAGGACAAAGGCTTATCGGCTCCCTTTAATCTCGGTTGTTCCTTCGAGTTCGAGGTTTTTTTTATGATTTTTCTATATAAGCGTATTCGGGCGGTGTATAGTTTGTTATTTTAAGCTAACTGTTCGCCGTTGCGCCCAATAGGCAGGGCGGGTGGTCCGTCTGCAACGCTTCTTGCGTTTGCCGGCCGGATTTGTTTTCGGGCGAAAATTGTTTAAATCTTTCTTGGTGATATCTTGGCGGCAAAAACTAAGCAGCAAAAAACTAAATTTTCCGAACCAATCCTTGAACAGTCGGGGGCTAAAGGTGCCCGGCCCCATGGCAAGGGCAAGCGGCCCAAGGTGCAAAGCAAGCGGCCCTCTGCCAAAGTTGAGCGAACCGATGATGGCAAAGCGCAGCGCTTTGCCCCGAAAGGCCGGCGCCCCGCCGCTAAAGGTAAGCGGCCGGAGGCCGATGGCGGGCGGCCGCCTGCCAAGGCTTCGGATGCGGCGTCAAAAGAGCCAAGGCTTGCCGGCAATAACAAACGGCTGCCGGCCAAGGGGGGAACTTCCGCGGCCGGGGTCTCTTTTGCCGGGCTGCTGCTGCCCCTTGTGCCGCCTGCACCCGAGGTGATTTCCGAAGATATTCTCCATAGTTCGCCCCTTGCTCATCTTGATTACGGCGCCGAACTTGCCATAAAAAACGAGGGCTTGGCCGCATATTGGAACAAGCATAGGCTGGCCGGCAGCCCTGAGTCTATCGTTGCCTCGCCCCGGCCCCGAGGCTATCGGACCACCTCGAAGCGGCGCGGTTTTTTGCAAGGTTCCACCCTTTACCTGCTCTTCGGCGACCACAGTAAATGGGGGCGGCCCGAGCATAAAAAATCTTTTCTGGCCTCGCCCCTTGAACCGGTCGAGCATGAGCGGATCTATCGTTTTCTGCAGAAGAAATTAAGTGAGGGCACCTACCGGCTGATAGCCGGCCATCTGAATTATCTCATTATCCGCGGCAGCTACGAGGAGATGGCGGTCATCTTCAACGTTGACATGATGAACGGCCCCCTGGTGCGCAAGTTGAAGATGCTGGCCGTCCATCTGCAGAAATTGGCGGAGCCCATTGTCGCCGCCTCTGCCTATCTTGATCCCAGCAAGTCTGATTATTACCTGGAGAGCCGGCGGCCGTCGGAAGGGACCAGCTTTAAAAAACTTTTCGGGCCCGATCAGCTGGCGGTGAGCCACGGCGGTTGCCGTTATCTTTTTCATCCTACCTCTTTTTCCCAGGTCAACGAATCAATGGTGGAGGAGATGCTGACCCAGGCCCGGCTGCTCCTGGCGCCGGACAAAAAGGAGCAACTGCTCGACCTTTATTGCGGTTACGGTCTTTTTAGTCATTTTTTGGCCCAGGACTACAAACAGGTGTTGGCCATTGATGCCGAGGGTCCCTCCATCCGGTCGGCCGTTGCCAATACTCAGTTGAATAAAGAGCGGGGCGGGGCGGCCAAATTTCTTGCCCGGCGGATAACCAGAAGTCTTTTTGAAAAGGGGATCCCGGCCGCTTCCGGTCCGGAAGCCGTATTGCTGGATCCACCCCGACAGGGGCCGATGCCGGGCGTGATCAAGGCGATCTGCAAGCGTCGCCCCAAAAAAATTCTGCACATCTTTTGCGGAGTCGATCAGATTCCAGCTTCTTTGAAGGAATGGCAGGCCAACGGTTTCAAGGTGAGCCGGATTGTCCCCCTGGACATGTTTCCCGGTTCGGCAAATCTTGAAGTGTTGGTGTTGCTGGTGCCCAGGCAATAACTGGTGAAGGGTATTTTTTGTTAAGCCTGCCGCTTGGTTGGTTGCAATCCGCGCCGAGTTGAGGGGGGAGGTTTAATCCCATTTTCTGTTTGGCTGGGAGGGGCGGCGGAGGTTTTTCACTTATGGCCTGTTAAGGATCTGGTGGATTTCATCGCCAAGATCCTTAACCTGGAAGGGCTTGTTGAGCACCCCCTTGAATCCGTAATCTTTGTAGTTGGCCATGATGGGGTCGTTGGAATAGCCGCTGGTCACGATGGCCTTTACCTGCGGGTCGATTTTGAGCAGTTTTTCCATCGTTTCCTTGCCGCCCATGCCACCGGGGATCGTCAGATCCATAATAACGATGTCAAAGGGCGTCCCTTTCTCCAGACTGCCCCGGTAAAGTTCCAAGGCTTCTTGCCCGTCGTTGGCGAATTCCACCTGGTAGCCGAGGAAATCGAGAATATCATGGGCGACATCTCTTACAATGGCCTCGTCATCCATGACCAGGATTTTTTCTTGACCCTTGCTTTGCGGCAGGTTGACAACCAGCGGCGCAGCTTTGATTTTTTCCCCTGAGGCGGCAAGATAAATGGTGAAGGTCGTCCCCTGGCCGGGCTGCGAATCAACCATGATATGCCCCCCATGCTTGTTTACAATCGAATGGGTAATGGCCAACCCCAGTCCATCGCCTTTCTCTTTGGTGGTAAAGTAGGGATCGAAAATTTTATCAAGCAGTTCTTTCGGAATGCCTACGCCCTGGTCGCTGATCTTGATGCGCACATATTTGTCGTGGAGCAGGGGCAGGGCGTCCCCCTGGGTGTGGTGGTAATTTTCACAGCTTATCTTGATGTTGCCGCCTTTGGGCATGGCCTGGTTGGCATTGAGGATAATATTCTGGATGACTTGGCTGATCTGGCCTTTGTCTATTTCAAGGGGCCAGAGATCATCCTGGAAATGATATTCACATCGGGCATTGCTGCCGTGCAGAATGAAATCGGCTGAATCGCTAATGATCTCGGTGATGGAGGCGATTTTTTTGACTGGATCCCCGCCCTTGGAAAAGGTGAGCAGCTGCTGGATGAGATCCTTGGCCCGCACCCCGGCTTTGCCGGCTGCCGTAAGTAGATCGTAGATTTGATTATTCCGGTCGGCGAGCCTGGTCGCCAGGCTGATGTTGCCCATGATGGCGGTGAGGATGTTGTTGAAATCATGGGCGATGCCGCCGGCGAGTACGCCGATCGATTCGATTTTTTTGGCCTTTAACAGTTCTTCTTCCAGTTTGCTTTTTTCCGTTACATCGCGAAAAACGAGGACCGCCCCGATAATCCGGCTCTTTTCGTTGCAGATGGGGGCGGCGCTTTGAGCAATCTTCTTTTGGCTGCCGTCATTGGCGATCAGGATGGTGTCTTTTTCCGTGTCGATAATCATGCCGGTGGCGATGGCTTTTTTTACCGGATTATCGCAGGGGCTGTTGTTCTGCTGGTCGATGATCTGGCAAACCGTATCCACCGGTTTGCCGGTCGCCGCCTCTTGGTTCCACCCGGTAAGCCGTTCGGCGACCTTGTTGATGGTGAGCACCTTGTAGTCGGTGTCGGTGGTGATGACCCCGTCGCCAATGCTGCGCAGGGTTATGGAGAGGCGCTCTTTCTCGGCGGCCAAGGCTTGTTCCGCCAGGTTGCGTTCATGCATCTCCATATTAAGATTTTTGAGAGCCCGGGAAAGTTCCGCCGTTCTTGTTTCCACTCTTGCTTCCAGGTGGTTATGGGCCTTCTGCAGATCGTCTTCGGCTTGTGTCCTTTTTATGATTTCCTGCTCCAGGGGGCGCAGGGCCAAGAGTTTGAAGATGAACCATAGAATGGTGCCGATAACCATGGTGGCAATCAACGAGCGGATAAAAAGGGCCTGCCGAAAATCCGCCAGGCGGGTGGTTAAGGGGGAGAGGTCTTTGGTGAGTTCCAGGTCGAGCAGGTGCTGGTCGGCAAAATAAATAGAGCGTTTTGCCGTAAGAAATTCGTCCGCCCGCTGGGGGTGGCTTTGGTATTCGGCGAACAGCAGCCCGGCTGGGGATAAAGCGCGGATGCGGACGACATTGGGGTTTTTGTCGCCCCATTGCAGCATGAATTGTTCAACCGTGGCGAATTCGTGACGCAGCATCGGTTCGGTGACAAAGGTTCCGATCAGGGAAAGCTCGTTTTGGGACTGCTGGTCTGCTTCAAAGTAAAGGGACGAGCGTTCCCTCGAGACGATGACGATGTCAAGGGAAACCAGAAATATAATCAGGACAAGGAGAAAAGCCGAAATCACCTGGCCGTATTTGGTTGGGCTCGTCAGGTCTATTGCTTTGCCTCCGCGCTGCTCGAGTTGTGAAGGATGCGGCGTAACTCCTCATAATCCCCATCGGTAACCGGCGCGAGTCCCGTCACTGTTTTTTTGATTGAGGATAGAATGTTGTGGTCTTTAAGGTTGAGCATTGCCCGGCGCAACTTATCAACCGTGGCGTCGGGGAGCTTGTTGCCCGCCACAAAGAGATGTTCGGCAATGGCTGGACTCTTGGCCAGGATTTTTATGCCGCGCTCCTGGTATTCCATATAAACTTCTTCCTTGATGGCGCCGGCATCATAGTAGCCGCCAAGCACGGAAAGAACCACGTTGTGGTGGGAGCCGAGAAAGTCGTGGCTGTTCAAATCTTTTATCTCAACCCCGTTTTGGGATAACATGAAGCTGGGCACCAGAAAGCTCATGGTGGAATCCGGGTCGCCAAAGGCAAAATTTTTGCCGTGCAGATCTTGCAAGTTATTGAGCGGGGAGTCCTGCCGGGTGATGATCAGGCCATGGAAAAACGGCTTGTAGTTAACTTCCAGGCGGGCCAGCAGTCTTTTTTTGCCATAGGTGCTTGTTACTTTAACATAGGGGGCCGGGCCGAGGTAGGCGATGTCCATTTCATCTTTACCGGCTCCCGTGATATGGGAATTGTAGCTTTTTGAGATTTTTACCTGTATGTGTTGCCCACACTCGTGGCTGAGGTAGTCGGCCAGGGGCTTGAATTTTTTCACAAGTTCCGTTGCCGGCAGAAAGGGATGGACCCACAGGTTAAGGGTGTCGGCGGCGCTGGTGACAGGCGTTAAAGTTAGCAGCAGGAGGGACAGGACGAGATGCAGTGGCGTTGTGTTCATTTTCAGTCCCCCTCCCCCCCGAGACAAGATCATAAAGGTAACAGCGTATAGGT
>DUZU01000002.1 GCA_013349285.1 Deltaproteobacteria bacterium | reverse complement strand
TAACTATTAAGTGTAAGGAATTTTTTCCTGCATATTGCATATTAGGGAGTTAATCGGGAAAAATTTCCTAGCACAATATTGTATTGAATATTAACATATTGTGATGAAGATGAATCGTCAACCAAAAAAAATATTGGATGAGGTGCGGGATGTTTTGCGGACAAGACATTACTCAATCCGTACCGAGGCAACTTATTGTGGCTGGATTAAAAGGTATATCCTTTTTCATCAGATGCAGAGTCGTGATGATTTGAAAGATGGGGTGCAAAAGGTTGAGGAATTTTTGACCCATCTTGCGGTTGAAAATAATGTTGCAGCTTCTACCCAGAATCAGGCCCTTAATGCCTTACTTTTTTTGTACAAACATGTATTAAAAGAACCATTGGCACAGGGGATCGACGCTATCCGGGCCAAGAAACCAAAGAAACTCCCTGTTGTCTTAAGTGTTGACGAGGTGCGGCGTATTTTGGCAGTAATGCAGGGTATTCCCCAGCTTATGGCTAAGTTGATGTATGGCAGCGGAATGCGATTGATGGAGTGTTTGCGGCTTAGGGTACAGGATGTTGACTTTGAAAGAAGGCAAATAACCATAAGAAGTGGGAAGGGTAATAAAGACAGGTGGGTGCCGTTACCGGAGAGTCTGCTTTCTGTTTTGCATGATCAGGTGGAACGGGTGAAATTGCGTCACGAAGCTGATCTTAAAAATGGGTTTGGCAGAGTACATTTGCCTACAGCCCTTGCTAAAAAGTATAAAAACGCGGCCAAACAGTTGGGCTGGCAATATGTATTCCCGGCCAGTCGGATTGCTAAAGATCCCCGTTCCGATAGGATGCAGCGACATCATCTGGATTCATCAACCTTGAACAAGGCTTTGCGGAAGGCCGTGCTGGAGGTTGGAATTACCAAGCAGGTGAGTGCCCATACCCTGCGCCACTCTTTTGCCACCCATCTATTGGAAGCAGGTAATGATATCCGCACCATTCAAGAACTTCTGGGGCATAATGATGTGGCCACTACCATGATCTACACCCATGTGCTCAACAAGGGCGGGCAGGGGGTGGTAAGCCCCTTGGACCGGATGTGACCCTACTCATCGGCAGGTTTTCTTAAGAAGATTGACCGAATAAAAGGATAACAGCCACCGTTAACACGGCGATTATCAAGGTCCGAAGTCCGGACCAGAGCCAGAAGGTGTTACTGATTTGGCCGATAAAAATTCCCAGGCAGAATACACAGCCCAGGCCGACGCTTATTGCGGAAAGAAACGGTGGCAGCGGGAGGTTGACTCCATGGTTTGCCAAAAACAAAGGGGCGATGATCAATAATGAAAAGAGCAGGGGCGATAAGCCGTTAACCAGTCCCACCAGAACCGGTAGATACCTGCTGGCCTGGCCGTAATCACTGTTTGACAGGTCGCCGACCAATGCCTGTTCCAGATCGCGTAGTTCTTTTTCCCGCTCCGCTTTTTCGCTTAAGTAGGCGCTGCTGACTCCGCTCATAAATAGGGCGATTGCCGCACCAAGGCAGGCACTGATGGCCACCGGCAACTCGGTAATCCCGCTGGTATAAAAGCCGGTCATCATCCCGAGCATGGTCAGGGCGCCGTCAAACCCGTTGGTCACCAGATAACGGCGGGCGATACTTCCGGCCCGACGCAGGTGCATTTTGATGTTATTGTGGTTAGTGGCTAACATTTAAGGCCGTGCGGGGCAAAAGTTTAAAAGACTAAAATGAGTTAGTCCGAAACCTCGGAGCCGGAAACCTCAACCTGATCGATACTGTGCACCGATGCCCCCATCTGTTCGATGGTAGCCTTGATTTCATTGAACAGGATATCCTGCCCCTCAATGGTAACGATGGTGCTTTCGGTCTTTTTATCGACCTCGGTAACGGTTAATTTTACCTGGTAATCCGGCCGGAGATTAGCCAAAGTGGTGGCGAAATCCAGGGCATTGGGTTGGTGGGGCTTTAAAACATCAAGCACTAATTTGCGAGTTTTAGGCATGGAGTGACTCTCGATCAGAATACGATGCTCTTGTAGTTAAGCCAGTTCTTGCAATCTGGCCAAGGCCTCTTTTAATTTTTCTATCTTGGCGCTCATCTCATCCATCTTGGCCCTTTCCTTGGCCACCACGTCTTCCGGGGCATTGCTCATGAATTTCTCGTTGCTGAGCTTGCCGCTGGTTCTTTGCAGCTGAATCTCGATCTTTTCCATTTCCTTGTTGAGCTTGGCGCTCTCTTTTTCCACATCGATCAGGCCGGCCATGGGCACATGGATCTCGATGTCGGTATAGAGCACCGAGGCGGCGCCTTCCGGCCTTTCGGCTTCCTGCTTGATCTCGATGGCAACGGCCCTGGTCAGCCCCTTGATCGAATCAATCAGCTCAGCAAGTTTAGTCGCCCGAAGCTGATCATGGCAGATGATCAGCACCTTGATTTCGGCGCCGGGATGGATCTGCATCTCGCTGCGGATGTTGCGGATGCCGCCGACAATGCCCATGAACAGTTCGGCGGTGCTGGCGGCCTCCTCATCACTCCAGGCCGGGTTAACCTTGGGGAAGGGCTCCATCATGATCGAGGAGCGCTTTCCGGGCAGGACATGCCAGATCTCCTCGGTGACAAAGGGGGTGACCGGGTGAAGGAGTTTGAGCACGTTTTCCAGCACGCAGAAGAGCACGGCCCGGGCCTCGTTTTGGCGCTGCTCGTCCTTGCTGAACAGATCGGCCTTGATCCATTCCAGATACCAGTCGCAGAACTCGTTCCAGACAAACTGATAGATGGTCAGGGCCACATCGTTGAAGCGGAATTCCTCCAAAGCGCGGGTCACCTCGCCTGTGGCCTGATTGAGCCGCTGCAAGATCCAGCGATGGGGCAGGGCCATCTTGCTCGGCTCGATATCCTTGGCGATGGCCGGATCGCAGTCGCTGATATGCATCATCGCAAAGCGGGCCGCGTTCCAGATCTTGTTGATAAAGTGGCGGTAGCCCTCGATCCGCTCCTCGGAAAGGCGGATATCCCGGCCTTGGGCGGCAAAGGCGGTCATGGTGAAGCGTAGGGCGTCGGTGCCGTACTCGGCCATCACCACCAGCGGGTCGATGACGTTGCCGGTGGACTTGCTCATCTTTTTGCCGTCCTTGTCCCGGACCAGGGCATGGAGGTAGACGTCCTTGAAGGGCACCTCGTCCATGAAATGCAGGCCCATCATCATCATCCTGGCCACCCAGAAGAAGAGGATGTCAAAGCTGGTGATCAGCACCGAGGTGGGGTAGAAGAACTTGAGCTCCTCGGTGTTGTCGGGCCAACCCAGGGTGGAAAACGGCCAGAGGGCCGAGGAAAACCAGGTGTCGAGCACGTCGGTTTCCTGGCTAAGCTTGGCGGAGCCGCATTTGTCGCAGGCGGTTGGATCAATCTCTTCCACCAGCAGCTGGCCGCAGTCGTCGCAGGTCCAGGCCGGGATCTGATGACCCCACCAGATCTGGCGGGAGATGCACCAGTCGCGGATGTTGTCCATCCAGGCGTAGAAGGAGTTGTTCCAGCTCTTGGGATGGATATTGATTCGGCCCTCGCTTACCGCGGCCACCGCTTTGTCGGCCAGGGGTTTTACCGAAACAAACCACTGGAGCGAGGTGGTGGCCTCGACCACGGTCTTACAGCGGTAGCAATGGCCCACCGCATGGTCGTAATCTTCGATCTTTTCCAGAAAGCCCTGTTCCTCAAGGTCGGCGACGATCTTTTTGCGGCAGGCGAAACGATCAAGTCCGGCATAGGGGCCGGCCAGCTCGTTCATGGTGCCGGAGTCGTCCATCACCTTCATGATTTCCAGGTTATGGCGGATTCCGATCTCGTAGTCGTCCCGGTCATGGGCCGGGGTGACCTTTAAGGCGCCGGTGCCGAACTCCCGCTGGACATGGTGGTCAAAGACCACGGGCAGGGTGCGGTCGGTGAGGGGCAGCTTGATCCCGATTTCCTTAAGATGGCTGTAGCGCTCGTCATCGGGGTGGACCGCCACCGCCGTGTCGCCGAGCATGGTTTCCGGCCGGGTGGTGGCCACGATTAGATGGCCGGAACCGTCGGCATAGGGGTAGCGGATATGGTAGAGCGACCCCTTCTTATCCTCATGCTCCACCTCGTCATCGGCCAGGGCGGTGTGGCAGCGGGGGCACCAGTTGACGATGTAATCGCCCTTGTAGATCAAGCCCTCCTTGAAGAGGCGGACAAAAACGGTGCGCACCGCCTTGGACAGGCCCGCATCCATGGTAAAGCGTTCCCGCTCCCAGTCGCAGGAGGAGCCGAGACGCTTGAGCTGATTGATGATGGAGCCGCCTTTTTCCATGCGCCATTGCCAGACCCGTTCGATGAAGGCTTCGCGGCCCAGATCGTGGCGGCTCTTGCCCTCGGTGGCCAGCTGGCGCTCCACCACGTTCTGGGTGGCGATGCCGGCATGATCGGTGCCCGGAACCCAGAGGGTGTTGAAGCCGGCCATCCTTTTATATCGGACCAGGACGTCCTGCAGGGTATTGTTTAAGGCATGGCCGACATGGAGGACGCCGGTGACGTTGGGGGGCGGGATAACGATGGAGAACGAGGGCTTGCCCTCATCCATGGTGGCCTGAAAATTATTCTGCTCCAGCCAGCTCTGATACCATTTGGCTTCGACTTCCTTGAATTCGTAGCCCTTGGCCATTTCCCGGCCGGCGCCGTTATTAGAACCGTCATTGCTCATCAATTACATTACACTCCATGGTTTTGGTAGAAAAATATTGGTATAAAGATCAAGGGCATAACGGTCGGTCATGCCGGCGATAAAATCACAGACCATCTGTTCTTTCGGGGTGTCATCGTTATAGTTGATGACCCTTTCCCAGTTGTCGTCGGTGGTTAAAAAATATTCGTAGAGCTCGCGCATCACCTTCATCGCCTTGATGAAATCGTCGTGCACCTTATTTGATTCATAAACATTTTCATATAAAAAAGATCTGAGCTCGGTGATGCCTTCCATCATATCCGGGCTCATGACCAGCCGCTCCCCCCCGTTGTTCAGGGTCTGGACCACCAGATCGTGGACCATGGCGCTGATCCGGTGGGAATGGGAGTCGCCGAATAGTTTCTGCAGGGGGGCGGGGATCTGACTTTCGCTGATCACTCCGGCCCGAACCGCATCATCGAGATCGTGGTTCACATAGGCGATGATGTCCGCCATTCGCACCACCCGGCCTTCCATGGTTTCCGGCAGTTCGGAGAGATCCTGCGGCAGGATTTCGCTGCGGCCCTTGGAATGTTTGGCAATGCCGTCCAACACCTCGTGGGTGAGGTTGAGGCCTTGGCCCTTTTTTTCCAAAATGCTGACCACCCGCACACTCTGGTCATAATGCCTGAAGCCATGGGGGTAGAGCTCGTTGAGGATCGATTCGCCGGCATGGCCGAAGGGGGTGTGCCCCAGATCGTGGCCCAGGGAGATGGCCTCGGTGAGATGGCCGTTGAGGCGCAGGGCCACCGAGATGGTCCGGGCGATCTGGCTTACTTCCAGAACATGGGTGAGCCGGGTCCGGTAATGGTCGCCGGTGGGGGCCAGGAAAACCTGAGTCTTGTGCTTGAGGCGCCGGAATGATTTGCAGTGGATGATCCGGTCGCGGTCCCGTTGAAAGGCGCCGCGGATCGGGCATTCATCCTCGGGCCGCAGGCGGCCTTTGCTGTTGCGGCTCAAGGTGGCATAGGGCGCGAGGCCGATTGCCTCGCGCTCCTCTATCTGCTGTCTGATGGACAGATTCATCTCTTACAGGGCCGGGGCAAGGCTGCCGACGTGGTTGACCACCGTACCCTTGTAGATGCTTTCCATGACCGGGTGGGCGATGATCTTATTGATATCGGTTACGCCGTTGACATTGGTGATCACCAGGGTGCCGCGGCCTTTGCCGTAAAGGTTTTGGAAATCATAAACGCCGCCGACGATGACCATCTGATCATCTTTGAGCTTGTCGGCGTAGAGCTCCATGGCGGCCTTGACCTGGAAGTCGACGTTGCGCTCGACGTTTTTGCCCAAGCGGACGGAAAAATCACCCTGGTGATCGTCAGCATCGATTACCGGTTTGAGGGGATCGAGTTCGGCTTTGATCCCGCTGGTTTCACCGGAATAGTCGCCCATGGCCGCCTTGACCGCGCCGCAGCCGGAATGGCCCATGATCAAGAGGATTTTGGTGGGCAGGTGGCGTACGCCGTAATCAACCGAGCCCTCGCTGTTCGTTACCTGGTTGCCGACATTGCGGATGATGAAGATGTTGTTGTCCGGCTGAATTCCGAAGAGCTGGGTGTGGACCCGGGAGTCGGAGCAGCTGACCACGGTGAGGTTGGGGACCTGGCCGTCTTGGAAGGGCTCGAAATGTTTGTCGCGATGGTCGTAGCGGAACTGGTCGTTGCCCTCGAGGGCCGCCTTGATGGTCTTGGTCGGGGTTTTGTCGGTTTGGGCCTCATTGGCGCCATGATCGGAAGCGAACGCGGCCGGTGTACAGGCCAGCGAAACAGCGCAGGCAAGGCTGAGCAACATTTTTTTAGCGGGATAGATTTTCTTCATGACAGGCCCCCTTAGGTAAATAATGATAATATTTTTAAGCTGTTGCATATTTGGCTGTATGATTAGCTGTAAAGGCTGGATTGCCGTTTTTATGTAAACGGCTGATCCTTACCTTAATCTGCGAAAACATAACGGCAAATGCGCCTACGGTCAAGAGCGATGACCCCGGGGCCGGGTTAAAAATCATTCGCCCAACTCTTTCTTGAATCTGTTTTCCAACTCTTCGATCTTGGCCTGGCTGTTCTCCCATTCCTGATAACTGCGTTTGAGCTGACGCTGCACCGTGTTGTATTCGTTGTTCTTTTCGGTGAATTTATCCTGATTGTTGTAGAGTTCCGGATCGGCCAGGGCCTGTTCCAGGCTGGTTTTGGCGGCTTCGAGCTTTTCAATCTCCTGCTCGCAGCGGGTCACGATCTTCTTGAGCGGCTCAAGTTCCTTGCTCTTCAGCTGGCGCAGGCGGGCCTGCTGCTGGCGCGCCTCCTTGCCCTTGGCCTTAACGGCCACCGGTTGATCGACGGCTTCGGCGCGGCTGCTGTTTTTAGCGGCGGATGCGTTATCCTTGTTCTCCTGAATCTTGTGCAGATAATAATCGATGTTGCCGTCAAACAGGGTGGCAACGGTGTTTTTTATCTCCAAAACCTTGCTGACAAAGGAGTTGATGAAATATCGGTTATGGGAAACCACGATGATCGAGCCGTCGTACTGGCGCATCGCCTCTTGCAGAACCTCCTGGGAGGTGATGTCGAGATGGTTGGTGGGCTCGTCCAGGATCAGGAGATTGGCCGGCGAGGCGATCATCTTGGCCAGGGCGACCCGGCTTTTTTCGCCGCCGGAGAGGACCCCCACCTTCTTGTCCACATCATCGCCGGTAAAGAGAAAGGTGCCCAGCAATGAGCGGGTCTGGGCAATGGTCATCTCGTTGCTGACGTGGCTCAAGGTCTCGAGGATCGTGTAGTTGGGGTCAAGCTCCTGGGCCTGGTGCTGGCCGAAATAGGAAACCTTTACATTGTGGCCCACCGTTATCTTACCAGAATCTGGCTGGATCAGGCCGGCCAGGATCTTGACCAGGGTGGATTTGCCCGCCCCGTTTTTGCCGACAACCGCGATTTTTTCGCCCCGTTGCAGGGAAAAGCTCAGGTTTTTAAATACCTCTTTCTTGTTAAACTCTTTGCACAGCCCCGTCACCTCAATGGCCAGTCTGCCGCTGGGCGGGGAGGGCGGAAATTTGAAGGAGACGGTGCGCTCGGTTTCGTCAAGTTCGATCAGCTCCATTTTATCAAGTTGCTTGAGTTTGCTCTGGACCTGGCTCGCCTTGGTGGACTTGGAGCGGAAGCGGTCGACAAAGCGCATGGTCTGCTGGATCCTGGCCTGCTGGTTTTCATAGGCGGCCCGCTTGATCTGCATCCTTTCCTCTTTATCGATCAGGTACTTCGAGTAGTTGCCCTTATAGACCGTCAGTTCGCCCAGGCTCAACTCCCAGGTGGTGGTGGTCAGGTTGTCGAGAAAGGCCCGGTCATGGGAGATCATGATTATGGAGCCCTGGTAATTTTTTAGAAATTCCTCAAACCAGGTAAGGGATTCGATATCCAGATGGTTGGTGGGCTCATCGAGGAGCAGCAGGGCGGGATTGGCCAACAGCAGCTTGGCCAGCATCAACCGCATCAGCCAGCCGCCGCTGAAGCTCTGGCAATCCTTGCTGAAATCCGCATTGGAAAAGCCCAGGCCCAAAAGGATGGTTTCGATCTGGGACTGCATCCGGAAGATGTCGGTCTGGTCCAGGCGGTGCTGGAGATCCCCCTGCTTGGCGAGCAGGTCGTCGAAGCCGGGGGCTTCAGGGTCGACATCGCCGAGCAGGTGGTTGACCCGATCTAGTTCTTCCTGGATGGCCAGGGCGTCGGCAAAAGCGGTCTCCGCTTCTTGGTACAGGGTGTTGCCCGGGGTAATGGCGGTGATTTCCTGGGGCAGATAGCCGATGGTGGTGTTTTTGGACCTGGTTACGACCCCGTCATCTTCCTTGATAATCCCGGTCATGATCTTGAGCAGGGTTGATTTACCGGCGCCGTTAACCCCGGCCAGGCCGATGCGATCCTGGGGATGGACCCGGACCGAGACATCTTTAAACAGATGTTTTTCGCCGAATTGAATGGAAAGGTGATTTATGGAAAGCAT
Organism: Deltaproteobacteria bacterium; assembly: GCA_013349285.1. Taxonomy (GTDB): domain Bacteria; phylum Desulfobacterota; class Desulfobulbia; order Desulfobulbales; family Desulfurivibrionaceae; genus DUZU01. Next base: position 99,903 of record DUZU01000002.1, on the reverse strand, counting down.
ATGTTTTTCCGCATTTTTTCTAGGTTTATCTGTTTAGGTGCGACAAGAACGTGACAACATAGCATATCTGATGAATTTTTATAACTGGTTATTGATTTGAACTGAAATGATCTTGGTATTATGATTGGTTGAACGTCTATTATTGTTTGGGTATTTAAAAATAGTTATGGGTTGCCGGGTAAACTATATGGAAAAGGATGAGGGCAGGGTCTTTGTGACCGGCTTTATCGACTGGGAGAAAAGCATCGCGGATCTTGTTGATGGCTGCGGCTTGATCGAACGGCTGCCCAAGGGCGGCAAGGTTCTGCTCAAGCCCAATCTGGTGGAAGCGGTAAAACCGCCGATAACCACCCCGGTTGAGCTGGTGGCGGCGTTGATCAAGCATCTGCAACAAAGGGCGCCGGGGCTTGAGGTGATAGTCGGCGAAGGGGTTGGCGCCAAGGATTATGACACTTGGCACTCCTTTGCCATGCTTGGCTATACCGAGATGGCGAGGCAGTTGGATGTTGAGCTGGTTGACCTCAATGAGGCCGAGCTGGTGAGGCTGGAGAATAAGATTTGCAGGCGGTTGCCGGAGATTTATCTGCCGAAGATTGCCCTTGAGAGTTTTCTGATCTCCCTGCCCATGCTCAAGGCTCACACCCTGGCCGGCGTGACGCTGACCATGAAGAATATGATGGGGATGGCGCCGCCCAGCCATTATCAGCAGGGCGGCCACTGGAAGAAAGCATCGTTTCATACGCAAATTCAGGAGGCGATTCTTGATCTCAACCGATATCGCCATCCTGATTTCACCATTATGGACGCCACGATCGGCATGATTGAGGCCCATCTCTGGGGGCCGACCTGTGAGCCGCCGCCCAATCAATTGGTGGCAGGTTTTGACCCGGTGGCCGTAGATGCTTATGGGTGCGCGCTCCTTGCCCGCGACTGGCAGGAGATCGGCCATATCCAAATGGCCCAAGGCGAATTGGGGCGGGCGGAGCCCCTGGAAGTGGCGGCAATATAAGATGGGTATCAAAAATGATTGATCCTGCAAGATATCAGGCCTATGTCCAGGCCATTGAAGAGATGTTTTATGATAAGGCCCTCGAGGAGGGGCATCCGCCCGTGCCTTTGTCGGTTAAGCCCGTTGCGGGCAGGACTATGCCGGGGAAAACCATCCTGCTCTGTTCGCCCCATCCCGATGACGAGGCGCTGAGCGGAACCTTGCCCTTGCGCCTGCTCAAAGAGACCGGGGCCAGGGTAATCAATATCGCCATTACCTTGGGCGGCCGGGGAGATCGGCGGGCGGCCAGACTGGCCGAACTTGAACAAGCCTGTACGATTTTGGGCTTTGACAATACGGTGGCGGTCGAGCCCCTGGCCTACGCGCAGGTGACCGGCTTAAGCCGCGGTCAGGACCCTAAACAATGGCGGGAGATGGTGGCCGGGGTTTGTTCGATTTTTGCAAGGTTGACCCCGGATCTGGTCCTTTATCCCCATGGGGCTGATTGTCATCCAACCCATGTCGGCACCCATGCCCTGGTCTTTGAGGCGTTGCAAAGATACAGCCGGCAAGCAGGTTGCCGAGTGTTGACCCTTGAGAGTGAATGCTGGCAGCCCATGGCGGCGCCCAACCTGCTGGTCGGGGTGAACGGCCGGGAGGTGGCCTTGATGATGGCGGCCTTGGCGGCCCATGGCGGCGAGGTGGCCCGCAATCCCTATCACCTGAGGCTGCCTGCCCGGTTGATGGAAAATGTGCGCCGGGTTGGCGAGCGGCTTGTTGGTTTCGGTTTACGCCCGCCGGGCTTTGCCTTTGGCGAGGTATACCGGCTGGGCCTGATCAGGGACGGTTTTCAGGAATTTGCCCCGGCTTCAATCCTGCCGCCGGAAATTGTGTTGAGCTGGCAGGGGCTTATCGAGAGGTTTTAGGCAACTATCGATTAAAATGGCCATTTAAATTTGTGGTTTTCTTGGAGATGCCCAGCTCCTGGGAAACCTGGGTGGCGATTTCTTCGATGGATTTACCGCTGGTGGTAATGACCGGGATTTTATTCTTTTTATAGATTCGATCCGCCTGTTCCAGCTCCTCGATACAGGTGATGAGTTTGGCATAATCACTGCCCGCGTATCTTTTTTGGCGAATATCGCAGAGGATTTCCGGTTTCAGGGTAAGGCCGATGGCCCGCTCCTTGTTGCGGATCACTCCCTCCGGCAGCTTGAACTGTTTGAGGTACTCAGAAGTCAATGGGAAGTTGGCCGCCTTCAGCCCCATCTGGGTGGCCAAGTAGACACTTACCGGGGTTTTGCCGGCCCGGGATACGCCGAGCAGGATAACATCCGCATCATCAAGCTCGTCGGTCCTTACCCCGTCATCATGTTCGAGGCAATAGTGGATCGCTTCCACCCGTTTGGCCATGGTCATGTTATCGATATGGCGCGAGAAGCCGGCGACCCGTAAGGCCTTGGCTTCAAGGCAGTTTTCGAGCCGGTCTAAAAATATGTCAAAGGCGTCGAAGAGCTCGACCTCGGAGGAGTCGAAGATCTTGCGTATTTTCGGATCCATGATCGTGCTGAAGATCAAAGGCCGTCGGCCGATTGATTGTTTCAGGATATATGCCAAGGTCTTCTCCGCCTCGTCAACGGTGAGGACAAAGGGGAAGGTCTCTTCATGGAAATTGATCTCGGGAAACTGGCAGATCAGGGCATGACCGAGATTGGTGGCCAGAATGCCGGTGCTGTCGGATATGTAATAAATGTCTTTTGAACTCCACATGGGACTATCCTTATCTTGAGTAATAATGCTAAGCATAACAGCTTTTTGTTTTGCGGCGAATAAGAGATTTTTAAAATGTTTTTTTCTTTGCAATTGCCGAGTTTTTGTTTCATGGTTTTATGGTTAATCCATGGCCCGGGCGCCAAGGTTGCGCCTCTGGTATGCGGAGATAGATAACGGTTAGTGTTTATTTGTATTTTTTGTTGTTTTCAGGTAATTATAAAAAATTGCTTTTGGGTTGCGTTGAGCTCAAGCCGGGGACGTGATGTCTCAAAAAGAGTTTTTCAAAATCTTCTGACGTAGTTTATGTTTAAAGTTAAGCTACTATCTAATATATCAGTAAATTTCAATCAACATCGGTGGAAATAATGAATTGGAAAAATATGACTATTAGTAAACGGATTTCAGCCGGATTTTCCGTTATCTTAATCATGCTCGTTGTTATTGCCGCAGCCAATTATTTGGGGGTTGGCAAGATTTTAATCAATGCCAACGAGGTAATCGACGGCAACAAGCTGGATGGGAACCTGGCGCAGAAGGAAGTTGATCATCTCAACTGGGTTGCCCAGGTTAATTCCCTGCTCAATGACGATGAGGTTACCGAACTTAAGGTAGAAACCGATCATAGCAAATGCGGATTCGGAAAATGGCTGTACGGCGATGAACGCAAAGCCGCCGAAAAATTGGTGCCGAGCATTGCCCCCATGCTTAAAGAAATTGAGCTTCCCCATAAGCAACTGCACGAGTCGGCGATAGAGATCAAGAGTGTTTTTGTTCAGGCCGACCTTACCCTGCCGGCCAAGCTGGTCTCGATCGAGGCGGCTCATCTCGGCTGGGCCGGGCGGATTCGCGATGCGTTGATTACCAAGAGTACGGTGTTGGGAAATGTGAAGACCGATCCGACCCAGTGCATCCTCGGCAAATGGATGAATTCCGAGCAGGCCAAGAAGGCCTATGCGGCAGGGACCGACCGTTATCGATCCATGTATGATTCGATCAATGTCAGCCATGATGTCATGCATCATTCCGTGGAAACAATCCAGAAACTATTGGCGGAAAAAAAGTTTGATCAGGCGGCTGAGGTTTTTCGGAATGAAACCTTGAAAAATTTGAATACAACCATTGAAGCCCTTTGGGATCTGCAAACCGAAGCTGAAGAGCAGATCTTGGGAATGCAGAAAGCAAAAGATATCTATGCCTCACAGTCGGTGCCGGCGGTGGAGGAAGTTAAGGCTATCCTCGCCAAAATCCGCGCCGAGGCCAGGCAGAATATTTTGACCGATCAAGCCATGGTTAATGCCGCAAAAAAGACCCGCTTATCGGTGACGATTTTTAGTTTGGTTACCTTGGCAATCGGTGTTGCCCTGGCCATCATCATTACCAGGGTGATCACCAGGGTCTTGACCGGCGTGGCGTCCAACATGGCGGCTGGGGCCAGTCAGGTGGCAGCCGCTTCCGGGGAGATTTCTTCCTCCAGCCAGAGTCTGGCCGCCGGATCGTCTGAACAGGCGGCCGCAGTCGAAGAGACCTCTGCATCCATGGAAGAGGTTGCGGCCATGACTCGTCAAGATGCGGAAAATGCAAGCCAGGCCGATGTGTTGATGAAAGAGGCCAATAAGGTGCTGCACGAGGCGGATAGCTCCATGAAGAATTTGACCGCCTCAATGGAAGAGATCTCCGCCGCCAGCGCCGAAACCCAGAAGATTGTTAAGACCATCGATGAAATCGCCTTTCAAACCAATCTTCTTGCCTTGAATGCCGCGGTGGAGGCCGCCAGGGCAGGGGAGGCCGGGGCCGGTTTTGCCGTGGTTGCCGATGAAGTGCGCAGTCTTGCCATGCGGGCGGCCGAGGCTGCCAAAAATACCTCGTCCCTGATCGAGGGCACCGTGAAAAAGATCGGGGCCGGTTCCAGTCTGGTATCCGAGACCAGTGAGAATTTTTATGTCGCCACCCAGGCGGTTGATCGAATCAGTACCCTGGTTTCGGAAATAGCCGGGTCCACCGGTGAGCAAGCCCGGGCTATTGCCCAGGTCAACTCGGCCATTTCACATATAGATAACATTACCCAGCAAAATGCCGCCACTGCCGAAGAGGCCGCTTCCGCCTCCGAGGAGTTGAGTGCCCAGGCTGAATTAATGAAAGGGACTGTTAATGAGTTAATGGTTATGGTCGGCGGTGATTTGGCCGGAGTTAACCAGGTTGACTCCGGTTACCAGGCCGTGGAGCATAAAACCCAGCACCCGTCACCCGGCAAAGTCGCCAAGCTTCCGGCTGCCGGCAAAAAGCCCGCTGCTCAAACCAAAGGGAAAAAGGCCCATGACCTCATTCCCTTTGACGAGGATGATTTTGATGATTTTTAAAGGTTGATAATTCAGATGGAGATGAGCTCTTCCCGTGTATAATCCGTGTTTCTTAGCCACGCTTGGAGCTCATTCTTGAATCGACTCTGCAGTTGTTGAAATGAGTTTGTTGTTGCCTGGGAGGGGTGGTCCGGCAGCATTGATACGGCCCTGGTCAGCGCCCTGTTGGCCAGTGGTTCGGCAAAAGGACTCATCCTTGGATTTTTTTGTAAATAATCCTCCATTCTGTTCATCATTTCTTCCGCGACCCGATCTGCCGATCCTCTTTCCTGATTTTTTACTGGAGTTGCATCGGATGGGGTAATGTTTTCCAGCAGGCTCATAATCTGATGCCAGCGTCCAAAGAGTTGCCCTTGATAATCTTCTGTCTCTTTGGCTTCAGGCCGGCCATTTTGGTAAAGATCCGCAAAAGTTCCCTGGATATCTTCACTAAAGGTCGGGATTGGATGAAAACTGGTCATTTGGGTCGCCATGGTCGCCGTCTGGTTGAAAGAGGCATCCAGGCCGACTATTGAGCCCATCGAATCCATAGTAAGCGCCTTGGCCATTGCACTCTGGCTGTCGCCGCTGAAAAATGATGAGGCAATATCGGCAAGATCGGCGATCAAGTTTTTGATATCAGCCAGTTCTTCCTCGTTGAGATCCCCCTGAACCGAGCAGGTTAAAGATTCGCTGCTCATCTGCGCCAGGCTGGTCTGGTTTGTCGAGCAGTTTTGCTCTACCGAGTTCATTTTTTGAAATACGCTCATGAAGGAAGATGAACTGCTTAGAGATACCGTATCACCCTCTGCTGTTTTTAAGTAGATTGTTGCCGACTCGGTCAGGCTCGTCGTTTGCTGAAAATTATAGCTGTCGATCCCCGGTTTTTTTTGCAGGGCGGGACTATTTTGCAGGCCAAAGGGCAGGGAGGAAGATATCTTATTGTTCACTGGTGATCCTCGATCGTTATGTTTCGTGGCTTAACCGGTTCCTGCTGGACGCTGGTCGAAAAAGGTAGAAAATCATCGCTTAAAAACGCAATGGCGCCATATGAGTTATCGGCAATGATGAGGAAAACTTGAGGGGGAGGATAGAAAAAAAGGACTTATTTCGTGGGGTTATTTATTGGGCAGGGGTATTGAGAAACCTGGAAAAAAGCGGTTAATCAGATTGTTCGCTGCAATATAATTTGCTGAATTTATTTATTTTTTCTTGAACCGCCTTGGGTAGGCTGATGTTATAACGAGAGACATACTCGGCAACCATGCGATGGGTATTGAAGATCGGACAGTTGTGGATTAGATTCATGATGGATTTATCAAGATATTGGTCATGGCGAATGGGGTCGTAAAAGGTGGCCAAAACCTCGGTAAACACCTGGTAAAAAGATGATGAATCTTCCTCGTAAAGCAATGACGACGGCTGTTCGTTGATGTATTCGGTGGAAATCGGATTCTCATAGCCGAATTTCCAGCCGGTTTTGCCATCGTGATACCCCTCCTCCCACCAGCCATCCATGATACTCAGATTGGGAATACCGTTCATCGCCGCTTTCATGCCACTGGTGCCGCTCGCTTCCAAAGGCCTTTTCGGGCTGTTCAGCCAGGCGTGTGAGCCGGCCACCATCATTTTTGCGATGAGCATGTCATAGCCTGGAATAAATACCAGTCTGGCCAAGCCATTCGATTTTTTAAAAAGTTCTTCCTGGATGGCCAAGATATTTTTGATCAGTTCCTTGCCCGGATCATCGGAGGGATGGGCCTTGCCCGCGTAGATAAAGTTTACCGGCCAGTTATTTTCCGTAATAATGGCCGCCAATCTGTCAATATCTTCAAAGATCAGGTCAGCCCGTTTATAGGTTGAAAACCGGCGGGCAAAGCCAAGGGTGAAGTGGTTGGGGTTCAGGGTGCTTTGTTCGCCGTCGAGATATGAAAGATAATTAGGCGGATCGATCCAGGTTTCAAGTCGTTGGTTGCGGTGGGTAAGGAGCATCCTGTTTACATAATCAATCAGTGTTTTGCTGTCTTCGGCCCAGGCATGTTGAAAATAGGTTCTGAATTTATTGTTGCTGAGCAGCACCTTCGCTCCGGCAAAAACACTGGGGTCCTCCCGCCAGTTGGCGAGTTCGGTAAAGGTGTCGAATAACTCTGCCTTTGCATCGCTGACCCAGGTGAGATGATGTACCCCATTGGTAATGGCGGTTATTTTATCGGCATACTGGGGGAATTGTTTTCTGGTAACCTCTTTGTGGATCCGACTGACGCTGTTGGTGGTTCGGTTGATCTTCATTGCCAAAGAAGTAAAGTTGTAAAAAGAAGGGTTTTCCTCATCCCGGGCGATAAGGTTTAAAACCCTTTCGCAGAATGAGCTGACCAGATCTTTGTAAATCTCGATTGCGAATCGGTCATGACCTGCTTTGACCGGGGTATGGATGGTGAAGACTATCTTTTCAGATACGGCGCGGGCCGCATCAATGATGTCCTGATCATTGCATTGCCGTTCGTAATCAGCGCCATATTTTGCTTGGAGATTATCGGCGATCAAGGCCATGACAACGGCAACGCCGTGCTGTTCGTTGAGGTGGATGGTCTTGGAGGTGATCCCCAGGGCCTTGAGAGCCGGGGCCACCCCGGCGCCCAACAGGCGGCGTTGGGTGGCCTTTACCTTTTCCGAGCTGCTGTCATAAAGGTGCTGGGAGGCGTCTTTAATCCAGTCCGGGCTATCCGGGGTTTGGTAGTCCAGCAAAACTTGCGGGATAAAGAACTCAAGGTTTTCACTGATCTCCATTTTTATCCAGATCTTGGCAACGGCCGAACATTTCACGTTGTTTTTATCATAAAAAGGAACATCAATAAGAATCGGCTCGGCTGGATTTTTTGGATTTTTCAGCAAATAAAGGCCCGGGGTATTCTCCGGCTGCCAGTCGGACGACCAGACTACTTGCCCTATTTTTGAATCAACCAGTTGGGAAAAATAACCCTTATGATATAAGAGTGAGACTGCAATTGCCGGAATTTTACAATCAGCCATACTTTTAAGGGTATCGCCGGCAAGGATCCCCAGCCCGCCGCCGTAATTGGGGATTTTCACCGGACCGTTCAGGAACGATTGAATAAAGCTGTGGAGCTGTTTGTCCGGGTGTTCAGTGATTTTAAGTTGGTTGAGTCTATTGGTTACCGGATGAAACACATCGAGGTCAGCCCCAATTTCCATTGAGATGTAGGTGACTGAATTGCCCTCGGGAGAAGTGAGGTTTTTCCAAACCGTATCGAGAACTTTCTGGGAAACCCCAAAAAAAGTGCCGAATTGATTAGACGAGATCATCTGCTGAAGGTCGAAGTCTTCATCGGCTAAATGGTTCGAATTGGTGCTTATAATTTCATGGGTTAATTTGGACATAATTTTAAGATTTAAAATAACTTGCTCTTTTTTGGCGGAAATATATAATAATAAAAAATTAGTTTATCAAATTTCTAGGAATTTAAAACTATTATCCCAGACAGGTTAATCAAAAAAATATATTATTTATCTTCTTCATGGCAAGATATATCTTTACCATTAAATGATGGTGGTTGAGAATAAATTAATATGTATAGCCTTGTTAAATACACAGATCATATAATCTTTTATAACTCACTAAAAAAGCATTGAATTTCCACAGCGCATTTTATATGGTGATTATATCTGTTTGAAAATAATCAACTACTTAGATTAATATTCTTTCGATTAAAGATAGTGTAGGAGGAGTGAGAAAGATGAAAAAAGATTTTTTCCAAATTCTGGCAGCGGCTTCAATTGTTGTGTCCCTAACACTTTTCGCCGGTGGATGTGCAAAGCAAAAGGTGAAAACCGATTCCGGCATGACCGAAACATCGGAAGGCGCCGGAGCAGGGATGAAGGCTGATACCGGCGAGGGGATGGGCAAAGAAGAATCCCTTTCCTCTACCGGTTGGGACGCGAATGGCCGTGGGGCGATTATCGAAGGAAGAACAACAGGCCCGATGTTGCCGTTGTATTTTGATTTCGACAAATCGAATATTCGCGATGATCAGCAGGATCGCATGAAAAAGAATGGTGAATTTCTTCTTGAGACCGCAGGCACCAAGGTTAGAGTTGAAGGTAATTGCGATGAACGCGGCACCAATGAGTACAATATGGCCCTTGGTGAAAGACGGGCGATTAACGGCAAAAAATATCTGGTGAATATGGGCGTTGCCGAGAGCCGGATCGATACGATCAGCTATGGCGAGGAAAAACCACTCAACTACGGACATGATGAGTTGGCATGGTCGCAGAATCGCCGTGATGATTTCGTAATTTCCAAATAAAAAAGATATCAAAATATTTTTTGAGATGGGAGCAAACAAAATGCTCCCATCTCTTTTTTTTTAGAGCTCCAACCTCAATTACTTCCGCACTCTTAAGCAATAAGAGAATAAAACAATCGTACTTAACAGGAGTTTATAGATGAAAAAAAGTCTGTTAGCCGTTATGGCGACATTTTTTTTGCTGTTGATGGCAAGTCCTTCAACCAAGGCCCTTGCCGCGCCCGATAAAGCAAAGATTGCCACGATCAGTATTCAGAAGGTGCTTTCAACCTCCAAGGCAGCCCTTGCCGCGCAGGACCAGGTTCAGGCCGAGGTCCAGAAACTGCAGGATAAGTTCAAAAAAGATGAGGATGTGCTTACCGCATTGAAATCTGATATCGAGAAGAAGAGTTTGGCCTGGAGCGAAGAGGTTAAGGCTGAAAAAGAACGAGAGTATCAAAAGAAAATGCGTGAATATGGTCAAAAGACCGAGGATGCCAAATTTGAGGTTCAGCAACTTGAAAAAAAGGTTATGGAGCCTATCCTGAAGGTGCTTAATGATGTAATTGCTGATCTGGGTAAAAAAGAAGGTTATACCATGATTCTTGAAAATACCATGAAAGGGCTGCGCAATCGGACCGGTCTTCTTTATGCGGACGAAAAACTTGATATCAGTGATTTGGTTCAGAAAGAGGTTGATGCGCGATTGAAGAAATAACCAGTTGTAATTGTAATTATTTTACAAAAGGGTGCGGCACATCAGTGTCGCGCCCTTTTTGTTTATTAAGCCATCAGTATTTGGCGGGCGGATCAAAAAATGGGATATAAAAAAGCATGATCATGCCCGGAATCGACATTAAAAAGCTGATGCCGAAGAAATAGCCATATCCAATCCATGAGGCAAGAAAGCCGCTCATGACCCCGGCGTAAAGCCCGCTGACGCTCATGAGTCCGGTGCCGATCGCATAATGGGCGGCCTTGAACTCCTGATTGCATATCCGCATCAGGTAAGTCATCAATACCGCCGTACCCAGCCCGCCGGCAAACTGGTCGAAACCATGCACCAGGGCCACCAAAATGATATTGTCGGCGCCTATTGATATCGGATCAAGGTTACCCGTGTTAATATTGATCAGCCTGGCAAGGAATAGAGCCAAAAACATATAGACGATGTTGGTGAGGTTTTGAGCGAGCAGAAAGGGAAAGGACATTTTTTTCAGGCTGTATCTGGCAATAAGCCAGCCGCCGAACATGGCGCCGACGATAGAGCAGGGCAGACCGATTCCGCCGGAGATCCAACCGTAATGAACCTTTATCCCCAGATCAACCATAAAGGGTGCAACCATGGCGGAAAGCATGAACTCGCCGGTCCGGATCAGGATGATAAAGGCGAGGATGGCGCCGATTTTCTTTCTATCCATAAATGAGAGAAAGGCCTTGGCGTAAAAATCGTCCGGTTCACGAAGGATCCAGCCTTTGATGCGCTTACGGAACAGGGCGGTGAGCAGCAGGGAAGCAAAGAGCAGGATGCCGATCGCTGAACTCAGGTTGATTTTTGCCAGCAGCGGTTGAGTATGTTGCAGATTAAGCCATAGATTCGAGGCAAGAAAAAAACGAATGCCGGTTACGGTTAATGCTGCGCCCAGGCAGTAAAGGCTGAATTTTGTTTTGCTGTTGCTCTTAAGCCAGTGGCGGATGTTATTTTTTTCTGTTTCACAGCGAGGGAGAAAATAGAGATGGAACAAGAACAGGGCTGCCATAATCAAAGCGGCGGCGGCAAAGGCTTGAAACCAGCCGATGGTGGTCCCCAGGGTAACAATGATCCCGGTGCCGGTCATCATCGCAATGCGATAGGCCATGACCCGGTAGCCGACGTATTTGGCCTGGTTGTTCTGGTCAAGGGCCTCCATATAAAAGCCGTCAATGGCAATATCATGGGTTGCCGCCACAAAACTGCTCAAGAAAAAAATTGCGGCAATTGCGGGAATGGCCCAGGTTAGCGGCGATAAAAAGGCGGTGGCGGTTATCAGCGCCACAAGGATGGCTTGCATGATGAGCAGCCATTTTCTTTTGGTGCCGAATTCATCCAGATAGGGGCCCCATAAAAATTTAATAACCCAGGGCAAGCCGAATAACGAGGTGAGGCCGATAGCTTCGAGGCTTACGCCTCGATCTCGAAAAAAAACCGATGAGATGGTGCGGATAACCGTGTAGGGAAAGCCTTCGGAAAAATAGGTTGTAAAGGTCCAGATAAAATCCGGTAGTTGTTTATTGGGGGACCGTGTTTTTATTTCCATGATAATAATTATCGTTTGCTTTAGATATCTTAATATTTTGTTACAACTACTGATTTTATCTATGTTATAATCTAAAATTATAAAGACGTTATCAATCCTTAGGGAATTCGACAACTTATAATTTTGTCGAAGCCGGGATAAATAAGCAGCCATCCCGGTGTGTTTTTACTACTAATTGTATTAAGTTTTTTCGAGGTTTGTTATGGCAAGAAGGATAATCATAATCGACAGCTCTCCGAGCATGCGCCGTATTATTACAACCCTTATCCAATCGACGATTGATGACGCTATTGTCTCCGAGGCCAATAATGTGCGGGATGCCATGGCGCTTTTCAATCAAGGTTCTTTTCACATAGCCCTTTTTTCAAAAGAGTCTTCAACTCAAGAGTGGCTCGACTTCGCCAAAAATCAATCCGCTAAATCTGAATTAAACCGGACCCGGTTTGTTATTTTTTCTTCCAATCAAAACGAGGATTTTATTTCGGCGGTCCAGGCCTACGGGGTTATGGATCATCTCTTGATCCCATGTAGTTCCCGGCAAATGGAGCAACTTGTCACCAGAATCTGCAGTCCGTTTTTCATGAGGACTGATCGCCGATACAGCCACCAGAATGCCAAGGCGTTGATTATGCAGAAAAATAAAAATTTGTCTGCTCAGCTGCTTAATTTCAGCTCAGGGGGAATGCTCTGCGAGCTTGAAGTGGCGCAAGATTTTGATTGGACTATTCCCTTCATGACGACCGTAAATTTTGCCGGCGGGGATGTTGCGCTTGAGGCGGCAAACCTTTATTCGATTATGAGCAGATTGATGGTGGTCGAGAATAATCCTGATTTCAGTCCCCGCCGGATCCGCTTGGCTTGTCGTTTCGTGATTGTTCCCGATGAGACAAAAGGGGTGCTCGATAAGATGTTCGGCTATATTGAAGCAGAAGAAGGGCGGTTGGGCATAGCCAGCTAGGCTGAGGTTGATAGAACAGCTTCAACCTCAGGCCTGATTCCTGCTTTCCGTCATCTTTAAGGCTTCGTTTATGATGGCCGGCGCATCTATTTTTACCTTTTGCCTTAAGATAGCCTGACCGCCATGTTCAATAAATTGGTCCGGCAGACCCAGCACTCGGGTTTTGATGTGGTACAGCTCCTTTTGCATGAAGAGCTCGAGGATGCCGCTGCCGAAGCCGCCTTTTTTAACATTTTCCTCAACGGTAATAACCTTGCCGGTCTTTTCGCCCCATTCGCAGATGAGTTTGGCGTCAAGCGGTTTGATAAAGCGTGGGTTGATCACCGCCGCGTCGATGCCGAGTTTTTTTAGCCCCTCTGCCGCCTCCAGAGCCGGATACACGCAATTGCCCACCGGCAGCAGCAGGATGTCGGTGCCCTCCCGTAACACTTCCCCCTCCCCCAGGGGCAGCCGGACCAGTTCCTCGCTCATGGTGACCCCTTCGCCGCTGCCGCGCGGATAGCGGACCGCGGCCGGACCGGGGTGGAGGATCGCAGTGTAAAGCATGTGCTGCAATTCCTCCTCATCCTTGGGCGCCATCATCAGCAGATTGGGGATCATCCGCATAAAGGAGATGTCGAAAACCCCGTGGTGGGTGGGGCCGTCATCACCCACCAGGCCGCCGCGGTCGATGGCAAAGGTCACCGGCAGGTTGGGCAGGCAGACGTCATGGATAATCTGGTCCATCGCTCTTTGAAAAAAGGTCGAGTAGATGGCCACCACCGGCAGCATCCCTTCGGTGGCCATGCCGGCGGCATAGGTAACCGCATGTTGTTCGGCAATGCCCACATCGAAAAAACGATCAGGAAATTTCTGGGCAAACGGGATAAGGCCGGTTCCCGCCGGCATGGCCGCGGTGATGGCGGTAATCCGCGGATCGGTTTCCGCAAGCTTGATGATGGTGTCGCCGAAAACCTTTGTATAGCTGGGCGGCTGGGGCGGGGTGGGCACCGGGGCGCCGGTTTCGATGACAAAGGGGCCGACCCCGTGAAAGTCGCCCGGTCTCTGCTCAGCCGGCTTATAGCCCTTGCCTTTGGTGGTCAGCACATGGATCAGCACCGGGCCGCTGCTGAAGTCCCTGACATTGCGCAGGGTATCCAGCAGGTTTTCGATTTTATGGCCGGGGATGGGGCCGATGTATTCAAACTTCAGGGCCTCAAAGAGCATGCCCGGGGTGAAAAAGCCTTTGAGGCTCTCTTCACTTTTTTTCAGCACCTGCAGGATGTTTTCGCCCACATTGGAGAAGGATTTCAGAAAATGTTCCATCTCCTTTTTTACCCGGACCGCGGTTTTACTGGTCAGTTTTCTGCTTAAAAAGCTGGAAAGGGCGCCGACATTGGGGGAGATCGACATCTCGTTATCATTGAGGATCACGATGAGATCCTTATTGATATGGCCGGCCTGGTTGAGGGCCTCAAAGGCCATACCGCCGGTCATCGAGCCGTCGCCGATCACCGCGATCGCCTTGCTTGGGTCACCTTTCAGGTCCTGGGCCGTGGCAATGCCCATGCTTGCCGAAATCGAGGTGCTGCTGTGGCCGGTATCAAAACAGTCGTAAGGGCTTTCATCTCTTTTGGGAAAGCCGCTTATGCCCTTGTATTGTCGGAGGGTGTCGAAGTTTTCGCGGCGGCCGGTGAGAAGCTTATGGGCATAGGCCTGATGGCCGACATCCCAGACCACCTTATCGGCCGGGGTGTTGAATATGTAGTGGATGGCAATAGTCAACTCAACAACCCCCAAGCAGGGCGCCAGGTGGCCGCCTGTTTTTGAGACGGTCGTGATTATTTTTTCCCGGATCTCTTTGGCAAGCTGTGCTAACTGATCTTCAGGGATCTTGCGTAGATCTTCAGGCGAGTTGATTGTATCTAATAACGTTGTCTTACTCATTTTATTGCTTCATCCTTGTTTGAACATCATAAAAACATGCGTTTTATTTTTTTCGGTCATATATGTAGCGGGCCAACGCGCGGAGCGGTTCGGCCTTGTCGTCAAAACCGTCAAGGGCGGCAATCGCGTCTTTAATTGCATCTTGCGCCATTATTCTTGTTTTATCAACACCGAAAAAAGCGGGATAGGTTGCCTTGTTGCGTTCGACGTCGGCCCCGGCCGTCTTGCCGAGTTCTTCGGTGGAGCCTTCCACATCGAGAAGATCATCGACAATCTGAAAGGCCAGGCCGATATTTTCGCCATATCTGGTCAAGGCTTGATACTGGTCGGTGGTTGCCTTGCCGAACAGTGCCCCGCTCTGGACGGCGGCGGTGATCAAGGCCCCGGTTTTATAGCTGTGGATGAGTTTGAGATGCGCAAAGGGGATTTTTTTGCCTTCGGCGGCCAGATCCAGGGATTGGCCGCCCACCATGCCGATGGGACCGATCGCCTTGGCGACGGCCCGGATGATTTGCAGTTGGGCCGTCGGCGCAATTGCCTGGCCGGTGTCGGGGTGGGCCAGAAGTTCAAAGGCAAAGCTTAACAGGCCGTCGCCTGCCAGGATTGCCTCGGCCTCGCCGAAGACCACATGGTTGGTCGGTTTGCCCCGCCGGAGATCATCATTATCCATGGCCGGCAGATCGTCATGGATCAGGGAATAGGTATGGATACATTCAAGGGCGCAGGCCACCGGCATCAACGCTTCGGTGTCGGCATGCAGGGCTTCGGCCGTGGCCAGGGCCAGGATGGGCCGCACCCGTTTGCCGCCGGCAAAAAGACTGTAGCGCATGGCCTTGATATGATTGGCCAACGGGCCGTCTTCCGGCAGCATATAAGTAGCCAAGGCCGATTCAACCACCAGGCATTTTTGAGAAAGATATGTTTTTATATCCATTAACTCTGCTTTTTTTTGAAGTTACTAAGGTCGGGCAAGAAGTCAGTCGGTTGAATCAGATTCAGAATTGAAGTTCGAATCAAAAGGGACCGAGGTCAGTTCGCCGTTTTTATGTAAAAGGATATCAACTTTTTTCTGCGCTTCTTCGAGCTTTTGGTTGCAATATTCCGCAAGCTTGACCCCTTCGTCGAATTTATTGAGGGATTTTTCCAGGGAGAGATCGCCGTCTTCCAGTTCCCTGGTGATCTCTTCAAGTTTGTGCAGGGCATCCTCAAAGGATTTTTTGGCCATAACATCACCGTTATTATGTCATGATTTTTAACCATGCTGGTTGAATACGATCTTTTAAAATAAATGATCGGCGGATAATGGGCAATCTCTTTCCAAAAAAAGATGGGTATGTTATTTTTTTATCTCTGATTACCCAGGATACTACCCTTTTTTGATCACTAAACTATTATGCCGATAACAATCGCGGAATGCACAGCTCTTTTACCCAATTTTTCAAAATGGCTTGAGGTTGAAAAAGGCTATTCACAAAATACTGTGATAAGTTACGGGCTTGATCTTGCCGATTTTACGGATTTCACTAAATCGGCGGGCCGGACCGGAGCGATCGACAGTTATCTGGTCCGCGCCTATGTTTACAGTCTGGGCAGCAAAAATAAATCAAGTTCCGTGGCCAGGAAACTTTCCGCCCTGCGCACATTTTTTAGATATCTGATCCGGGTGGGGATTGTGACCCATGATCCGGTTTCCCTGGTTTCCATGCCGAAACAGGAAAAACACATGCCGGTTTTCCTTACGGTTGACGAGGTTTTCACCCTGCTGGAGATGCCGGATCACAATGATACCTTTGCGGCCCGTGACCGGGCCCTGCTGGAAATCCTCTACTCAACCGGTCTGCGGGTCGCCGAACTTGTTAATCTTGATATGGAGCGCCTTGATTTTGATGGCGGAATGGTTAGGGTAGTCGGCAAAGGAAAGCGGGAGAGGGTGGTGCCGGTGGGCAATCCGGCCCTGGAGTCGTTGCGCAGCTATTTTCCCCAACGGGATCGGCTGATTCAGGAAAGGGCGGCCCGCGGCCATCAGCCTGAAAAAAACGCCGTTTTTTTAAACAGCCGGGGCACGAGAATCACCACCCGCAGTGTCGAGCGGTCGGTTAAGATGTATGCCCAGCGGGCCGGGATTGCGGCCCGGGTTACTCCCCATGCCCTGAGGCATTCCTTTGCCACCCATCTGCTGGAGATGGGGGCGGATTTACGTATTGTGCAAGAGTTATTGGGGCATGTAAGCCTGTCCACGACTCAGAAATATACCCATCTCAATATGGACCATTTGACCAAGGTGTACGACAAGGCCCATCCCATGTCCGGGAAAAATTGAGATAAATTTATCGAGGAGGAGTTTTTTTGAAATTCAGATCAACGACAATTCTGGCGGTTCGCCATCAAGGTGAGATAGCCGTGGCCGGTGACGGCCAGGTTTCCCTGGGTAATACCGTGATGAAGCATGACGCGAAAAAGGTGCGCCGCCTTTATAACGGCAAGGTCATCACCGGTTTTGCCGGAGCCACCGCCGATGCCTTTACCCTTTTTGACAAGCTTGAACAGAAGCTTGAACAGTATGACGGCAATCTGATGCGGGCCGCAGTGGAGTTGGCCAAGGAGTGGCGCACCGATAAAATGCTGCGCAAGCTGGAGGCGTTTTTAGTGGCGGCCGACAAGAAACACTCGTTGCTGCTCTCCGGCACCGGGGATGTGATCGAGCCGGATGACGGTATTCTGGCCATCGGCTCGGGAGGCCCCTATGCCCAGGCCGCGGCCAAGGCCTTGGTTACCCACAGCTCTCTCTCCGCCGCAGAGATCGCCCAAGAGTCATTAAAGATTGCCGCGGCCATCTGCATCTACACCAACGATAATATCGTCCTGGAAAAGATGGAATCGGCAGGGTAGGGTTGTGATTTTTATGTGATTACCATTGAATTTCAGCCGGTAAAAAAAATGGCTGAAATATGAATCTTGATTGGGACTGTTTTTTGGTGGGAGCGAATTTATTCGCGAAAAAAATTACCTGATGGCCTAACACCGTATTGTAAATTGTAAATAGTTAACCATTGTTCGCGGCTGAAGCCGCTCCCCCGGGACTTTACTCAAGCTGGCTGAAATTTGATGGAGCTCAGCAATTTTTATAACTAAGCAAGTTAAATCGTTCTTGAGGTTAATTGTAGATGAAGCCAGTCAATATGCTTACTCCCCGGCAGACCGTTGCCGAATTGGATCGTTTTGTCATCGGCCAGAATGCGGCCAAACGTTCGGTGGCCATTGCCCTGCGTAATCGCTGGCGGCGGCAGCAGGTTGCTCCCCCCTTGCGGGAAGAGATCGCGCCCAAGAACATCATCATGATCGGGCCCACCGGCGTCGGTAAGACCGAGATTGCCCGTAGGCTGGCCAGCCTGGCCCAATCCCCCTTTTTAAAGGTGGAGGCCTCCAAGTTTACGGAAGTGGGCTATGTGGGCCGGGATGTGGAGTCCATGATCCGGGATCTGGTCGAACTGGCCATTAATATGGTGCGGGCCGAGGAGAGGGACAAGGTCAAGGTCAAGGCCAAGGATTTTGCCGAAGAAAGGATGCTTGATCTGTTGGTCCCGCCGCAGCCGGCCGCGGCAACCCTCGGCCGGGTTGAGCCCATGGCGGATCGGGTTGACTCGATCGAGGCGACTCCGAATGATTCCAGCCAGTACTCGACCAGGGAAAAGTTTAGGCAGATGCTGCGGGATGGCAAGCTCGATGAAAGACAGGTGGAGATGGAGGTTGATCAGGCCGCCCCCATGCCCATGGTCGAGATCTTCTCCAATACCGGCATGGACGACATGCAATCCGGGATCAAGGACATGTTCGGCAAGATGTTCCCCTCCAAATCCAGTCGCCGCAAGATGAAGGTTAAGGAAGCACTTGAAGTTTTGAACAAGAGCGAGGCCGAGAAGCTGATCGACATGGATAAGGTCACCAAGCAGGCCATCCAGCGCACCGAGCAGTCCGGGATAATCTTTCTCGACGAGATCGACAAGATCGCCTCCCGCAGCGGCGGGGCGACTCACGGCGGCGAAGTGTCGCGGGAGGGGGTGCAGCGCGATCTGTTGCCCATTGTTGAAGGCTCCACCGTGCCCACCAAACACGGGATGGTCAAGACCGACCATATCCTCTTTATCGCCAGCGGCGCTTTTCACCTCTGTAAGCCGTCCGATCTGGTTCCCGAGCTGCAGGGCCGTTTTCCGATCAGGGTCGAGCTTAACGCCCTTGGCGAGGACGAGTTTTATCGGATTCTCACCGAACCGCAGAATGCCTTGATCAAGCAATACATCGCTTTGATGGAAACCGAGGATATCACCCTTGAGTTTGATGATCAGGCGATCCGGGAAATGGCCAGGATTGCGGCCGAGGTCAATAAACGGACGGAAAATATCGGGGCCAGGCGGTTGCACACCATCATGGAGCGGCTGCTGGAGGCGCTTTCCTTTGACGCCTCCGACCTTACCGAGAAGAATTTCGTGGTGACGGCCGAATATGTCCGGGAGCAGCTCTTTGATATCTCCGAGGATGAGGATCTGAGCCGCTTTATTTTATAAAAGTAAGTTAGAGGTTAATAAGCTATGATTGAGCCGGATTTGAAATATTGCCCGCAGTGCAGGGATGAATATCGGGCCGAGATCAAGATCTGCGCCGCCTGCCAGGTGGAACTGCTCACCGGTCGTCAGATTCTTGACCTCGAGGATGCCAGGCGGAGACGGCGGAGTGAGTTCGGAGGCGGGCTTACGGCTGCTGACGATATTGTTCCTGTGCACCAGGCTTCGTTGGTCGATGTCAGGCATCTGGCCGATCTTTTCAAGGCGGAATTTATCGAGAGCCTGATCAGCGGCGATGAGAGTTCCTGCGGCAAAGGGTGCTGCGCGCCCAAGTATTATCTCAATGTGCGACGCGAGGATGCGGCCGAGGCCATGGCGATTCTGCAGGCGGAATATCGACGGACCACGGCCCTGGAAAGCCATGGCGCTGATCATCTTGACGGGGTGTACGACCAGGACGCCGGCGAGGCGCTTTGTCCCGCCTGCGGTGCTGTTTTTGAAACAACCACCTCCACCTGTCCTGATTGCGGTCTTTGTTTTGCCTGATGGCTGTCTTTAGATTTTTTGATTAGCATCGACTTTCAGCCGGTAATCTAAACATTGTTTTAAACCACGAAGTTCACGAAGGCCACGAAGAAAAATCGATTAGCAACAGCTTCGTGCTCTTCGTGAACTTCGTGGTTAACAACCCAGATTTATACATGGTTGATGCCGCTCACCTCGGTACTCTCCACAATTCAGCCGAACCTGGTGTAATTAGATTAGATTTTGAGACGGCTCATGATTGCGCCGGTGGCCTCTTCGACCTCGGAGAGTACACTGATCACCGGTTGGCCGGACCGCTCGGTTTTCTTGATCGCCGCCGACTCCGGAAAAAAGGCAATGGGCGCGGTGCCGAGAGCATCGGTGAGAAATTTTCGATCTTCGTCATCAATGATCATATTGCCGACGAACGAAATGGAAGGGATTCCCGATTCCTCGGCCAGCTTTTTTACCTTGAGCGCGGTCCTCACCCCTGATCTGGAGGGGATAACCACGATCAGCAGGTGATCAACCCCGGCGATGGTGCCCCGGCCGAGATGTTCGACTCCCGCCTCCATGTCTAACAGCACCACCTGGGAAGGCGACAGGAGCAGTTTGGTGAGCAGCCGTTTCAAGACGTTGCTTTCCGGGCAGGCGCAGCCGCCCTTGGCGGTCTGAATGGCGCCGAGCACCATCAGTTTGATGCCGTTGTGTTCGACAATGAATTTGGCGAGCAGGTCATCCACCTGGGGATTGATATTGTAAAAGGGCGAGCCCTCCACCTTGCCGGAGCGTTCCACCAGCATCTCCTTCATGTCGGCAATGGGAATGATCCGCTCCACCTCCTCAATGCCGATGCTCTGCGCCATATGGGGACTGGGATCGGCATCGATGACCAGCACCTCTTTGCCTTGTTTCTGCAGGTGTCTGGCCAGCATGGCCATGATCGTGGTTTTGCCGACGCCGCCTTTACCGCTGATTGCTATCTTCATTATTTTATCCCGGATAAGAAAATTTTAGAAAAACAACAACACGTTTTATTTATATTTCGTGCGTTTAGCTGTTTCATTTGTTTATATTTTAGATGATTTTAAGTGTATTAAACTAATCATCCCGATGCAAAGTGCAAATAAAAATGATTTTTTTTGTCAGTTGAGGCGCAGGGATATTCTTAATTTTCGAAATATTCGTTGGTGCGGTGATATATGGTCAGCCTTGGTATTGAACAACTTGTAGCTCAACCTCTCTCCTCTCTTGCCGGCAAACGTCTGGCCCTGCTATGCAACCAGGCCTCAACCGACCGCAGATTTCGCCACAGCCGGGACTTGGTTATGGAAGCCTTCCCCGGCCAATTAACCTGTCTCTTTACCCCCCAGCATGGTTTTTTTGCGGAAAAACAGGACAACATGATCGAGTCCGACCATATTGTCGATTCGGTCAGCGGCCTGCCGGTGTTTTCTTTGTATGGCGAGGTGCGGCGGCCCACTGCCGCGATGTATGATCATTTTGACGTGTTGCTCGTTGATATCGTCGATGTCGGCACCAGGGTCTACACCTTTCTTTATACCCTGGCCTATTGCCTTGAGGAAGCCGCCCGCTTCGGCAAAAAAGTGATCGTCCTGGACCGGCCCAACCCCATCGGCGGCGAAAAGGTTGAGGGCAACCTGCTGCAAGCCGACTGCAAATCCTTTGTCGGTCTTTTTCCCTTGCCCATGCGGCACGGTCTTACCTTTGGCGAGCTGGCCCTGTTGATCAATCAAGAGTACCAGCTCGGCGCCGACCTCGAGGTGATCGGCGCCCAAGGCTGGCAGCGGTCCATGCTGTATGCGGAGACCGGTCTGCCCTGGGTTTTTCCATCTCCCAATATGCCTCTGCCGATCACCGCCCTGGTCTATCCGGGGCAGGTCATCTGGGAAGGAACCAATATCTCGGAGGGGCGCGGCACCTCGTTGCCCTTTGAGCTGTTTGGCGCGCCTTTCTGGGACCATGATGAGATTCTTGCCTCGATCAGCCGGGTGCCGTTGCCCGGTTGTTTCTTGAGGCCGCTGGCCTTTGAACCGACCTCCAATAAATGGGCCGGCCAAACCTGTCGTGGGTTCCAGCTCCATGTGACTGATCCGCAGCAATTTTTGCCCTACCGGACCACCCTGGCTCTGCTCCAGGCCGCCATGACGTTATATCCCGATGACTTTGCCTTGAAAAAGCCGCCCTATGAGTATGAATATCAACGGGTTCCCCTGGATCTGATCCTCGGCGATAGCAAGCTTAGGGGCCGGCTGGCCGAAGGCGGTGATCTGCTTGACATTGAAGCGGGTTGGCGCGATGATATAGATAGATTTAAAGAGATTCGCCGCAATTATTTTATTTATTAACCGTCACAGGGGATTACGCCTTTTTTGCCAAGGGTATTTGTGCAGACATGGAAGCTCAACAGATAATCCGCGCCTATTCCCGATATTTTCACGATGTTGCCATTGAATGTCCTTATGGCCTGGATCGGACCGCGGTTTATCATCAAGGCTATTTCGATAAGATCGGCGATGAGCTGCTGGCCTCTTTTTTTGAAGTAGGATTTCGGCGCAACGGTAATGTCCTCTATTCCATGGCCTGCCGGCAATGTCGGGCCTGTGTTCCCATTCGTCTGAATCCTTCCGAGTTCTGCCGCAGCAAGAACATGCAGCGGATCTGGAAACGGAACCAGGATCTTGAGATTTCCATCGCTCCCCTGCAGGTTTCCTCGGAAAAGCTCGGGTTATGCGATAAATTTCTTGAAGGTCGTTATCCCGGTCGAGGCAGCCAGGCCATAGATTATTACAGCGGTTTTTTTATCAATGTCATGACCAACACCATGGAGATAACTTTTCGCAAGGATGGCCGTCTGCTTGGGGTATCAATAATTGATGTCGGCCAAGATTTTCTAAGCGCCGTTTATTTTTATCATGATCCCGACTGCGAAAGACGAAGCCTCGGCACCTTTAATATTCTCTATCTCCTTGATTTGGCCTTGCGGTTGGAGATCAAAAATCTTTATCTTGGTTATTGGATCGAGGAGGTGGCCGCCATGAATTATAAATCGCGATTCAAGCCTCATTATCTTTACCGGGAAGGAGCGTGGCAACGGGTTGGCTAGCAATATTATTTCTTGATATTGCCTGACCATATCTTGGTTTTTTGTTTAACTTATCGGCTTGATGAGATTTAGTTATCAAGTGCATCCTTTTTTTCTTGTTTTTGATAAGTTTCAGCGGAGGGGAAGATGGATCAATATGATAAAAACCGTAATCTGGAAAAACATCTCGGCCGGATGATCCGCAACATGACTCTGCAGCGGATGGATCCGATCCTGCAGTCCGGCAGTTGGTTTCCGGCCGCGGATGTTTATGAGACCACCTCGGAGATTTACGTTTATATAGATGTTTCCGGGGTTGATCCGGATAAAATATCGATTTTGGCCGAAGACACGGCGCTAACCGTGTCCGGCGTCCGCAAATATCCTGCTCCGGAAAAGGTTTCCTGTATTCATCAACTTGAGATCGAACGGGCTTATTTCGAAAGAAAAATTCTACTGCCCAAGGCCATTGATGTCGCCAGGACCACGTCTGAATATCATCATGGTTTTCTGGTGGTTACAATGCCTCTGTTGCATAGAAAAGGCAAACTCAAGATTCAAATCACTTAGATCCTGTGAACAAACAGAGTAACCTAATGATTGATAATCAACCAGGCAGGTATCGAGATGGGGATTTTAGGAAAGAAGGGTAAAGAGCAGGATTCCACGGACAATAGAATCGAACAGCGGGTGAATCCGGCGGAATTGCCGGTGCCGGAGATATTGCCGGTGCTGCCCCTGCATGGTTTCGTGTTTTTTCCGGGCATGGGTTTCCCTTTACAGATCAGCCATGAAGGGTCCAAGAAGCTGATTGATAAAGCGGTGCTCGGCGACCGTTTGCTTGCCATCGTCACCCATAAAAAAAACGAACAGGAAACCGAGCAGGCGGTTGAAGCGGCTCACGTCTATACGGTCGGTGTGCTTGGCTATATCCATAAGCTGGTAAAGGCGCAGAACGACACCTATCATGTTCTGGTCAGTGCCGTCAAAAAACTTAAGCTTGATGAATTTGTTCAGGAAAAACCTTACATCACCGCCCGGGTTTCGGTAATTCCCATGATTGTCGAGGAGGATCGGGAGATCGAAGCCCTGATCCTTAATCTGCAGACCCAGTTTAAGAAAATGGCCGAGCTGGTCTTTTTGCCGGCCGAACTATTGATGACCATCGATTCCCTTGAAAACCCCTTTTATATCGCCTACCTGATCGCCTCCCAGCTTAATCTGCCCCAGGAGGATGAGCAGGCCATTCTTGAGCTTGAGGAAATAAAACCCCTGTTGCACCGAACCGCCCGGGAGCTTAATAAGCGGTTGGACACGGTTGAGTTGAGCCAGGAGATCCAGAAGAACATCAAGGAGGATACCGACAGCAAACAGCGGGAATTCGTGTTGCGGCAACAGCTCAATGCCATCCGCAAGGAGTTGGGCGAAGATCAGGAGAATCTCGATCTCACCGAGTTGAAGCAAAGGCTGGCAGAGGCGGACTTGACCGAAGAGGCGCAAAAGACAGCGACAAAGGAGTTGGACCGCCTCGGCCGGATTTCGCCGTCCTCCCCGGAATATACCGTGTCACGAACCTATCTGGACTGGATTCTGGATCTGCCCTGGAAGGTCACCACCAAGGATTCCCTTGATATCGAACGGGCTCAGAAGATTCTTGATGAGGACCATTACGGCCTTAAAGAGATTAAAAAGAGGATTGTCGAATTTCTGGCGGTGCGCAAACTCAAGCAGGATATGCATGGGCCGATTCTCTGTTTTGTCGGGCCGCCCGGCGTGGGTAAAACATCCCTCGGCCAGTCCATTGCCCGCTGCATGGATCGAAAGTTCGTGCGGATTTCCCTGGGCGGGGTCCGGGACGAGGCCGAGATCCGCGGCCATCGGCGGACCTACATCGGCGCCTTGCCCGGCCGGATTATCCAAAGCCTGAAAAAGGCCGGCTCCAACAATCCGTTGTTCATGCTCGATGAGGTGGACAAGCTGGGCGCCGATTTTCGGGGTGATCCTTCCTCCGCCCTTTTGGAGGTCCTTGATCCCGAGCAGAATTTCAGCTTTGCCGATCATTATCTGGAGATCGAATTCGACCTTTCCAAGGTCATGTTTATCACTACCGCCAATATTCTCGACAGTATTCCCGGGCCATTGAGGGATCGGATGGAGGTGATCGAACTCTCCGGCTACACCGAGGAGGAAAAACTCAATATCGCCCGGCGCCATCTGCTGGCCAAGGAGATGGAGGCCCACGGCCTGACCGGGGATGACCTGGAGATAAGTGACGAGGCCATTCGCGGGGTGATCCGCTCCTACACCAGGGAGGCCGGGGTCAGAAACCTTGAGCGCAGGCTGGCCGCCATCTGCCGGGGCGTGGCCAAAGATATCGTTACCGGCAAGAGCGGCAAGGCGGTTGTTACCCCTGATAATCTTGATAAATATCTGGGGCCGAT
This sequence comes from Deltaproteobacteria bacterium, assembly GCA_013349285.1. Taxonomy (GTDB): domain Bacteria; phylum Desulfobacterota; class Desulfobulbia; order Desulfobulbales; family Desulfurivibrionaceae; genus DUZU01. The sequence continues at coordinate 74,687 of DUZU01000002.1, read as the reverse complement.
TCAGTTTTTTTCAGAGACCACCGCCCGGACCTGGGGGCCGGGGTTGGCCACCGGCCTTGCCTGGACGCCGGTAGGCGGGGTTCTTCTTTTTATCGAATCCGCCCAGATGAAAGGGAAGGGGGGACTCACCATGACCGGTAAGCTCGGTGAGGTGATGAAGGAGTCGGCCACCGCCGCCCTGACCTATATCAGGGCCCATGCCCGGGAGCTTAATATCCAGGAAGATCTTTTTGGCAAGATTGATATTCATGTCCATGTTCCCGAAGGGGCGATCCCCAAGGACGGCCCATCGGCCGGGGTGGCCATGGTCACCTCGCTCACCTCGTTGTTAACCGGCAAGACGGTGCGCAAGGATATGGCGATGACCGGCGAGATTACCCTGCGCGGCGATGTGCTGGCCGTGGGCGGCATCAAGGAAAAGGTGCTGGCCGCGGTTCGGGCTCAACTCACCGATATTGTTCTGCCCTATCGCAATGAAAAGGATGTGGTGGAGATCGCCGATAACGTCAAGAACGATATCAACTTCCACTATGTGCAGGATATAAAGCAGGCGCTGGCCTTGTTGCTGGAAGAGACCGCCAAAAAATAAAAACTGCGGGGCAGGGGGGAGCTATTCGGCGCATCGGATGAGCTTGTTTTCCTTTGCCCTTCGGTTGGTGGTGAATGATATCTTTACTTTTTCCACCAGATGGTCCGGGCAATAACTCTCCTTGGCCTTTCGCAAGCCGGCAATCCCCAAGTCCTGTTCCCGATTTACGTATGTGAAGCCGTTCAGGCTGTATTTGCTGAACCATTGGTTGATCAACTGGCCCAGACCGTCAATCTCGGGCATGGCCTTTTCAAAATGGCAGACCGCGGTGGTCGGATTGAGCGCCTCGCCTATGGTAAAGGCCATCACCCGGTTGTCGATGCTGATCGCGCCGCCGATGAGCTCGAGTTGCTCATAATGGTCAAAGACCTCGTTGATCGCCTGGTATTCATCGCATAGGCCCGGGTTGATCCCGCATTCGCGCACGGCGCACCAATCTATTTGCATCCGGCGGCATTGATCTATATTGTCCGAAGAGATTATTGCATACTCACAGTTATAATTTTTCAGACATTTGTTGACGTGGTTACGTTTTTTGATAAAGGATTTTCCGGCTAACAAGGCAAGATTGTCGACTCTGTAAACGTAATCGGCGTTGTTGCGATCTTGGCTGATTTCTGCCTGGTGTCGGTCAACAGTCTTCAGTTGGCTCTGCGGAAAGCGGTCGATGCCGACAAGGGGCGAATCGATCCGGTTGATCAGCGACGACAACGGCGCCGGGCCGATCGGGTTGCCGAGCAGGATCAGGCCGTCTTGATCTCTGGTGAAAAAGAACAGGGTGTCGGCAAGCTCGCTCCACAAGATCTCCCGGCTCTTGCGCCAGGCAAAAAGATTGGTAAAGGTCAGCTCCGAGATAACCGGCGGAAATTTTTTGAGATAACTGTTTATTTTGTTACGATCGGCAAGACAAAGGGGATGGAGTTCCATAAAAATCACACCTGTTTCCGTGGGGTTGCCCAATAAAAAAAGCTGTTTTGCCTACAGCCGGCGCATGATCTTGAGCTTACTTTTTCAAAGTATGATAAAGGCTGTCTGTAAGAAATTATAGGGCTAAAATCAGTTATGGGCAAATAGTGATTTGTTATCTGTGATCATCTCGACTGTGGAAAGTTATTATTTTCATGTTTAATCAACGCCCTTTTCTTGCAAAGCCGCGCTATTCCGTTTAAGTTAATCAGTTCTTTTTTTGGGTTATAAAGTAACTAATTAGATATTCACCTGTTTGCCCTGAGCATCCATTTTGGGGGAGATGATATGGAAGTTGTTTTAGCTAAAAATGCCGGTTTTTGCATGGGGGTTCGCCGGGCGGTTGATACCACCCTTGATATGGTGCAAAAGGGAGAAGATAAAATTGCGACCTTTGGCCCCCTGATCCATAACCCTCAGGTTTTGGAGCGGCTTCAGCAGCACGGGGTCAATATCCTGCATGAAATTCCGGCCCAGGCTACCGGCACCATAATCATCCGAGCCCATGGGGTGCCGCCCGATAAAAAGAAGAAGCTGGAAGATCTTGGCGCCCGGGTTGAGGATGCCACCTGCCCCAGGGTGATGAAGGTCCAGGCCATTATCGCCAAATACAAAAATCAGGGCTATTCCACCGTGATCATCGGCGATCTTGACCATGCCGAGGTGGAAGGGCTGATGGGCTTTACCGGTTCCTCCGGCCAGGTGGTAAGCAATGAGGCTGATGTTGATGCCTTAAAGCTGAAACTGCCCTATATCATTGTAAGCCAGACCACCCAGGACCAGGTCGCCTTTGATAAACTGAAAGAGATGATCCTTGATAAATATCCCGGCGGCAAGGTTTTTAATACCATCTGCGATTCGACCCACAAACGCCAGGAAGAGGTGCGGCAATTATGCGGCCAGGTGGAGGCGATGGTGGTGGTCGGCGGCAAAACCAGCGCCAATACCCAGCGGTTGGGGGATATTGCCAAAGGCCTGGGTTGCCCGGTGTTCATGGTGGAGACCGAGGACGATCTTGATTTAGCCGCCTTATCAAACTACAAGAAAGTCGGGGTTACGGCCGGGGCGTCCACCCCTAATTGGGTAATCTGTAAGGTCGTCGAAGTGATCAAGGGCTTGGCTGACTGATGGAGTTAAGGAGGAATCATAATGCTGGGCTGGTTTAAGAAAAAATTTGAGAGCAGGCCGGAGGAAGAGCAAGGTCCCGGGGGGCAAACCGTAGCTGAGCCACAGGCGATGGTTGCCAATGGCGAGGCTGCCGAAAGCAGCGATGTCGATTCCGCCCCTCCGGTGGCCGTGGTTGCAGAGCAGCTAGGTCAGCCCTCGGCTCCGGCCTCCGAATTTGCCGCAGACAATAAAGAACCGGAAGCGGGCTTGAAATTTTTCAAGCGTCTTAAGGAAAGGTTGGCCAAAACCCATGACAGTTTCGTGGCCAGGGTCGATGAGCTCTTTCTCGGTAAGAAGGTGATCGACCAGGAACTTTTCGACGAACTTGAAGAGATCCTGATCATGGCCGATCTCGGGGTCGGGGTCACCAGGGAGATTCTGGACCGCAGCCGGGCAAAGGTCAAACGCAAGGAGTTATGCGAGCCCCTTGCCCTGAAAAAGGCGATCAAGGAGCAGATCCTGGCTTATTTACAGCAAACGGACCGGCCCGCCGATCTGGTTATGCCCCGCCAAGGTCCTTTTGTCATCATGGTGCTCGGGGTCAACGGTGTCGGCAAAACCACCACCATCGGCAAATTGGCCTATAAATTCAGGCAGGCCGGCCAGAACGTTTTGCTGGTAGCGGCTGACACCTTCCGGGCGGCGGCCAGTGAGCAGCTGCAGATCTGGGGCCAACGGATCGGGGTTGAGGTTTTTACCCGGCCGGCCGGCGCCGATCCTTCCTCCGTGGTTTTTGACGGACTAGAATACGCCAATGCCCGCAATTTTGATGTGATCATCGTTGATACGGCCGGCCGCCTGCATACCCAGGTCAACCTGATGGAGGAGTTGAAGAAGATCAAGCGGGTCATGGGCAAAAAAATAGAAAATGCGCCCCACGAGACCATGCTGGTGATTGATGCGACCACCGGCCAAAACGGCATCTCCCAGGCCCGGCTCTTTAACGAGGGGGTCGAGCTGACCGGGCTGGCCTTGACCAAGCTCGACGGCACGGCCAAGGGCGGCATTGTGGTCAATATCTGCCATGAATTTAATATCCCCATTCGCTTTATCGGCATTGGCGAACAGATGGAAGACCTGCGCGATTTCAATCCCCAGGATTTTATTGATGCTCTTTTCGCCAATGATCATGAGTGATGTTATCCATGCTGAGCATGTTTCTTTTTAATTGTTAGGACAATAAATGATTTATTATCGGCAACATAATTCGCCGGGTTGCGGCGGTTGTTTGTTTGTGCTCGCCTTGATTATGGTCGCCTTGGGCGGCGCTCCTCTGCTTTTTGAGTTTTTCGGCTTTCTCATCTTCATGGGCTTTTTTCTTCTGTTTATCGTGGGGCTAGGCTTTTTCGGGCTTAGCTATTACATCAAGAGCCAGGTCAGTAAATATGAACAGTCGCAAACCGAAACCCACAATGTCTTCGTCTTTTTACTGGTAAATATTCTGATAAAAATCGCCCGGATCGACGGCACCGTCACCAAGGACGAGACCAACACCATTGTTAATTTTTTCCGTACTCATCTTAATTACAGCCAGAATCAGCTCTATTGGGTCAGGGATCTCATCAAGGAAGCGATCACCTCGGATCTTTCCATGGATGCGCTGCTGGCCGACTTCAAGGGCCGCTTTGCCTATGAGCCGCGATTGATTCTGCTGGAGTTGATTTATCAGGTGCTCTTTACCAACCATGAGGTAACCGCCCAAGAGCTGGCGCTTGTTCAAAATATTGCCGATTTTCTGGAGATCCCGCCCTATGATCATCTGTCGATCAAGAGCAAATATGTGGGCGGGGCAGGCCGGGCCCGTACGCAAGCCGCCGGCGACAGCCGTTATTACGAAGTGTTGGGGCTTGCCCCGGATGCCGGTTTTGATGAAATCAAGAGTGCTTATCGCGGCCTCAGTATGAAATATCATCCCGACAAGGTCGGCCATCTCGGTGAGGAGTTCAGGCAGGTGGCCGAGGAAAAAATGAAGGAGTTGAACGAGGCTTACCAGTATCTGAAAAAGAAATTTGCCAAGTGATTCATCCGCAGTGAATTAATATTTTCTTAGCCATGAATATTCTTGTCCTGGAGCCCTATTTCGGCGGCTCACATAAGGCCTTTTTAAGGGGGCTGGAACGTCATCTGCCATATCGTTTTCATATCTTGAGTCTGCCGGCTCGTAAATGGAAATGGCGAATGCGGCTTGCCGCGCCCTATTATGCGGAGATGTTACGGGATAAGCATAGGGGGTTCCCGGCTGATTTTGATCTCATTCTCTGCTCCACCTTTGTCGATGTCGCCACCCTCAGATCCCTGTTGCCCGATGGTTTCCGCACCATTCCGATCCTGACTTATTTCCATGAGAACCAGTTCGCCTACCCGATGCAGGTTTATGATGAGCGCGATTTTCATTACCCGTTGACCAACTTTACAACGGCGATGGCCTCGGATCGATTGGCGTTTAATTCGGCATACAATTTGGAGTCGTTTCTGGAGGGGTGCCGGTTGTTTTTTAAAAAAGTGCCTGATATGAAGATTTCCGATTATGAGGAAATTATCCGGGCCAAGGCCGTCATTCTCCACCCGGCCCTGGATTTTTCGCAAGCCGATAGCGGTCGGGTTGCGCGACGCGAGGGGGCGCGGGTAATCGTTTGGAACCATCGTTGGGAGCATGATAAGAATCCGGAGTTCTTTTTTAATGCCCTTTATCAACTCCAGGAGCAGGGCCGGGATTTTCGGTTGATTGTGTTGGGGCAGTCTTTTCATGAGCAGCCCGCGATATTTGCCGAGGCGCGAAAGAAACTTGCCGATAAAATCGTGCATTTCGGCTATGCCGCCGATCGGGCTGAATATTTTCGTCTGCTGCACCAAGGCGATATCGTGGTGTCCACCGCCGTTCATGAATTTTACGGCATTGCCGTAATCGAGGCCGTTCGTTGCGGTTGTCGTCCGTTGTTGCCCAACCGGCTTTCCTATCCCGAGCTGTTTGGCGAGGAATTCCTTTATGAAGAGGAAAATTTCATGACCACACTTACTGACTTGTTGCAACAACCAAGGCGCAACGAGAATGAGGAGTCCATCCTCACCGATCGTTTTTCCTGGCCGTCTTTATTGCCTTGTTATCGGCAATGGTTTGAGGCGAGATTATGATAGTCTTTGATCTTGCCTGTGCCTGCGGCTGCCGATTTGAAGGGTGGTTTCGTGACCATGGGCAGATGCAGAGTCAAAGAGAAAGGGGCTTGCTGTTATGTCCTGCCTGCGGCGGGGCGGCGGTTCACAAAATTTTATCGCCGGTGGCGGTAAAAACCGGCCAGCGCCGGCGACTAAGGGCCGAGGAGGATGGAGCTCAGGTAACGCGGGAGGATGCTCGCCACGGCCAGGCGGCGCTAAAAATTATCAGTGAGATTTCCGCTTACGTAGAGGCTAATTTTGAGAATGTCGGCCCCAGGCTGGCGGAAGAAACCTTGAAAATGTGCTGCGGTGACAAGAAGATGCGCAATATCAGGGGGGAAGCGTCACCAGAAGAAGAAAGCCTGCTCAAGGGTAAGGGGATAAATCTGCTAAAGGTTCCTATCCTAAAAAAGGAAAAGGAAGAACCCCCGCAATGATGCGGTTAGCATTGCGGGGGTTAATTTGCGAAATTTTTGTTGAGAAACTCACATTCAAGCGGGGTCAGATCGAATCGAAGCTCGGCCTCCCGAATCACCTCTTTTCTCGTCTTGTTGGGATAAAGAAGCAAGGTTTCACTGATCCATCTCAGGGTTTTTTTCATTTTTTCACAACCGGGTTGCATGTCGTTGGTGCTACTCACTTCCGGATCCTCTGTTATTTTTTAACGATTTTCTTCAATATGATCCCGCCGAGGGGGGGCACGGAAACCCTTATGTGGTTGGCTGCTTCGCCAAATGGTTCGGGAATGGTTTTTTGCTCTTTACCGTTCCATACCCCGCTGCCGCCGAACTCCTTAAGGTCGGAACAGAAGATTTCCTGATAAATACCGGCTTCCGGCACGCCGACTCGGTAATCGTTCATGACCTGGGGGGTGAAATTGAGCAGGCAGACCACATGCTCTTTTTTGTCCTTTGAATAGCGCGCGTAAGAGAGGATGCTGCTGTCAACATCCTTGAAATCCATCCAGGCAAAGCCATCCCCAACAAAATCAACCTCCCACAGGCTGGGATTATCCCTGTAGATTTTATTAAGCGACTTTACAAAATCCTGCATCTGTTTATGTTGGGCCATCTGTTCCGGCAGGTGCCAGTCCAGGCTTACCTTGCAGTACCATTCCGAAATCTGGGCGAACTCCATGCCCATGAACAGCAGTTTTTTGCCGGGATGGGTCCACATGTAAAAATAGAGCAGGCGAAGATTGGCGAATTTCTGCCACATATCCCCGGGCATTTTAAAAAGAAGGGATTGCTTGCCGTGCACCACTTCATCATGGGAAAGGGGCAGGATAAAGTTTTCGGTAAAGGCGTAAAGCAGGGAGAAGGTCAGGGCATTCTGATGATATTTTCTGTAGATCGGGTCCTTGCTGAAGTAGCCCAGGGTGTCGTTCATCCAGCCCATGTTCCATTTATAACCAAAGCCCAGCCCCCCCATGTCGGCAGGTTTTGAAACCCCGAAAAAGCTGGTGGACTCCTCGGCAATCATCATGGTGTCGGGGTGCTTGCCGTAAACTATCGAGTTGAGGTGGCGGAGAAAATCTATGGCATCGATGTTTTCCTTGCCGCCGTAGCAGTTGGGGATCCATTCACCGTCCTGTCGGCCGTAATCGAGGTAGAGCATCGAGGCGACCGCATCGACCCGGAAGCCGTCGATATGAAATTTTTCGATCCAGAACAGGGCGTTGGCGATCAGGAAGTTTTGCACCTCTTTGCGGCCGTAGTTAAAAATCAGGGTGCCCCATTCCGGGTGGGCGCCCTGGCGCGGGTCCTGGTGCTCATAGAGGGCGGTGCCGTCGAAGTAACTCAAGGCATGGCCGTCGGTGGGGAAATGGGACGGCACCCAGTCGAGAATCACGCCGATATCATTCTGGTGGCATAGATCAACAAAGTTCATGAAATCCTGGGGGGTGCCGTGGCGGCTGGTTACCGAATAATAGCCGGTGGTCTGGTAGCCCCATGATTCATCAAGGGGATGCTCCATGATCGGCATCAGTTCAATGTGGGTAAAACCCATTTCCTTGACATAGGGGATCATGGCCGCGGCCAACTCTTGAAACGACAGCATCCGGGTGGGGTCGGCCGGGTCACGCCGCCAGGAACCGAGATGGACCTCATAGATGGCCATCGGCCGTTCGAGTTGCGGATGTTTTTTCCTCTTGTCAAGCCACTTGGCATCAGCCCAGTTATAATCATCAAGACTCCAGACGATGGAGGCGGTTTTAGGGCGAACCTCGCCATGGAACTGAAAGGGGTCGGCCTTTTCCATCAGGCTCATGTTCTGGGTCTTGATTTCAAATTTATACGGTTCGCCCTGGGCGATGTCCGGGATAAAAAGTTCCCATACTCCAGATTTACCCAACACCCGCATTTGATGGACGCGGCCGTCCCAGTAGTTGAAGTTGCCGAGAACGCTGACCCTTCTCGCGCTTGGCGCCCAAACCCTAAAAACTGTGCCCTTGATCCCTTCAGCGGTCAGCTGATGGGCGCCGAGTTTGTTGTAAATCTCATAGTTGGTCCCGGTATTGAATAAATAACAGTCATACTCCGACATCAGGGGCATGAATCGGTAGGGGTCTTTGATGATATGGACTGTTTCGTCGTAGAATGTTGCTTCAAAGTGATATGCAAAAGGCTCGTTACAGTCGGGGATGACAATTTCAAACAACCCTTCCTTTCTGGTTTTGTACATCACTTTTTTTTCATCATTAACAACCAGGAGACAGGCAGTAGCGTGGGGCTGGAAGGTTCTGACCACCGACGATGTCGTATCCTGGTCGAGAACATGAAATCCCAGAACCCGAAAAGGGTCATGGTGCTCGGAATCGATAATTCGGTCAAATTCAGTTTTTAAATCAAGGGACATGTAGGCGCCTGTTTATTAAATATTTTTTTAGAATTTAAGAGGGAAATTCATAATAAATAAAAGAGTTAAAAAAATAGTAGCACAAATGAAAATCGAAATACCAACTCTAATTATACCTCATTACCGACAAGTTTATGATAATTAAAAAAAAAGTTGGTTACCGCGGCAGAATACTTGACGCCCATGTCCGCAAAATGCTAAGAGGTGCAGGTTATTTACAACGGAACATTTATATTATATAAGTTCATTTACTAGGTTTGGTTGAAAGGACGATACTCCCCGCCCGGATGAAATTTATGCAAAGCCTGCAAGGATATTTTCTCATTGCCACTCCGCAAATGCCTGATCCCCGTTTTGCTGAAAAAGTCATCTATATTTGTGCGCATAATGAAGAGGGGGCCATGGGGTTGGTTGTTAATGAACCCATCAGCGAACTGAGCCTGGCTGAGATTTTTGTAAGTGCGGATATTGAAATTCCCAAGGAACCTTTGCCGTCGATATATGCTGGGGGACCGGTTGAAACCGCCGGCGCCTTTTTTTTATATGACTCCGGCTATGAGACCGCCAATTTTCTTAAGGTGAGCAGCACGGTGCATCTTACCCGTGACCCGCAAATTCTTTATGATATCTCGATTGGCGCCGGGCCAAAGAATTTTTTGGCCGCGCTTGGTTATTCAGGCTGGGGGCCGGGGCAGCTTGAAAATGAATTGACGGTCGAGGGCTGGCTCACCTTGCCGGCCACGGACGACATTATCTTTAAAACGCCTGACCACATCAAATGGCAGAAAGCGGCAAAGCTTTACGGCATCGACATCTCCCTGTTCGGCGACGTGGTCGGAACTGCCTGAAAATTTATTTTATAAAAAAATATGATTAAAAAACAGTTTTTAGGTGATGAGGCGGATCTGGGGGCGGATAAGAACATTTCCATCATTTCCGCGCCGATGGCCAGGTCTCTCAGTTGGGGCCCGGGCAGCGAGTATGGTCCCGAGGCAATTATCGAAGCCTCTCCGGCGCTTGAGGTTTTTGACGACGAATTATTGTTCGAGACGGTTCGCATGGGGATCGATACGTTACCGACCCTTGATTTTACCGGCAAGAGCTGTGATGATATCTGTCAGGGGATCGATCAGGCCGTAACCGCCGAGCTTGACAGAAAGCGCTTTCCCGTTTTATTGGGAGGTGAACATACGGTTACCGTGCCGGCGGTGGCAGCCTGTCTTCGCAAGTATCCTGACCTGCATGTCCTGCAGGTTGACGCCCACCTTGACTTGCGGGACGAGTATGAAGGAGACCCGATGAGCCACGCCTGCGTGATGCGCCGCATCCATGAAATGGGGGTGCCTTTTTCCCAGGTCGGGATCAGATCCTTTTCCGGGCCCGAGTGGCAGCTGGTTCAGGAAAACGGCTGGCAGCCTTTTCTTATGAGTAGGATTTACCGCAACGGCGATTGGCTTGAACAGCTGTCTTCCGAGATAAACGGGCCGGTTTATATAACCTTTGACGTGGACGGGCTTGATCCCAGTGTGGTGCCGTCAACCGGAACCCCGGAGCCAGGTGGTCTTTTCTGGCATGAGGCGGCGGGACTTTTTAAAAAAATTGCCGCCGAGCATCAAATCGTCGCCATGGATTTTGTCGAGTTTTCCCCCCGGCCAGGGGCGGAGCATGCCGCATTCAGCGTGGCTAAATTGATTTATCGTGCACTCGGTTATATTTTCGAGCAAAAGTTAAAGAACCAATAGGCAAAGATAATGAGTGAAGAGCAAACTATTTTCCAATGTCGTCAATGTGGTCATTGCTGCCATGGCGAGACAACCGTATCCCTTGATGGGGATGATTTTGAGCGCATGGTAAAACATCTGCGGCTGCCGGCGGAGGAGGTTAAGGAGAAATATCTTCGCATTACCGGTAACGTCATCCAGATGAAAACCGTCGACGGCCATTGTATCTTTTACAATGAGGGCTGCACCATCCATCAGGGCAAACCGTGGCGTTGCAGCCAATGGCCCCTGCACCCGAGTATGCTTACCGATTCCAATAATTTTGATTCCATTCGTCAGTCCTGCCCAGGCATAAAGGGTGAGTTGGGTTATGAAGTCTTCCGCTCGAAACTGGCGGAAATCCTTAATGCCGAACCAAAAAAGAGTAAGTAGGTAGTGGTTTGAAAATTTATCTGCCTTTCCTCGGTAAAACCAGGGAGAAGTATCTGGCCGCGGGGATCGACGATTTTGCCAACCGCCTCAAGCACTTTGTCCAGTTTGATTGTCCGGTGCTCAAAGATAAGAAAAAATCGGCCAAGGATTCGCCCGAGAGATTAAAAGATGAAGAGGCCAGGCTTCTTCTCCAAAATATATCAAGCGCAGCAACCATTGTCGCTCTTGATCCCAGCGGCAGTCAACTCAGTTCCGATGGATTTGCCGAACTTATCAGCAAATGGGAGAATCAGGGGGTCAAGGAGGTGGCTTTTTTGATCGGTGGCCCGTTGGGGTTGGCTGATGAGATCATTCGTAAAGCCGACCTGGTTCTCTCCCTGTCACAAATGACTTTTACCCACGAAATGGCAAGGATGCTGGTCTTTGAGCAGCTATACCGCGCTTATACCATCAAAGCCGGGACCGGTTATCATAAATAGTTTTTTTGCCTTGGTCCTTTCTGTTCTTTTTTTTGATAGCCTCAATGATCAATGTCTTATTTTTTTTAACAAAAAAATGGACATGAAGTAAAGTTGCAGACAATTACATTTTAGTTGAGTAAATATTCTCATTCTTATAATCTAATTTTATTGTGTATTTCTAGAGCTATAATTTAACTGTTCCGTCGGAGTTATCATATGAGTCAAACCCAGTCGCGGCAAAGTGAAATTTTATTGAAATCAGGCACCAATGAGCTGGAAATCATTACCTTTTATCTGCAATGGTTTGACCCGACCAAGAAAGAGGTTTGTAAAACCTCATACGGTATAAATGCCGCCAAGGTACGAGAGCTGGTGGCCATGCCGGAAAAGTTGACCGAGCTGCCGGACAGCCCCTCCGCCGCCATGAAGGGGGTTTTTCTCCTCAGAGACCGCACTATTCCCTTGATCGATCTTTGCGAATGGTTTGAGTATGAGGCCGATCTTTCTCCCGAGGCCAGGGCCAAATGGGTGGTTATCGTCAGCGAAATAAACGGCAAGTTCTTCGGTTTTGTCGCCCACGGGGTGGATAAAGTCTACCGGGTCAGCTGGAAGGAGATTCTGCCGCCGCCTGATATTGTCTCCCATTACAGCAGCCTGACCGGCGTTTGTCTGGTCGATAACAATATTATCCAGATGGTTGACTTTGAAAAGATCATCGCCTCCATTGATCCGTCCATGGTGATTGATTCGGCGGCCCATGCCATTACCGTGCGGCCGGATGCCGATCAAGTCCATAAGGCCGTGGTCATTGCCGAAGATTCCAAGCTCATCCAGGAGCAGATCATCAAAACCCTGGATCGGGCCGGTTATCGGGTGGTTGCCCATTCCGACGGCTTGGATGCCTGGAATTATCTGGAAGCTCTTCGGGAACAGGGGACCATTGACACCGAGGTGCTGGCGGTGATCACCGACATTGAAATGCCGCGGATGGACGGCCATCACCTTTGTCTGCGGATCAAGGAAGATTCGGCCTTTAACAAAATCCCGGTCATGCTCTTTTCCTCGCTGATTAATGACGCGGCCCGCCATAAGGGCGAATCGGTCGGCGCCGACGACCAGATCACCAAGCCGGAACTGGGCCAGCTCGTTAGCCGGTTGCAGGCCTGTCTCCATAAAAGGCAGGGTTGATTCAAATAAGTTATTTTGGTTTGCTTCATTTGAAAATGAATGGTTATATCCTGTGATAAGGATATAAGTTCTTTCGGTTTTTTCTCTTTTCAGCCATTTGTTTTTATATGAATAATTGCATCAAGATCTATCGATCAAACAAGGTTGAACTGCTGTTGGCCGCCTTGAGTGATATCTTGAGTTCGCCCCTGGCTTCACCCTTTGCCCCGGAATGTATCATGGTCCAGAGCAAGGGGATGGCAACCTGGCTCAACATGCAGCTCTCCGCCCAGTTCGGGGTGTGGGCCAATCCTGATTATCCCCACCCCCGCCAGTTTGTTCAACGGCTTTTGCGTTCGACCCTGGGCCGGGAAGGCGATCTGGTGGAGCGCTACAGCCGGGAAAGGCTGACCTTTGCCATCATCGAGATTTTGCCAGCTTGCCTGGCTGAACCCGAGTTTGCCTCCCTTGCTCATTATGTCGGGGCAGGGGACGGGGTCAAGGTTCTCCAGCTTGCCTCCCATATTGCCGATACCTTTGATCAATACGTGGTTTTCCGGCCGGAATTGATCCTGGCCTGGGAAGATGGCGATAATTCCGTTCTCGGCCAGCCCCTCAATAACGATTCCTGGCAGCCCGCTCTCTGGCGGCGGCTGGTTAACCACCTGGGCTGCTGTTCCCCGGCCCGGTTGATGGTGATGGCCCGGGACCGGCTTCTTGCGCAGACGGTCCTGCATCGGGAGATGCTTCCCGACCGGATTGCCATCTTCGGGATAGCCGGGCTGCCGCCGCTCTATCTCAGCCTGTTTGACGCCGTCGCCAAGATACTGCCGGTCCATCTTTTTCTGCTGTCGCCGTCGGTGAAATACTGGGGCGATATAATGGCGGTCAAGGAGATGCACCGCAGGTCCACAGTCTTACACCCTGAATTTTGCGAAGATCTGCATCTGGAGGTGGGCAACCCGATGCTCGCCTCCTTTGGCTTTGTCGGCCGGGATCTGCAGCGCTTGATTGAGGCGGGGATCACCTATGAGCTGGAGCAGGAGCTCTATGTTGATCAGGAAAATCCGCAAACCATGCTGGAGGTTATTCAGCATGATATCCTCAACCTGCAGCACCGCAGACCTGGGGGGGAGGATGTCGAGCCCTTGCCCATGGCCCCCGATGACGGCACCATTGTCATCCATTCCTGTTACAGCCGGTTGCGGGAGCTGGAAGTGCTGCAGGATCAGCTGCTGGAGCTCTTGCATAATGATCGGGAGCTGATGCCGAGAGATGTACTGATCCTGTTGCCTGATGTCGCCACCTATGCGCCGTTGGTCGATGCGGTTTTCGACCGGCCCGCCTCGGATTCCCGTTATATCCCCTATCGGGTTGGCGATCGCTCTTTGCTGGGCGGCGCGCAGTTGATCGATGTCTTTTTCCGCATCCTGCAGCTGGCGCCGGGCCGGATGGCCTCTTCCGAGCTGTTGGCCATCCTGGCCTGTGAGGCGGTCCGCGAACATTTCTCCATCGGCGAGGATGATCTTGACCAGATCCGAAGCTGGGTGGCCGACGCCGGGATCTGCTGGGGTATTGATGAGGGCCACCGCAAGGCCCATCAGCAGCCCGCTGATCGGCAGAATACCTGGCGCTTTGGTTTCGACCGGTTGCTGCTCGGCTATGCCACCGGCAACAGCAGCCGGATTTTTAATCGAATCCTGCCCTATGATGAGATAGAAGGGCAGGGGGCCGATCTTCTGGGCCGCTTTATCTATTTTTGTGAAAATTTTTTCGATTGGACCAAGACCGTTGCCGGCCCATGCTCCATCGGCAACTGGCAGCAAAGAATTTTTGATCTGCTTGACTCCATGTTCAACCCTGATTCGCCTCAGGCCTGGCAGTTGCAGAAAATCCGCGACGCCATGGGAGCGCTGGTTACCGAGTCCGCTGAGGTGGGTTTAAGTAAAGACTTCGAACTTGGCCAGTTACAGCTGGTGTTGCAGGATAAACTGCTCCAGGCTGATAGCGGCCAGGGTTTTCTCGAGGGGGGACTCTCTTTTTGCGGCATGCTGCCCATGCGCTCCATTCCCTTTAAGGTCGTTTGCCTGCTGGGGATGAACGACCATGAGTTTCCCCGCCTCGACCATCCCCAGAGCTTTGATCTGCTGGCCCGTTATCCGCGCTCCGGTGACCGCTCCAAACGCAATGATGATCGTTATATCTTTCTGGAGGCGCTTCTGGCGGCCCGCAGTAAATTCATGATTTTTTACCAGGGCAACAGTGCCAGAGACGGCAGTCATCTGCCGCCCTCCATCGTGGTCGAGGAGTTGCTGGATGTCATCAGCCAAAGCTTTGTGCCGGCCGGAGACCGTCAGGACGCGCCGACCCACCATGAGCTGATCGTTGAGCGGCTGACCGTGCGCCACCCCTTGCAGCCCTATAGCTCCAGATATTTTACCGGCAATGACTCCCGGCTGTTCAGCTATGGGGATGACTTTCTGCAGGCCGCCCGGCAGCGGGCTGCGGCCACCTGCCGGCCTCAATCATTTCTGGCCGGGCCCTTGCCCGAGACCGCTGAAGCGCCGGCCCATCTCTCCTTGTTAATGCTGCATCGTTTTTTTCAGCATCCGGTGCGCTGGTTTCTCAAAAACCGGTTGTTGCTTAATCTTGATGATTATGCCATTGAGCTCAACGACCGGGAGCCGGTCATGCCGGATAATCTGGAGAAATACCATCTCGGCGCCGAGTTGTTGCGCTGGCGGATGGCTAACAGCGGGCCGCCTGAAGAGGTGCTTGCCACATGGCAGGGCAGGGGCATCGTCCCCTTGGGCGAGGCCGCCCATGCGATCTGGGAAGAGGTGAACGAGTCGGTCCGCCCCCTGCTGCAAGGGTTGCAACCCTTTATTGGCCAGCCCATGCTCATGCCCTTGACCAAGGAGCTGCGCCTGACTGGTGGCCTGACTCTGGTCGGTGAGCTCCATAACCGTTTTGCCGAGTGTCTGCTCTGCTACACCAATAAACGCCTGCAGGGAGGGCTCTTGCTCTCGGCCTGGCTGGATCACCTGTTTCTCTCCGCCGCGGCTCCGGCTGATCAGCAACCGATCACCACCCTTATCTGTAAAGGAGAGTCGGCCCCGATCCAGATTGTCCGGTTCAGCAAGGTGATAAGGGCCGGGGAAATCCTGGGCGAGCTGGCCTCTCTTTTTGTTAAGGGCGACCAGGAACCGTTGTTGTTCTTTCCGAAAAGCTCCTATCACTTTGCCCGAATCATCTCTGCCGGCGATGGCGAAGATCCCCAGGTTCTGGCAAAGGCCCGGGACAAGGCCGCAGAGATTTTTTCAAGAGAGGCCTTCGGCCGCAAGCCGGAAAATGATGATCTTTATTATTTGCAGCTCTTTCAAGGGGCCGACCCTTTGCCCCCGGGCTACCGCTTTTTTGCCGACCGGCCTCCGGCCTACACCTTTGAAGAGCTGGCCCTGATTATTTTCAGCCCCCTGCTGGCCCACTTGGAGGTTGTAGCATGAGCCGGCCTTTTGATCCATTTACCTTGCCCCTGGTCGGCAGCCAGCTGATCGAGGCCAGCGCCGGCACCGGCAAGACCTATTCGATTGCCTCCCTTTATCTGCTGTTACTGCTCAAAAGGCGGCTGACCGTGGAGCAGATTCTGGTGGTCACCTTCACCGAAGCGGCCACCGCCGAGTTGCACGCCAGGATCCGCAACCGGGTGCGGGATGCGGTTGATGCCTTTGCCGGGAAGCCCCCGCAGGATGAATTTTTCCAAAAACTGCTGGCGGACAGCCCTGATCTTCAGGCAGACCATGCCTTTTTGCTCCGAGCCCTGGGCGAGATCGACAACGCGGCCATTTCCACCATCCACGGCTTTTGTCACCGGGTCTTGCAGCAGCACGCCCTTGACAGCGGCCTGCTTTTTGATCTGGAGCTTACCGGCGCCACCAGCGATCTGCTGCAGGAGGTGGTGGAGGATTTCTGGGTTGAATCCTTCTACCACATGGACCGCCGCCTTGCCGCCTTGGTAAGAAAGGCGATTGATGGCAAAGATCTTATCAAATTTGCCGGCCAGGTCAGCGGTAAACGGGATTACCCGGTGGTCGGCGGCGATGATGCCCCAATGGCAATCGCCGGTTTGGTCGAGTTGTGTGATGAAACTTATCAACAAGCCCGGCAATGCTGGCAGGCCGAAAAGGCGACGATCTCTCAGCTCTTTGATAACGCCCAGGGCCTTGCCGCCCAGGGCAAAAGGCTGCTGGCAGACGGCCTGCTTGCCCGGATCGATGATTTTCTGGCCGGAGATAAGCCCTTATCCTATCTGGTTCAGAAGGATTGTCGGCTCATTACCGATGGTAATCTCCATGATCCCGGCGCCAAGATCTTTACCGCCACCGCCATCAAAAAGGGGCAGGTGCCGGAAAATCCCTTTTTTACCCTTTGGCACCAGCTGGTTACGGCTTACGAGCAGCTGGGCGAAAGATTGAGGATCGACTTTTTAAAAGAGGCGGCGCTCTACGTGCGGAGCGAGCTGCCGGCCCGCCTGGTGGCCCATAATCTTCAATCCTTTGACGATCTCCTGCACAGCCTTGACCATGCTCTCGGAAAGGGAGAAGGGCATCTTTTGGCCGCCAAGATAAGGCAAAAGCATCCGGCCGCCCTGATCGATGAATTTCAGGATACCGATCCGGTTCAATACCGGATCTTCAACACCATCTACCAAGGCAATCAAGAGGCCCTGTTTCTGATCGGCGACCCCAAGCAGGCGATCTACAGCTTCCGGGGCGCGGATATCTATGCCTATCTCAATGCCGCCGACCATGCGGCCCGGGCCAAGTACACCATGTTCACCAACTGGCGGGCCGATGCGTTGATGGTGGAGGCGGTGAACAGCTTGTTTACTGAGGAGCTTGATCCTTTTTTCGACAGGCGGATAGCTTGCCCCAGGGTTAACGCCAAGCCAGGGGCAACCGATGCCTGGCACTCGCAACAGCTGGGTGACGCGCCGCTGCAATTTTTGCAGGTTTCCGCGGAAAGTTTTCCCCAGCGCGGCAAACGTTTTGTCAAAAGCCGGCTGGAGCCGCAGATTGCCCCGCTGATTGCCGCGGATATCGCGCGATTGCTTGATGACAGCGATGCCGGGCTGGGCGATAATCCGGTGCGGCCCAAAGACATCGCGGTGCTGGTCCGCAAAAACGAGCAGGCTGATGAGATGCAGCAGGAGTTGCGCCGGCTGGGGATCGCCGCTGTTTTACAAAGCCGGGCAAGTGTCTATCAAAGTCGGGAGGCAACCGAGGTCAATCTGGTGCTCAAGGCGGCGGCGGAACCGGGCAACGAAACCAAGATCCGCAACGGACTGGCCACCAGTATCTTCGGGTTGAGCGCCAACGAGATTGACCGCCTTAATAACGATGAGAACGGTTGGCTGGCGGTTCTTGAGAAATTTCAGCGTTACGCCCAACTCTGGCAGACCCGCGGCATCATGCAGATGTTCAGGACCCTGGCTGAAGAGAACGAGGTGTATCGCCGGCTGCTGGCCTTTGATGATGGCGACCGGCGGCTCACCAATATCCGCCATCTCACCGAGTTGCTGCAGCAGGCCGAAAGCAGCGACCATCTTTCGCCGGTGATGCTGCTCGGCTGGCTGGGTGATCAGCTGAAAAACTCAGAGATCGCCGAGGCCGGGGAGCTGCGCCTTGAAAGTGATGAGGACGCGGTGCAGTTGATCACCGTGCACCGCAGCAAGGGCCTTGAATTTCCCATTGTTTATTGTCCATATCTATGGCAGGGGGTGAGCGATCCGGTCCGGAAATTGTTTTTGAGCTATCATGATCCCAATCAGGACTGGCAGGGCAAGATAACGGTCAACCCGCAACCCCATGAGCAAGAGCAGGCACAACGGGAGGAGTTTGCCGAGCAGTTGCGGCTCTTCTACGTGGCCGTAACCAGAGCCCGCCATTGCTGCAAGATTTTCTGGGCGCCCATTGCCGGTTACGACAGCTCGCCTCTGGCCTATCTCGTCCATGGCCGCACCGCCCCGAGCCATGAACGGCTCTCGCTTGCCGCCTGGCAGCAATATCTGAGTGATTTTACCCTGCCGGAGCTTGTGGCCGACCTGACCGCGCGGATCGGCAGCACCCCGGGCTGGCATTCGCGGACCATTGATGGCAGCGCGTCAAAAGCAAAATCAGGCAAGGAGTCGGCGGCCCTTGCCTTTGTAAGCCGACAGGCCACCCGAAAACTTGACCATGTCTGGCGCATCGGCAGTTTTTCCCATATGATCGCAGGCCACCAGGAACATCTCGGGGACCATTTTCATGATTACCTCGAGGTGGCGGCGGACGAAGAGCAAGGCAGGACTGATCACGATGAACTGATCCTGGCCGATTTTCCCAAGGGGCCGGTGGCCGGTAATTTTTTTCATAATCTCTTTGAGCATATCGATTTTTCTATGTGTGCAGCCCCGGAAACCCTTGAAGAGCTGGTGGCGGAACAACTGACTTATTACGGTTATGACCAGGCCTGGCTGAAGCCGGTGACCAGTGGGGTGTTCGAGGTGTTGACCACCAGGCTCCATCAAGCTCATGATTTTTGCCTCAAGGACATTAGCGCCGATAAGCGGCTTAACGAGATGGCCTTTACCTTGCCGGTGGCAAGCTCGGGTAATTTTTCATCAAGCTTTGACGCAAAACTTTTGGCGCAGCCCTTTATCGAGCATAATAATGGCCTGCCGCCCGGCTATGGCGAGTCCTTGCGCAGTCTGCCTTTTGTCCCCCTGCAGGGCTATCTGAAAGGTTTTGTCGATCTGATTTTCGAACATAACGGCAAATGGTTTATTGTCGATTACAAGAGCAACCATCTGGGCAACCGCCGGACTGATTACCAAGCGGGGCGGCTGATGACCTCCATGGCCGAGCATCATTATTTTCTGCAGTACCATCTCTACACCGTGGCCCTCCATCGTTATCTTAGCTGCCGCCTGCCCGGTTATTGCTACCAGGATCACTTCGGCGGGGTGTTCTATCTCTACCTCAAGGGCATCCATTCCAGCTTTGGCCCGGATACAGGGGTTTTTTATGATCTGCCCCCTTTTGCCCGGATCGAGCAGCTCTCCACCCTGATTGAGCAAGCCGGAGGCGCAAGATGATCAGCATTATTGAAAAACTGATCAGTCTGCAGCGGCTGGATCATTTTGACCGATACTTTGTCAGATTGCTGCAACAGTTGGATCCGGATGCCGGGCCCATGGTGCTGTTGCTTACCGCCTTTGCCCGAAAGGCGGTAAGTGCGGGCCATGTCTGTGTCGAACTTGCCTCGTTGGCCAAAACCCCGATCTTGGCCGGGGAGGAGGAGAATCGGGCCGTGCACGAGTGGTGGCCGCCATTAGCCGAGATGGAAGAGGCCCTTGCTGAAAGCCGCCTGATCGGCGACGGCCGGGAGGTAACCCCCCTTGTTTATGAGCAAGGCCGCCTGTATCTGCACCGCTACTGGACCTACGAGCAGGGCTTGGCAGAGGCTATCCTGGCCAGGGCTGATGATGCTGATTTGGCCGTTGATCAGGAGCTGGTGGCCGCCGATCTGGCCCAGGTGTTTGCCGATCAACAGGGCCGGATTAACAAAGAACAGTATCAGGCCTGTCTGCAGGCCGCGAAAAAACAGCTGCTGATTATCAGCGGCGGTCCGGGGACCGGCAAGACCACGGTGGTTGTCAGAATATTGAGCCAGCTGCTAATCCAGGCCAAACGGACCGGCGCCCACCGACCCCGCATCATTCTTCTGGCACCCACCGGCAAGGCGGCCGCCCGGCTAACCGAGTCGATCCGGCAGCGGAAGAATGATCTGCTCATCGCCCCGGAAATCAAGGAGGAGATCCCGGAGCAGGCCTCCACCATCCATCGCGCCCTGGGCTATAATCCGCAAAAACCGACCTCATTCAGGCATAATCGCCATAATTATCTTGATGGAGACATCGTCATTGTTGACGAGGCCTCCATGGTGGACATGGCCCTGATGGCCAAACTTTTCGAGGCGGTTTCCCCTTTGGCCAAGCTGATCTTGCTTGGCGACAAGAACCAGTTGGCCTCGGTGGAGGCAGGCTCCATTCTCGGCGATATCTGTTCGGTTGTTGCCGCTGATGCTTCCACGCAACCCGCAGCTTTTCCCCTGGCCGATTGCGTGGTTTCCCTAAGCAAAAGTTTCCGTTTTGCCCTCGACCGGGGGATCGGCAGCTTTGCCGGCGCCGTCGAGGCCGGGGATATTGCCCAGGCCCTTGCCGTGCTCCATGATCCGGCCCAGCCGGAGATCAGCCTGTTGGCGGCGGATGATCAGGCCGCGCATTCGGCTGGGATTGATGCGTTGATCCTGGCGGGCTACCAGGAGATGTTAACGGCCGGCTCGCCGTTGGCCGCCCTGGAGAACCTCAGCAAGTTTCGGGTGCTTTGCGCCCATCGGCGCGGGCCTGGCGGGGTTGGGCATTTCAATCTGCTGACCGAAAAGATCTTGAAAGGGCAGGGGCTTATTTCTTTAGATAATATCTGGTACCAGGGTCGACCGATCCTGATAACGGCCAATGATTATAAGCTGAGATTGTTCAACGGTGACACCGGCGTTGTCTGGCCTGATGCAGTTGACGGCACCCTCAAGGTCTTTTTTCCCGGTTCCGCCCCGGATTCACTTCGAGCTTTCCCCCCCATGCGCCTGCCCGCCCATGAGACCGCCTTTGCCATGACCATTCATAAAAGCCAGGGCTCGGAATTTGATATGGTCATGCTGGTGCTGCCCAACCAAGAGTCGGCCGTGCTTACCAGGGAGCTGCTCTACACCGGGGTGACCCGGGCCCGGGAGCAGGTGGTTATTGTCGGCAGTGATCAACTGGTTGAAAGCGCGTTGAATAGAAGGGTAAACCGGGTTTCAGGGCTTGGCGAAAGAATCATGGCAGATTGATTTCCGGGCGCCACCTGGTAGTTAGATAGCCTGAGCGAAATTAACCTGGACCGGTTTTAAGTTGCACCTCCATTGGCTATTCCCTCCCAAAAAAATATTCTCAATCATGTCCAGGAGTACCGTCATCTTTTTCGACGGCCTTAACTCGTTGGTGATCAAAATACTTCAATTTATTCCTGTTGATTTTTTTTTGAATGATATTTATCGAGCCGAAAAGTCGCCTAATTTGCAACTTTTACATTATCGCCTAGAGCGTATTAGTACTAAAAGATGTTTGTCTATTTATGATAACTGCTTGCAGTTATTGATTTTTTAATGATATGGTCATATTGCGATCGACATAAGGGTCAATCTGCAAGGCAGGCTGAAGATTAATAAAGTAGATGGTTTTTTTATTTTTTCTATAATCACATGATTGGTCAGGTTAGGGTAAGTAATTTTACGATAAGCCTTTATTCGAAGTACCTAATAATTACATGTTAACTATGAAATGCTTCAGCATCAAAAACCGAATACTTATAACCTTGTTGATATCCATGCTTGTTTTGATCGGTGGTTTTATCGCAAGTTTTTATAGTTTCCAGCATAATGTCACCATGAAGATGACCAGGCGCAGCCTGGACAATTTCAATGAGATATTTAACGGACAACTGGTCAATGACGCCAGGATGATGGGCGCAACCATTGACACCCTGCTTCATAATGAAATTATCAGCGCCGCTCTGCAAGCACAAGATAGAGAATTATTATTAAATCAAACCAGTTCATTGTTTAACGAACTGAATTCAACTCATAAAATCACCCACTTATACTTTACCGGTCCGGATCGGCGAATTATCCTCCGAGCCCATAAACCGGATATTTTTGGCGATGAAGTAAAACGATTTACCACCCTAAAGGCGGAGCAGACCGGGTTACAGTCTTCCGGCATTGAGTTGGGCCCCTTGGGGACTTTGACCCTGCGGGTGGTTGTTCCGTTTTATCAAGATAACCGACTGCTGGGTTTTGTGGAGTTGGGTGAAGAAATAGAAAGTATTATTGATAAATTGCATGAAACAATCGGGATTGAAATCTATGTTTTTTTGCAGAAAAAGTTACTCAATCGGCACGACTTTGAAATCGGCATGCAGATGGTCAACCGCGAAATCAACTGGGACAGATTTCCATCGTTGATTCTTATTGATCAAACCTTGAATATCTTTCCTGATTTCCTTGCCGATTTTTTATCTTCGCAGGATGATTTTCCTCTCTCATTTGCTAATGAGGTTACCTTGAACCGCCGCTCTTATCGAGTAGGCATGGTACCGATTAACGATGTCGGATCAATCCCGGTGGGCAAAATGTTTGTGTTAAATGACATCACCGGCCAAAAAATATTTTTTAATAAAGCAATTAGTTATATCACTATTCTTTCCGGATTGATTTGCGCGGTCATGTTTTTTCTTTTCTTTGTTGTAACCGACAAGCTTGAAAAGAAAATATACAAAAAAAACAAAGAACTTTGGGCCAATGAAGAGAGATTCCGCACCATTTTCGAGCAATCCCCGGTAAGTATTCAAATCATGGCGCCGGACGGAGTTACCATTCAGGTTAACAGGGCTTGGGAAAATCTATGGGGAATCACCCTTAGTGATTTGGCCGGCTACAACCTTTTTGAGGATAAACAGCTTGAAAAATATGGGGTTTTACCCCGGGTAAAAAATGCCTTTGCCGGGAGCACCACCTTTATCCCTGCTCTCCAGTATGATGTAGCCGAGACCTTGGGGATCGGCGCCAAACGCTGGGTGCAGACCCAGATTTATCCGATCTTTGATGAAAATGGCCGGATCATTAATGTCGTGTTGTTGCATGAAGATATCACCGATCGGAAGAATGCCGAGGATGAATTAACCAGATTGAACGACACCTTGGATCTGAGGATTAAAGAGAGGACCAAGGAGCTTGAGGCTGCCAATCAAGATCTGCACGCAACGATTTTAGAAAAGCAGTTAACTGAAATCGCCCTCAAACGTTCGGTAGAGTTGAGCGATACCATCTTCAATGCCATTTATGACTCCATATGTTTGATTGATGCCGATGACTTTACTATTGTTGATTGCAATAACAAATTCAAAGAACTGCATGGCAACGTCAATATTATCGGCAATAAGTGTCACAAGGTGACCCATAATCGTGATACACCCTGTGTCGTCCCTTATGATATCTGTCCGCTGCAGGAGACCGTGGCCACCGGCTTGCCGTCAACCGCGGAACACATCCATTTTTCGCCGGTTGACGGCAAAAAAAGTTATTTCGAGATTACCACTTCGCCCCTCAAGGATAACAAAGGCAAGGTTGTAAGGGTTGTTCGACTGAGTCGGGATATCACCGTCCACAAAGAGATTGAAGTTGAGCTGCGGCGGGCCAGGGACGAGGCGGAGAGTGCCAATATTGCCAAAAGTATGTTTCTGGCAAACATGAGCCACGAAATCCGAACCCCGATGAATGCTATTTTAGGCATGAATCGTCTGGTGCTTGACACCTCTGTTTCAGAGGTGCAGAAGAATTATCTGTTGACCGTGCAACAAGCATCCGAGGCGTTGTTAAGTCTGATCAATGACATCTTGGACTTTTCCAAGATCGAGGCCGGACAAATGGAATTGGAAGAGCGGCCATTTGATCTTGATCGATTATTTAATGCAATCTTATCCACCATGGAGGTCAAAGCCCAGGAAAAGGGGCTTGATTTATCCTATGAGCTTCCGGAGCGCATGCACACCAAGTTGATTGGTGATGAGCTGAGATTACGGCAAATTTTTATAAATCTGATCGGTAATGCGATTAAATTCACTGAAACCGGCATGGTCAAGTTTGGCGTGGAAATTTTGTCGGAGAACCATAAGGAAATGGCCTTACGCTTCACGGTGACTGATACCGGCATCGGTATTGCCGAGAAATTCACCAACTCTATTTTTGATTCTTTCACCCAGGCCGACAGCAGTGTGACCAGACGTTATGGCGGCACAGGCCTTGGGCTGGCAATATGCAAGAGGCTCTCGGCGCTGCTCGGTGGCGAAATGTGGGTTGAGAGTGAAAAGGATAAGGGCAGCAGCTTTTTCCTGACTGCCGCTTTTTTAAAAGACCATGCCGAGGGTTTTCTTGATGAACATAAAATGAAAAATCCCTTACCGGCATCCCCCTCAAATCTTGAGGTGCTCCTGGTTGAAGACAACAAGGTCAACCTGGATCTGGCCCGGATTGTCCTTGAAAATAAGGGGCACAAGGTTTTCACCGCCGCCAACGGCTTGGAAGCCCTTGAAATATTGACCATGAAAGGTTTTGATGTGGTTCTGATGGATATTCAGATGCCGGCCATGGACGGCATCACCGCCACCACCATCATCCGGCGCTGTGAAAACGAGAGCAACCCCCAGGCCAGGGAGTATCCTGAATTGATCCGCCGCTTGTCCGCCAGGATTTATAACAGCCATGTCCTGATTGTCGCCATGACCGCCCATGCCATGAACGGTGATCGCGAAAGGTGTCTCGAGGCCGGGATGGATGATTATATCTCCAAGCCTTTTGTGCCGGAAGAGGTCTTCTCCCTGCTTGATCGCATAAAGAGACAGGGGTGGTAATCGTCTGAAATCATTCCTTATCCCCCTGTCTTTATCTCGACCGGGCTAAGATAATTATCAGAGCAGGCCGATCTCTTTGAGCATCGCCTTGGCCGCTTGCATCAGGCCATCCTTGCCGGCCTCGCTTCTGGCCTCGAGATAAAAACGAACCTTGGGCTCGGTGCCCGAGGGGCGGATCATCAGCCAGCTGCCATCCTCAAGAATCATCTTGCGGCCGTCAATGGTAATCACCTCGCTGATTTTTTTTATCTCAGCGCCGATGGCAACGGTTGCACCCGGGCCATATTTGTCCAGCCCGGCCAAGGTTGCTTTCAGTTCATTTCCCTGCTGGGTTACTTCAACTCCACCGCGGCCCGGATAGTAATAACCGAATTCATTCTGGACCTCGGTTACATAATCCCCGAGATTTTTTTGCAGGGTGAGGATCATATCAAGGGCCATGATCAGACCGATATAGGCGTCTTTTTCCGGGGTGTGGCCGATCACCGTAATCCCGTCCGACTCCTCGAAACAGACCAGGGCCCGGCCGATGACCGGTTTGAATTCCTTGAACCCGACCCTGGGTTCAAAGATATCTTCGCCGAGTTTTTTAGCAATGGCATTGGCAAAGTTACTGGTGGCGACGGTTTTGGCCACCAACCCTTTTTTGCCCTTGACCTCATGCAGATAATGATAGGCCATGGCCCCGAACATGTTCATGTCGATTTCGTTGGTGCCGTCGGTAAAGCGAATGCGGTCGCCGTCAGGATCGATTATCGCCCCGAGTTTGAGTTTTTCCGGCCTGGCCCGCAGGATATCGGTTACCTGCTGCATATTAACGGATGAGGGCTCGGGGGCCACGCCGCCAAAGGTTGGATCAGCATTCTCCCGCAAGAGCAGGAAATGATCGCTGTTCATCTTGTTGAAAAAAGAGGGCATATGCACCCGGCTGGCGCCATGGACGCAATCAATTGCCACCACACAATCTTGGGCCGCGGCAAAGCGTTTGATTATATCCAGATAGTTCAAGCCGTGTCGATAGACTCCTTTGGCAACCAGTTCTTGCCAGCAGGCCAGGGCATCAATCCGGTTGACCAAATCCGGATCCGGCGAGAGGTTGATTGCTTGATCAGCTTCGATAATCGCCCGGGCGTTTTGGGTGATGGCATTGGTAACGGTGGCAGCGGCCGGGCCGGCGTCAGCCGCATTGAATTTGAAGCCGCCGTACTCAAGGGGATTATGGCTAGGGGTGAGATTGATGGAAAAAGCCGCGTCAAGGATGAGTACCGCGGCCGAAAGGGTCCCGGTTGTGGCTTCTCCCGCATAATGAACGGTGAAGCCGTTGCCGGTTAAGATGTCAACCACCCGATCGGCCATGAGTTTGCCGCCGAACCGATTGTCGAAACCCACCACCGCCCCCTTGCCTTGGGCTTGCTTAAGGCTTTGCACGCCAAGATCGGCGGCCAGGCTGTTGTCGCTATCAAGTTGCGAATAAAGATTAACGATCGCCTGGGTGACCTGAGAGATTGATTTTAAAAAAAGGTCTTTGCCGATAATGCCTCGCCAGCCGGAGGTTCCGAAGGAAACCGCTTTGATCGAGGGGTCGTTATTGTTGATAATTTCGTCTTCAACCAGGGCGTAGGCCTGATTAATCCCATGTTCAATCGCTTCATATTCCGGATCGTCGGCGGATAATTCGTTTCGTTTGCCGACAAGTTCCTTGATCACGGAAAAATAATCACTTTGCCGGTGACTATTGGGCGTTGTGTGTTTTTGGAATATTTTCAGGGTATAGGGGGAGTCAATCATCGCATAAATCCTTAATAAGGTGAAAATCGAAATTACCGTTTAAAAAAATAAAAGTCTGTTTAAAAAATATGATATAAGCTTATCATCTTTATGAAAAGTTTCTTTGTCATGAAATTTAAAAATATTCTTAATTATCTATTGTGTCAGGTAGTTCGACTGGGGCTTATTCAGCCATTTATTATACCTTCATAATTAATAATTGATATATTCGGCAGGTTTAGGTTGACCCTGTCGGCAAGATTAGCTATAAAATGGGGGCGTAACCCTTGAATTGTCAAATAAATAATCATTTTTTATTATCATAAACTTTTAATAAATCATTCTGGGAGCAAAGCAAGATGGCTAAACATGATAAGGCTTTCATTTTATGGTTCGATGAAATCGGCATTGAAGATGTACCAATGGTTGGTGGTAAAAACGCATCCCTGGGTGAAATGCATCAGCATTTGTCCGCCAAAGGCGTATCGGTGCCGAACGGCTATGCGATTACGGCTTATGCCTATCAACATCTGCTGAAAACCGCCGGGGTGGAACAGGCCATTCTTGATGCCCTTGAGGGACTCGATACCCATGATCTGAGAAATCTCCAGGCTCGGGGAGCAAAAGTCAGGGATATCATTCGTACCGCCGAATTTCCAGATGATCTTCGTGATGAAATCCATGCCGCCTATAAAAAAATGGAAGAGATGTACGGTAACGATGTTGATGTCGCGGTACGCTCCTCCGCCACGGCCGAAGATCTGCCCGATGCCTCTTTTGCCGGCCAGCAGGAAACCTACCTTAATATCCGTGGACCCGAGCAGCTGATCGACGCCTGCCGGCGTTGTTTCGCCAGCCTTTTTACCGATCGGGCCATCTCCTATCGTCATGATAAGGGCTTTGGCCAGTTTGACGTTTACCTCTCGATTGTGGTTCAGAAAATGGCCCGCAGTGATTCCGCTTCCTCCGGTGTTCTCTTTTCCATCGATACCGAGAGCGGTTTTGAAGATGCCGTATTTATCACCGGCGCCTGGGGTCTGGGAGAGACGGTTGTGCAGGGGGCGGTCAATCCTGATGAATATTATGTATTCAAGCCCACCCTGAAAGAGGGTAAGCGCCCCATTGTCGGGAAAAGGGTCGGCAGCAAAGAGATCAAAATGATCTATGATAACGATCCCAACACCGAAGAACCGGTAATTACCATCCCGACCACCCCGGAAGAGCGGCGCAGCTACGTCATCAGCGATGACGAGATTCTCCAGCTTGCCAAATGGGCCTGTATTATTGAAGAGCATTACGGCAAGGGTATGGATATCGAGTGGGCCAAGGATGGTGACGGCGTCAAGGTGGGCACCGGTGAGCTCTTCATCGTTCAGGCCCGCCCTGAGACCGTTCACTCCCAGGACAGCAAGAAACTGATGGAAACCTATAAACTCAAGGAGAAAGGCGGCAAAGTTCTCGTTGAGGGCCTTGCCGTCGGCACCAAGATCGGCCAGGGTGTGGCTAATGTAATCCATAGTGTTGCCGATATTCATGACTTCAAGAAAGGCCAGGTTCTGGTCACCGATATGACCGATCCGGATTGGGAGCCGATCATGAAGATCGCCTCCGCCATCGTCACCAACCGGGGCGGGCGAACCTGCCATGCCGCGATTATCTCCCGTGAGCTCGGAATTCCTTGTGTTATCGGCACCGGTACCGGTTCGAAAGATATCACCGACGGTCAGGATATCACCGTTTCCTCTGCCGAGGGTGAAACCGGTTATGTCTATGAGGGCCTTCTTGATTTCGAGATCGAGAGACTGGATCTCGGCGATTTGCCCCAGACCAAGACCAAGATCATGATGAACCTCGCCATTCCGGAAAAGGCCTTTACCGAGTGCCAGATCCCCAACGACGGGGTAGGCTTGGCTCGGGAGGAGTTTGTCATCAACTCCCACATCGGCATTCATCCTTTGGCATTGTTCAATTACGAAGAGTTGAAAAAATCCTCCAATCCTGAAAAACAGGCCGTGGTTAAGGCGATTGACGCCAAGACCGGCGCCTATGCCGACAAGAAACAGTTCTTCATCGACAAGGTCGCCGAGGGCGTTGGCCGGATTGCCGCCGGTTTTTATCCCAAGGACGTAATTGTCCGTCTTTCCGACTTCAAGAGCAACGAGTATGCCAACCTCACCGGCGGCACCTTCTATGAGCCGGAGGAGGAAAACCCGATGATCGGCTGGCGTGGCGCCTCCCGTTATTACGACCCCAAATATCGGCCGGCCTTCGAGCTGGAGTGTCAGGGTCTGCTTAAGGCCCGTAACGACATGGGTTTGAACAACATCAAGTTGATGGTTCCTTTCTGCCGTACCCCGGAAGAAGGACGGAAGGTCATCGAGGTTATGAGGGATTGCGGATTGGTCCAGGGTGAAAATGGCCTGGAGCTCTATGTTATGTGCGAGATTCCCAGCAACGTTATTTGCGCCGACGCCTTTGCCGATGTCTTTGACGGCTTCTCCATCGGTTCCAACGACTTGACCCAGCTCACTTACGGACTTGATCGCGACTCCGGGCTGATCGCCGGCATTGCCGACGAGCGGCACGATGCGGTCAAGGAGATGATCAAAATGGTTATCGCCACCGCCAAGCGGCGCGGCAAAAAGATCGGAATCTGTGGTCAGGGTCCTTCCGACTTCCCCGAATTCGCCACCTTCCTGGTTGAGTGCGGCATCGACTCCATGAGCCTGATTCCTGACACTGCGGTTAAGACCAGGCTGGCAGTTGCGGCCAAAGAAAAAGAGATGGGCATCAACCCCTGATCTTTTTAGCAAAAACAAGGTAACTAAAAAAAAGAGGCTGTCCCGAATGGGGCAGCCTCTTTTTTTATCAAGTTGTCTTGCTAAAATTACAACCTTAACGGCTGCAATTTTTCTTTATTTCAAGTAGCTCAGCCGTTTCTTGGCATCGTCAACCTGCAAGCTTTTCGGATAATCGGCAATCAGCTTATTATAAACAATTTTCGCCGTTTCTTTTTCATCAAGTTTTTCAAAGGCCAACCCTTGCTGAAACAGGGCGGCCGACGCTTGTGCGCTTTGCGGGAAATCGGCGATAACCCGCTGGTATTCCAGGATGGCCAACTCATATTCCTGCTGGTGGTAAAGGCTTTCTCCCAGCATGAAGCGAGCGTCCTTTGCGTTTTTGTCATTGGGTTTTTTTTCTAAATAATCAGACAGGGCATTGTATGCCTCTTTGTATTTTTTAGCTTTATAGGCAGCCGCGCCCTTTTCATAACCGCCGAGGGTCGCCGCGGACTGCACTGTTTTTTGCGGTTCGTCTTTAACCGCAGGCTTGGCCTCGGCCGCCGCTTCCGAGCCGGATGGTTTTTTCTTGACCTTGGCCGGTTCGATGCTGCGCGGTTCGGCTGCTGTTTGAGCCTTTTTTAGAGCCTCTTCGGCGGCTCTTGCCGCTTCGGCGGCTGCAGCGGCCGCCTCTTTGGCCCTTTCCTCAGCCTCGGCGGCCCGTTGTTCATGCAGTTTTTTATAGTTGTCGGTAATAAGGGCCAGCTGGCCCTTGAGTTCGGTCAACTGGGTACCCATCTCGGTCACGATATTTTGCAGTTGCGCGAGTTGGTTATTCATCGCCTCTTTAAAGGATGTTTGCTCTTTATCTTTTTTCTGACGCTGATGGGTTGCTTCGTCTACTTGTCCTTCAATCTTGAGCATCCTGGTATTAATCTGGTCGAGCTGCTGGCCCATATCGGCCAAGCCGCTGCTTTTATTTTTAAGGGTTTCAACCGAGTGGCCGATATCGACAATCTTGGTATCCATTGTCCGCAGCCGCAAGTCAAGCCCCTTAACATCCTTTTCCGCGGCAACACATTGCATCAGTAAAGGTGAAAGGCATAGGGTCAACGCCAGGTTTACCATAGGTTTATTCTTCATCAACGGGTCTCCTCCCTGGTTATTCAATGCTGTTAATTGTCCTGCCGTGGCGACCATTGTGGTGTAAACTGGTCGCCGTCAAAGGCAAATAAAGTACGCAATCCCGTGCCGCTTTTGAAGATGGCACAAATTTTCTGTTCATCATATCGTTTATTGGTGAAAACAATCTGTCTGCTGTCCGGTGACCAAGAAGGAGACTCATGATCCCCCCAATATTGGGTCAACTGAATCGGCGTACCCCCTTCAGGTTTTATCAAGAGAATCTGATAATTACTGTTAACTCGCCCGGTATAAGCAATCAGCTCGCCATCCGGAGACCAGCTGGGCGTGGTATTTTCCGTGCCGAGATAGGTTATTCTGGAAACTGCTTTTGTTCGTACATCCATAACATATATTTGGGGTGATCCGCTACGGTCGGAAACAAATGCCAATCGTTTGCCGTCGGGAGACCAGGTCGGGGAAACATTTATGCCTTCACCGCCGGTAAGTTTTCTGAGGATCTTACCTTTGGTGTCCAATAAAAACAGGTCGGGGTTGCCGTCTTTGCTAAGGGTGACAGCCATGGTCGTGCCGTCGGGGGACCAGGCCGGGGACATGTTCAGCCCCTTTCGTCTGGATAACGCCCTGGTAACGGTCAGCTTATCGATGTTGGTCACATAGAGATTGGGGTTGCCGCGATGATAAGAGGTATAGGCCAGCTGCTTGCCATCCGGCGAGAATCTAGGGGAAACGGCCAGATCCTTGTGTTTGGTCACCTGCTGAACCTCATTACCCAGAACATCAGCCAGATAAATTTCCTTGTAGCCGGAGGCATTGGAGGAAAATGCTATTTTGGTAAGGCTAACCCCTTTTTCCCCGGTGAGTTTCAAGACGACCTCGTCACAGAATTTTTTGATCATGACCTCATGGTTGCTGAATTTCCCTCGATATCTTCGACCAAGGATCATTTGACCGGCCTGAATGTCAACCAGTCTGATCTCAAGGATGATGTCTTCTCCCCTGAGCTCATATTGCCCTAAAAGGGTGAATTCCGTGCCTATCGACGCCCAATCTTTTACCTGACTGCCGCCATAGGAATCAGGATCAATCAAATCGACAAAGCCATGAAAGGTCAGGGCCCGGCCCAGCAGAGCAGCCATCTTTTTCCCCGAATCAATCGTTATCTCCGGCCGGTTTTTGTCGATAAAATAAGGAACCGTCATCACCACCTTGCGAAACCCCGGAGAGGTGATATCAAGATAGACACGAGTCGAGGCCGGGGTCGGCATCAATAAAAGCAACAGGGCGGCAAGCAGCACTGAGGGCAAAAAATAAGAAACTGTCTTTGTGGATAGTTGCATTGCTAAAAAATTGCTCCTGGTCTGAATCTTAAACCGATTTCCATTTCCTGGTCATTAATGCCGATCGGAAAAGGGGGAAGTGGTGAGGCGTCACGGATGGCCTTTTGCACAAATTGATTAAAATATATATTTTCGGACTTGCTTTCAAAATAATCCTTAATCACCACCCCATCCCTGCGGACATGAATAATGATAATCGCTTCAAGATCATCATTCCAGCTTTGCAGGTCAGGCAAGAGCCAATGTTCCTGCACATGGTTATTCACCGCCACCAGATAACGTCTGGTATTTTCATCCACGGTCACCCCGGCCCCTGACCGTGGGGCCGGAGCCGGGGCTTCAACCGCATCTTTGGAGGTATCCCCTGCCTTAATCGCCTGTTTAAGACTTTCCAGGGCATCCTTGGCCCTTTGGTCCGCCACCTGCCGCGCTTTTTGAGCCTTGTTTTCCGCCAGCAATTTGTTGCGGAGGCGATTGACATTTTCAATGTCGCTCTTGGTCTTTTTCTTGACCGGCTTTAGGGAAATGGTTTTGGGAGCCGCCGAGACCGGGGTGGCCGCCGGTGGCGGGGTGGGCTGCGCCTTGACCGGTGCCGGTTCGGGTTTTATCTCCTTGATTTTTCTAGGAGCAATCTGCGGTTGAGGCGGACGGGCCAATTGGGGGGCAGGTATATCCTCAACCGTGAAAAGGTTTACCGTATAGACCTCAGGCATCTTCCGGTGATATTGAAACAAATACGGGGCAAGCAGCGTTATGACGACAATCAGCAAATGGGCGCCGATGGCCAGGCCAAGGGATATTCGCCATTGATCTTCCGGATGCTCTGCGTTTAGGTGTGAAAAAATTTGCACTGTAATATTTTAACTCGTTACCGGGTTGCTTTATTGACTTGGGGCTGGGTGACCATGCCGAGCTTATCGAAACCGACTTCCTTGATATCCGCCATAAGTGAAACCACCAGGCCATAGGGCACTTCCTTGTCGGCCCTCAACAGCACGGTGCGGTTGGGGTCCTTAGCCGCAAATTGAGCCAATTGCTGTTTGACCAGCGCCTGGCTTCCCTTGGTCTGATTGAGAAAGATCGCGCCTTTTTTGTCGATGGTGATAATCAGCGGCGCTTTTTCCTGCTGCAGAGGTCGGGCGGTGGTTTCCGGCAGATCAACATCAACCCCTTGGGTCATCATGGGGGCGGTGATCATGAAAATAATCAGCAACACCAACATGACGTCAACCAGGGGCGTGACATTTATATCCGACACCAGCCGCCTTTTGCATTTTCCCTCAATGGGTCCCATAATCAGTTATCTCCGCGAAATAGTAAATGGGATTACCCCTGCCTTGAGATGAAATCGCGTTCCACCAGATTTAAAAAGTCCACCGAAAAGCTGTGCATCTTATGTTCCATTTCCGCCAGTTGGTTTGAGTAATAATTATAAAAAACCACGGCCGGGATTGCCACGGCCAGACCGGCGGCGGTTACCACCAGGGCCTCGGAAACACCGGGAGCAACAACGGCCAGGGAGGCGGAACCCTTCATGCCGATTTCCTGAAACGCAGTCATAATGCCCCAGACCGTGCCGAACAAGCCGATAAAAGGGGCGGTGCTGCCGGTGGTGGCCAGAAAGGGTAGGGACTCACCCAAACGGGAACTTTCCTGGTCTTCCGCCTTGCGCAACGCTCTTTTCAGCGGCTCCATGCCGGCCATGCGCATTTCAAGGGTTTCGTCGGTTTCTCTTGATGTCGAGTGCTTTTTCCCAAGTTTTTGAAGTTCATGGTAGCCGGTTTTAAATATTGTCGCCTCTGGACAAAGAAGGAATTGTTCGGCAAATTTATGAGCCTCGGACAGATGTTTACTGTGCCAGAATGTTTCGAGAAAGGTGGAGGATTCTTCTTTGGCTTTTTTGTACAAGGAGAATTTTTGAAACACGATAAACCAGGAATACAACGAAAAGCCGAGAAGAAGGAGCATGACAAATTTAACCATGATCCCGGCGCTCCAGAACATTGTAAATACATTAAGATGACCCACTGCTTGCGACCTCGTCTTTAAAGTTAAGTTAAAGATTAAAATTTTATTTTCATGGATTTCGTTGAAAAACTGAACTGGTCCAAATGGATATTGAGTAAAGGGAAGGTATTAGCGTCTTTTGACAAAGAAAAGCAAAGAGTTAATTTATATCATTTTTAATTTTTTTTTTGGATATTGTCAATGTAACGACTATGGCAATTAAGAAAATACCATACTAAAAGCAGCCGACAAACTCCCGCTGTTTTTCCTTAATTTTTTTGACATCAACAATCAAAGAGGGTATTTGTGTTTGGTTATAATTGATCCAGGGGATTGTTTATGACTTGATTCCGTGTAATATACTTAATATTTGTTAAATATATCATCACCTTATATTTGATGTGGAGATTTTAGCGTAATGACTGAAAAGAAAGAAATTAAAGTCGGGTTGATTGGTTTCGGCACGGTTGGCAGTGGTCTGGCCGAGGTACTTTATGCCCAGAATCAGCGTTTGTCTCGTAAAACCGGCGCGGACATTATTCTGGCCAAGGTTGCCGATACCAGGATTGAAGCCTTGCCTGAAAAATTCTCGGCCGTCGAACTGGTCCGTGATGCCGATCTTATCATTAATGATCCGGCGATCGATATTGTCGTCGAGTTGATCGGCGGGATTGAGCCGGCCAAAACCTTTATCTTAAAGGCCATTGCCAACGGCAAGCATGTGGTTACCGCCAATAAGGCCTTGGTCTCCCAACATGGCATGGAGATCTTCGAGGCGGCCGCTGCCAAAAATGTCGAGGTTGGTTTCGAGGCCAGCGTCGGAGGCGGCATCCCGGTGATCAAGTCCCTGAAAGAAGGACTGGTCGCCAACAAGATTTTGTCGATCATGGGCATCATGAACGGCACCGCCAACTTCATTCTCAATAAAATGACCGCCCATGGCACCCCTTTTGCCGAGGTATTAAAGGAAGCCCAGGCCAAAGGCTATGCCGAGGCCGATCCGACCTATGATGTCGAGGGGATTGATACCGCCCATAAGCTGGTGATCCTGATGACCATGGCATACGGGATGAAGATGAGCCTCAACGATGTCAGTATTGAGGGCATTTCCCAAATTGATCCCATTGATATCGATTTTGCCCATGAGTTCGGTTACAAGATCAAGTTGCTGGCGATCAGCAATAATCACGGCGATACGGTGGAGGCCAGGGTCCATCCGACCATGGTCCCGGAAAAGCATATGCTCGCCAATGTAAACGGCGCCTACAACGGTTTTTTGTTTACCGGCGATATGGTGGAGGATGTCCTGCTCTACGGCTATGGCGCCGGCAAGATGCAGACCGGCAGCGCGGTGGCCGCCGATGTGGTGGATATTTCCCGCAATATCATAAACAATTGCATCAACCGGGTGCCCTGTCTTTCCTATTTGCCCGATGAGATCAAGCCGCGGGCCATTACCCCCATGGCGAATCTGCGGTGCCCCTATTACTTCAGGATCTCCGCCCTGGATAAACCCGGCGTTCTCTCCACCATTGCCGGCATCCTGGCCAAGCACAACATCAGTATCGAATCGGTGCTGCAGAAAGGGCGCAGCAAAAAGGCCGGCACGGTGCCGGTGGTGATTACCACCTATGAGGCCCAGGAGTCCGCGGTTCAGCTGGCCCTGGCCGAGATTGACGCCAAGGATTTCTGCTCGGCCAAGACCGTCAAGATCAGAATCATGGTTGACCACGACGAAAACTGATTATGAAATATATCATTCTGGTCGGTGATGGGATGGGCGACCTGCCCCTTGCCGAACTTGACAACCAAACCCCGCTTGCCGCAGCCAAGACCCCGGCCATGGACTATCTGGCCGCCGAGGGCGAACTCCATCTGCTGCAGACCGTGCCGGATGGCTTTCCGCCGGGCAGTGATGTTGCCAATCTCTCGCTGTTAGGCTATTTGCCGACAAAGTGTTATTCGGGCCGGGCTCCCCTGGAGGCGGCCAGCATGGGAGTGCAGCTTGGCGCCGATGAGGTTGCCTTCCGCTGTAACCTGGTGAGCCTCGACTTTAAAGACGACGGCACGGTAAAGATGGTGGATTACAGCGCCGGTCACATCAGCAGCGCTGAGGCCCGGATTCTGGTCCAGGGGTTGGATCAGGCCGCAGGCAGCGACCAGCTCAAATTCCATCCGGGCATCAGCTACCGCCACCTGTTGGTCCATAAGGGGGTGGTGGCCGAGCTTGAAACCGTGCCGCCCCACGATCATACCGGCAAGGATGTAACCCGCTACTGGCAGCGTTACCAGGCCATCCCCCAATTTAAAGAGATGCTGGCCAAAGCCGTTGCTTTTTTAAGCAAGCATGAGGTTAACCAAAAGCGCTCTGCGGCCAACCGCAATCAGGCCAATGCTATCTGGCTCTGGGGCGAGGGCAAGGCCCCGACCATGCCGACCATTAAGGCACAGTTCGGGGTGAGCGGAGCGCTGATCTCCGCCGTTGACCTGCTCAAGGGGATCGGGGTCTATGCCGATCTGGAAATTATCAATGTGGACGGCGCCACCGGTTATCTTGACACCAATTATCAAGGCAAGGCTGATGCCGCCCTTAAGGCCTTAGAGAGCAAGGATCTGGTTTTTGTCCATGTCGAGGCCCCGGACGAGGCCGGCCATCAAGGTCTGCTCAAAGAAAAAATGCAGGCCATCGAGGATTTTGACAGCCGGATCGTTAAACCGATATTTGAGGGAATGAAACAAAGGGGCGAAGATTTTCGCCTGGTGATCGCCATGGATCATTTTACCCCGCTCTCCCTGCAGACCCACACCTCGCAGCCGGTGCCGGTGGCGATCTACGACTCCCGGGGCAAGGGGCAGGGCAGTGGTTTGGCCTATAATGAAGAAAACGCGACCGCCGCCGGCAGTATGATCGGCGACGGCTTAAAGTTTTTCAAACGCATCCTTGAGCAGCAGTAATGGTCGAGAAAAGTCTGTCCATGCATGAACCGCTCTATCGCCATCAATGTCGAGTCATCTACGGTGACACCGACTCCGGCGGCGTGGTTTATTATGCCAACTATCTGCGCTATTTCGAGGCGGCCCGCACCGAGTTCATGCGGGAACAGATCACCTCCTATAAATCCATCGAGGATGAGGGCTTTATCCTGCCGGTGGTCGAATGCCATGTTCGTTATAAGGCCTCGGCTCTTTACGACGACCTGCTGGTGATTGAAACCTGCCTGTTGGATGTCAAGGCCGTTTCCTGCCGGTTTAATTACCGAATCATCCGTCAAGGCGACGGCAAGGTCCTGATCCAGGGCTATACCGTCCACGCGGTGGTTGATCGCACCGGCAAGCTGGCCAAACTTCCCGGGACGATAATGGAGAGATTGCAAAAAAACTCGGTAAAACCTTGATAATTCTCTGATCAACGATTGACATTCCCGGGGAATATGTTAAATACATTCTCACTGACGCGGGGTGGAGCAGTTCGGTAGCTCGTCGGGCTCATAACCCGAAGGTCGTTGGTTCAAATCCAGCCCCCGCTACCACGAAAATTCAAGCACTTAACTCTTTTTGGGTTAGGTGCTTTTTTTTTTGGTTTTTTTTGCGGTGAAAATATCTGGTGATTATCCTAATATTTAATTGAGGCATTGACGAGTTCTTATAAAGAATAGTGCCGGTCGATTTTGCTTGACTCAAACCTTTTAAGGAAAGGGTGCTATGGATAAGGAGATTTACTTAAAAGCCATTTCGGATGCCGCATTAAATTCCGGCGGCAGTGGGGGAGAGTTGATTTTCTTTACCAACGGGATGATTATCGTGGCGCTTCTCCTTATTATTTTGTGGTGTCGGATCAGGTATCACAGAAGGATGAGCAATCTACGGTTTCCCGAGTTTTGCGATGACTGCTTTTTTTTATTTAATGACAAAATCGGATTCTGCACCAAGGAATGTAAACACCACCCGGTTTACGGTGCTTCGGCCTCAATAAGCTATCACCAGGTAAAGGGATAATAAAGAATATAACCTCTTTCAATGCATCTCTTGCGATTTTACCTACCGGCTCAACATTTTCGGTGCCAGATAGCTTCTATGTAACCGGCAAGTTTCTTGTTATCAAACGGTTTACGAATAACCCCCAGAACACCTAATTCAAGCAGGGCGTTTATTTCAGCTTTTTCATGTTGACCGGTTAAAAAAATAACCGGGATAGCGCGAGTTAACTTATCTAGCCTTATCTGGTTTAAGGTTTCCGGACCGGTCATTTCCGGCATCATCACATCCATGATAATCAGATCGGGGTGATAATTTTCAAGTTTGGCCAGGGCATTTTTCCCCGATTCGGCAAACTGAACTTCCGGCAAGGGCAGAAGTTTTTTAAGGCCGATTTTTACCAGGCCGCGGATCAACTCGTCATCATCAACACACAGGATTTTTTTCAGCTCGCCTCTGTCATTTTTAGCAATTGCACCGATAAAAAATCTCTTATTAAAAATATCCTCGAAATACACCAACAAATCGTTGTGTAGATTCTGTGATTTTTTTAAAACGAAATCAGAATCAAAGCCGGTGCCGCTTATCGCCTTATTCTGATCCGAGGTGATAAGCAAGGTGGGGATATTACGATTTGGTCCTCGGCAGACCTTTACGGCGGATATAAGTGAAGGGCCATCTAGTTCGCCCACATAGACAGAGGTCAGCAACGCGTCGTAATCTTCCTTTATGAGTCGTGCAAAAGCCCTGATGCCGGTTTTTTCATAAGTAATAGTTACCATGAATTTTTCGGACAAGGTTTTGGCATAGTATTCGGACATCGCCTGGGTATTCTCGACTATTAAAATCTTAAAGTCGGCGGTCTTCTTTGAAGGAATGATCGCTTCAAGCTTTTTGTTGAAAAGGATGTCGTTGGCAATGTTTTTACCTTCAAGGCAGTGGTTAATATATTCGAAAAGTAAATCGATAAGTTGCAGGCATAGATCAAGATTTATCTTAGTGGGACCGGTGGCGGACAAATATGTCTCGAATTGATGACAAACCGTGCCGATAAAATTAACCCCAAGTGAGCCTGCCGCACCCTTTACCGAATGTATAACCCGCAAAAGATCATCCCATGATGAGTTAGGTGGCTTATCATGTCGTAAGGCCATTAAAAGGTACTCGATGTTTTCAATTTGTTCGGCTAACGACGAAAGATAATCATCGCGCATTGACACATTTTGATCTTCCATCTGCTGAAACCCGTTATTAAGTTGGCAAGGATTAGTTAAGGGTATTTTCGCAATTACAAATCAGTCACAGGTGTTAAATAGCCAGAAGATTGTCAGGCATTAATCAAGCCATTAATGAGTGAAATTTCAACTTAAACAGTTAGGGTGGAGATCAAGCAACCGACCGGCTATCGCCGAGCCAGATTGGGTGACCGTTGACAATCAGTCTTTGCAGGAATCTACGAGTATTTTTCAAATTATAAAGCCAATCATATCCTAGCAGCGCCATGGATCATTATCAAACATTTTTTAGCCTCCTCGATCATAGCGGCCGGTGATCATTCGCAAAATGCAAAATTGATTATATATCTGCCTACCTTCGCCTATCAGCCATAAACTAAAACATGGTTAACAAAATCACATTGATACCCATAAGTTGTAGGTATTCTCAGACAGGTTGACAAATAATGGTGATCAATTTTTATTCGAAAAATATTATCTGTTTTTTTTAAAAGAGGTACTACCTAAGTTCGTCGGAATGTATTATTGTTATGTTTAACCTAAATTATTAGGCATGCCTAATTTACTGTTTAACTAGCTATTATTTTTATATATATCAAAATAGAATTTGTTTAATAGATAACTAATATGAAAAACTGTGAAGAATGCCAATCGTGCCGTAATTTGATCCCGGCCGACTCTTCTGCAAAGGCAAATTATATTATCGTCGGCAACATGAATGTCGGGAAATCGACCTTGTTTGCCCGAATGCGTGGTGCCGAAGGTATCAGTGTCAATATACCGGGCAGTACTATTTCCGTGCGCAAGGGCGGCATCTCCGGGCAAAATGGACACATTTACGACACTCCGGGCATTCATTATATCTTTTCCTCCAACGAAGACGAGCGTGCCTCCCGCGATATTCTGCTTTCTCCCAAACTTCAGGAAGAGGGGATCGGCATCATCATGGTGGCCGATGCCAAAAATCTGAAGCGATCAATCGCGATTTTTCTGCAGTATGCGGAATACGGCCTGCCCATGATCTTCGTGGTCAATATGATAGACGAGGCGGCATCCCGCGGGATCGAGATCGATTATCACCGCCTGTCCGAACAACTCGGGGTTGAGCTCTCCACCACCATTGCCAGGGAAGGCTTAGGCATCAGGGAGTTGGCCGCGAAATTGCCTGCAATCACCCCCCGGCAGAAACGGTTACGCTATTCCGACCAGGTTGAAAAGTTTCTTGATCTGGTCTGCCGGTTGCTTAAGCAGGCCAAGGTGTCGCCCAGAGCCGTTGGCCTGCTTCTTCTCTGCGGCGATCAAGGCGTTGAGGCCTATATCCAAAGGCAGTTCGGCGAGGAGTTGCTGCTTCAGCTCAAACAACTGGCAGAGGAATACAGCCAGAAAGACCCGGTAGCCTTTGAGATCAGTCTGGCCAACATCTATCAACGGGAGGCATCCTGGATCGCCGCGGCAGCCCAGAAGGTTGAACCGCCCAGCCGCCATCCGTTTATTTTGACCCTGGGTGATTGGTGCACCAAGCTTTCCACCGGCATTCCCATTGCCTTTACGGTTGTTGCTCTCATGTATCTTTTTGTGGGATCATTCGGCGCAACTTTTCTGGCGGACAGCATTAATAGAATTATTTTTGAAGGAACGCTGATTCCTTGGATTAATCATATCACCGCATCGATCCCCAGCCCCTTTATCAAGGGCATGATTGCCGATCCGGACTTCGGGGTGCTGCCTTCCGGTATCTTTCTGGCCCTGGGCCTGGTGTTGCCGGTGATCTTCTGTTTTTATCTCGCCTTCGGCATGTTGGAGGATTCGGGATATCTGCCCCGGCTCTCCATTCTGCTTGATCGGATTTTTCAGAAAATGGGCCTGAACGGCAAGGGTGTTATCCCCTTGGTTATGGGCTTTTCCTGCGTTACCATGGCCTTGCTCACCACCAGGGTGCTGAACACGGAAAAGGAAAAGAATATCGCCTCGTTTCTGTTGTTCCTCTGTATGCCTTGTGCGCCGCTGATTGCCGTGATGTTCGTGGTGCTCGACAAAATGCCCATTTCCGCGACGATAACGGTTTTCGGGATGATCTTTCTGCAGATCCTGATTGCCGGCTACCTGGCCGATAAAATCCTGCCGGGCAGCCGTTCGCCTTTACTGCTCGAGATCCCGACCATGCGGGTGCCCAAGTTTTATCAGGTGATAAAGATGGCTTCGGCCAAAACTTTTTTCTTCATGAAGGAGGCGCTGCCGGTTTTTGTCTATGCCTCCCTGGCGGTTTATATGTTTAAATGGGTCGGGGGCCTGGATCTGCTCGAACAGAGTCTGGGACCGATAATCGGCCAGGTGATGGGGTTGCCGGAAAAAAGTGTGCAGGTTTTTATCAAAACCATGATCCGTCGGGAAAGCGGCGCGGCCGAGCTTGAGCACCTGAGCGGGTTTTATACCAATCTCCAGCTCGTGATCAATCTGCTGGTGATGACCTTTATCGCCCCTTGCCTGAACGCGATCATCGTCCTTTTCAAGGAACGGGGATGGCTGGTAGCTTCGATTATCATCGGCACCGTAATATTCTATGCTATTGCCGTGGGCAGCATTATGAATTACACCTGCCATTTCTTTGGCATTACCTTCACCTAGCAGGTTGAGATATGGATGAAAAATACGAGGAAATACTCGAGGCGATTTGGGCGGCAAGTGAGAATAAAAAGTATTCCCTTGAGGCGATCAAAAAAAGATGCGCGGTCAATTTTGTCGATGCCGATCTGGCCGAACTTGAATCCACGGGCATGATCGTCAGAGAACAGGAAAAGATCATTTTTTCCGACGAGGGCAAGAAACTGGCCGAGGGCATTATGCGCCGGCATCGACTGGCCGAGGTTTTGGTTACCAGCATTTTAAAACTAAAAAGCACGGAGATGGAGAAAATAGCCTGCAAGGTCGAACATTACCTCCACCCCGAGGTTGAGGAATCGATCTGCATTCTGCTCGGTCATCCCGAGATCTGCCCGGACGGCAAACCAATCCCCAAGGGAAAGTGCTGCACCCATGGCCTTCAGGTGGTTAACAATACGGTGATCAGCCTTGATCAGCTTGTCCCCGGCCAAAGCGGCAAAATCACCTATATCAAGCCGGGCAGCCACTCGAACCTGCATCATTTGATATCCTTAGGGCTGAGCCCCGGGGTGGTGGTTACCGTCCATCGTAAGAGTCCGGCTTTTTGTATAAAATTCGAGCAGACCGAACTGGCCCTTGATGTGGAAATCGTAAAAAACATCTTTGTGTGGAAACTGGATAATTAGATTTTTCTGCTTTCCAGAGGAAAATGTGCAATTGATGGACTTTTCAGTTCCGGTATGGTAAAAAAAAATACTTTTTTTATGTGTAAAATTAATTTTTTAAGCAGGTTGACCCTGTTTACTTGAAACATTGAAATTAAAACATGCACAAGGACTTAGCTTTTCGGCTTAGTCCTTGTTTTTTTTAAGATTTTCACAACAATCCATTCAGAGCATTTCTTTTAAACTATAAACAAATCAGGATATATAATATGGCTGCAACTGTCGATGAAGTAACGATCAATTATGAAGAAGAAGGTGTGGTTATTGTTAAGGAACTTGACAAGGTCGTGCTTTCCAAGGGTGCTTGGGCCACCATAATTTTTCGTTATCAGCAGTGGGATGCGAAAAAAGAGGAGTATAGCGCCGACCGCTACACCATCCGTCGTTATCGTAAAATCAACGGCCAGTACAGCCCGCAGTCGAAATTTAATATTTCAAGCCCGGATCAGGCCCAGAAGATAATCGACGCCTTGAGCGGCTGGATGGGCTAGGGCGAGAGTCTTTAAACGGATCAGGATATTTTTTAATTTGCGGTTCATGTTGTTGCGTTATAAAAAACTTATTTATTCAGCTTGCTACTTCCCCCTTTGGGGTTGACGGATTTTGCTTAATAAAGCTATAGTTTCAAGCTGTAGCACCGCCTATTTCTTAGATACGGACGGGAATCGACCATGAATGTTTCAAGCAAAAGAGAACTCATAGGAAACGAAGCGGTTGTCATCCTTGACACCATTCGTCGGTTGAACCGTCGTAATGCCGTTGATCATTTGCTGAAAATGGTCAACAAAACACATCCCGCCGATCTTGCGATCATTTTTCGCCATCTCAATACCGACGAACGGCGTAATATCTTTAATATCATCGCCCAGACCGACATCGTCGGTTATTTCCTGAGCGAAATCGACCAGGCCATCATGCTGGAACTGGTGGAAGATCTCACCCCCCAATACATGGTCTCCATCATCAAAGAGATGGATAAGGACGATGCCGCCGATCTTTTTGAAGCCCTGCCCGAAAATGTAGCCAAT
Organism: Deltaproteobacteria bacterium; assembly: GCA_013349285.1. GTDB lineage: Bacteria > Desulfobacterota > Desulfobulbia > Desulfobulbales > Desulfurivibrionaceae > DUZU01. Next base: position 31,023 of record DUZU01000002.1, on the reverse strand, counting down.
GAAATCCGTAAGGGTATGGAAAAATCAGATCGGGAGGAGGTGGACGAGCTTCTTAAGTACGACCCCAATACCGCCGGTGGTCTCATGTCTCCCGACTTTATGGCCCATGACGAGGAAATGACCGTCGGGGATGCCATCAAAAAGGTGCAGGAATACAGTGAAGAAAAAGAGATGGCCTTTTATCTCTATATCACCCATGGCCCGGACAGCCGGCTGTCCGGGGTGCTTTCCCTGCGCGAATTATTGATGCATCCGCCTTACCGCCAGCTTAAAAATATCATGAACCCCAAGGTGGTTGCGGTCACCACAGAAATGGACAAGGGGGAAGTCGCCCATATTGTCTCCAAGTATAATTTTCTGGCGGTGCCGGTAATTGACCAGAATTATAAACTGGTCGGCATTGTTACGGTTGACGATATTATCGACGTTATCCGCGAAGAGGCCTCGGAAGAATTTCTGCAAATGGCCGGTGTCGGTAAGGACCAGGAGATTTTACTCAAACCTGTTTTTAATAATGCCCTGATCCGGGCGCCCTGGCTCTTTGCAACCTGGGTGGGCGGTATCGTCAATATTTTGATCATAACCTCGTTTCAGGTTGAACTGCAGAAGGTTCTTGCCCTGGCAGCTTTTATCCCCATAATCGCCGGTATGGGTGGGAATATTGCAACCCAGTCCAGCACCATTGTCGTCCGTGGTCTCGCCACCGGCCGGATCAACATGAATGCCCTGGGCAGCCTGTTATTCAAGGAAATGAGAGTGGGGTTGATCCTGGGCAGTTTTTATGGATTGCTCCTCGGCGTGCTTGCCTTTTTAGGTTATGCCGAACCATCGAAACTTGGTCTGGTCGTGGGCTTGTCGATCTTTTTCTCCATGACCCTGGCGGCCACGGTGGGCACCTTTGTTCCCCTTGTCCTGCGGCGGCTGGAAATTGACGCGGCCATTGCCACCGGACCCTTTGTCACCACGGCCATCGATATTCTCGGCGTTACCGCCTATTTTATGATCGCCAAAATATTTCTGACCCTATAACTTATGGATCATCCGCAAACAGAGAAAAGGCGTATTCCTTCCTTTGTTATCCTGGCGCTGATCCTGGTGGGATGGTGGTTTTTTTTCAATTATGAAAAACCCCTCCATGATCCGGATGCCACCCCTCGCGCTATTCTCGCCCGTGGTGATCTTGCCGCCGACGAAAAAAACACCATTGAAATCTTTCGCGCATCCTCGCCGTCGGTGGTCTATATTACCAATATCGAGGTAAGGCGCAACCTGTTCAGTCTCAATGTCTACGAGATTCCCCAGGGCACCGGTTCCGGCTTTGTCTGGGATAAAGAGGGTCGGATCGTTACCAATTACCATGTGATTAACTCGGCAAGCCGGGTCGAGGTGACCTTGGCCGATCATTCCACCTGGAAAGCCAGATTGGTCGGGGTTGCTCCGGACAAAGACCTGGCCGTCTTGCAGATCAAAGCTCCCGCCGAGAAACTCCATCCGCTGCCCATCGGCAATTCCTCTACCCTGATGGTGGGCCAGAAGGTTTTTGCCATCGGCAACCCCTTCGGCCTTGACCAGACCTTAACCGCAGGCATTGTCAGTGCGCTGGGCCGAGAAATAAAAGCCGTCAACGGCCGCACCATCCAGGGCGTTGTTCAGACCGATGCCGCGATTAATCCAGGTAATTCAGGGGGGCCGCTGCTCGACAGCGCCGGTTTGCTGATCGGGGTCAATACCGCGATCTACAGCCCGTCCGGCGGCAGTTCCGGTATAGGTTTTGCCGTACCGGTGGATGTTGTCAACCGAGTGGTTCCCGAGATTATCCGCTATGGTCGGCAAATTCATCCCGGCATCGGTATTACCGTCGCCAATGACATGATTGCCGAGCGTATCGGCATCAAAGGAGTCTTGATCATCAATATCATGACCGGCTCCACCGCCGAGGAGATAGGGTTGAGGGGGACCACCACCGTCAATGGCGAAATAATTCTCGGTGACATCATTGTCGCCATCGACAAGATAAAAATATCCTCGTATGATGATCTGCGTAATGCCATGGACAAATATCGGGTGGGCGACAAGGTGACGCTGACCATTATCCGCGCCGGCCAACAACAACAGCTTCCTATAATTCTTGAAGAGGCGAGGTGATAGCTTGACTTGGTGGACCAGAGCACTGAAAAGTCTTATCTCAGCCGAAGAGGAGCGCTTGGATCTCTTTCGGATTTTTCCGGGAATCAGGCGATTCCTGGCCGCTCGTCACCATTATGCCTACCTGCGTACCGCCGGTGATATTCTCTTTGTTTTGGTGGTCATCTCCGGCCTGTTCGGCCCCAGGGACCCTCAAAAAAATGTAGCGGTCTTTCTGGCCTGGGGCGTTCTTTGGCCAACCATCGTTCTCAGCTGGTTCTTTGTCGGCCGCATGTGGTGCGGCATCTGTCCCTTCCCGGGGCTCGGCTTTTTTTTACAGCGCAAGGGTTTGAGCTTTTCATTGCCCGTTCCCCGTCTTCTGCAAAAGTACGGGGTTTATACCTCGGTTTTTTTGTTTGCCCTGATCATCTGGACCGAGGTGGTTGCCGGCCTTGATTTTTCACCGGTGGGCACTTCCTATTTTGTCTTATCCATCGTTTTCGGCGCGGCCTTGCTCGGCATCCTCTATCCCGGCCAGGCCTGGTGTCGCCATCTCTGCCCCCTTGGTCGGATAAGCGGCGCGGCTGCGACCCTGGCTATTACCGAGTTCAGGCCTGATTATGAAAAATGTCGGGGTTGTGAAACCTTTGCCTGCCGGAAAGGCAAACAGGATAAGCGCGGCTGCCCGGTATACCTGGGGGCCTTTAATGTCCAGAACAACTTGCACTGCCTGGTCTGCGGCCATTGTCTGCCGTTATGCGACCGTGATTCACCGCAACTTCTGCTGAGAAATCCCTATTCCGAATTGATCCGCAACAAGGGGCGCTATATCACCTGTTCCTATATCGTGCCGTTTTTGATCGGTTCGCAATTGGCAAGATTTCTACGCCAAAAAGATATCTATGCCCAGCTGGCCCAAGCAACAGCATGGCCGGATGCGGTGCTGTTCAGCTTGATGCTGCTGGTCGGCTTTATCATCATGATGGCTCTGATCAGGTTCGGCAGTAAGCTATTCGGCATAACCGAGGATCCTTTGTTCGGCAAATTCTCACCCATGGTGCCGATCTTGATTCCCATGGCATTTACCGGTGAGCTTGTGTATCGAATGGGTTACTCTTCGGCCGGGTTGGGTGATTTTATCCCGACCTTCGGCAGACAATTCGGCATTGCCATTCTCGAAAAAACAGCGTTTTCCATCCCCGATTTCCCGGTCCAGGTATTGTCTGCTTTTTTCATGATGAACGGCGCCATTGCCGGTTGTTATATCCTTTGGCAATACTGCCTTAAAGATTTTGAAGGCAGGCTGCTCTTTAAAAATTTTATCGGGATCAGCATGCTCATTCTCGGATTACTTCTTTTTTACCTGTTGGTCATCTTTTAAGGTGGCAAGGTGACTCAGCAAGGTACTGCGCTTGCGCTTGGCAAGTTCACGCATATCAGTGGCCTGATCCGACTCATCGATAATCTCTCGACCGATTATTTCCTCAAAAATATCTTCTAGACTGATAACCCCGGTCACAGAACCATATTCATCGACCACTACGAACAGATGTTTGCTGTGGTCAAAAAATTCAGGCATAACGCTTGAAAGCCTGGCGGTCTCAGGAACAAAATGAACAGGTTGAATCAGTTCTTTGATTTTCTTGTGTTGGCCACCCAGAGCTACCTCGGTCAGCAGATCTTTCAGGAGCAACAATCCGATGACATTGTCGATATGTTGGTCGTAAACCGGGATCCTGCTGTGCATGGTCATATTCTCCTTTAAGCCCATGGCATCTAAAACCGTCAGGTTGCCATCGAGCATAAAGGTTACGGTCAGGGGCGTCATAACCGAGCGGACGGACTTGCCCTTAAGGTCAAGAATGTTTGTTATAACCCTCCGTTCCTGCATGCTGATTTCCCCGGATTTCTGGCTCTGTCTGGCTAAGGCTTGAATCTCTTCACCGGAAACGAGCAAGGCGTCTTCCTTGGCCGGCAACAGCCTGGTTAAGGTCTGTATCATCCAGATTACCGGCTTTAACACGTTTACAATCCATAGCAGGGGATAGGATATCCAGAGGGAGAGATCCCGGCAGTAGGCAACGCCTAAAGTTTTAGGGATTATTTCGGAAAAGGTAAGAATAACGGAGGTAAAAATTATGGAAAACCAGATCATGTTCTGCTCACCGAACACCGCCGCCGCGGCGGCGCCGGCGATGGCGGCGCCGGAGGTGTTGGCGATGGTATTCAGGGTGAGAATGGCTATAATGGGGCGATGAATATCCTTTTTTAAACTTAAAAGGATCCGGCCGACCTGCTTATGTTTTTTACCGACTATCTCTATCTGGCTCAGTGGCAGCGAGTATAAGACCGCCTCAAAAACACTGCACATGGCTGAAACGATAATGGCTAATCCAGCGGACAGGCATAATTGTATAATCATCTAACACTCCGTTGTTATTGTCAATTCTTGACCAAAAACATAAAACCTATAAAGTTTGTTATGAGCATGTTTTTGGAATTTTATTGTTGCATAAGAGAAAACATCAGTTTAAAGATATAGAACTCCCTTAAGCGTTGTTGTGAAAAAAATCCACCGAATTTTTTAGTTTTCACCTGGTAGGTGAAGGGGCACCTTTATCTGTTATGAGGATCACTTTTAATGTTGTGATCCAGGGGGATTTTTTTGCGTAAAGTAATAAAAAGTTGTTCGGTATTTATCGTTGAGCCCGACCCCGACTTGCAGACCTTATTCCGTGTGGCTTTCAAGGATTGGTCGCATCTTATATGTTTTTGCAACTCCTTTAAAGAATTAAAAGCATTATTAACCGGGGTCCGTCCGGATCTGGTTCTCTGTAATATCCAATTGCCCGGTTTTATCAAAGAAGAATTTTTACGCTATATTCAAGTTAACTGTCCCCACGCGCTTCGCGTTGTCTACTCAAAGAAAAACAACGAGGAGTCGCTCTTGAAAATTGTCGGCGCAGGACTTGCGCATCGTCAATTTTGTTTACCCTTGGAAAGTTCAACCTGCTATTCCCTTGAGCATGATATTGTTGTCCGCGCCAAGATAAGGGTGAGAAAATGTTGGGATTTCATTCAAAAAGGCCAGAGATTGCCCAGCCTGCCTCCCTTGATTGTCGAACTTGAAGATCTTCTTAAGCAACCTGATTATGCCATGGATGATGTTGTCAATATCATTAAAAAAGATCCGGTGTTATGTGCCCGTCTATTGCAGTTGGTTAACTCAGCGCTTTTTTCAAAAACAAATCAAATTTCAGACCTGTACCGCGCGATCCTCTTTCTCGGCATCAGCAAAACAAGAAAAATGGTTTTGTTTCTTTGCGCCATCCGTCATTTTCAATATCCTAAAAAATTTCACGGTCATGCCCTTCGCATAATCAATCACAGTATCCAATGCGGCAAACTCGCCGGCATCATTGCCCATGAACTTATGCCGGAACAGACCGATACCGCAGTAACCGCCGGCCTGTTGCATGATATCGGCAAGCTGGTTTTTTTGGCCTCTTTGGACGGAACGCTGAGAAATTGCAGCGCATTTATGGAAAATTACGGACTTTATGCCTCTAAACTAGAAAATGAGGTTTTCGGGATAACCCATCAGGAACTCGGCAGTTCCCTGTTGATCTGGTGGAATTTCCCTTTTTCTCTGATCGATGCGGCGGCCAACCACAGCCAACCCCTGCATACCCTCGACGGCGTCACTAAATGTGTGGCTATTGCCGATCGATGTCTTTTTATGGCCATGAACAAATCCATGGTCACCAATGATTTCGACTTTTTAAAAAATAAATTTCCCGTTGAAAAATGGATGGAATTTGCCCATAACATTATTAAAGAAGATTCCCTGTCCCTAGCTGTGTAATTCTTTAGTCAGTTGCGAACAGCTTTATTTTTTTACGGAGATTTATGATGTTCAAATTAAGCAAAATTATGCCGGCCGAATATAATGGTGATCTGCTTGTGCACCTGGTTCGGCAATCTTTAAAAGGCGCCCCTCAATGCCAAGATTCATCCGTGGCCAAAATCTTGAAACGCACCTTTGACATCGGTGACTTTAAAGGAAAGGAAGGGGAGACCCTTATGTATTACCCCGCCCCTACGGCAAAGGGCCAGCATGGCCCGCGGCGGATTCTTATGGTCGGGCTGGGCAAGGAGGAGCTTAACCGGGAACTCTTCCGGGAAGCAGGCGGCCAGATCGCCGCCGTGGTTTCAAAACATAATATCAGCAAGATCATGGTGGTGGTCCCGGAAGAAATTCCCTTTGCCAAGGATGAACTGGCCGAGTGCCTGACCGAAGGCCTGGTTCTGGGCTCCTATTGTTTTGAAAAATATAAAACCAAGAATGAACCGGATGAAAGCCACGGTGAATTAAAAGAGGTTTCTTTTTTCGCCGGTGATGACAAAGCGGTCCGCAAGGGCATGAAACAGGGCGAAATTGCAGCCCGGGCGGCGACCATTGCCCGGGATATGGCCAACGAGCCTGCCAGCCACTGGACCCCTGCTCATTTTGCCGCGTATGGCAAAGAACTGGCTGATAAATTCGGGATGGCCTGCAAGGTGCTTTCCGCCGAGCAGATGAAGAAACTGGGCATGGGCGGGATCATCGGCGTCAACCAGGGATCTGACCAACCCCCGAAAATGGTTATTCTCGAATATAAAACCGCACCTAAGGCCAAGACCCTGCTGCTGGTCGGCAAGGGGCTCACCTTTGATTCGGGCGGCATCTCCTTAAAGCCCAGTGGCGGCATGGAGGAGATGAAATATGACATGTGCGGCGGCGCAGCGGTACTGGCCACCATGCAGGCCGTTGCCGAAGCAAAACTCAAAGGGGTAAACGTGGTTGCCATTGTTCCGGCAACCGAGAATCTTCCCGGCCCTTCCGCCATCAAGCCCGGCGATTTGATCAACCAATATGGCGGCAAGACGGTTGAGGTAATCAATACCGATGCCGAAGGACGCCTGATTCTGGCCGATGCCTTGGCCTACGGCATCAAAAAGTTCAAGCCGGACATGGTGGTTGATGTGGCGACCCTTACCGGTGCGGTAATCGTCGGGCTGGGTCATCATCGGACCGGGATGTTGGGCAATAATGACGAGCTTTGCGACCAACTGTCGGCCGCGGGCGATCATGCCGGTGAGTTGCTCTGGCGGCTGCCGCTGGATAAGGAATACACCAAGCAGCTCAAGTCGGATATTGCCGATCTTAAAAACGTGGGCAAACGCGATGGCGGCACGATTACGGCCGCAGCGTTTTTAAAGGAATTTGTCGGCGACACCCCATGGGCGCACCTTGATATCGCGGGCACCGCCTGGAACTTCACCAAGAAATCCTATGTGCCCAAAGGCCCATCCGGCATTGCGGTGCGGACCTTGTTCGAGCTGGTCAGAAGGGTCGGCAAAAAACAAAAAACCTCAGCTGCCGGCAAGGTCAAAGGCGGCGGCAAATAGTTTGCGGGTGTAAGGATGCTCCGGCGCGGCGAAAAGCTGCGCCGCCGGCCCGCATTCAACAACCTCGCCATTCTGCATCACCGCCACCTCATCGGCCATGGCCTTGATCACCCTGAGATCGTGGGAGATAAAGAAGTAGGTAATGCCATATTTGTCCTGCAGTTTTTTCAGCAGTTCGATAATCTGAGCCTGAATGGTCATGTCCAGGGCGCTGGTCGGCTCATCCAGGACAATGAACTTGGGCTGGAGGACAATTGCCCGGGCTATGGCGATCCGTTGTCGTTGGCCGCCGGAAAACTCATGGGGATAACGATCCGCCATCTCCGGCTCCAGGCCCACCTCGAGCAAGGCGGCCCGTACAATCTCCAAGCGTTCCGTTTTAGAGCCGATCCCATGCGCGGACAATCCTTCGCCGATAATTTGCCCGACATTAAGCCTTGGCGACAGCGAAGAAAATGGATCTTGGAAAACAACCTGCAGTTCCCTGCGCAGGGGCCGCCAGTTGCGATCGCTCGTTGCCAGCAGATTTTTGCCCTGATAGACAATAGCCCCGGTCCCGGCAACAAGTTTTAGAATACTCATGCCCAGGGTGGTTTTGCCGGAACCGGACTCGCCGACCACCCCGAAGGTTGTGCCTTGCCTGATGGTAAAACTCACCCCGTCCACCGCCTTGATCATCCCGACTGTTTTCTTGAAAAAGCCGGATTTTATCGGAAAATGGCAGCGAACCTCTTTTAGATCGAGGAGGGGCGGGGCGTTATTCTTTACCGGCGGCGTACCATGGGGCACACTGCTTAGCAGCTTGATGGTATAATCGTTTTTCGGTTGAGTAAAGACCTGATCGGTGGGGCCTGCTTCGACGATTTTGCCCTGGTGCATGATATGGACCTGATCGGCAATTTTTCTGACCATGTTGAGATCATGGGTGATCAGCAGCATCGCCATCTTCTGTTCCTGCTGAATATCCTTGATCAAGGTCAGGATCTGGGCCTGGATCGTTACATCGAGCGCGGTGGTCGGTTCATCGGCAATAAGGAGCCGGGGTTGACAGGCCAGGGCCATGGCGATCATCACCCGTTGGATCTGGCCGCCGGAGAGCTGATGGGGGAAACTTGCCAACCGGCCGGCCGGATCGGATATTTCCGCCCGCCTGAGCAGGCTGATCGCCTTGGCTCTGGCCTGGTTTTTATTCAGCCCCTGGTGGAGCATGATCGGCTCCATCAGCTGATCGCCGATGGGATAAACCGGATTCATGGAGATCATCGGCTCCTGGAAGATCATGGCAATCCGGTTGCCCCGCAGTTGCCGCATCCGGTTTTCCGTACAATTCAGCAGATTCTCGCCCTGAAACAAGATCTCGCCGCTCATCACCGTGGCACCCCGTTCAAAAAGCTGGAGGATGGATAGGGCGGTCACCGATTTGCCGGAGCCCGATTCCCCGACCAGGGCAACGGTTTGCCCGTCAGCAATGGTCAGATCGACATTGTTGAGCACTTGGCTGTAACCACGGTCGGTATGAAAACCGGTGCACAGGGAATTTATCTCAAGAAGCATGTCCATGGGCCTCTTCATTTATACCTTGCGGGGATCAAAGGATTCCCGCAGGGCCTCGCCGATAAAGATCAAAAGAATCAAGGTGCCGACCAGTACGCCAAAGGTGCTGAGGGAGAGCCACCAGGCCTCTATATTATTTTTGCCCTGGGCCAGCAGCTCGCCAAGACTCGGCGTGGGCGGCGGCACCCCCAAGCCGAGAAAGTCCAAACTGGTCAAGGCCAGGATGGAGCCGCTCATTCGGAAGGGGAGAAAGGTGATGACCGGGGTCATGCCGTTGGGCAGCAGGTGACGAATCATAATGGTAATATTGTTTACGCCCAGGGCCTTGGCGGCCTTGACGTAATCCATGTTGCGGCCCTTGAGAAACTCGGCCCGCACATAATCGGACAGCCCCATCCAGCCGAACAGGGCCAGCAGGGTAAGCAGGAGCAAGACACTGGGTTTAAAGATAGAGGCGAAGATAATGAGCAGATAGAGCTCGGGCATGGCGCTCCATATCTCGATGAAGCGTTGCAGGAAAAGATCGGTCCGGCCGCCGAGATAGCCCTGCACCGCGCCGGAGATAATGCCGACCCCGGTGCCGATAAGGGTAAGGGCTAAACCGAACAGCACCGAGAGGCGAAAGCCGTAGAGCAGGCGGGCGAGAACATCGCGGCCCCGGTCATCGGTGCCCAGATAATTTTTGTCGGTGGGCGGTGAGGGGACCGGTTGATTGAGTTCGAGGTTGATCGAGTCAAAACTATAGGGATTGAGCGGAAAAAAAACCTTGTTGTTATTGTTGGTTAAAATCTCCCGGATGTAGGGATCCTGATAATCGGTTTCCGTTTCAAAATCTCCGCCAAAGGTGGTTTCCGGATAGACCTTGAAGATCGGGAAATAAAAACCGCTGTCATAATAGACCAGAAACGGCTTGTCGTTGCTGAGCCCTTCCGCGAACAGGCTGAGGAAAAAGACCACGGCAAAGATAATCAGGCTGAAAAAACCCCTTTTGTTGGCCTTGAAACGGCGCCAACGCCGGGAGGATAAAGTCTGTTTAGCGCTTTTCGTCATCCTAGTGTTCCACCCCTTCAAAACTGATGCGGGGATCAACCACCACATAACTTAAATCAGAAAGCAGCCGGGAGATCAGCCCGATAATGGTGAAAAAGTACAGGGTGCCGAGCACCACCGGGTAATCACGGTTCATGATCGACTCATAGGCCAAAAGGCCCATGCCGTCCAGGGAAAAAATGGTTTCGATCAACAGGCTGCCGGTGAAAAACGCGGTGATAAAGGAGCCGGGAAAACCGGTAATAATCGGGATGATCGCGTTTCTGAAGACATGGCGGTAAAGAATATTTTTTTCACTTAACCCCTTGGCCCGGGCGGTAAGCACATATTGCTTGCGGATCTCTTCCAGAAAGCTGTTCTTGGTGAGCAGGGTCATCACCGCCAGGCTGCCCACCGTACTGGCGATGATGGGCAGCACCATATGCCACAGATAATCGGTTACCTTGGCGAACCAGCCCAAACTGGCCCAGTTGTCGGAGACCAGGCCGCGCAGGGGAAAAATGCTCCAGAAGCTGCCGCCGCCGAACAGCACGATCAAGAGGATGGCCAGGACAAAACCGGGGATCGCATAACCGACCAAAATAAAGGAACTGGTCAGGACATCAAACCGCGAGCCGTCCCGCACCGCCTTGCTGATCCCCAGGGGGATGCAGGTGCCGTAGACAATGAGAAATGACCAGAGCCCCAGGGACATGGACACCGGCATCTTGGAGATCACCAGGGAAACCACCGACCGGTGATGATAATAGCTCTCGCCAAAATCAAAAACCAGGTAGTTCTTCATCATGGCCAGAAAGCGTGCCACCGGCGGCTTGTCAAACCCATATAGTTTTTTGAGTTTGTCGACCCGTTCCGCATCAAGGCCTTTATCGCCCTGATAGATATTCATGGCCCGTGACGCCCGCACTTCACCGCCGCCACCATGGCCCTCCATCGCAGCAAGCATCCTCTCCACCGGACCACCAGGCACAAATTGCGTGACCGTGAAGGTAACCAGCATAATTCCGAAGATGGTCGGGATCATCAGCAGAAATCTGCGCAGAATATAAGCTGCCATAGGAATATATAGTTTTGGGAAATCCGAGTTTATAAAAATTTAGACATGGGCTAAGGGCAATGAGCTGTTCGCTACCCTGAAGAATTTCAATATAGTCTATCGACTGAGGCCGTCAAGGTCAATTGGAGGTGTTACTTTTTTATCTGAAAAATGGGTAACTCAGGAGAGGGTGTCGAGGGTTTCGGTGATTATGTTATGCAACTCATCGATGTGATAAGGTTTAGCCAGGTAATTATCCATCCCGGCCTGCAGACATTTTTCCTTGTAGCCGGGCAATGAATGAGCGGTTACCGCAATAATGGGGACATGCCGCCCGCTTATTTTTTCCAGAGCCCGAATTTCAGCCGTGGCCGTGAAGCCGTCCATAATCGGCATCTGGATATCCATCAGAATCAGATCGAAATGTTGGGCCTGATAAGCCTTAACCCCTTCCAGGCCGTTTTCGGTAATACAAAGATTATAACCGAAATCGTCCAACATGAGACTGAGAAGCTTCTGATTAACGGGGTTATCCTCAACCACTAAAATATTTAATCCGTGGTTGCCTTCCGAAATCGACAGACAATTATTTTCGTTACTATTGTGCATGTTGCTAAACACATGATGGGAGTAATAATCTTCCCCTTAATCAGAAGTGAAGGCTTCCCGTTTAAGTGAAGATATAATTTATAAGTAGTATTCAAAAAAAACTTGTTTTCAATAACATATAAAGAATAGCAGCACAAGAGGTAGTTATTGATTTTGTGGATTTATCCACCAGGTCATCAAGGCCTGGGATGGCGCAAAGTAGATAGGCAGGGTGGCGGGGCGGGAAAAGATATTTTTATATGAAATGCGATGTTTTGCTAAGTACCAATTAGGCACCACATAATTGCCGGCCAAGAGAACCCGGTCCAGCGCTTTGCAGGCGGCCGTCAGTTGCTCCTGGGTCTCGGCGTAAATAATACGATCAACCAGCGCATCAACCACCTGGTCTTTTATGCCGATCAGGTTGCGGGAGCCCTTGTGATCGGCAGCGGTTGAATGCCAGTAATTGCGTTGTTCATTGCCGGGTGATTGCGACTGGCCGAAAACCGTTACCGTCATGTCATAATCAAAATCATTCAACCGTCGCACGTAAAGGGCTGGATCAATAATGCGGGAATGGGCGTTTACCCCAAGTTTTTTCAGGTTGTTGATAAAGGGTTCCATCACCCGTTCAAATGAAGGGGAGACCAACAAAATTTCAAATTCAAGCTGCCGGCCGTCTTTATCGGTCAAGATGCCGTTTTTCACATCCCAGCCGGCTTGGCTAAGAAGCTGTTTCGCCCGGCGCAGATTGTTGCGCAGGCTGTTGGGCGGCGCCGTGGTAACCGAGGTCGGCGCTTCACTGAAAACCTCCGGGGGCAACCGGTCACGGAAGGGCTCCAGATATGAAAGCTCCAGCCCTTTAGGCAGATTGGCGGCGGCAAAGGTCGAGTTGCTGAAAAAACTGTTGCACCTGGTGTACTGGTCAAAAAACAGGGCGGCATTGGTCCACTCGAAATCAAAGGCCAAAGTCAGGGCCTTGCGGACCATTCGATCTTGAAATATCGGTTTGCGCAGATTGAAGACAAAGGCCTGCATCCCGGCGTTGTTTTTATGGGGCAGCGTTTCCTTGATTAGTTGGCCGGAATCAAAATGTGGCCCTTTCAGATCCCGGGCCCATTGTTTGGCAATGTTGATCTCCATAAAATCAAATTCTCCGGCCTTGAACGCCTCAACCGAGACAATCTGATCCTTGAAATATTTATAGGTTACGGTGGTAAAATTAAACATTCCCTTGCGGACATTGAGATCCTTGGCCCAATAATCAGGATTGGCGACATAGCTTATTGCTTTGCCGGGAACAACCTCCTTTATTCGATATGGGCCGGAACCGATTGGCGGCACCATGGATGGATTTTCAAAGCTGTGTGTGAGGTAAAACGCTTTTGACAATACCGGAAGTTGGCTGGCAATCATGTGCAGCTCCCGATTCCGCTGGCTGAAATGAAAACGGATTCGATATTGGTCCAGTATTTCCGCCTTACTGATGTCTTTGAAATAAATCTGGTAGGCAGGGCTTGCCAGATCGCTCTGCAATGTTTCCAGGGAAAATTTGACATCTTCCGGGGTAATGGGTGAGCCGTCTGAAAATTTCGCATTTTCATGCAAGGTAAAGGTGACCGACAGCCGATCTGCGGCAAGTTCGATATCCTTGGCAATAAGGCCGTAAGCGGCAAAGGGTTCGTCAAGGCTTGCAACGGCAAGCGTTTCAAAAACCATGGTGTCCAGCCCTGCCGGCGGCGTCCCTTTTAAGGTAAAGGGATTCAGCTTGTCGAAGCTGCCCAGGTCGTGCAGCACCAGATTGCCGCCTTTTACCGCCTTATCCGAGGTGTAATCGAATTTTGCAAACCCGGGCTGATACTTGACCTTACCGTCAATGCTGATCCCTTGCCCGGCGTGGCCGACCAAGGGGATAAGGGCAAAAAACAGCATGAAAACGATTAATTTTTTCATGGAATTCTCAATAACAAAAGGAGATGGATCTTTATCAGATAACGGGCAAAAGGATTAGGACATTGTATTAATGCATAAAATACCCGCCATCACATTGGCAAGCATGGTCGCCAGAATGGTTAACACACTCATATCATGATGGGTAAAATTGTCATCATTTTTATTAAGGGCCTCTAGCACCCCGACACATTCTCCATTAACATACATAGGAACGACCAGGATCGAACGGGTGGTAAAACCGACGTTTTTATCGATAATCGAGTCGAAACGTTCGTCATCCATAACATTGGCCACGGATGCAGGTTGCCCGTTTCGATAAACCCAACCGCTCAACCCTTTGTCGGAGGAGATTCGTTTCCCGGTAACCAGCTTTTTTTTAGGTCCGGTGGGAAAGGCGATAAACATTTCCTTGTCATCAACATCGGCCAACAGGATCGAGCTTGCTTCGCAACCAATCACCTGGTTGAGCATTTCCATTACCACCTCGATAATCCATGCACCTTTGCATATATTCTGCAATAGCAGGGCCGTCTTGAGTAAAAAATGCAGTTCCTTGGCGGTTAAGTTTTTGTATTCGGATTCGGGAAGCATTTGAGTGAGCAAACCATTGGCCAAGGCCGAAGGGCTTACCGCCTCCATCTCCATCAGGTAATCACCAAGGCATTTATGGTCCTTTGAATTTTCATCAAACCAGGCAAGGAGCTGTTTGCCAAACAAGGTTTTGTTGAATTTACCGTTCAGATTATTTTCATTAAGACTGCTGTTTCTCTGTTTAGCCAGGGCCTGCTGAATCTGCTCCCCGGTAGCCAAACCGAGTTCTTCCAGGACATCGCCAATTCGCCGCCACTGGGAACGAACATCCATGAGATGGCAGGAAAGATTTGCCGCGATGTTTTCTTGATATGGGTTGCGGCCGTCGCCAAAAAAGCTGGTGAGATATCTATCCATGCGGCCCATTCGACGAAGAGTCGGGACCACAAAATGCTCATAGAAGGATATGGTTCCTGATTTTATCTCCTGCACCGAACTGTATACCTTGGTGCCTTTTTCCGCCAGGGTCTCTGTTTTTTCAAACTGATAGACCTCTTGAAATTCGGCAAACAGATCGTCAATTCGCTGAAGATAATGAATGTCGGCCATCTGGGCGACAAGATCGGCGGTGGCAACCATCTGCCCTATGATCTTGCATTGCTCATCGCTAAAGATCAAGTCCAGCTCAGGCTTTTTAGAATAATCAGTAATCGAGATAATCTTAGAAATTGCTTCGATATCTTTTAGCGGCCAATTATTTTTCGTAAGGTATTCGCTGGCAATTTTACAGCTGCGATCAACGTGAATCAGGGTGAATTTCCCGCCATGCCCTTGATGGTCGCCTTTATCTTTGATATAGCCGCTGTCATGAAAAAAAGCCGCGGCCATCGCCATGACGAATAAATCCTGGGGTAGAAAACGATCTTTTTCAATTTGGTTCCAGCCGGAGATCATCCTGGCCACCGCCAGGGAAACATCGATCGCGTGTTCCAGATTATGATAGGTGACCTGGCAGGCTTCATGGCTGGACCATTTGCCCGCATAGAGATCGGCGATATCGGCAAAAAGCTTTTCAAGAGAAGAAGCAACAGAGCCATATTCGTTAACAGAGATCTCGCTGATACGCTCAAACCCCTGTTGATATATAAATTGGTTATCATTATGTCCGTTAGGGTGAATACGGATATTGGCTGTGGCCATGCAAACTCCTGCGCCGTGTTGGATAAAATATAATCAGAGGTTTAACTTATAAAAAAATAAAATTATGCTCAATTATCTTCCAATCAAAATCATGGTTAATATTGTCTTTAAAAACCATGATATACAGCCTGTCGAGATTGGTCAAACCATAACTTGGCAAAAAAGAGTTTGAAAAATAAATACAATCTATATATTACTCATGGCTGACTGGCCAATGAACATACGATTATAAGAAAACCTTATTCCAAAGTTAATTATAATCAATTTTATACCTGATATTAAAAAACATCCCCTGATGGAGGATCAAGTAAATGGGTAAGACCATAGCGGAAAAAATCTTTGCTGCACATCTACGCGATAAACCCACCCCGGAAAATATGATCTTGGACATTGACGTTGTCATGTGTCATGAAATCACCACGCCTATTGCCATTACCGATCTGGAAGCGCGGGGCATGGACCGGGTTTTTGACACCAACAAGATAAAGGTGGTTATCGACCATGTAACCCCTTCCAAGGATTCCAAAACCGCCACCCAGGCCAAGATATTAAGGGACTGGGCAAGAAGGCATAAGATCAAGGATTTCTTTGATATCGGCTTCAACGGCGTCTGCCATGCGATCTTTCCCGAGAAAGGCTTTATCCGGCCGGGCTACACCGTGATCATGGGCGACTCCCACACCTGTACCCACGGCGCCTTTGGCGCTTTCGCGGCAGGTATCGGCACCACCGACCTTGAGGTGGGCATCCTCAAGGGGGTTTGCGCTTTTCTCAAGCCGGAGACGATCAAAATCACCATCAAAGGCACCCTGGCCGACGGCGTATCGGCCAAGGATGTCATCCTCAACATCATCAAGAAGCTGACGGTGAACGGCGCCACCAACAAGGTTATGGAATTTGTCGGGCCGGTCATTGACAAGATGAGCATGGAGTCCAGGATGACCTTGTGCAACATGGCCATTGAGGCCGGCGGCACCTCAGGCATCTGTATGCCGGATCAGGTTACCGCGCAATACCTCTGGCCCTTTATCAAGGATGAATATGAATCCCTTGAGATCGCCGTCAAGGATTTCAAGCAATGGCATTCCGACCCCGATGCGGTTTATGCCAAGGAACTGACCTTTGACGTCTCTGATCTGGAACCCCAGGTAACCTATGGCTATAAACCGGATGAGGTCAAGGACATCACCGCGATGGAAGGGACGCCGATCGACCAAGTATACATCGGCTCCTGCACCAATGGCCGAATCGAGGATCTGCGCTCCGCCGCCCGGATCCTGAAAGATCGCAAAATTGCCGATACCACCCGCGGCATTCTGTCACCGGCCACCCCCCAGGTTTATTCCCAGGCCCTGGAGGAGGGTATTATCAAGATCTTTATGGATGCGGGTTTCTGTGTCACCAACCCGACCTGCGGCGCCTGTCTCGGGATGAGCAACGGAGTTCTCGCCGAAGGCGAGATCTGCGCCTCCACCACCAACCGGAACTTTAACGGCCGGATGGGCAAAGGCGGCATTGTGCACCTGATGAGCCCGCTAAGTGCTGCGGCCGCTGCGGTCAAGGGGCACATTACCGACCCACGCAAGCTGCTGTAATCGGCAGCTGTTTCCTCCGTGGCAAATGATGTTAACTAAAATCAACTAAGCAAGTTGGAGTAACTGATATGAAGGATTTTGGCGGCAAAGCGCTCTTTCTCGACAGAAGCGATATAAATACCGATGAAATTATTCCGGCCAAATACTTGACCGAAAACACTAAAATGGCCCTGCAGCCTTTTATCCTTGAGGATCTTAAACTTGGCGGCTTTAACCCGAGAACGGATATTCAAGGCAAAGGCGCGATTATAACCAGGGCCAACTTCGGCTGCGGCTCTTCCCGGGAGCATGCGGTTTGGGTTTTTGAGGTCAATGATATCAATATTGTCATCGCTGAAAGTTTTGCCAGAATTTTCCGGCAAAATATGTACAACTGCGGCATGCTGGCCGTGGAATTGCTCCCCAGCGAAATTGATGCCATCACCGCCCTCGGCAATGAGGTTGAGATCGCCGTTGACCTGGCAACATGTACGATCAGCGCTAAAAATGGTGCCAAAGAACTTAGTTTTACTTTCTCAATCAATGAGTTCGATAAGGAATTGGTGGAAAACGGTGGTTGGCTGACCTATGCCGACAACAAATATTGATTGCTTAACAGATAGGTCGGGCGGTTAGAAAAAAAGATCAGAGGCCGGGGCGGCAATATTCGCTCCCGGCCTCTTTTTTTTATGATGGAGCCGGCAACTAATCGACCGATTGCCTTGCCGGCCGCATTAACAAAAAAATCCAGCCCTTACTTTTTAAGGCTCATCATTTTCTGATAAAGCTCGTCCGCAGGCAGAGGGTGGCTGAGGTGGTAGCCCTGAACCGCATCGCAGCCAAGCTTTTTCAACAGATCCAGAACCTGTTGATCCTCGACCCCCTCGGCGACCACCTGCATGCCGAGATTCCTGGCCAAATCAATGGTGGTTTTTACGATCACCTGATCATTTTCATCCTTGAGCATATCCATGACAAATGATTTATCCACCTTGAGTTCGGTGGCCGGTAACTGCTTGAGATAGGACAGGGAAGAATAACCGGTGCCGAAATCGTCAATGGACAGATTTACCCCCAAATTATGCAACTTGGTCGTTACTTCATAGGTTTGTACCGGATCGATAATCATACTGCTTTCCGTAATTTCTAAAATAACGCCGCTCGGATCGATGTTCCATTTATTCAAAAGTTGTGTCACCTGATTCGGAAAGCCGGAATCATGGAGGTTTTTAATCGATAAATTGACGGAGATTATGAGATCGAGCCCCATCTTTTGCCACTCTGCCTTTTGTCGAAAAGCATTATCCAAGACCCAATAGGTGATCTCATTGATAAGGTCTGATTTTTCAGCCACTCCGATAAAATTATCAGGCTGAACCAGCGCCCCGGTTTCAGGATGTTTCCAGCGCAACAGGACTTCCACGCCCTTGATCAGGCCGTCCTTTAAGGTGACCTTGGGCTGGTAATGCAAGATTAATTGATTTTTCTTAATGGCTTCGCGCAATTCACCTATGAGCATCAGTCGGTCGATCTTAAACTTGTCCTTGTTCGCGTTATAGATTTCAAACTTGGTTCCGGTTAACTGGGCAATATCTTTGGCAATATAAGCATGCTGGAGCAGGGACTCACTTTCAATCCCATGTTCCGGATAAACGGCAATACCTACCGTCACATCGACCTTAAGCTCCTGGCCTTCGATGCGAAACGGTTTCTCCATCTGCGCCAAAACGCAATCGGCGCCCAGGGTGGCTTCTTCAACGGTAGTATCTTTAAGAACCAAGACAAATTCATCGCCGCCGAGGCGAGCGATCATATCCCCGTTTTTTACGCATTGTTTAAGGCGAGGCACCATGAGCTGCAGCAGATAATCTCCGTAATAATGGCCCAAGGTATTATTGATGTTGCGAAAACTGACCATGTCAACCAGAAGGACCACGATGGATTGACCTTGTTTTCCCGCCGTGGTGGTGGCCATATCGATAAACTCGCAAAGCAGGTTGCGGTTAGGCAGGTTGGTGATATCATCATAAAGCGCCCGGTGGCGTTCCAGGGCGGCAACCCGCCTTAAATCTTCGATATTAAACTTGCTCAACCGAATAATCATCAGTACAAAAAGACCGCCGCCGCAAAAAACAGCGGCGACAAATAAATATGAAAAATTAAAAGGAGAGCAATAGAGTAAATAGACGAAGAAGATATAACCGACTATAAAGAACGAAATAAGAAAGCAGAGAAATTTCCAGCTTGGTTTATTGGGCTGAATGACTCTGCAGATCCGCTGGGCGGAATAAAGTGAGATGGCCAGGCAGGTCAAACCAAAAACAACGAGAATAATGGCTAATAATTTCATAGATGATCAGACCTGCACCGCATTGAAAAATTACTCGAAGTCAGCATCAAGCAAAAAACATATAATGTTTTTTGTGCACCGTAATTATTGAATAATTACCTTATAAAACAGACTGACGCCATATCTAACATACATAACAATATATTATAAATATGAATTATCTACAGCTGGATATCGAAAAAGTTATAAAAGGCGGGAGCGGCCTAGCCCACGACGCCGAGGGGCAAGTCGTGATGGTTGCCGACGTGCTGCCCGGTGAAAAAATTGTCGCCGAACCCCTGCGCTCGAGAAAAAACTATATAGAAGCTCGGCTGATCGAGGTGTTGCAGCCCTCCGCCAGTCGGCGCCTCCCCGGTTGCGCCTATAACCAAACCTGCGGGGGATGCGGCTTGCAGCATGCCTCTTACCAAGAGCAGGTGGCAATAAAAAACGGCATCCTTCAAGAATTGATGCTGCGCGGCAAGGTTTTAGAAGATAACGAAATCAAAAATATTTTCGGCCCCCCCCTGGTATCCCCCCGGCCGATACATTATCGGCAAAGGCTTCGGCTGCAGGTCGAGGAGGGGCAACTGGGATTTTTCCAGCAGGGCTCCCATAAGTTGGTGGCGGTTAAGCAATGTCTATTGGCCCGGGAAGAGCTCAATACGGTGCTTGAGGCATTCATCCAATCAGAGCAGCTTGCTTCATTGCGGGAAAACTCCACGGCCGTGGAGTTTGTTCTCAACCCGGCCTCTGCCAAGGTCATCATCATCCTTCATTTTACCCGCAAGCCGAGGCCGGCCGACAAAAAAGCGGCCATGAACTTTTGCCGCCGCTGCCAACCGGTCGACTTTATTCTCTTCCATGCTGAAAATCAGGCGGCAGGGCCGTTGCTTACCGAAAAAGAAGAAATAAACTCCATTGCCGAGCATAAGATCACCCTGCCGTTGCCGGCCGAGGTGTTGGGCCGCCCGTTAAACCTGGCCTTTGAGCCCGGCGGCTTTTGCCAGGTCAACCTGGAGCAGAATATCAACTGTATTGAGTTAATGCTGAACTGGGCCGGCGATCTCGCCGGCAAAAGGGTGCTGGATCTTTTCTGCGGCATGGGCAATTTTTCCATTCCCCTGGCCTTGGGCGCAGAAAGCGTGATCGGCATGGATCTGCAGCGCTCCTCAATCAGAAGCGCCGTTCATAATGCGGCCGAGGCCGGCCTCGACAACTGCCGCTTTGAAAAGGAGGCGGCCGTGAAAGCCGCCCAAAAGCTAATCAGCCACCAGGAGAAATTCGACCTTATTCTCCTGGATCCGCCGCGGGCGGGCTGTATTGAGTTAATCCCTTACCTGCACCAGCTGGGAGCCCGACAGCTCATCTATATCTCCTGTGATCCGGCCACCCTGGTCCGTGATCTGGCCGAACTCAAAAAGGTGGGATTCAACTTAGATGAAGCGCGCATGGTTGATATGTTTCCCCAGACCCCGCATCTTGAGTCCATGGTCAACCTGCGCAAGGGTGCTTAATCGACAATTTTTTCACCGGCATACTGCTTGAGCAGTTCAAGCAGGGCATCCCGGGTGTTTCGCTTCTGGTTGAGGATAATCGCAAAGGCGAGGAGCCTATCGTTATTTTTCAAATAACCGGCATAGGAATAAACCCCGGTAAGGGTTCCTGATTTCACCCATGCCCCGTTGTGGACCGGCAACAACCGGGCATGGGGCTTAAAGGCATCAAGAACGGCCAGCATGACGGCGGGGGATACTCGATTCTTTCGGGAAAGCCCGGAGCCCTCGGCAAAATGCAGCCGATCATCACCGATCCCCATTTTCCGTGCAAAAAAATCAGCCACGGCCTTTTGCCCTTTGTCCCAGGTGGCCGGATAACCGAAGCGCTTTGCGCCACAGGCCAGAAAGAGCTGGTTGGCAATAAAATTATTGGAATAAAGGAGCAAGCCCTCCACACAGTCGTCAAGCCCCTTGCTCGACTGATGGCGATAAAAGGGAATAAGTCCATCGGGCACGGCCCGGCTCAGGACGCTACCGGTTACCTCAATCCCGGCCCGTCTGCAGATTTCGCCAAAAAGTTCCCCGGCATAGATAAGGCTCTGGTCCCGATCCGCGCTAATATTAATGCGGTGCACGCCGGGCGGCAGACCGGCGGCAAGCTTGCCCATGATCGGCAGGGTCGGGGTCTGTTCCTCGGCGGAATGGATACGGCCACCGCTTACCTCAATATTGATGGTGTTGAAATTAACCGCCAGGCCGCTGTTGACCGCATCATAGGGATTGAGGCTGGAGCCGATGCCGTCGGCAACAGCGGTTAAGGCATAGGCGGTGTCGTCAAGCACAAGATTCCGCACCCGGCTAACCCCTTTCGCCTTGATCTTTTCTGCGATCAGCCCCACCTCTTCCGAAACGAGCAGGGGATCGCCCAAGCCTTTGATGTATAGATCGTTGTCCGAAGAAAGATAAAGTCGGGTTTCAAACCGGTAATCAGGCCCTAGGATTTCAAAGGCGGCCAGGGCCGTGGCTATCTTCATAATACTGGCCGGCATCAGTAATCGGTTCGCATTATGGCTGTAAATTATTGCCCCATTGTCCTCCAGCAGAATGCCGCCGTGGTCAACGAGCTTGGCCATTCGCTCCGGGGTGGATAGGGCGGCGACATTGGCGGCCCCGGTTATTGGCAGCAGAGCCGCCAGCATGGCAATCAGCGGCAGCCGGGCCATTTTTATAAAATTAAGGGATAGACAGTTTTTTTGGTTATGCATAATATCTTTTAATAACAGCTATTTTTTTGTACTGTTCAATGATTTTTTCTTATTGCGATAATTAAGGCCTAAATAATATGTCGCTTTTGCCGCACACAAATCAATCGTAAGATTATTAATCCACTTTGGTAAGGAGAAAAATATGAGTAACTCAGAAAAAAATCTATTGGAAGCCTTTGCCGGCGAATCCCAAGCCAATCGCAAATATCTTGCTTTTGCCAAAAAAGCCGACAAGGAAGGCTACACCCAGGTGGCAAAACTGTTTCGGGCGGCAGCCCATGCCGAAACCGTGCATGCCCATGCCCATCTGCGTGCCCTGCAGGCGGTGGGCGACACCGCGGCCAACCTCAAGGAGGCCATTGCCGGCGAGACCCACGAGTTTAAAAACATGTATCCGGCCATGATCGAAACCGCCAAAAAAGAGGGGCACAAGGCCGCGTTAATGTCCTTCAACTTTGCCAACGATGTTGAAAAAATCCATGCCGCCCTTTACCAGAAGGCTTTGGACAACATGGACAATCTGCCGGCAACCAAGATCTCGGTGTGCGAGGTCTGCGGCTATACCCACGAAGGGGAAATGGAGGGGAAATGTCCGGTCTGCGGCGCCAATGCCAAGGCTTTTACCGTAATTGATTAGCAACACGTAATATCCGGCCCTTATTGGAGATTTCACCCTTTAAAAAGCCGGCAGAATTTGTGTTGCCTTGTTTCTCATTTTCTTCGGCATTGTTGCGTCCTTGGCCAATATCAGCTATGTTGGCCAAGGATCAACTATGTCCTTTCAATATCAAAAAGACAGGTAAGTAACATGAAATTATGGGTAACCCCGAAAGGGGATCGCTGGCTCTGTGAGATCTGCGAGGAGCAATACGAAAAAGAGATTAAGGAAGAGAAATGGCGGGTGGCCTTTGATAAAACCGAACCCATGCTGCGCTGCTCCGAATGCAAGCAATCCGACATGGAAGTAATTGACTAACAATAGTTGCAATTTCATCAAAAATTAATCTAGAGACAGCTGATGGACAAGCTCATAGCCGAAAGCCTTAAAAATTCCATTGAGGCCAAGCAGGCCTTATATTCAAGCCAGTTGCAAGACATCAAAGTTCTGGCGCAATGGATGATCGATACCATCAAGAGCGGCAACAAATTGATGTTTTTCGGCAACGGCGGCTCTGCCGCCGATGCCCAGCATCTGGCTGCCGAGTTTGTAAACCGCTTCCTCATCGACCGGCCGCCCCTGGCCGCCATTGCCCTGACCACCGACACCTCGATCCTTACCAGTGTGGGCAACGATTTTTCCTATGACGATATCTTTGCCAAACAGATCCGGGCCCTGGGCAAGAAAGGGGATTTGGTTCTTGGCATCTCCACCAGCGGCAACTCACCCAATGTGCTCGCCGCTATCGAGGTTGCCCGGCAGATGGGGATCAAAACCGCGGCCCTCACCGGCGGCAGCGGCGGCAAATTGAAGGATACGGCGGAGCTCACCCTGAACGTTCCTTCCAAAATGACGCCGGCCATCCAGGAGGCCCATATCTGGGTGGAGCATCTTCTCTGTCAGATTGTAGATGAGGCCCTTTACGGCAAAGGAGTGACCCCCTGATTATTCAGGGCATAAGCTATGAAAAAATACGAGCCTTTAAATTTTTCCGGCCTGAATACCTATTCGGTCCATGATCGGTTTTCCAAGGTAACGGTCGATAATTTCGGCAAACCGCTGGCGCCGGGTTCCACCCTTAAACAGTTTATCGAATCCTTGCCGGACCAGCTGCTCGGTATCGACTTTCCCGAGCTGGTCGACCGCCTGTCCCAAAGCCATAAAAACAACCGGCCGATTATGGTCGGCATGGGCGCCCATGTCATCAAGGTCGGACTCAACCCCATTCTCATCGATTTGATGGAAAGGGGGATCATTACCTCCATCGCCTTGAACGGGGCCGGCATCGTCCATGACACCGAGATCGCCATGGTGGGCCGAACCTCGGAAGAGGTGAGCGATGTTCTCGGCAGCGGCGCTTTCGGGGCGGCCAAGGAAACCGGGGAGGTGGTCAACGCCGCCATCAACCAGGGGGCGGCCAAGGGCATGGGGCTGGGCGAGGCAATGGGCGCTTATCTGCTGGCGCAGGATTTCCCCCACAACAACGTCAGTCTGCTGGCCACGGCCAAACGACTGGAGATCCCGCTCACCGTCCATGTCGCAGTGGGCACCGATATCGTCCACCTCCACCCATCCGCCGATGGAGCGGCCATCGGCCAGACCAGCCATCATGATTTCAGGTTGTTCTGCAGCATGGTGGCTGACCTCGAAGGCGGGGCATATCTTAATTTCGGCTCCGCGGTTTTGATGCCCGAGGTTTTCCTCAAGGCCCTGACCGTTGCCCGTAATCTTGGTCATACCGTCAATAAATTCACCACGGCCAATTTTGATTTTATCCGCCATTACCGGACGATCACCAACGTGGTGAACCGGCCCACCATGAGCGGCGGCAAAGGTTATAACCTGATCGGCCACCATGAGCTGATGATCCCGCTGCTGGCCGCCGCCCTCGTTGATGCCCTGCAAGATTAATCCATGCCTTGTCAGTAAGGGTAATCGGTATTATGTTGCAAAATCAGGTGAAAAAAGATAAAAAACTCAGTTGGGTTCAGGCCGTTATCGGCAAGGATCAGGGCCAATTGTTTTAAGTACTTGTAATCAACAAAGATATCCCCGGGATCTGCGCAGGGCATAAAAGTAAATCTTAAAAAATCTCCTTTTATACCATCCGATGGTCCGACTGCCTCCGGTCGAATTGTTGTCCGGCGGCTAACAATATTGCGATTTAGCCGCAGACCTTTGCCGAATCGCTCAGAGAGAACATCTAGCGCCCAAGGCTTACCGCTGCTGGATAACTTGAAAGAATAAGGAATCAATCAATGCAAAAAACCATTAAAATCGGCACCAGAGGAAGCCTGCTCGCCTTGACCCAGTCCAACTGGATCAAATCCATGATTGAAGAGCGTTATCCCGAGGTTACCGTTGAACTGGTCAAGATCATAACCAAGGGTGATAAAATTCTTGATGTGCCCCTTGCCAAAGTGGGCGGAAAAGGGCTGTTTGTAAAGGAACTGGAAGAGGCGATGCTCAGCCACGAGGTTGATATTGCCGTACACAGCATGAAGGATGTGCCGGCCGAGCTGCCGGAAGGCCTCCATATCGGCATTATCACCAAACGTGAAAACCCCTTTGATGCCTTTATCGCCAACAGCTGCTCGACCTGCCGGGATCTGCCCCAGGGAGCCAAGGTGGGCACCAGCAGCCTCAGACGCAAATCCCAGCTGGCCAATATCCGGCCGGATCTGGTGATTGAGGATCTGCGCGGCAATCTCGACACCCGGCTGCGCAAACTTGATGAGGGCCAGTACGATGCCATTATCCTCGCTTCCGCCGGCCTCAACCGCTTGGGATGGGGGGAAAGAGCCAAGTCCTGTTTCACCGAGGAAGAGATGCTGCCGGCCGTAGCCCAGGGCGCGGTGGGCATCGAGTTGCGGATTGCGGATAAAGAATTGCTGGCCGGCCTGATGTTTATGGACCATCGGGAAACCGCTCTTGCGGTTATGGCGGAACGCGGCTTTCTCCATCGCCTGGAGGGCGGCTGCCAGGTGCCCATTGCCGGATTTGCAACCCTCTCCGCGGAAAACACCCTGCAGATGACCGGTTTGGTTGCCTCGGTTGACGGCAGGCAGGTTGTGAAAAAAACGATGAGCGGCCCGACTGATGATCCTGTCGCCCTTGGCATTCAAGTGGCGGAAGAGTTGCTGGCCATGGGCGGCAAAGAAATTCTGACCGAGGTTTACGGTCAGAATATGGAATAATTTTTTAAGAATCAAACCAACGGGATAAAAAAAACCGGCTGAGCCGGTTTTTTTATTGAGTATAAACATGAATGCAACAGCAAAAAACAGCAATATGAAATCCAAGGGCAAAGTTTACCTGATCGGCGCCGGCCCCGGCGACCCGACCTTAATCACGGTTAAGGGTCTGGAACTTTTAAAAAGGGCGGAAGTGGTTGTCTATGATTATCTGGCCAGCCCCAAGCTTCTTAAATATGTGCCCAAAGAGGCTGAGTTTATCTATGCCGGCAAAAAGGGCGGAGTCTGCCACGCCCATACCCAGGAAGAAATCAACCAGATGCTGGTTGATCATGCCAGGGCCGGGAAAATCGTGGTTCGCCTCAAGGGCGGCGACCCATTTATCTTCGGTCGCGGCGGGGAAGAGATTGAAGAACTGGTCGACGCGGGCATCAGTTTCGAGGTGGTGCCCGGCGTTACCTCGGCAACCGCGGCGGCAACCTATGCGGGCGTTCCCATTACCCATCGCGGTTATACCGCCTCCGTCGCCTTTATCACCGGCCATGAAGATCCGACCAAGGAAAGCAGCAGTATCGCCTGGGATAAGATTTCCACCGGCATCGGCACCCTGGTTTTCTACATGGGGATCAAGAACCTGCCCTCCATCTCCAAGAATCTGATCGCCAACGGCCGTGATCCGCAAACCCCGGTTGCCGTGGTGCGCTGGGCCTCGACCCCTGCCCAGAAATCAGTGGTCGGCACCCTGGCCAACATCGCCGAGGTGGTTAAGGAAGGGGGGATTACCCCGCCGGCCCTGGTGGTGGTGGGCGAGGTCGTCAATCTGCGGGAAAAAATCAACTGGTTTGAAAAAAGGCCGCTTTTCGGCAAACGCATCCTGGTGACCAGAACCAGGGAGCAGGCCAGTGAGCTGGTGCGCTTGCTGGAAGACCAGGGCGCTGACTGCGTTGAAGGCGCCACCATCGCCATCGAGCCGCCGGATAGCTGGGAGCCGCTGGATAAGGCCCTGACCGAGATTGCCGATTACCACTGGATTGTATTTTCAAGCATCAACGGCATCCGTTTCTTCTTTGAGCGGATGAACGCCAATGGCCTGGACACCCGAGCCTTGCACGGCCAAAAAATCGCGGTGGTGGGGGAGGCAACCGCCGAGGTGCTGAAGGAATACGGGGTGATAGCCGATCTCATCCCCGCGGAATACACCGGGGACGGGCTGGCCAAGAGCCTTATCGACCAGGGCATCAATGGCAAAAAAGTGCTTATCCCCCGCGCCAAAAAAGCAAGGGAGATTGTACCGGAAACCTTGGCGCAGCATGGCGCCGATGTTACGGTGGTGCCTGTTTATCAAAACGTGCAACCAAAGGGCTATGAGAAGATAGTCGCCGAGCTGGAATCGGGCCGAATCGACATGGTTACCTTTACCAGCTCTTCCACCGTCAGCAATTTTATTGAGATGATCAGGGAAGAAAACAAGGGCAGGCTGCTCAATAACGTCGCCCTTGCCTGTATCGGGCCGATTACCGCCAAAACCGCTGAGAAAAAGGGGTTGAAGATTGATGTCCAGCCGGAGATCTTCACTATCCCGGAAATGGTGGAGAGCATTTTAGATTATTACGCCAAGTAATGCCCCGTAACCCCCAAGCTTGATTTTCCTCGAAAGATCGGCAGGATCCGCCCCTGCCGATCTCCGTCAATTTGCCGTGTTCCGCGCAACCTCATAAAGGTTAAGATTATTCCCTGAAACAACTTTCTTTGTTTTTTGGTAATAATCTTAATTTTTATGGAACCATATCTTAGAGAAAAACGTTATTTAAGTTAAATGGAATCAGTACTGACCTTAATCAACAGTAAAGAAGGGGTCGAGGATTTCGAAGACATCATTCGACCTCACCTTGATAATATGTATCGGCTTGCTTACCGCTTTACCGCATCGGAAGCGGACGCTGAAGATCTGGTGCAGGAGGTGATGGTTAAGGCATACCTCAAAAAAAACGATATTACAGAGATAAGCAACCTGAAGGCCTGGTTGGCTAAGGTGCTTTACCGAACTTTTATCGATCAGCAACGCAAATTTTGGCGCTCGCCCTTAAAACTTTTAAAGACGAGCAACCATGCTCAAGATGACTATGATTACCTTGAGGTTATATCCTCACCCGAACCGGGTCCCGCCGAGGTGTGGGAAAGTAAAATAGTAAACCGGCAAATCCATGCCGCCCTGAAGGCACTCAACCCAAAACAGCGGGCAGTATGCGTGTTGCATGATATGGAGGGGTACACCCTGCTCGAACTGGTAGCGTTACTTGAAACACCGATAGGCACCTTGAAATCCCGACTACATCGGGCTAGGGCGACCTTAAGAGATAAACTGTACAAAAAAAATGAAGAGCTTCCTTATGGAATGTAAAAAAGTTTGCGAACTACTTGATGATTATTTCGACAACTTACTGACAAACTATGAAGGAAAGGTGATCGAAAGCCATCTCCTTAGCTGCGAAAAGTGTTCCGGCCGATACAGCCGTGAGGCGGCCTTCAGAAAAAAACTAAAAGGGCTAAGCTCCCCGGCCATGTCTGCTGAATTTTCAGCCAATATTTTCCAATCCGTTTACCAGCAACATACGCGACAGCAGGGGCGGGCCAATCGTCTAACCATGATCGGCGGGGCCATTGCGGCGGTTTTTGTGATGTTTATCTATCTCGGCATCGCAAAGCACAGCCATCTACCGGCAAAGGATGAGGTGGCCGGCAGAACAACCCTGACCTTGAGCCAAACCAAGAGGGTGAAACTCTTGGTAACATCACCGCGAAATCTTGAAAATGCGACGATCACCATAATGCTGCCCGAGCAGATCGCCTTGGCCGGTTATCCTGAAAAAAGAGAGATTTCCTGGATAGCCAACTTGTCACAGGGTAACAATCTGCTCACCATCCCTCTGGTCGGCACCAAGGAAGGACTCGTTTCGGTGACAACCAGAATAGATCATCTTAACCGGCGCAAGGAACTGCAGTTTCAAATGCAGATAAACAGGGACAGGCAGACCACCTCAGCGGATAAAACCTTGCACCTTGTCTAATTACATATGTTATTAAGATTAGTTCGAATGGCTGCCTGTTACCTACATATGGCTTTTTAAGGAAAATTAAATGAAGAATAACCTAATTATACTTGTTATTGTAACCTTGCTCTATTCAGCCGGCGCCATGACTCCGGCCCTGGCGGCCGATAATCTCGACGACCTGGATATTACCATGGAGATAATCGGAGCCGATGTCGAAAATTCCAAGGAAATAACCAATAATATCGAGCTGCCCTTTCAACTCAGGGAAAGAGAAGAATTTCAACATCAGGAGCAGGAAAGAATCGGCATGGACGCCGGTGACAATGGGCCGACCAAAGAATCCTTTGAAAAAAGCGTTGAGATAGAAACTCCATTCAGTTCCGATTCACCACGCTACGAAAAACCGGGACCAGGCCCCAAAGCGGATTAACAACAAAACAAATAATAACTAGCAGGCTGCCCATTTAAGCAACTTTAAATGGACGGCTTTTTTGCGTTTAAATCATCACCTACGATGCTTAACCCCATGAGATACCGGCTTATAATCATAATGATCGCAGTCTGTTGCCTGATGACTGACTATAACAATTCCTGGGTTATGGCGGCGGAAAAAGCCACCAACCCGACCACCTCAACCCTGTTTGCCGAGGGCGTCCGCTATTATCGGGCCAAGGACTTTGCCCGGGCGCTTGCCTGTTTCCAACAGGCGGAAAAGGCCGGCGACAACCGACCCTCGCTCTATTATAATATCGGGGTTTGCGCTTTCAAGGAAGGGCAGTATCCCATCTCCCGCCAGGCTTTTTTGAAAACAGCCGAATCAGCTCAGATGCGGCCAATCGCCTTTTATAATCTGGGCCTTGTTTCCCTTAAGGAAAATAAGCAGCCCGAGGCTAAAGAGTGGTTTACCCAAGCCCTTAACCTCACTGATGACGACAAACTGCAAACCTTGGCCTCCAGCGCGCTTCAACGTATGGGCGCGAGCAATGAAGCCACCCACATGGCAGCTGCTAAATATATCTCCGCCGGCTTCGGCCATGATGACAATGCCGAACTGGCATCCGATACGAGCACAACCAGCGGCCAGGGCGATTGCTATGCCGAAGCTCTCTTTTACTTCAAATCAAGCCTGCCTCAATCGACTTTCACCAAGAACCTCCAGGCCAGAGGCACCCTTTATTATCAAAAATATTTCGATCTCGTCGAGTATGACCTGGGGATGATCACCGCCGGATTGTTTCATACGATGCCGGTCGGCAACAATTGGCAGTTGGAGTCCGGAGTTGATTACAGCTACCTGGCCCAGGACGGCAAAAACTTTGAGCAGATTCCATCGGTTAACCTGCAGCTGAAAAAATACCTGGCCGGCCGGACCAGACTCAACCTGGGCTACCGGTTGAGCTATCTTGATTTCCTTGATTCGCAATATCGCTACCTCAACGGCTGGCGCCAGCGATTTGAGGTGGATACCTCCTCAAAAATAAAAGGATTTCGCCTCATTCTTGGTTATCTTTTGGAGCTTAATGATCGGGATGACGACGACTATTCCGCCCGCCGGCATCAGGTTAAGGCGGGGGTGAGTTATACACCGTTTGCCCGGTTAAATCTCTTCGGCGGCATAAAGTACAGAATCAGCGATTATGACTATGGGACAGGGGCTAAACGGGAGGATAAAAGGGCCATTTCAACCGCAAAGGCGACTTACGGGCTGAGCGGGAAATGGGATGCGATCCTTGAGTATCAGTACACCGACAATGACTCCGATATGGCGGGTTATGACTATACCCGAAAAGTCGTTTCGCTCAATATTGCCAGAAGTTTTTAGCGGATCAACCGCCCCTCCTTAGCTACCCACCTTCAGCCGCATGCTGATATCAACCGCCTTTGCCGAATGGGTAAGGGCGCCGACCGAGATAAGATCAACCCCGGTGGCGGCAATTTCGTGCACATTGTCAAGATTTACTCCG
>DUZU01000001.1 GCA_013349285.1 Deltaproteobacteria bacterium | reverse complement strand
AGCAGGATCGCGTACTTGCGATGCTTATTGAGGAAAGCGACATCGACCACCCCCATCTTGCCGAGCAGGACCATGAAGATCGGCAACTCGAAGATAACACCGAAGGCGATGAGCAGACGCAGGCAGAGGGAAAAATATTCCTTTACCGCCGGCATCGGGGTTAAAAATTGCGAGGAGTAGCCGAGCAGAAACTTGAAGGCCGGCGGAAAGACCACATAATAGCCAAAGGCGGCGCCGCCCACAAAAAAGAGGGAGGAGAGGATACTGAAAGGGATCAGCACCTTTTTTTCATGACTGTAGAGGCCGGGGGCGACAAAGGCCCAGATCTGATAAAAAATAGCGGGGCTGGCCAGCATGATCCCACCGACCAGGGCGATCTTCAGGTAAAAAAAAACCCTTCCTGGTATGAGGTGAAAATCAGACTGGCCTTGTCGGGCATCACTTCAAAAAGAGGGGCAAACAGCCACTGGCCCAGCTCATTGCAGTAGGAATAAGCAATCGCAAACCCGATGGCCGTAGCGATCAGGGATCGAACCAGGGCGGTTCTCAACTCACGCAGATGCTCGGTAAGGGCCTGTTTTTCAAATTCGTCCATAGATGGCACTCTTCTTAATCTGATCAATGTTATATAGTTTTTATTGCGCCCAACATACTACCCTGTAGCGCCTGACCGGTCAAGAAAAGTAAGATTGGCGACTCAACCGCTTGTCGGCTTATCGCTGATCGCTTCTTGCAATAGCATTCAGAACCTATTATTAATTGCAGCCATGAATGATCTTACCGCCAACACAAAATTCCAGGAAGGCCTCCACCTGTTAAAGCATCCGCTCCTGCCCCTGGTCCGCATTGTTCAGCTGCTTTACCTCACCGGGCCCTTTGAGCGGGTCGCGCCGATCCTGGACGAATTAATCGAACCCATCGAGACGGCAACCGCCACCTATGACAAACCGGGAGAACTGTTGCGCCCCTTTCTGCCCGAGCTTGAAATGATGGAGCCCCTCAAGCATCCGGCACCGCCGACATATCGCATCCTGGCCGAAAACCTTGAAGAGCTTGACCAGTTCGAGGCCATGGAATTGATGATCTGCCAGCAGGTTATCACGAAGGAGCTTGAACAAATCAACAGCCTGCTCTGCGGCACCTGCGGCTGCACCCTCTGCTGCGTTGGCCCGACCGCGGACATGGGCCATGACTTCTTTGAGATACCCCTGAGCGCCCCGGAAACAGCGTTGTTTGCGCTGGCCCGCATTGACAATGACGACAGCCGTAAACTAACGGCCAACTCGGAGAAGGTGTTACAGGTCAACGACACCCCTTTTTACCAGAACCAGCCGGCCCTTTATCATTGGCAACAGGGCTGGAGCCTGATTCTGCCAAAAAAGAGCCGATGCCCCAATCTTGACGCCGCATCAGGGGGCTGCATGATTTACCCGCAACGGCCCGGGGTCTGCCGTAAACCGCAGATATTTCCCTATGCCCTCGAACGGGCGGCCGAACATGACCGCATTGAGGATGACCACGATCTTGCCGCCTATATCGGCCGGGGCAAACTGCTCGCCGTCTGGGACTGCCCCTATGTGCGGGAACTCAAAGACGAAATCGCCACCTACGCCGAACTCTGCGGACTGGAGCCTGTTTTCAAAGAGAACAAGGCTTAAGGCGGCTAAATTTTCCCCTGCTTGCAGGCCAGCCGCCACAACGGCGCTATCTTTTTAATGCTTCGCTCAGTCAAGACCGGCCAATAAACCGCCGCTGCCAACCTGCCCTGACCAAATTCAGTGACCCCATCCGCCGAGACCAGGCCGTTGACCGGCACATCCCAACAATCGTGCTTTAGCCTTTCAACAAGCAGCTGCTCACCCACCCCCACCGCATAAGCGCGGGCATTATCCGCCACCCCGCCCAATTCGGACAACAGGGCCACACTAAGATCGAAAAAACCCTGGCCGTTACCAAGAAAAACACCAAAGGGGTCAACATAAAGGATTTCGGTAAAAAAGAGATCAATGGCCAGCCCTGCCATCTCTTCAAAGAGGAGATGTTCGCCAAACTGGGCAAGCCCTTTATAGGTTACGGCAAACTTCAGATCCTTAAAGGCAATGGAATAAGGCTTGATCCGGTAAAAACCTTCCTTCAGGCCGGGGGCGGGCATGATCAGAATTTTGCCGTCGTTAAGCGCATTAATCCGCACCTGGTCGAGCAGAGCGGCCGGGCTCACAAAAAGGCATCGCGCCTCTTTGTAGCCGGCCAGCCGCCGGATTTGCTCGGCCAGCTTGCCGCCGGCCGGGAAAGGAAATTCTATTTTTTTATGGTCAATCTCATCCCGCAATTCTTGTTTTTCAAGCATAGCCTAAACCTTGCCGCGATTTTTTCCGTCATTATCCACAGCCGAGATCAGCCATAAAAAAAAGCCGGGGAAAATTCCACCGGCCAAAACCCAAACAGCATGCACCAGAAAGACCCGGCCATAGCCAGGCCGAGGGCTGCCTCACGCCTCTAAATTTTTGTTTTTTTCTTCTGTTCGGCAAGAACGATCAGTTCGGCCATTTGCGGAATCTTGGACTTGCGGCTGAGGGATGGAATCGAGTCATCCCCTGTCACCTCATTTTCAGCCACGGTTACCGCCTCACCCTTGCCCGGCTGACTAAAGCCATATTCAACCAGCGCCTTGATATCCGACCACATGGTTTCGCTCCCCATAATGGAGACAACAAGCTCACGGGAGCCGCGTTTAAATTTCCCCACATAGGTCTGGCGAGCAGCCCTGGTATATCCTGTTTTTCCGCCAAGGGCGCCATCGACATTCCATAACGCCTTATTATGGGTGCGCAAATGCCAACCCGCCGAGGCTTTCGTCTTGGTCAACTTCATCCGCTCGGCAAACTCGGCATTTTCCATGGCCTGATTGAAAATAACCGCCAGATCCCGGGCCGTAGTCTGCTGACCCCGACGGGTCAAGCCATTGGCGCTTTTACAAACAGTATGGCGCGCCCCGAGGGCCTCCGCCTTTTTTGTCATGAGCTTGGCAAAGGCCTTTTCCGATCCGGCTATTTTTTCAGCAAGGGCGACACTTGCGTCATTCGCAGAGGCCATCAGCACGGCATTTACCAGATCATTGACCCGATAGGATGCGCCACGCTTGAGGTACACCTTTGACCGGGGCATGTTGGCTGCATAACGGCTGGCATAAACCCTGTCATTGTCACGTAAGCCCTCCATGGCGATAAGCCCGGTCAATACCTTGATTGTACTTGCCGGCTGTCCGGGCAGATCAGGCATTTGCTCATAGATGGTTCGACCGGTCCGGCTATCAAGCACAAATGCGCTGCGAGCCGAGATCTTTTTGCCGAGACCGGTTGCCGAAACCTGATTAACCCGCTGCTCCTCTTGCGGCTTTCGCTTAAAATCATCCGCCGAGCCGATATTTACAACACTCACACCGTTGGTCCCTGTAACGCCGGCTACCTTGCTCTGATCAGGGGAAAATTTATGTTTGGAGGCAAGATGAACTACATTGGTGGCATGGGAGAGAGATGTGGAACAGACAAGCAAAAACAAGGGAAGGACGAAAAAGCAAAACAGGAGGGTAACTTTTCGGGATTTTAAAATCATATTTATTATAATTTCGAGATATTGTTTTTAATAAAATTACTTCAATTAATTTCCCTATGAACAGACTATATATAAAGCTATAAGGGATAGCGCCACAAAAAATCAAGTAGTTTTTTAAGTTTTCAGTTTATCTCGTTGTTTTTCTGCAGTTAAACAAAATGCAACACCCACAATATGTCGTATCGATTAAAAATTAGACCACAATATAGTGCACAAACCATCAATTATCTTTTACTTTAAAAAAATAAAAAAATATTACTATTCATGTCGGACACAAAACAGGTTTAAATAATTTTTTTTTATTTTCCTTGCCGAGAAGGTCAAATAAATGCCTTTGCAAACCGACTGCGTCACCACCCTCACCTTCACGAACCCGAATATATGCTGCCATCTTATCTGCGCAGATGCTCAGCCTATCCACATCACTTTTTCCACTCTGCGCCATCAAAAAGCTCTTCTCCAACTACAAAAAATAATCCCGGGATTACACTTTGAGCAAAACTTAGCCCCCCATCCTTTTCTCAAAAATCTTGAATACTATTTCTCAGGACGAATCCGAACTTTGCCAGTCGAACCCGCGTCTTGCCCTTTTATTAAAAATGATACGAATTTCAGACAAAAAGTCTGGGAACTAATCGGCAAAATTCCCTATGGGGAAACAAGGAGTTACGGAGAGATAGCCGAGGAGCT
The DNA here is from genome assembly GCA_013349285.1 of Deltaproteobacteria bacterium. Lineage (GTDB taxonomy): Bacteria > Desulfobacterota > Desulfobulbia > Desulfobulbales > Desulfurivibrionaceae > DUZU01. The sequence continues at coordinate 111,329 of DUZU01000001.1, read as the reverse complement.
TGGCGGCAGAAATTATGCCCGGGCCGTGGGCCAGGCCTGCAACCACAACCCATTAGTGCTGGCAATTCCATGCCATCGGGTCATTGCCGCCTCCGGGTCCGGAGGCTTTGCCGGAGGCAAGACCGTAAAAGAATATCTGCTGCAAATGGAAAAAACAATGCTTACAGAAACTTCATAATCTCACTGGGAATATCCTGCAACGGCGCAACCTTATCCACCCCCCCGGCCTCAATGGCCTCCTTGGGCATGCCGAAGACCACGCAGGTCTTTTCATCCTGAGCAATGGTTTGAGCGCCGGCCTGTTTCATCTTCAACATCCCCTGCGCCCCATCCTTGCCCATTCCCGTCAGAATTACCCCCACCGCATTGGCGCCGCCATAGGCGGCAACCGAGTTAAACAGCACATCAACGGCCGGCCGTTGGTAGCAAACCAAGGGCCCGGTCTTTATATTCACGTAATAACGGGCACCGCTGCGCCGCATGACCATATGGAAATTTCCCGGGGCAAGCAAGGCCGTGCCCGGCACCACCGAATCCCCATCCTCCGCCTCTTTCACCCGAATCCGACAGAGACTGTCGAGCCGCTCGGCAAAACTGGTGGTAAAATTGGCGGGCATATGCTGCACAATCATGATCCCCGGGGAATTGGCCGGCATTTGGGTGAGCACCTCTTTAAGCGCCTCGGTGCCGCCGGTTGACGCGCCGATGGCGATAATCTTGTTGGTTGTTTTGGTCAAAGAAAGCTGGGGAGCGGCTGCCGCCGGCCTTGAACGGAGAACCTTTGCCCGCTGGGCCATGTTGACCCGGGCTGCAGCCCTAATTTTTTCGGCAAGCTGGGCGCTCATGTCGCCAACGGAATAGGCTTCGCCCGGCTTACAGATCACATCAACCGCTCCGCCGTCCATGGCCTCCAGGGCCAGGGTTCCCCCCGCCGGGGTCAGGGAACTGACAATAATCACCGGCAACGGAAAATACTTCATCAATTTCCGCAAAAAAGTAATCCCGTCCATGCGCGGCATTTCTATGTCCAGGGTTACGACATCCGGCTTAAGCTCGACAATCTTATCCCTGGCCACATATGGGTCTGGAGCCGTCCCGACAACTTCAATATCTTTTTCATGGGACAACTCCTCGCTGAAGACTTTACGCACAACAGCAGAGTCATCTACAATCAGCACACGTATTTTGCTCATAACCCTATGGTATCCAAGTTTTTCTCGACTTTTTGCCAAAAAGCAGGGACTGTCATTTATCTATTCGTGACGACCTTTAACATAGAGTATGCCGAACTCCGTATTAAACATACAGGTTTCGGCATCGGCGGACAGTGAGACAGGTGCAAAATCAACCAGTTCCCGGGCCTTGGGGATTGCCAGTGAAGACTGGCCCTTAGGGTCAAGTTTCCCCAACAGACTGCCGATGGCCATATTGGCGGTTTCCGCCGCAGTATCGGCTATCTGGGACAACTTGACATCTTCATCCTCAACCCCTAAAAAATTAATCGTTATATTTTTTGCCAGTTCCCATGGAAAATAAAAACAAAAATTACCGTTATTACCGCCGGAGTAACTGATTTCGGCCAAGATAAATTTACCGGCATCTCCCACCTGCTCGCTAGCGGGGACAGCGGATAACGGCTCCAGAAACGTAAAAAACATCTTTTCAAAAACATCTGAGAAAGTCTCGAAAATCACCTGCCTCAAGCTCTCATCCATTGCAACGTCCTCCATCATTAGCCAAAGAGGTATATCCCATGCGATAAAATCCTAGAAATCCATATCATCATCATCATTCTCATCAGCCGGCATATCAACCATCCGATGCTCATATGCCTTCTCCAGCACATCGTAAAGGATACTTTTTATGATCTCCGGCTGAAAAGGCTTTTTAACATACCCGGCAACTCCCAGTTTTTTTGCTTCATCCATCCGCGCATCACTTGATTCGGTAGTGATGAAAATAAGGGGGATTCGATTCAAATCCTCGTTGGCGCTCACCGCCTTCAACAACTCCATCCCCCCCATCTCGGGCATATTAATATCGGAAAGGATTACATCAATCCAGTTGCTTTCAAGGATGGCCAAAGCCTCTTTGCCGTTTGCCGCCTCATGGAATTCACCGATGGGCACCCCTGACATCTCCACGGTTTTTTTAATTACCGTCCGCATGGTTTCCGAATCATCCGCAACCAAAATATTGAAAGCCATTGCTCTCTCCTACTCACACATCGTCATTTCAGGTAAAAAAACACCCAAACCATTACAGATCACAGGTGAAAAAGTTCTTGGGCCTTTTCAATTTCACCAATGAGATTTGCCATACACAACTCAAGGTCATGTGTAGAAATACCAAATTTCTTCAGACCTTCTCCCTGCATTGCCGTTGATAACCCATCGGCACCGACCCCGATGCCCATGGTTATGACCAGGGCATTACTCAAAGCCACCACCGCGGTAAGGGGGGATTTTTCCAAGGCATCGGGATCATGATGCTGACGAACGGCCACCACCATCTCCTCGGGAAAATCCCACCGCTCTAAAATCATCCCGCCCAATTCAGCATGGGTCGCGCCCAGAATTTCTTTTTCAGCATCGACAAAAGCACACCTTTCGGTACCGACCTTGAGCATGATTTTCTTAAAATCATCCGCCACGAAACCACTTAAAAACCGCTTGCCGATATCGTGGAGCAGCCCGACGGTATAAGCGCTGCCCTCATCAACATCTTTGATATATCTAACAAGTCCCTTGGCCATGATTCCGGTGGCCACCGAATGTCGCCACAATTCGCCCTGATCCAGCTTATACCCTTCACCGGCCGTCCCCTTATAAAACATGGCGCTGCTGCTGGTGGTGATCACATCTTTAAGGGTATCGTTCCCCATCACCACCAGGGCATCATCCAGGGACGAAACCTTACGCGGCAAGCCGAAATACGCCGCATTGCATATCTTCAGCACATTGGCGGTAATAACCTGATCATACTGGATCACCTCGGCTAAGGCCGCGACGCTGACGTTAGGATCACGCAGCAACTCGGCAACCCGCTGCGCCACCTTGGGGAAAGGCGGCACATGTTTTACCAGGGCAAGAATTTCATCAATACGACTCATAACTCAAACTCCCCTCGGCCGGAAACCTTTAGTCGGGTGATACCGGTACCGATATCCAGACTGACGGTCCGGTTACCGGTCCCGCCAACATCCTCTTTGGCTATCATTATTTTATTTTTCCAGAATATCTTCCTCAATACCGCGTTATTTCGCTTACCGATGTTAAACAAGCCGGAGGTGTCCATGATCTGTGAACCACCGACCACCTTTACCACCATCCGACTTTTCACGGCCCCGTATTTATAGGTTTCTTTAAAAAGACGGGGGATGCCGGTATCGGCAAACATAAAAGGCTTTAGCCTCGCCTTATCAGCATCCAGAGAGGAATCCGGCAGCATATAATGCAATAATCCACCCACTTTGGCAACAGGATCCCAGATTACAACCCCGATACAAGATCCCAATGAATAGGTGATCAAGACATCTTCCGGCTTGTTACTCACCTTCATATCTGAAATGCCGACAACAAGTTTCATGCGTTCTGAGCCTTTTAAATCTTCTTTACAAAAAAATGAGCCCTTTTCCTGCGCCCCTCAGCGGTCTCACTTTTTTTGATATGCAGTGGCATCCACCTGGGTAAATCTATGCTCCAAACTTGAAATACTCTCGGAATGCCCGATAAAAAGAAAACCGCCCGGCGAAAGCGCCTGATAAAATTTATTGACCAGTTCCTGCTGGGTTTCACGATTAAAATAAATCATTACGTTACGGCAAAAAATCACATCTATACTGTCCCGCCATGGAAATTCCCCCATGAGGTTGAACCGGCTAAAATTAATAACACTCTGCAATTCTTTTTTGATTTTAACATACCCGGCCGACCTGCCGACCCCTTTCTTAAAATATTTTTTTAAAAACAGATTCGGCACCTTGGCAATGCGATCATCGGTATACACTCCGTTTTGGGCATGGGCAAGAACCCGGGTTGAGATATCGGTGGCCAAAATCTGATACCTCAAGCCCGGATGGCGGCTGACATAATCATCCATCACCATGGCGATGGTGTATGGTTCTTCCCCGGAAGAGCAAGCCGAAGACCAAAGAACGATATCTTTGTTTCTGCCCCGGCCCTCTTTAACAAAGGCGGGCAATACCATTGAGGTCAACATTTCAAAATGTGAATTTTCACGAAAAAAAGATGTGAAATTAGTAGAAACACTATCGATAAGGTGAATGAGTTCATCTCCGGATCTCTCGGTGGTGACAAACTCATAATATTCTTTAAACGAACTAATGCCGGTGGCTCTCAACCGCTTGCCCAGCCGGGCATTGAGCAGTTCTTTTTTTTCCGGCTTAAGATAGATCCCTGTTTTTGAGAACACCAATGCGCTGAATTTTTGAAACTGAACATCAGTGAGCTGCTGATATTTTATCCCGACCGAACCAAACCCATTCACCGCCACTGCTTTCTCCGGTCTGGACAACATTTAACATACTCAACCCGCACACTTCGCTTGACCCGCAGTGGCATCACTCTCAATTTCCTTCCTGGCCCGCCTCTTCAAAACGGCTCAAAACGCCTTCGCCCACCACCCGGTCCACATGCAGCAAAATCTTCACATCCCCTTTAATCTTGGCCATCCCGAGAATATTATCGGTTTCGCCGCTTGAGCCGAGAGATGGCGGCGGCTCGATTTCCTCGGCGATGATATTGAGCACCTCGGATACCGAATCGACAACCATGCCGACCTGGACCGGGGCGGTCTGCCCCTGCACCTCAACCACGATAATACAGGTCCGCTCGTTATAATCCTGGGGTTCCATGTCAAACTTCAACCTCAGATCCAAAACCGGAATAACCCGGCCCCGCAGATTGATGACCCCTTTAATATAGGATGGGGTATGCGGTACCGCGGTAATATCCATGACCCCGATAATTTCACGGACACTGAGAATGCCCACTCCGTAATCCTCATCGCCAAGAGAAAAAGTAAGATACTTGCCGGCCAACTCATTGGCAATTTGTTCCGTACCGTGCGTTACGTTACCCTGTGTCACGTTTGCTGTCGCAGCTTCCATCAGTAACCTCCAATTCGTAAAGGCCAATATTTTCTTTTTAATATGACATATAAAAACAAGCGGCAATACACTGAAATCTTATCCCCGGTACAATGCCCCTATAAAAAGCAATCCGCCAATATACTCGGCTCCCGGCTAGTGATCCTTCGTACTGGAAACAATGCCGGCCAAATCGAGAATAAGGCCGACATGCCCATCACCGAGAATGGTGCCGCCGGCAACGCCTTGAATATCCTGCAACCCGCCCAGGCTCTTGATGACCACCTCTTCCTTGCCGAGCAGCTCATCAACCATCAGGGCCCGCTTGCGCCCCTCGTTCTCGATCACCACGACAATGGCCTCACAGGGGTCTTTAAAGGTCGGCTCCACGCCGAACATTTCATAGAGCCGGACAATGGGTACCAACTCGCCACGCACCAGCAGGGTTTCGCCCTTGCCATGGATGGTGTTGTACTTTTCCCGTTCCGGATGCATGGATTCCTGGATCGCAATGGTGGGAATGATATAGCGCTCCCTGCCGACCCGGACCATAATCCCGTCGATAAGGGCCAGGGTCAGCGGCAGCCGAATGACAAAAAGCGATCCCTTGCCGGGCTGACTTTGTACCTCAACCTTGCCGCGCAATTTTTCCACCGCTTTTTTCACCACATCCATGCCCACCCCACGGCCGGAAACATCGGTAATTTTATCGGCGGTGGAGAAACCGGGCACAAAAACAAGATTATTCAAATCATACTCGGACAAGCTCTCCGACTCGGAGATAATGCCGCGCTCAATGGCTTTTTGACGGATTTTTTTAGAGTTCAACCCCTCGCCGTCGTCTTCGATCTCGATCAGCATCGAACCGCCTTTCTGGTAAGCGCGCAGATAAACGGTGCCGGTGCCGGGCTTGCCATGTTTTTCCCGTTCGTCCGGGGGCTGAATGCCATGATCCACGGAGTTTCGCATCATATGGACCAGGGGATCATAGATGGAATCCACCATGTTACGGTCGATCTCGGTCTCGGCCCCTTCCATGATCAGGTCGACCTTTTTTCCCGACTTTTTGGAAAGATCGCGGACCAGCCGGATCATCTTGTCAAAGGTCTGCTTGATGGGCACCATGCGCATGGACATTGCGGTCCGCTGCAGGTCGGAGGTGATCTTGGTGAGCTGGGACAGGTCTTTGGTCAACTTGGGATCGGCGATCCTCGAAACCAGGGGGTTCTGCCGAACCAGGGACTGCATGATGACCAACTCCCCGACCGCATTGACCAGGGCATCGAGTTTTTCAACATCAACCTTAATGGCCGCGCCGATCTTTCTCTGGGCTTGGGCCGGCGCCCCTTGGGCCGGGCCTTTAGCCGGAGCGGCCTGCTGCGGGGGTAACGCTTGCGCAGGGGCGGCGGATTTGGACGGTTGCCGAGGCGGGGCCGGGGCGGCTGCTTGCGGTGAAGCGGGAGAGGAAATAACGGGTTCCGCTTCGGCTTGCGGCGCCGGCGCCACCGGGGGCTCCTCGGCCGTCTGCGCAGGAGCGGCGCCTTCCCCGAGCTGCAGCTGCTTAATTTCCGCGACATAGCCGGTTATGTCGGTATCACGATATTTATCAGGACCGCCTTCCAGCACATCCTTGATATTTTCCACCATGGAGCGCAGTACATCGCCTACCGTAAGAACAATATCAATAACGCCGGAGTCCATCTCGCGCTTACCGTTGCGCACGTCGTCCAACAGATTTTCAGTGGCATGGGCAAGCTTGTTGATGGTTTTCAGGTTAAGAAAACCGGAAACCCCCTTGATGGTATGGAAGGGCCGGAAGATATTGTTGATGATATCCATATCATCCGGGCTCTGCTCAAGGCTGATGACATTCACCTCAATGGACTCGAGGTGTTCGAAGGCCTCTTCGATAAAGCCGGAGAGCAACTCCTTATCCTGCAAAAAATCCGGCATGGGCTGAGCCTTTGCCGGCGCAACCGGTTCCTGTTCGGATAAGACCTCTGCGGCCTCAACCTCTGGTTGCGCCTCACCGCTTTCAGCCAGACCAAAGCCGGCAACCCCGAGCAATTCCTTTTCGTCAAAGGCAAAGCCGATTTTTTTCAGGGTGGCGCTAAAAGCAAGAATGGTAGCCTCGTCCGCCACGCCTTCCTTGCGGGCAATCTCCTGCATCCGGCTGATACACTCGCCCAACAGCTCATAATTTTCAGCGGAATCGTCAAGCTCGCCCATGATTAATTTTTCAAGGGAGCCCCGAAAGGTATTGGCCATCTGCTGAATAACTACCGGGATATCCTCGGAGGCATAACCCGGCAAAATCTTTTCGACCAAATCGAGCAACTCCCCGACCACGGAAAGATCACCCGGCTCAATCATCAAAATCTGTAAAGCCATCTCATCAAGAATATCGGATAACGGCTTTTCGCCATTCGCCATACAAAAACTCCTTCAACAAGAGGCCACGACCTCTTAAATATATGTTACAGACCATTCATCTCAATGGAAAATTACTTGCAGCATCTTATTATATAGTGCTCAAACATCAAAAAATATTGCAAGTTTTTTTCTTTTTGTAAAATACCATCTTCGCGTTGCCCGGCTGTCTACACCAAGGTTACGGCAGAGGGCTTGGCACTGAATCAACCGGCAGATCCTGCCCCGGAATTTCTTCCGGCCGGGGGACGCCCGCCTCCCCTTCCATCGGCACAGGAACAAGGGCGGCCATCTGCTTTTCCAACACTGCTAAATTCATGCGAACTTTTTCAAGATTCTCGGCTTGCGGGTATTTTTCAACGATCAGCAAAAGCAAATCACGAGATTCAATCATCAATTTTATTTTGGCCTCCGGATCGGTGGTTTTCAACGCTTTGACAAACAAGGCGGCCGCCTGGCGCCGCAGATCATTTGCCACGAGATTAACCGTTTCAGCAATCTTGGCCCGGGCCTTTTCATCGTAAGTAGTTTCCAGCAACGGCGCCAAGGCGGCCAAGGCCTCATCATACTTTCGCAAATCAAAGAGCTTAAGAGCCTTTTCCCACTGAATCGCCTGGGCCTGATCCTGCAAGAGCCGCTGCGTTCTCAACTCTTCCTCCTGCCCCCGTAACACATCGGCCCGGGTATCCAGCACGATCCGCCTCACCTCCGCCGGCAACTCCTTCTCGGCCAGCAACTGGGCCAGCACCTCCCGGGCCTGATCATACTCCTTTTCCGCCACCAGCGCGTCAACAATAACCAGTTGCCGACCGACCCAGGCCCCAGCCTGCTGCTCGGTAAGCCAGAGAATCTGCCGGGCCCGTTTGAGCACGCCGCTGCCGGCGGCCTGTTCTTCCAGAAAGGTCAAGGTATCCGTCATCCCGCTCGGCACCTGCTTGCCGTCAAACAAGAGATAAGACTGAAGCAGCTTGACAAACAGCAATAACTGCCCCTTGGGCAACGGGCTGTCGGTGAGCAGGGCCAACTGTTCATCCACCCATTGCTTACCACTTTGCTGTTCGCTGTAATATCCGGCCAAGGCCTGGTAATTTTGACGGGCTTTGGCCTGGTCGCCTTTAATCAGAAGAAGATCACCATACAGCCTGCGCAACTCAATATTTTCACACTGAGCACCCGCCTCGACTCGGGATTGCAAAAAAAGCAAGGCTTCATCCAAGCGCCCGGCCCGCAACAGAGCAAGGCTATACAGGCGGCCGGTTGTCGGGGTCACGCGGTATTCAGGATAAGCGACGATCATATTCCGGTAAGCCGCGATTGCCGCCTCATACCTGCCGATGTTGGCATAATTGACCACCGTCCGCTCCATCTGCTCGGCCGCAACCTCTACAAAATCGCCCTGCCGGTCCTCCATCCCTTTTTTGCCCGCCAGGTAGACCTTTTCACAGCCACCTTGCAGGTATTCCAGATCATAAAACAGGGCCTCGCCTTGCGCCACCGGATCAACCGATCCCGCCTCCCCGAACGAATCAGCGAGGCGGCCATAGGCTACCACTGTGTTATCGATATTGAGCAGACATTGCTGCCAGCCGGCCGGCCGTTCGTCCTCAATCTCCATGGCCGCCATAAAACCGTCAAGATCCTGCCACAGAGCCTGTTTCTCCTGATACAGCTTATGCCGCTGCATCAGGCGATCATGCAGTGAAAGCAGACCATAATCGACCATGGTCGAATCCACCGCCGCCTCCCGCCGCCGGATCGGCGCGGCGGCCGTGGCGATCTCCGGCGGGGCGACCGCGGATTTCTCGGTCACCTTGGGCAACGCCGGGCGCATCTCCGGGATGGCAACTTTCGGCTTGCTTGTTTGGCAGCCTTGAACCACCGGAAGCAAACAAAATATTATCGTCAAAAAACACCCAAAACGGCCGCAACCCATATCAGTTCTCCTCCGTATCCCAAAACGGCTTAAAAAAACGAGCCGGAATCATTTCGCCCTCTAACGTTCTACTGCCAAAGGTGGTCACAAGAGCCCCATTGCCGGATGGGGCGGGCAAGCCACCCAGCTCATCGCTCACGGCGATTTCAATTTGCCCGATTTTCTCATATGAAATGGGAACCTCCGACACTGCGGCAAAGGAAAAATCGGCCAGATCCATCACCGCGGCATAATCGCGCTCCAGAAAAATTATATTGGCCAGCCTGACCCACAGGGGCAGGGCTCCGCTTGCCCCGCTCAGCTGGGTCGAATTTCTCTTCATCGACGCATTATCATCGTAACCCACATAAGAGGTCAACACATATCCATCCGCCAGGGTCAACACGCCATCCTCGCCAACCCCGGGGATAAAACCGGCAAAGGCGGCATTGGTGAAGCGGTTGGCGGTCCCGGTCTTACCGTATACCGGCACGGTCAGATCAAGGGCGGCAAGCTGCTCCTCTTTCAGCGGATCATGACTGTGCAGCCTCACCTCGCGGCCGGCATAACGACCGGTCCCGAAGCGGACCACATTCCGCAGGATATCGGTTACGGCCAGCGACGCTTTTTTACCGGCGATTGCTTCCACCGTTTGCTTCGGCTCATAAATAACATCCCCATCCAGATCCTCGATCCGGTCAATAAGCGCCAGGCCCTCCCCGGCATCTTCCCTTCCCCGGCGATAAACGTTGCCGCTGCGGATACCCTCATAGGCCTTGGCAACCTCAAGCAGACTGATCACATTGGACCCCAGAGGAAAAGACAAAACCGGATCCAGCTTACTCTCGATCCCCAGAGCCCGGCACAATTTAGTGAGATAAGTCAGGCCGACCAGCACCTTGAAATCCCGCACCTGAAACAAAACCTCCTTGCCATAGGGCGGCAAAGCGGTGAGCAGGTCATACTCTTTTTGCACGGCGTCCCTGATCAGCCCGAGGGTGACCGGCGTAAGCAGGCCTTCGAGATAAACCCCATCCCAAAACTGCTGCCGACCCGCAACGGGGAGAGCTTGCAGAATTCCTTGCAGCTGAACCAGGGAAATCTTTTGCCAATCGGACGCGGGCTCGGATTCGGCATAAACATAGCGTCCGCTCGCCGGAACAAAATAAAGAGGGATATCATCCCCGAAACCAAGAAAATCCCAGCTGGCCGCCAACTGCGCCAATCCCTGTTGCAGCTGCTGATAGCGCAACAAATTCCTCTTTAAAATCGCCTTGCGCGTTTCCGCCTCCTCTGCATCCTTGTCGTCATTGCCGGCCTTGGCGGTCAGGAGTTCCTCCTCATTAACCTGCAACAGCTCATCAAAATCCGCCCCGTAATGAAAAGTCTTAAGCGCCTCATGTTCATCAAGTTTGCCCTCGAAAAGCAAATCCGGTTCAACCGCCACAACCGCCTTGTCAAAAGCGGCCTGCAGCAAGGCCTCCCGGTTGACCACCACCCCGTATTCGTCCCGGAGCCTTACCCGATACTCCTGGTACGACTCATCCCGTTGCGGGCCGAGGCCAACCCGCTCGACAACCTCGTCAAATTGAGCGGGCAACAATTGATCACAGAGATGATAAAGCAGCCAGACACTGGCAAGATTTTCAGAATGCACCCCGGCCCAGCTCATGGAGACTCCTGTCAGGGCACTATGATGATCGGGACGTGGGAAATAGGGCTGCCCCTGATAAACAAAGACATTCCGCTGGTTATTGAGAACATCGATATTGTTCCAGCCAAGCTGGACTGCGGCCAGATAAACCAGCGGCTTGATCACCGAGCCCATCGAGCGCTTGGCCATCACCGCCCGATTGAAATACTTATTATCGTTACCGCCCACCATTGCCCGGATGGTGCCCTCTTTAAAGGCGATAATCCCGCCCTGCAGCTGAGGATATTTCTCAAGATCCAAGATAAATTCCCCGGAAATCGAGTCAACATCGCGGACACTCACATAAACGAGGTCGCCCTCTTTCATTTTTTTCAGGAAATCGACAAGATCCTTCTGGCCAAGTTCCGCCCAGGCATTCCGCTGGTAGCGAACCAACGGCAGCACCAGATTGGCAAGGCCCTGCCTGTCGATGTTACCCAACACCGTTTCCTGCTCATCAAAAGCCACCGTCACCACGAATTTTTCCAGGTCGATTTTAACAACTCGCCCGACCGGGAACCCGCCCCGCTGCAACTCCATACCCATGGCCAAAGGCAATTTGCGGTAGACCGCCTGCAGGGCCTCCCGGTCATACCCGCTCAGCCGGGTATCCAACCGGGAAAGCTCCTTGCGCATCGAATAAAACGCGCTCTCCTGAATATCCTTCTCAACGGTGGTAAATATCCTGATCCCGGAGGTGGCGACATTGTCGATCCCGTGCCGGCTGAGCTCTTCCTCGATCTCGGGCTCGGCCAGCCCCATCTTCACCAAGTCCATCACGGTATTCAACGAATAATACATCTGCCCCTGACGGAAAGGGATTTCGCGGCGCACCTCCTGCTGATATTGAGCCGCATCGATCAGCTCCATCTTGTACATCTGGTTGAGCACGTACTTGACGCGCTCCTTGGCCCTTTGCCTGGCGATGGCCGCCGCCCCGTCTTCCTTTTTAATAAAAGGGTTGTAAAAATTGGGCCGTTTGACGCTGCCCGCGATAAAAGCGCATTCCAGCAGATCGAGCTCCGAGGCGGACTTATCGAAATAATACCTGGCGGCAACCCCCAACCCTCTGCCGTTACCGCTGACATAAAACTGGTTGGCGTAAAACTCGAGGATCTTTTCCTTGGGGTAGCGATATTCCAACCGCCAGGCATAAAGCAGCTCCTTGAGCTTGGCCGCAAGGGAACGATCCTTGCGTTTGAAAAGATTTTTTGCGGTCTGCTGGGTCAGGGTACTGCCGCCCTGAACCACCCGCCCGGCCATGATATTGCTGACCATGGCCCGCATCACCCCCAGGATATCAACGCCATTGTGCTCAAAAAAAGCATGATCCTCGGCGGCCACGATACTGTTGACGAAATCCTTGGGGATCTGGGCAAAGGGAACGTACTGCCGATGGTCCTGCTCAAAAAAGACCCCGACCTTGTTCTTGCCGTCGCGGTAATAGACCGGACTTTCCATGGCCAGAATTTTTTCGATACTTTGCTGTTGAATGGCGGAGCCCGGCGCCCAAACAATTAGCCAGTACAGCACCCCGCCAATACCGGCGACCGCGACCATCACGAAACTGAGGATTAAAATAAATAATTTTTTTAACATAGACCAACAAAAGCGGAACTTAATTATCAAAAAAGAGCAAGATCTAACCCCTCTATATATTTCACAAAGTTATCGCAAATACAAGGAGAACGGAGTTTTTTCGTTGCACCAAACTACTTTGTCCTGTAAAAGGATCTCAACATTAAATGGGCAGTTCATGGCCTTTTTTCACATAAAACCTTAACATTCCTGCAATTAATTTATAAACAACTCTAATTTTTTCTTTTAGATGCCGATTAATCACTTAACGACTGACAAAAGAAAACATTTAATAAGGAATTATCGTTTTGTACAGAACCAAAGGCTATTTAAATACATCATCTTTCTCCCCCGCGCTTATTTTTATCTTGTTCAGCGCTCTCTTTTTGTCGACCACTTTCTTTTGGGCCTGCGCGCCGATTGAACCGACCCCCTTGCAACATGCAGCCCTTGAGCCGGCCGCCGAATCGGTCGAGGCGGAAAAAAACGTTGAAATCATCGAGGAGATAACCCCGCCGGAACCGGAACAAACCGAGTCCCAGGAGATCGCCAAACTAGAAAACCTCGGGGACTGGGAGGAAGGAAAGCCGCAGGAGGTTGCCCCTGAAGAGGAAGTCACCTACGACTTCCCCGTCACCATGAACAAGCAGGTTGAGTTTTACCTCGATTTTTTCCAAAACGAACAACGTAATTCCTTTGCCCGCTGGCTGGCCCGGTCGGCCCGTTATATGCCCATGGTCAAAAAACGGCTGGCCGAGGCAGGCCTGCCCCTGGACCTTGCCTATCTGCCGCTCATTGAAAGCGGTTACAACCTGACCGCCTACTCCAGAGCCCATGCCGCCGGCCCTTGGCAGTTTATCCGTGCCACCGGTCGCCATTACGGCCTGAAAATAGATGAGTATGTCGACGAGCGGCGTGATCCGGAAAAAGCAACCCAGGCCGCCATCAGCTATCTCTCCAATCTTTATGAGGAATTCGGTTCATGGCAACTGGCAGTGGCCGGCTACAATGCCGGCGAAGGCAAGATCCACCGGGCGATCAAACAGTATAAAACCAAGAATTTTTGGGAACTGGCCAAAGGCCGCTATCTGCGGCTTGAAACCAAACGCTACGTACCTAAACTGATTGCCGCGATCATGATCGCCAAGGATCCGGAAAAATATGGCTTTTCCAGTATCGATGCCGAACCGATCCTTGAATATGAGGTGGTCGGGGTGCCCCGCTGGACCTCCCTGCAGGCGGTGGCCTTAGCCTGCGAGGTGGAGCTTGAAGATATCCACAACCTCAATCGCGAACTGCGCCGGGCCATCACCCCCCCCTTTCCGGCAACCTACCCCCTGAAAGTACCGGTGGGCAAAAAAACGCTGGTCGCGCAAAGATTGCCGAAAACCAGAGCGGTGGTTACCACCAAGTATCGAAATCATCAGGTAAAGAAAGGGGAAACCCTTTCCCGGATCTGCAAACAATATAATCTCAATAAAACCACCCTGCTCAAGGCCAATAATCTGAGCTATGAGCAGCTTGCTATCGGCCAGCATTTGCGCATACCTTACCAGATCACCACTTATAAATTACTCACCGACACCCAGCTTGCCAAGCTGAATACTCCGGCCGCCGCCCCTGAAAATCTCGTGCTCCACAAGGTACAGCCCGGGGAAACGGTCGGAGGCTTGGCACAACGTTATAATGTGCCGATCCACATGGTTGCCGCCTGGAACGACATAAGCGACCCGCGCCGCATTCGGGCCGGCCAGCAACTCGCCTTTTACCTGCAGGACGCCGACAACGCCGCGGAAGACAACCAGCCGCTGACCACTGTCGCTCTAGAAGAATCCACCTACTATCTGGTCAAGGGCGGCGACTCGCTTTGGTCCATTGCCCAAAAATTTGAATCAACCCCTGAAGAAATCAAAGAGTTGAACCAGATTCAGGGGGATACCATCTATCCCGGCCTTAAACTCATTATCAGAGCTACGGCCGACATCGGAACCTGATGAAAGTTAAAGGGAAGGTTGCACTGGTTTTAGGCGGCGCCAAAGGCATCGGCAAGGCAGTCGGCCTGGCTCTTGCCGAAAAAGGCGCCCGCGTCATCCTCACCTACCTTGACTGGCCCGCAGAAGCCGCGCTGATGCAAAAAGAGCTGGCCCAACAGGCCGGCGACCACCTTGCCGTCGAGGTCGATCTCCGCGACCCGGACCAAATCAGCAACCTCTTCTCCCGAATCCGCGATCATTACGGCCGGCTCGACATCCTGATCAACAATATCGAACGGGGCGGGATGCCGATTGTGCACGGACCCTACACCATCGACCAATGGGAACTTGAGATGGCGACCACCCTGCGCGCCAAATGGTGGACCATGCGCGAGGCCATGCCGCTGCTGAAAAAAAGCGGCGAGGCGGCGGCCATCACCCTCTCCTCCATTGCCGGGATCGTCGGCCGCAGCGGGCCGGCGGGCATGATTTTCAACGACGGCTACGCCGCCGCCAACCGGGCCGTCTCTTCCTGGACCGAAACCTGGGCCCGCGAGGGGGCGCCGGGGGTAAGGGTCAACGAACTGATGCTGGGGTTTTTTGAAACAAGACATGCGGAAAAAACACGGGGCTGGGGGCTGCTTACCCCGCAGCAGCAACAGGCGATCTTCGACCACACCCTGCTCGGCCGCAGCGGCAGGATCGATGAAATCATCAAGGCGATTTTGTTCCTGCTGGAAGACGCCACCTTCATGACCGGCAGCGTCCTGAAGATCGACGGCGGCTACACCTTGGGCGGCGAGGCGATCCCGCCGATGCCGGCGGGGGTTGAATAGCTCTTCCTACTTCTTCCCCTCGATTTCCGCCAGCAGATCCTCCACCGCCCACTCCGGGATCTGATGCATGATATGCTCTACGGCCTTGGCTTTGAGCTCGTCTTCCTTCTTGGGGATGCCCCCCTCGGTTTCAGCCAGCTCGCGCATGATATCCTCGGCATCATACCAGCATATCTCCCGATCCTTGATATCATAAACGGTCAACACCCGCCGGTTCGAATCGTGCAGATGCTCTTCCTCCATCACCGCGCCGACAATTTTCTGGGCCAACTCAAATGAGATGCATTTTACTTCTTCGCTCATGTCTGCTTCCTCTGCTATTTTGCTTTCCTCAAACCTCGAGGGATTTATCCAGAATTTACACTGCATGTTAACCCCATGTTTTTTTGCCTCTTCTCACTACCTTATTTTCGCTATAATTTCAATATCACCTTAACCTGCCAAAAGAAACGTCAAAGATAATGCCCCCCTTGACGCTTGACGCTGGTGATGCATACTGGTAATACAACTCGAACTAACCATGGGGATAACAATGAATCATGAATATTTCATGGGCCTGGCCCTGGCCGAAGCAGGCAAGGCCCTGGCCGCCGGTGAATTTCCAGTGGGCTGCGTACTGGTGGCGAATGACGAGGTGGTTGGGGTCGGTCGCCGGGAAAACAGCAAAACCGACACGGCCAACGAACTGGACCATGCCGAAATCGTTGCCCTGCGTACCCTGCTCAGCTCAAGGCCGGAACTGGAAAGGCGGGAGATCGTAGTCTATTCGACGATGGAGCCTTGCCTGATGTGCTACGCCACCCTGCTGCTCAACGGCATCCGCACCATTGTCTATGCCTACGAAGACGCCATGGGCGGCGGCACCTGCCTGCCCCTTGACAGCCTGACCCCGCTCTACCGGGAAATGGCCGACGAGATCGAAATCATTGCCCGGGTCCGCCGGCAGGAAAGCCTGGCCCTGTTCGTCGACTTTTTCAAAAACCCGGCCAATGACTATTGGCGGGACAGCCTGCTTGCCGAATACACCTTGGGCCAATCGTAACCAAAAAACAAGATCCTATGAATTCACCTGTCGCCAAAACCCTTTATTTCAAGCCTAAAGAACGCAATGTTTTTTTCCATCTCCTCACCGCCTGCAACCTTGCCTGCCGCCACTGTTACATTAATCCGGCCCAGCATGGCAGTAATACCCTCGGCAAAGAGACGATCGAGGATTGGCTGCGCCTTTTTTACGATCCCCAAAAACAGAGCAACGTTATCTTCCTAGGCGGCGAGCCCACCCTGCACCCCGATCTGGCCCACTCCATCAAATACGCCCGGCAACTCGGCTACAAGGGCATCACCGTCGACTCCAACGGCTACCTTCATCACGATCTGCTCGCCAACATTACCCCGGAAGACGCGGTAATCAGCTTCAGCCTCGACGGGCCGGATCCGGAGGTAAACGATCCCATCCGTGGCCCAGGGGTTTTTGCCATGTGCACCGCCAACCTCAAAAAAGCGATTAACTTGGGCTTTGATGTCAGCCTGATCTACACGGTCAGCCGACTCAATCTCGACCATTTGCACCGGATGCCCGCCCTGTTGGCCGAGCTGGGCTGTAAGCGCTTTTTTATCCAGGTCATCGGCATCCGCGGCAAGTCGGCCCAGGAACATGAGGCAAAATTGCAACTTACCCCGGAGGAGTGGCTCAGCGTGATCCCCGATGTGGCGAGAGCGGCGGCGGCCAAGGGAATCCACGTTATCTACCCCAAGGTCTTTCTCGAGCCGAAGGAAGAGTTCCAATGTGCCGGCCTGGTGGCGGAAAACTATTTCATCTTCCCCAACGGCCGGGTTTACCTCTGCCCGCTCTGCGAGGATTTCCCGCTGCACAGCTTTGAGATCGACGATAATAAGCTGGTCGCCACCCGGGGCATCAACGAAAAGAAACTATTTTCCCTTACGATCCCGGAAGGCTGCGTGATGAACAAACTCCTGCAACCCGGCAATCTGCAGTACGACAAGGCGGGCACCCCGGTCCACCGCATTTCCTGCTGCCTGCTCAAACAGGAAATGCGGTAACTATTCGCTAGCACCAACCCCTGCTGAATGGTAGTTATGAAATCCGCTTACCGAGAATTGAATTTAACGTTTTTCCCTGTTAAGCTTATTTGACATTACCTTGTACTTAATAATTATCCTTTGCAGGTGACATTTATGCTTTCCATCAGCAGCAAAAGCAAATACGGAATCTTGGCCGTTCTGTCCCTGGCCGCCCAATACGGCCAAGGTCTCCTGCAGATCAAAGACCTCTCCAGCCTCAACAATATCCCCCAACAATATCTGGTTCAGATCTTCAATCTTTTGGTCAAGGCCGATGTTATCCAGAGTGTGCGCGGCAAAAACGGCGGCTACAAACTTTCTCGGCCACCGGCCGCGGTGACCACGCTGGAAGTACTGGAAATCCTCGAAGGAGGCATCGATTTCATGAACGAGCGACAGGTGGTTGCGGATGCCATTTATGATTTATTCGCCCAGGCGGAAACCCAACTGCGCAACGCCTTAAAAATTACCCTGGCCGATCTCCTCGACCGCCAACAGAAAAAAAGCATGGTCCCCATGTTCGACATCTAGGCCCCACCGGCCCGACTCCCACCCACCAGCCGCTATCATCCGCAACCCTTCATTCTTCATCGCCCCGCCCATCCCCCAACTGGCTCCAGCCTTCAATTAACCTAATTTTTTTTATTTTTTTTATTGACAACATCATTATGTTCATGTTTTATTGTTTACTAACTTGATCAACTTACTAATGTTAAATATCGTTTTTTACATTTAAACTTTTTAACCACCTTCCATTTGCCAACGGAGGACGCAACCATGCAGATTACAGTCAACGGTGAAATTGAACAGCTGAACGATACCGGGGTTACCATCAGCCGGCTTCTTGAGATTAAACAGGTGGAGTCGCCGGACATGGTCTCGGTGCAGCATAACGGCGTGTTTATCGACCGGGAGCATTACCCCACCACCATCCTTGCGGCAAACGACGAGCTTGACTTCCTCTACTTCATGGGCGGGGGAGCCAAATAAAATGAAAGGATTTACCACCAAAGCGATCCACGGCGGCCTGGCCGGGGGAGATCCCTACGGCACGTTGCGGATGCCGGTGTATGACAACGTCGCCTTTGCCCATGAGAGCGCCCGGGCCATCCAGTTGACCTTTGAAGGGAAAAAACCGGCCCATGCCTACTCCCGGATCTCCAACCCGACGGTGCAGGATCTGGAGCTCAAGATCAAACTGCTCTCCGGCAGCCTCGGCGTGCTGGGGGTGGCCTCGGGCATGGCGGCAATCAGTAATACCATCCTCGCCCTGGCCGAGGCCGGAACCAATATCGTCACCACCCGCCACCTGTTCGGCAACTCCCTGTCGCTCTTTGAAAAAACCTTCGGCCCCTGGGGGCTGGAGGTAAGACATGTGGACATGGATGACGCGGCATCAATCGAGGGGGCAATCGACGCCAACACCAGGGCGCTCTTTCTCGAGAGCATCACCAACCCGCAACTGGAGGTGGCCGACTGCGCCATGGTCAGCGCCATCACCCAAAGACATAAGATCCCATTGATCATGGACAACACCATGATGACCCCCTACCTTTTCAACAGCAAAAAAGCCGGGGTTGATATCGAGGTGCTCTCCTCGACCAAATACATCTCCGGCGGCGCCACCTCGTTGGGCGGCATGATCATCGACAACGGCAGCTTTGACTGGCGCAACTCCCCAAGGCTTAAAGAAAGCGCCAAAAAAATCGGGCCCATGGCCTTCCTGGCCTCTCTGCGCCAGGAGGTATTCCGCAATGTCGGCGCCTGTATGTCCCCGCACAATGCCTACCTCCAGAGCCTGGGCCTGGAAAGCATGGCCCTGCGCATCGACAAGAGCTGCGACAACAGCATGAAGCTGGCCGGTTACCTGCAAAACCATCCCCAGGTAACAAGGGTCGGCTATCCGGGCCTGGCCGACTCCAAGTTCCATGGGATCGCTAAAAAACAGTTTAAAAACCGCTTCGGCGGCCTGCTCACCTTTGAGCTGGCCAGCCCTGAGGCCTGCTTCAGATTTATCGACGCCATGACCCTGATCAAACGGGCGACCAACGTCAACGACAACAAAACCTTGATCATCCATCCTTTTTCGACGATTTTCGCCGAATATTCGGCCGCCGACAAAGAGGCCATGGGGGTGCCGCCCACCATGATCCGCTTGTCGGTGGGCATTGAAGACCATGATGATCTTATTGATGACTTAGACAGAGGCTTTAGCGCATTATGATTAATTTAACGGACAATCAACTGGATAGATACAGTCGTCATATCCTGTTGCAAGAGGTTGGTGTCGAAGGCCAAGAAATGCTCTTGGGTGGGAAAATCCTGATTATAGGAGCTGGTGGGCTTGGCGCGCCTGCGGCGGTCTACCTGGCCGCCGCAGGCGTGGGCACCATCGGCATCGTCGACAACGACCATGTCGAGATCTCCAACCTGCAAAGACAGATCACCCACTTCACCAAGGACATTAATGCGGCCAAGGTCGATTCGGCCGCGGAAAAAATGCGGGCCATCAACCCGGATGTCAAGGTCAACACCTACCAGCAATATATCAACGCCGGCAACATCCGGGAGCTTATCAGGGAGTATGATTTCGTGATCGACGGGGTTGATAATTTCCCGACCAAATTTCTGATCAACGACGCCTGTGTCATGGAGGGCATCCCCTTTTCCCACGGCGGCATCCTACGCTTTGACGGCCAGACCATGACCGTGGTGCCGGGCAAATCCGCCTGCTATCGCTGCTCGTTCAGACAGCCGCCGCCCCCGAACGCGGTCCCGACCTGCTCCCAGGCCGGGGTCTTGGGCGCGGTTGCCGGAATGCTCGGCACCATCCAGGCAACCGAAGCGCTCAAATACCTGACCAAGACCGGCGAGCTGCTCACCGACTCCCTGCTCACTTTTGACGCCAAAAAAATGAATTTTAGAAAAATAAACCTCAAGCGCCAGGACAACTGCCCCCTTTGCGGCGGCAAGCCCAGCGTAACGGAACTGATTGACGCGCCGCAAGCGGCTTGCGGCCTTAAAACAGCACAGTAGCAATTTGGCCGCCCACGCCAACGAGGACACCATGAACATAACCAAAGATGTTATTAACGCGATTATCGACCACGCCAAAAGAGAAATCCCCTATGAAGCCTGCGGTTGCCTGGCGGAAAAAGACGGGATTGTCTCGCACTATTACGAGCTGACCAACATCGACAAGGCCGCCGACCATTTCTCCATGGACCCCAAGGAACAGTTCGCGGCCATCCGCGACATGCGCGGCAAGGGGCTCAAGCTGGCGGGCATCTACCACAGCCACCCGGAAACCCCGGCCCGGCCATCGGAGGAAGACATCCGCCTGGCCTACGACCCGGAGGTAAGCTATGTGATCGTCTCCCTGATCGAGCCGGACTGTTCGGTTAAATCCTTTAAAATCCGCAATGGGGTGGTAACCATGGAAGAGATCAATATCATCGATCATAAAAAAGAGCCGCAGATCAAGATCGACGCGGTCAAAAACTGCCAGGGGATCAGCTGCCCGATGAATCTGGTCTATACCAAGGTGGAGCTGGCCAAGCTCCGATCCGGCCAGGTGCTGGAGGTGATCCTTGACGACGGCGCCCCGGCCATCAACGTGCCGCTCTCGGCCAGCAAGGAAGGCCATAAGATTCTGGCCAAAAACCAGCTGACCAAAGAAAGCTGGTCCGTGCTGCTGGAAAAAGCCTAAAACAAAGAACTTCTTCCCAAAGCCAGGCTCCCCGAAAATCCCCGAACAGTTCGGGGGGCCTGGCGCCCTTCCCCCAGCCATCGGCTTAATTTTTTTACCAAGGCAAAATCCCCTCCAGCCTCAAGTCGCCATTGACAGGTTTCTTTGTTTCTATATATTAGACATTGATACAAACCTACTCAATTTTCGGTAAAAACATTCTATGGAATTTCTGCAGACTGCATCCTTTATCAACAGCCTTTGGGTGGCCGGGGTCTTTATTTTCGGCTTTGCCGCCAAACGGGTAAACCTGCCGCCCATGCTCGGCTTCCTGCTCGCCGGCTTTCTCATGAATTTTCTGGGATTCACCAACGGCAGCCTGGCCCTGGATAAGATTGCCGATCTGGGGATCATCCTGCTGCTCTTTACCATCGGCCTCAAACTCGACCTGAAGGGGCTGACCAAAGCGGAGATCTGGGGCGGCGCCACCGCCCATGCCCTGCTCACCATTATATTTTTAACCGCGATCATTATTGGCGCCGGCGCCTTCGGCCTTAGCCAGCTCAGCGAGCTTAGCCTGCAACAGGCCGCGCTCATCGGTTTCGCCCTGAGCTTTTCCAGCACGGTCTTTGCCGTAAAATTTCTGGAGGTAAAGGGGGAGATCAATGCCCTGCACGGCCGGGCCGCCATCGGCATCCTCATTATGCAGGATCTGATGGCCGTCTTCTTTCTCACCATCTCCAAGGGCCAATTTCCCTCGATCTGGGCTCTGGCCCTGCCCATCTTCCTGCTGGGTATCCGCCCCCTGCTCATGTATCTCATCGACCATGTCGGCCACGGCGAACTGCTGCCCCTGGCCGGGCTGTTCATTGCCCTGGCCGTGGGCACCACCAGCTTTTCCCTGGTCGGTCTCAAACCGGACCTGGGCGCCCTGCTCATCGGCATGCTGATCGGTAATCATGCCCGTTCCCACGAGCTCTCTGCCTCGCTTTACAATTTCAAGGATCTCTTTCTGGTCGGTTTCTTTTTTCAGATCGGCTTTACCGGCATTCCCAGTCTCGATCATGTTCTCATCGCCCTGGGCCTGACCATGGTTTTGATCGTCAAATCATTTTTTTATTTCCTGGTGCTCACCCGCTTCAAACTGCGGGCCAGAACCAGCCTGCTGGCAACCTTGAGCCTGGCCAACTACTCGGAATTCGGCCTGCTGGTGGCAGCCATTGCCTTGCAAAAGGGCTGGCTCACCGCCGACTGGGTCATTATCCTGGCCCTGGCCCTTACCTTTTCCTTTCTGCTGGCCGCCCCGCTCAACAACCAGGCTCACCAGATCTACGACCGGCTGGCCCGCCTGCTGCACCGCTTTGAAACCAAGAAACGACACCTCGAAGACTCGGCCATTGCGCTGGGTCCGGCGGAAACCCTTATCTTCGGGATGGGGCCGTTCGGGGCCATGGCCTATGACACCACCCGCGACCGCCAGGGCGACAAGGTACTGGCCGTTGATTACAACAAGGAAACCGTGGCCAGACATCGAGCCGCCGGCCGCAAGGTGATCTGGGGGGATGCCACTGATTATGATTTCTGGCACAAGATTAATCTTGATCAAATAAAAATCATCATGCTGGCCATAAGCAACCACAAGGCAAACCTGCTGGCCATCGAAGAAATCAAAGCCGCCGGTTTTACCGGGCCGATTACCGCGGCGGCCCACTTCGAAGATCACCGCCAGCAACTGGAGCAGGCCGGGGCCACCGCCGCCTACAATATCTTTGCCGAAGCCGGCGCCGGCTACGCCGACCATGTCTGCCAGGCCACCGGCCTGGTCTGCCGAACGGAGTTTATCGTCTCGGCCAGTAACATTCCCACCATTAAACCACCGTCGTAAAAAGAACCGAAATCCGACCCGGCTCGGCAACGAGTTGCCCTTCGTCCCAAAAAACCTTATTGTTTCTCAGGGACTGTTGGTCTATTATACTTTCTTTTTTTAAAGCTATACCCTTAACGACGAGATCAGGGGATCACCGGTCCCGGCAAAATAACAACTCACGGCTTTCAGGTTTTTCTTATGACCATTTCATTATTAGATTACGGGGCAGGCAATGTCCGCAGCGTCCGCAACGCCATCCAGAAAACAGGCTTTGACGTAAAAGACGTCACTTGCCCGGATGATATCAGGCAAGCGACAAAACTTATCTTCCCGGGGGTGGGCAGTTTTGCCAGCGCCATCCACCGCTTAAACGAACTGGGCTATATCGAACCGCTGCTCGAATACCTCAAGGCCGACCGCCCCTTCCTGGGGATCTGCCTGGGGCTGCAAACCCTTTTCGAGGGCAGCGAGGAGGCCTTGGGCGTGCCGGGCTTAGGCATCATCAAGGGTCAGGTCAGACGCTTTGCCGCAAGCAACCTCTCGGTCCCCCAGATCGGCTGGAACGGCATCAACCTTCGCAAGCCCTCCGCCCTGTTCACCGACTACCAGCAGGAGAAACTCTACTTTGTCCACTCCTACCGGGCCGCGGCCGAGGCGGGCAACGAGGATTGGATCCTGACCACCACCAACTACGGGGAAGAGTTTATCAGCAGCGTCCAGAAGGGCAATGTGGCCGCCACCCAGTTTCACCCGGAAAAAAGCGGCCAGGCCGGACTCGATATCCTGAAGAATTTCCTGACCGCCGACAACCTTGCCGCCACCGGCAACGCCATTGAGATCTCATCGACACCGGCCCCGACCAAGATGGCCAAACGGATCATCGCCTGCCTGGATGTGCGGAGCAATGATGCCGGCGACCTGGTGGTCACCAAGGGCGACCAGTACGATGTGCGGCAGGAAGGCGAGGTCAGAAATCTGGGCAAGCCGGTGGAGCTGGCCAAACGCTATTACGAGGAAGGGGCCGACGAGGTGACCTTTTTGAACATCACCGCCTTTCGCGCCTTTCCGTTAGAAGACCAGCCGATGATCGAAGTCCTGCTCCGCACCTCGGAGCAGGTTTTCGTGCCGCTCACCATCGGCGGCGGGGTGCGGGAATTCACCGATGCCAACGGCAAGTATTATTCGGCCCTGGACGTGGCCTCCGAGTACTTCCGCTCCGGGGCCGACAAGATCTCCATCGGCAGCGACGCGGTGGCCATTGTCGAAGAGTACCTCAAAACCGGAATCAAAACCGGCAAAAGCTCGATTGAGCAGATCTCCCACGTCTACGGCAACCAGGCAGTGGTGATCTCGGTGGATCCCCGCCGGGTTTATGTGAACTCGCCGGAGGAGACCACCCACAACACCATCAAAACCGCCATTGCCGGCCCCAACGGCGAACAGTATTGCTGGTATCAATGCACGGTGAAAGGCGGCCGCGAGGGGCGCGATATCGACGCGGTACAGCTGGCCGAAAACTGTGAAAAACTGGGAGCGGGTGAGATATTACTCAACTGCATCGACAAGGACGGCACCAACTCGGGCTTTGATCACGAGCTAATCAACCAGGTTAAGGCCGCGGTCTCCATCCCGGTCATCGCCTCCAGCGGCGCCGGCAGGGTCGAGCATTTCTCCGAGGTCTTTGCCGCCACCGACGCCGAGGCCGCCCTGGCCGCCGGGATCTTTCACCGGCGGGAGGTGCCGATCAGCGCGGTCAAACAGCACCTGCGGGATAAGGGGATTGAAACGAGATAACATAAAAATGAACTGCCCCTTGCCAAATAAAATCGATTGAGGGCATAACAAAAGAGAAGGGAAACCTTAGGCCATACCCAGCACCGTCACTCAACCGAACCAGCACCGTAAACGAGGTGAAAGAAAACTGATGCCAAACGAAACCAAAGACATTCGGTGGCTGCAACGTTTTGCCAACTATGAAAAGGCCTTGGCACAGTTACAGAAATTCGTCGACAAAGGCGAGTTGTCGGAGTTGGAAGAGCAGGGGTTGGTTAAGTCCTTCGAATACACCTATGAGCTGGCCTGGAATACCATCAAGGATTTCCTTGAATACCAGGGCGAAACAGAGATTTACGGTTCACGTGACACAATTCGGAAAGCCTTCACCTTAGGTCTAATCGAAAACGGCGAAGGCTGGATGGACATGCTTAGCAGCCGCAACAAGACATCACACACCTACAACAAAGAAACCGCCACCGAGATATGCCGGGCAATTTTAACCGGCTACCACCCTCTTTTTCTCAAATTACGCGACAAATTCAACCACCTACGCAACGATTCCAGAGGTGAAGTGTAAAATATGGCGTTCGGTTTACAGGAAGAGATAATCAAAAGAATAAACCTGGTACTTGCGGCCCACTCTGGGGTCGACGAGGCCGTTATCTACGGCTCCCGCGCCAAGGAAAGCCATCGTGCCGGGTCGGATATCGACCTGACCCTCAAAGGATCGGAACTTAACCTCCAAACCATCAACAAGATCAGCCGAGAGCTCGATGACCTGCTGCTACCCTACTCTTTCGACCTTTCCATCTATAATCAAATCGAAAACCAGGACCTGCTTGACCACATAAAAAGAGTTGGGAAAGTTTTTTACCGCAAAACCTCCCCGACAAGGTGAAATAAAATCGTTTTATTAGGGTCGCATAAAAAATTATGGCAACCGCCCGCCCTTAAACCTAGCAACAGCCCCCACCTACCCCGGGCCTAATTCCCTTCCGGCTCCACCTTGCCCTTAAAAGGCCGGCTGATCAGAATCCCGATCTCATAGAGCCCGAACAGGGGCACGGCCAACATGACGGTCGACAGCAGATCGCCCACGGCCAACAGAAAAGACAGCACGACAATGGCGATATAAAAGTACTTGCGCTGCCGGGCGAAATAGCCCTTGCGCACCACGCCTACCTTGGTGGCCATCACCATCAGAAAAGGGATCTCAAAGGAGAGGCCGAAGGTCAGAACCGTGCGGGAGACAAAGGTGAGATAGGCATCGAGCTTGGGTAAGGGCTCGAGCCGCTCGCTGACAAAGCTCAGCAGAAAGGAGAGCATCTTCGGCAGGACCACGAAATAGGCAAAGGCCACGCCACAGGCAAAGAGTAAGGTGCCCCAGAAGACCAGGTGACGGGTCACCTGTTTTTCGTTTTGATGAAGCCCCGGCGCCACAAATTTCCAAAACTGATAGCCGCAAACCGGAAAACTCACCACCAGGCCGACCAGCAGCGAGACCTTGAGATAGGCGACAAAGGCTTCGGTGAGATTGGTATAAACCAGGTTGGCCAGGTCGGGATGGGCGGCAACCAAGGGGGCGACAAAGTGGCCGACGATCTGCTCGGAAAAATAATAGGCGGTGGCGGTGGCCACAAAAATAGCGATAAAAGAGATCAGAACCCGCTTACGCAGCTCCTGTAGGTGATTGGCGAAATAGCCGGTCAATTCATTGCTCATGACTGAGCGGTCTCGTCCTTGACGTCTTTGGGCGGCACCTCGGCGGCCTGCTCAGCCGGTTGCGCCGGGCCGGCGTCGGCGGCAGGCGCAGGAGTCTCGGGAATAAAAGTGTCGGCATCAATAACCGGCTGCTCGCCGTCGGCAACAGGTTTGCCGGCATAGCGTTCCGCCATATTCCGCTTCCAGGCCGCCTGATCCTCTTCAAGGTTGTCATGAATGCCCTCTTTAAAGGCAAAGCCGCCGTCATGATCCCCGGGTTTCTTTTGCCAGGGCTCTTCGCCCTCCAGCCCCTCTTCGAAATTCGCCTTCAAGGAGTTCGCCGTTTTCTTGAGCTCGACCATCCCCTTGGCAATGGATTTCGCCATCTCGGGAAGCTTTTCCGGGCCCACCACAATAAGAGCGATGCCAAGAATCAGAATAAGTTCAGGAAGACCGATACCAAACATTGATTTGCCTATATATTTGCGGCCGCAAGCAACCGGCCGTCTATATTTTTTTCTCTAACTGCCCACCGGGCCATCTATAATTAATCAATATTGCCAATCTTGTTATTTACGGTATTTACCCCCCCCTGTCAAGAAAGCTCAACAGCCCTCTATCTTTGCCCAAATCATGGCTCCCCCCTGTTATCGACAACCAACCCCGAGTTGTTTGGCTGATTGACTTTTTACAAACCTTTGACTATGTTGGCTGGTGGTGCGCCGAATAGTTATGACAAAAAAATCGAAACTCCCTTAATCCGGAGTTTTTTTTCGATAACCAAACTGAATATTACATCATTTGATTTTTATGATTAAGGAGCTGACAAGATGGCCAATGTGGTAATTGTGGGAACCCAGTGGGGCGATGAAGGCAAAGGCAAGATCGTGGACCTGTTGACGGAGCATGCCGACTATGTAGTACGTTTTCAGGGCGGCAACAATGCGGGCCACACCCTCGTCGTGGAAGGGAAAAAATATGTGTTCCACCTCATTCCCTCCGGCATCCTTTATGAAAACAAAAAATGCTTTATCGGCAACGGCGTGGTTCTCGACCCCGGCGTTCTTTTGGAAGAAATGGCGGAACTCTCTGCCCAGGGGCTGCCGGTAAACCCCAATCGCCTGATGATCAGCCAGGATGCCCACCTGATCATGCCCTACCACCGGATGCTCGACTCCTGCAGCGAAGCGGCCCTTAAGAGCGGCAAAAAAATCGGCACCACCGGGCGCGGCATCGGCCCCTGCTACGGCGACAAGGTACTGCGCAAAGGGATCAAGGCGGGCGACATTCTTGACCCGGATCTGTTCAAAGACAAACTCAAGGAAAACATCGAAGAGAAAAACTTCCTGTTCACCAAAAAATTCGGCGCCGACCCGATCTCTTTTGACGAGATCTACGGCCAGTTCCAGGCCTATGCCGAACAACTCGCCCCCTATATCGACAATGTTTCGGTGGCCCTTGACCTGGGCCGCAGGGCAGGCAAACACATCCTGTTCGAAGGGGCCCAAGGCACCCAGCTGGACATCGACCACGGCACCTACCCCTTTGTCACCTCGTCCAACACCATTGCCGGCAATGCCTGCAACGGCAGCGGCTTCGGTCCGTCTCACATCGACTGCGTCATCGGTATCCTCAAGGCTTACACCACCAGGGTCGGCGAAGGCCCCTTCCCCACCGAGCTGTTCGACAATGTCGGCGATGAGCTGCAGAAAAAAGGCGGCGAATTCGGCGCCACCACCGGCCGCAAAAGGCGCTGCGGCTGGCTTGACGGGGTTGTCGCCAAAGATGCGGTCCGCCTCAACGGCATCAACGGCCTGGCCATCACCAAGCTCGACGTCTTAAGCGGCCAGCCCAAGCTCAAGCTCGCCACCTCTTACGACGCGGCGGGCAAGAGCCTCTCCGCCCTGCCCAGCAACATCAGAACCTACGACAAGATGCAACCGGTCTATGAAGAGCTGGCCGGCTGGCAGGAAGAGATCGAGCAGATCAAAAACATCGACGATCTGCCCGCCAAGGCCCGCGACTACGTGAAAAGAATCGAGGATTTCACCGAGACCCCGGCCTACATCGTTTCCGTCGGCCCGGGCCGGGAGCAGACCATGCTGCTCAAAAACCCCTTTGAAAAGTAAAACCACCGGGTAGATCAAGATGCCATCGCAACTACGCCCAGACAGCTATGCCCGCCATACGCTGGAGCGCTACACCGGCTCCAGCGTCAAGGATTTCGGCAGCCACATCCTGCTTTGCAACTTCGACCGCTATATCGAGGATTTTGCCAGGATCACCGGCAACGAGATAACCAGAGGCTACTGGAGCGTAGTCCATGACCGGAAACGGGACGTCAGCATCATCAACCACGGCGTCGGTTCACCCACCGCCGGTATCGCCATGCATTGCCTCTCCTATCTGGATGAAATCAACTGCGTGCTGATGCTCGGCATGTGCGGCGGCATTGATGACGAACTTGAAATCGGCGACATCATCATCCCCACCGCCAGCATCCGCGACGAAGGAACCAGCCGCCACTACATCCCCCACGATGTTCCGGCCCTGCCCTCGATCCACATCAACCGGATCTGCGAACAGGTAATCAACTCGAAACTCAACATCATCCCCAAATCAGGAATCCTGATGACCACCGATTACCGGATGTGGGAATTTGATAATGAGTTCATCGACTATATCCAGAAACACCGGATCATGGCCATCGACATGGAAATCGCCACCATCTTTGCGGTGGGCTATGCCCTCAATGTGCCAACCGGCGCCCTGATGCTGGTTTCCGATCTGCCGCTGCAAAAGGGCGGCATCAAAAGCAAGGACAGCGCCGAAGAGATCTTCCACACCTACACCGACCAACATCTGAAACTCGGGCTCCAGATTTTGGAAGCGGCCCGCAATGAACTTTCAAGCCAGCCCATCACCCCCTTGATCAACCAACCTTAATCACCGATATTACCTGCTGACAAAACGGGCGCCGGCCATCACGTCCACCATATCAAAGGCGACCTGGGCCAACATATTGGGCACCACGGGACCGCCGGCCGGTGAGCCGATGGCGGGAGGATTAAAGGCGGCAACAAACCGGCTCAGGGTGCTGCTCTTAGGATAATTCATGGGCTGATCCAAGGCCTGCTCGATATACCAGACCGTATTGCCGGTATTAACATTAACCAAACGACTGGCCACTTCCACCCGGCTGCCCCCGAACTGGCCGCCCTCCATGGCATAATTCACCTTGCCGACCAGCACCAGATCGACCCCGGCCCGCTTGCCGATGGCAATAGCCCGCTCCATTGACCCATAAGATTCATCAAGACACAAAACCCGGGAAAAGGCCTGGCGGCCCAACAATACATCCTTGAACAACGTGGCGACCCCCCGGCCCTGCTCCAGGCTCATTTGCGCCGGAACCTGAAAAGGGAGCACCGCAACACTGGCCTCCTGATAACCATTGTTCAACGGATAAATATAGACCACCGGCGAGTTCTTGTTAACCTTGGCCGAGCGGTTGGCCCAATTGGGTTGCGTGGCGGCGCAACCGACCACCGATAAACTCAACAGCACGACAATAAACAATTTAGCCATATCCACCCCCTATCGCTCATAGGCCGACAACATGGCGTCCCCGACTCCGGTGCCGCCGGCCGCCAACAAATGATTTATGGTGCGACTCCGCTGCAATTCAAGACCGGCCACCGACAAAACCTCCTGGGATGCGGCATCGAGCAGCCTGAGGTTGATTATCACCGACCCCGGCGTCAAGGAATAGGTCCCGGTCAAGATCGCCCCGGCCTCCTGTTGCCTGGCCAACAAGGCCGCGTCCCTGGTCAGCATCAACTCGCCGCTGTTGGCCTTCATTAAAATCTCCGATGATTTCCTGATCTCAACCACCCCGAAACCGTGCCGAAAAAGGCTGGTTGCCAGGGATTCGGTCAGGGTGCGCCCGAAGCGGCTGGTGACATAAAGATCATCGATATCGACCACCGTGGTCAGAATCAAACGCTGCCCGGTTTCGGCATAGCGCCGGCTGCCGGCAAGCTGCAAGGCCAACTCCTCGCCCACCCCGAAGAAATCAGGGGTGAGCACCGAGGCGGTCCCCCCGGTATTGACCTTGGGGGCACAGGCCAGCGGCAGCAACAGCATCGCCGACAAAAAGGCGCAGCCGATCAACCGCCCAACCTTTCCGCTTTGCGTCATAAATCCATCTAATATAGCCATCAACATCACCCTATCTCGGATTACGCGTTTTTTGATCAAAATTACTCAAGCCGACCTGAGCGCGACTTACGGCCAGAGGCATCGCCTCATCGGCCAGAAGCCGGGCGGTAAGATTATCCACCGGCAACACCATGGCGGCCGAGGAAATAACCACGTTATCCTCATTGCGCAACAGACGAGCGTTGACGAAAATCTCGCCGTCGGTCACCGAATAGGTGCCCACCACCATTGCCTGGACCGGCTGGACAAAGGCCAGCTCATCCATATCCCGGGAAAGCCCATACTCCCCGTGGTTCCGGCTCACCAAAATACCGGGCGACTTACGCACCTCGACCACCTCGACTCCGGCCAGCTGCAACTCACCGATCATCTGCTCGGCCAAATACCTGCCCAACGATGAAGTGGCGTAAAGATTATTGAGATTAACAAAGGTGCTGACCATGACCGCATATTCATCAGCCACCCCTTCCCGGGCATTGGTCAACAGCTTTTTACACAGGCCGCCGACCTGCTCATTAAGTTGCTTCCCCTGCCCGAGCTCAGCCCCGGCCGGGGTGGCGCCGGATTTAACCAAAGCCATGCTCGGCAACATCGACTGCCTCATGTTGTTTACAGAAAAAACCCGCCCGGTCCGAAAGGCATAGTCAGACGGAATCGCATGGGGATAGTTATAAAAATAAGGCCGGTACACAGGCGCCATTTTCCCTTGAGTCGCCCCCACTTCCTTAGCTTTATCCTCCGAAAAGAGAAAGTCGTCATCGGCTCCCATCAAAGGATGGGCCGTTAACCCTGCCGCCAGCAACATCATCATTATGGTAATTTTCTTCACAGGAAGAGCCTCCCAGTTATTACGGATTAAAATTATAGGCGGGATAACCTTGCTCTATACTCGCCCACTCGGGGCCAAAAGCCTGAGCCAGCGGGTCATTTGCTTCGCCGAAAGGGGCGGCCGGATAGACCACCGGCACCTTGGCACCAAGACCCAAAATCGGCGATGCCGCCCTTAACTCCACTTCCGCCAGATCGCTATAAACGCCGCCGGTACAACCGACCCCAAAAGCTAGTAGTAACGAAACAATCATGATCTTCTGCATGGTCTCCTCCTGAAACCGGACCCGATCCGCCCGCCTGACATTAATACGACTGACCACCGTCAAAAAAACTACAGTCAAACCAGATAAAGTAAGCGGGCAAAAATTTCCCCCACCACCAACAAAGCCTTAATCCCGGCGCTAACAAAGGGAAATTTCTGCTTTAACCAGCTCGACTTTTCCTTGTTTATTAATCAATATTCACCTCGCCTATAATTTAATGCATTTTATGTGCCACCTCTCAATAAAACCGCAAACCACCCTAGACAGCCTTTCCCGGTAAACTCAGGACCGATCCCTTCGAAACCGTGCCTCGCGCAAAATCCCCAACATCGGACCGGAAAAACGCTTTACCAAATGCTTTATATATATTATATGTTTAAGGTTTAAATTTACAAAATTCACCAGATACTCTCCCACAGGAGGAGTTAAACCATGGCACGTATTACAGTTGAAGATTGCTTGAGCCGAACCGGCAACGAAAACCGATTTGCCCTTATTCATCTCGCCATTGAGCGGGTAAAACAACACCGCAAAGGCCAACCCTTTCTTGTTGAATGCAAAAACAAGGAAATAGTCGCAACCCTGCGCGAAATAGCCTCGGGCGATGTTAGTTTCGACAATATTCTTGAATACCGGAAAAAAGACAAAGCGGTGGTAGCCGAAAAGAAAGAAACCATCGAACGCACCGAAACAGACGACTAGCCCTCCGCGAACATATAGCAACCGACAAAACCAACTAATATATGGAAACCGATTACTACAAGACTCTCGGGGTCTCCGCTGACGCTTCAGCCGCAGAAATCAAAAAAGCCTACCGCAAACTGGCCATGCTCTATCACCCGGACAAAAATCCGGGTAACAAAGAAGCGGAAGAAAGCTTCAAGGCGGCGGCAGAGGCATACGAAGTACTAGGCGACCTTGAGAAAAGAAAGATTTACGACCAGTACGGGGTAGCCGGCCTCAGGGACAGCGGCTACAGCGGACCGGGCAACAGCAATGATATCTTCTCCAGCTTCGGGGATATCTTCGGCGACCTGTTCGGGGGCGGCCACAGCAGACAGGGTGGCAGGCGACGCCAAGGCCCCATCCCCGGCAACGACCTCCGCTATGATCTCGGCATCAGCTTTTTGGACGCGGTGCACGGCGCGGAAAAAGAGGTTGAAATCACCAAACGTGATACCTGCTGGACCTGCGACGGCTCGGGCTTACGCCCCGGCCACAAACCAAAAACCTGCGCCACCTGCAAAGGCCACGGCCAGGTCATCCACGCCCAGGGCTTCTTCCGAGTCCAGACCACCTGCCCTAACTGCAACGGCGCCGGCGAGATCATCGCCGACCCCTGCAACGACTGCGACGGGGTCGGCCTGGTCAACAAGACCAAAAAGGTCTCCCTCAAAATTCCGGCCGGCATCAACACCGGCGCCCGCATGCGACTGCGCGGCGAAGGTGAAGGCGGCCGCAAAGGGGGGGAGGCCGGCGACCTCTATGTTGTCATTTATGTCGAAGACCATGAGTTTTTCATGCGGGACGGCAACAACATCCATTGCGACTTCCCGTTGACCATAGCCCAGGCCGCCCTGGGCGCCACCGTCGAAGTCCCCACCGTGCACGGCAGCGTCGAACTGAAGATCCCGGCCGGCACCCAGCCCGAACAAATATTCACCATCAAGGGCGAAGGCGTTCCCAGCCTGCGGGGCGGCGGCAGGGGCGACATGATCGTCAGAAGCAAAATCATCATTCCCAAAAAACTCGACAAGCGCCAGAAAGAGCTGCTCAAGGAATTTGAGGAAATTGAAAAAAAGAAAAAAGACTCCTCTCTGGACGAAGGCTTCTTTAAGAAAATTTTCAACATGCTTGCCGAGGAAAAAGCTTGATTACTCCCGCAGGTTAAGGGAATATAAAAGATCATAAATATGAAAAAACAGAACCCCCTCAGCCACTTTACCGTTGACGGCAAAGCCCACATGGTTGACGTCGGCGCCAAAACCGAAACCGTGCGGGAGGCGGTGGCCGCAGGCAGCATCACCTTATCGGCCGAAGCATATCGGCTGGTAAAAGAAGGCAATATGGCCAAAGGCGATGTGCTGGGGATCGCCAGAATTGCAGGGATAATGGCGGCGAAAAAGGTGGATGATCTCATCCCCCTGGCCCACCCCCTGGCGATCAACAAGGTGACGGTTGATTTCACCTTAAACGAATCAACTTACACCATTGATATTGAAGCGACGGTCGGCATTACCGGCAAAACCGGGGTCGAGATGGAGGCACTTACCGCCGTCTCGATTACGGCATTGACCATTTATGATATGTGTAAAGCAGTGGACAAAGGCATGATAATCAACAACATCAGACTTTTGACAAAAACCGGCGGCAAAAGCGGTACCTACCAGAGAAGCCAATAGTTTCTCTCTATAATACCATGGGCCTATCTATGCCATAGCAAGGGAGCATCAACGTGGACGAAAAAAAACTTGAGTTTTTCCGCAAAAAGTTAGAGGACATGAGCCAAGACCTTTTGCATGAAGCAGAGAAAACAATCAATGAAATGACCGACCACAGTGACAACTATCCGGACCCGACCGATCGGGCCACCGCCGAATCCGATCGCAGCTTTGAACTTCGCATCCGTGACCGTGAACGCAAGCTGCTCGGCAAAATCAGAGAGGCCATCGAACGGATTGACGAGGGTCATTACGGCATCTGCGATGCTTGCGGCGACGACATCTCCGACAAACGCCTCGAAGCACGGCCGGTCACAACCCTCTGCATCGCTTGCAAGACCAAGCAAGAAAATCACGAAAAAGCGCAGAAAGGCGCTTAACCGAAGGATCAGGCATGCCGGAACTTCGCAAAGACCCGATTATCGGCCGCTGGATCATCATCTCAGCGGAACGCGGCAAGCGACCGACCGATTTCATTATTGAAAAGAACTCGGTCAGAGGCGGATTTTGCCCTCTTTGCCCCGGCAACGAAAACACCACGCCGCCGGAGGTGCTCAGCTACAGCAACACTGCCGACCGCCCCTCCAATAAACCGGGCTGGGAAATAAGGGTTGTTCCCAACAAATACCCTGCCCTGATCATCGAAGGCGACCTTAACAAGGAAGGTGAAGGCCTTTACGACAAGATGAACGGTATCGGCGCCCATGAAGTTATCATCGAGACTCCGGACCACAATGAGACCTTCACCCACCTGCCTCCCGCCCGGATGATCAGGGTGTTCCGGGCCTACCGCGACCGGATCACCGATCTGGGCAAAGATCCGCGCTTCAGCTATGTAATGATCTTTAAAAACTATGGGGCGGCGGCGGGCGCCTCTTTGGAGCATTCCCACTCCCAGCTGATCGCGTTGCCGATCCTGCCCCGCATGATCACCTCGGAACTTGAAGGCAGCCTCTCATATTACAGCTACAAAGAGCGCTGCATCTTCTGCGACATTATTCGCCAGGAGATCAATCAAAAAATCAGGCTGGTCGCGCAAAACGAACTGTTTATCGCCATTGCCCCCTATGCGCCCCGCTCGCCATTTGAGATGTGGATTCTGCCGAAGAAACACTCATCATCCTATATCTCCATGGATGAAAACCATTTCGTCGCGCTCTCCGAGATATTTTCCGAATGCATGCTTCGCCTCGACAAATGCATTCCCAATGTCCCATACAACTTTGTGTTACATAGCGCCCCATTGCGCTCCGACTCGCTCAGCCATTATCACTGGCATTTTGAAATCATGCCCAAACTGACCATGATCGCAGGCTTTGAATGGGGTTCAGGATTTTATATCAACCCGATTCCCCCCGAAGAAGCCGCCCGCTACCTTCGAGACGCAGAGATTTAATTTTTTGATAAAAAAAGGCCGGCCAGGTACCAGCCCTTTTACTGAGACACAAGAGGTAATCATGAAAAAGATATTGCTGGTTGACGATGAAGACAGTATCCATCTCCTCTATCGGGAAGAACTCGAAGAAGAAGGATATGAGGTTCATTCCGCCCTGTCCGGCGAAGAAGCTCTGGGCAAACTGAAAATTATCTCCCCGGACCTGGTCATTCTCGACATTAATATGCCGGGGATGAACGGCATCGACGCCTTGAGGCAGATCAAGGAATCAAACCCCAACCTGCCGGTCATCCTCAGTTCCGCCTACCAGGAGTTTAAACAGGATCTGTCAACCTGGGCCTCGGACGACTATATCGTCAAATCAGCCAACCTCGACGAACTTAAAGCGGCGGTAAAAAAACACCTATCCTGATTGACTTTGGCGCATAAAAATTTTAATAAGTTCACTTTAAGCCTCTTCGCAAAGAGGCTTATTTTTTTATTCATTCCCCCGGGATCAAAAATGCGGTTGACGGCAAGATGAAGGACATCCAAGGACAGCGCGACTATCGACGCATCAACATCAAAAAAGTCGGGGTGAAAAATATCTCCTACCCGGTAACCGTCCTCGACAAATCCACCCGGACCCAGAAGACCGTGGCCACGGTCAACATGTATGTCAACCTGCCCCATCATTTCAAAGGCACCCACATGAGCCGGTTTGTCGAGATCCTCAACCGGTTCCACGGCGAAATCAATCTGAAAAGTTTTCATCTCATCCTCGAGGAAATGAAGGCCAAACTCCAGGCCGAGGCCGCCCATATTGAGATTGAATTCCCTTACTTTCTCAAACGAAAACCGATTGCCGGCCAAACCGTAAGCATCAACGAATACAAATGCAAAATGCACGGCTCCTTTGAAGAGATTGACGACTTGGTGCTGGAAATAGAAGTCCCCATCGCGCCGCCCTTGCCGCCCCAGGCCGCGGCCGGCATGCCCCGCTCCCTCGGCCACTGGGGCCGGGCCAACATCAGGCTCCGCTTCAAGCATTTCATTTGGATCGAGGACCTGATCCAGATGGCGGAAACGGTTACCGCCCATGACCTCAGCTGGCCCACCGATGAAAACTCCCGCGGCAAAACCTTGTCCGTGGAAGAACTCACCAAGGCGCTGGGTGAAAAGATGGAAACCCATCCCGATATAAAGTGGTTTTCCATCCAGGTGGAAAATCTCTCCCAAGGCTTTTCCACCTTTGCCTCCTTGGAGTGGCCGGAAAGCGATAGCAAGACCATGCAACACTGACCGATGAAACTGCTGTCCGGCCTGAAATACGGCCAGACACCAACTAACCCTTGATTGCAACGAGACCACACCATGCAGCATGAACTTCTTTTTGAAATAGGCACCGAGGAAATCCCGGCCGGTTACATTACCCCGGCCTTACAGCAGATGCAGAGCATCATCGCCGCCCGGCTCACGGAGCTGGCCCTTTCCTATCGGGAAATCCGCGGCGCCGCCACCCCTCGCCGTCTGACAATAACCGTTGCCGATCTTGTTGATCAGCAACCGGACCGGAAAGAAGATGTCCTCGGCCCGCCCAAGAAAGCGGCCTTCGATAGCGACGGCAACCCCACCAAAGCGGCGATCGGCTTTGCCAAATCCCGGGGCGCAAGCGTGGACGACATCAAGATCATAGAAACCGCCAAGGGCGAGTATCTGATGCTTAAGGTTGAGGAAAAAGGCCGCCCCACCGCCGAACTACTCAACGAACTACTGCCCGAAGTGGTGAGCGGCATATCCTTCCCCAAATCCATGCGCTGGGGTAGCGGCCGCTTTCAATTCGCCCGGCCGATCCAGTGGCTGCTCGCCGTTTATAATGAGCAGACCATCCCCTTTACCATTGACGCAATAACCAGCGGCAACACCACCCGGGGCCACCGCTTCATGGACCAGGGCCAATACCCGGTCAACAACTTCTCCCAATATGTGGAAACATTGCGCAAGGCCGAGGTTCTGGTTGTTGAGGAAGAACGGCGCCGGGCCGTCTTGGCCGAGATCACCGCAGCCGCGGACGAGGTGGGCGGGCTGATCCTGCATGACGACGAGCTGTTGGCCACGGTGAGCAATCTGGTGGAAAGCCCCTTTGCCATCTGCGGTACCTTTGAAGAACGCTTTCTCGCCCTGCCCCAGGAGGTTTTGATCACCTCAATGCGGGAACACCAGAAATATTTTGCCGTGGTTGACAACCGCGGCAAACTCATGCCCCATTTCATTGCGGTCAACAACACCCGGGTCAAAGACAAAAAGCTGGCGGCCGAAGGCCACCAGCGCGTGATCCGGGCCCGGCTCGAAGATGCCTTTTTCTTTTTCAAGGAAGACCAGCACAGCTCCCTTAACGACCGGGTGGCCAAGCTCAACGGGGTTATTTTTCAGAATAAGCTGGGAACCATGCTGGAAAAAACCGAGCGGGTCACCGAGCTGGCGGGATTACTGGCCCAAGAACTTGCCCCTGCTCTGCTGGCAACCACCCGGCGCAGCGCCCATCTTGCCAAGGCAGACCTGCTGACCGACATGGTCGGCGAGTTTCCTTCCCTGCAAGGCTCCATCGGCAAGGATTACGCCCTGCTCAACGGCGAACCGGCGGAAGTCGCCCTGGCCATCCACGAACATTATCTGCCGGTCCGGGCCGGCGGCGCCCTGCCCACCTCCACCCCCGGCGCCCTGGTCGGCATGGCCGACCGGCTTGACTCCATTATCGGCTGCTTCGGCATCGGCCAGACCCCCACCGGCACCACCGACCCCTTCGGCCTGCGCCGCCTTTCCCTGGGGCTGCTCCACATCATCACCGCCCAGGGCTTTCACGTCTTTCTCACGGATTGGATCGAAAAAGGATTGACCCTCTACGGCGACAAACTTACCGTGGCCCACGACGAAGCCAAAGAGAACATCCTTAACTTTATCAAAGGCCGCTTTGTAAACGATTTAACCAATCAGGGGATTCCGATCGAAGCGGTGGAGGCGGTCACCTCGGTATCGTTTGACGACCCGATCGACTGCCGACAACGGATCGAGGCGCTGATGGCCATCAGCAACAAAGAGGCCTTCACCCTGCTGGCCGGCGCCTTCAAACGGGTGATCAACATCATCAAGGACAATTCCGCGACCGAGATCAAGCCCGAGCTTTTCAGTGACCCGGCCGAGCAAAAGCTTTACCAGGTCTACCAGGCCACCTATCAGGAAGCCCTGCCGCTTATTGAGAAAAAAGCCTACCAAGAGGCGCTCACCGTTATCATCAAGATGAAAGAGGCGGTGGATAATTTCTTTGACGAGGTGATGGTCATGGCCGAGGATGAGGCCGTGCGAACCAACCGCCTCAACCTGCTCACCGCAATCGCCCGCCTTTTCCTCAAGGTCGGCGATTTTTCCAAGATGTACGCTCTTAATCTGTAAAATCGAAGAGCAGCAGGGTTTCCAGGGCCGCCTCGTACAGAGGCGGCAGATCATCCAGTTTAACCCCCAGGGCATTGACCAAGGTCAACACCGGCTCCCACTCCCCCCGCTCATAGGCCTTGACCAGGCACAGGGCCTGAAAGATCGGGTTGACGCCGCGCCCCAGCAATGCCTCTTTTACCAAGGGGGCCAAGGCCAGCTCCCCGATAATATCAGCCATCGGCTTATCGAGCATGGCCGGCAACAAAGAAAACATGCCGGCCGTATGAAACAGGGCGGCATCCCTGCCCCGCCGCAAAAGACGCACCGCGATCAACTCACAAAAACTTCCCCGCAAGGTGGCCAACCGCAGAAGCTCGGAGGGTTTATCGTCGGCCAGATAGGAAAGCATCATCAGGGCCAGCCATTTCCGCAGATTAAGCTCCCCCAGCATGGCCACCGCCGAGGTCAATGACTCCACCTCATGCATCCGGGCAAAATAGGCAGAATTAACATATTTGAGCAACTTGTAGGC
This sequence comes from Deltaproteobacteria bacterium, assembly GCA_013349285.1. Lineage (GTDB taxonomy): Bacteria > Desulfobacterota > Desulfobulbia > Desulfobulbales > Desulfurivibrionaceae > DUZU01. Next base: position 71,588 of record DUZU01000001.1, on the reverse strand, counting down.
CAGGGAAACATCCCGGGCAATAAGCTCGCCAAGCTTGCTGAAATCAAAATTCTCATCCCCGATCAACCGCAACACCTGGAGATAATGCAACTTTGAACCGGGAATATCGCGGCCTTCGACGATCTTGGGCTTGCTGAAAAAATAACCCTGAAAAAGATCGAAACCAAGCTCCTTAACCGCCTCAAACTCCTCAAAGGTTTCAATCTTTTCCGCCAACAGTTTGACCTTGTACTGCTTGACGATCTTCACCTGCCGCTTAAGCTCGGCAAAGCTCATCTGCCGGATGTCGAATTTGACGATTTTGGCTATTTTAAGCAAAGGAATAAAATGATCATCGTAGAGAAAATCATCCAAGGCGAGCACATACCCTTGCGCCACCAGCTCCCGGCAGGCCGCCACCACCTCTTCCGTCACCCGCACATCTTCCAAGATCTCAATCACGGCATCACGATTGGGAAACAGGGTGGGATAACCGCTGAGCACCATATCTTCGGTAAAATTGATAAAGGCTTTTTTGCCGCCGGTAACCTTGGCAATGCCGATCAAAAGAAAACTGTTGGTAATAACCTTGGAACTAGCCTCTTCACCATCCTGCCGGGGATCAAAAAAATTAGCCAGCCCGCTTCTAAAAAGAAGCTCATAGGCGAACACCCGCATATTGCGTTTAAAAATGGGCTGCCGGGCGATAAAGATATGATGGGGGGTCTTTGCTGTTGGCACAGGTGATTCCTTAGCTGAAAAAGCTTTACATCCCAATGCGGCAAGGCGCGACTGAAAGGGCCGCAAGAAAGATAACAATTATTTCAAATTATCCTAGCAGATCAAACCAAGAAATAAAACCAAACTAACCGGCATTCGGAGCAATTATCCCAAGGCGCAGTAATTCCTCCAAGACTTCGGCCAGGGGCAGCCCCACGACATTGGTGTAGGAGCCGCGAATTTCCTTGACCAGAAACCCGCCCCGCCCCTGGATCCCGTAGGAACCCGCCTTGTCCAGCGGTTCGCCGGTGGCCACATAGGCGGCGCACAGATTGGGGCTTAACGGAATAAAACAAACCTCGGTGCAGACCGAGCGGATCACCTGCTCGCCGGAATCCTTGCAACAGAGGCAGAAGCCGGTCCAGACCTGATGCCAGCGGCCGGCAAGCAGCATCAACATCCGCCGGGCCGCGGCCTCATCCTCCGGCTTGCCGAGGATCTGCTCATCAACCGCCACCACCGTGTCGGCGGCCAGCACCCAGGCCCCGGCAACCAACGCCGCCACGGCCCGGGCCTTCTCCAAGGCCATCCTTTCGACAAAGGCCTTCGGTTTCTCGCCGGGCAGACAATTCTCGGCAATATCGGCCACCCGCACCGTGAAATCAAGCCCGAGATTGGTCAAAAAATCATGGCGCCGGGGGGAGCCGGACGCCAGAATAAGAGGACAAATAGTTTGAAAAGCGTCTTTCATATTAAACTAAAACCAAGTCAGAGCGGCCAAGAAGATCTGCAACTTGACCCTGCAACCAAAACAGGTTAGGGGCTAGGCCCGAATGGAATATCCGCCGTCCACGACAATGGTCTGTCCGTGGATCATGCGGGAAAGCTCACTGCAAAGAAAAAGGGCTACATCCGCCACATCCTCCGGGGTGGTCAGCCTGCCCAGGGGGGTTCGCTCCAGAGCGCCGCCGAGAATCTGGCTGCGGTTGGGAAATTTCTTCAAGGCTTCGGTATCAACCGCCCCGGCGCTGATGGTATTGACCTTTATCCCTTTGGGCCCCAACTCCACCGCCAGATGGCGAACCAACGATTCCAGGGCCGCCTTGGAAGCGCCGACCGCCGTATAATTTTCAACGGCTCTGACCGCCCCCATGCTGGAAACAGCTAAAATTCTTCCGCCCGCAGGCATCAAAGGCATGGCCTGCTGGGCCAGGGTAAGCAGGGCGCGGGCATTGATATCCATGGCCCAATTCCAATGGCGGCTGCTCAACTCCATGGCCGGCTTCAACACCCCGGAGGCGGCGTTGCTGATCAAGAAATCGAGCCGGCCGTATTGAGCCTTGACCTGGTCAAACATCTGAGCCACGTCGTCGTCATTGGCGACATTGGCCTTAACCACCAGACAGCGGCCGCCCTTGGCCTCGATCAAACGGGCCGTATTTTCGGCATCCTGCCGGTGCCGCACATAGTTGACCACCAGATCAACCCCGTTTTCGGCAAGCCTAACCGCGATAGCCTTGCCGATGCCCCGAGAACTTCCCGTCACCAGCCCAACTTTACCCTTCAAGTCAAACATAGCCTCACTCCTCTAGAGTTAAATAGCAATGCGGTCTTGGATACAAATTTTATTTGATTATCTGCAAATTTCAGCCGGCTGGAGGAATATTTTGTAATTTTTTCGCGAATAACTTCGCTCCCACAAAAAAACAGGCCCAACCAGGCCGCAGGCCCTGCAAGTTTTTAATCGGCTTAAGATTCGCGGTAATCAATATTTTCAAAAGCGGCAGAATAAAATTTTCAGGAAAAATTGTAAAGTATCCTTTCACACTTTATCCGATGAAGATCATGGTTGATGATCGAAACGGGCCATGATGCGCTTTATCGCGCCGACCACCAACCGCCCGGGATGAAAAGTCACCGGTTTCAAGCGCTCCGGCGCCGAAAAACCATCGACGGCCAGCTGCGCCGGAGCGGCCAGAGGAAAAACCAGTTCGGCGGCCGAGCTGCCGATAAGTTTGCGGCGGGCACCCTCCCGCCAGAGCGGACTCTGCCCGGGCGAGAGCTTCAATATTGCCAGCAGCGCGGTATCCAGCGCCACCGGGTTGACAGCCCCGCCAATCACCGCCAACGGGAAGGGTTTACCGTTGGCCGGTCCATCCTCATGCATGGCGACGATCCCGTCCACCAAACTTACTCCGTTCGGTAACACCGCAAGCAGATCAATCAACAACGATTCAAAACGGTTGTCAACGTCACCGTATCTGGCATGCAGCCACGGCTTTTGGAAACCGACCAGGGCGCCGAAATAATTCTTCACCGCCAAGGAAACAAAAAGCTGGCCATGGGCCTTGACCTTGGGCAGATTGACCAACAGGTCACACTCCAGGGCCTGCCGGGCAATGCCGACCGAAATGCCGCAGGGCAGCTTAAGCCGACGTACCGCACTGAAATTCACCAATTCCACCGGCAGACCTTTTAAGGCCTCAGTGATGCCACAGGAGGCCATCACCCCTTTGGCCGAACCAAAGGCGGGAGAATCGCTGACCATGACCCTGGCCCCATGATCGACAAACAATTGCGCCACCGCCGCCACAAATTCAGGATTGGTGCAGGGCAAGCCGTTGTTGCGCCCACCGATAACGAGATTGGGCTTCAGCAACACCCGGCTGCCGAACGCCACCTGCAGCTCAAGAGCCGCCAGCAACCGCGCCACCCCTTGCTTAATTAATCGCCGATCATACTGTTGACATGGAAGAAGCCCGACATCAACGCTGCGCAGATCCATCCCTTTTCCCTTCCATCAATTAAAAGCATCCATAAATCCGGCGGCCGCCGGCCCCGGCCCCGGTCCCGGTCCCGGCCCCTCGATCTTCAACAGCCAAGAGCCGACAACGGCCGCCCACCCTAAGTCTATCAGGCCAACCCTGCCGCCGACCAATCAAATCAGCACGATTCATGATAACAAATCATAATTTTGACACCAGCCAAACCTTTAGTCAAAATTATGACAAAAGAAACCAGCCCCAACCAAACGTCCTCTACCCATAATAAATCATTCTTTCCCTACAAACACATTGATTTACCGGCTAGTTACATATAAATTACTATTAACATATTTCTTTAGGCACAGAGCTTGCTTAATAGATTCGTTAAGAAATTAAGACCCGGGTGAATCCCACCCCATTTGCTTATCACCGAAAAGAGGAAGACCATGGCTGACGAAAAGGATGCCCAAGCCGCTGAAAATACCGAGAGCCCTAAGCCAAAATCCAAGATGATGTTCTTTATCGCCCTTGGGATCGGCATTTTATTGATTGGTGGCGGTGGTTTTTTTGCCTACTCAAAATTTCTGGCCCAGAAACCGGCCATCGAAGAGAATGCGGAAAGCGCCGACGAAAAAAACCTTGGCTCGCCAATCGGGGAGATCTATGCCCTTGAACCGTTTGTCGTCAACCTGGCCGACCCGAAAGGCAAGCGCTACCTCAAGGTTAAGATCGAGATCGAATTGGAAAACCCGGAGTCCGCCGCCAAAGCCGCCCTGGTTGCCCCCAAACTCCGCGATATGGTGATCATGATGCTCACCAGCCTCGGCTTTGAGGAAGTAATGACCCCGGAAGGCAAAATCAGGATTCGCGATGAATTGCTGGAGCGTTTCAACCAGATCATGCGGCCGGATCGAATCAAGAATATTTATTTCACCGAATTTGTCGTGCAGTAACCCACGGCGGGTCCTGCCTTTGCAAGCGGCGTAACGCCGCATAACACGTGTAAGAAGACTTATGGAACAGATTCTCAGCCAGGACGAGGTAGATGCGCTATTAAAAGGTATCTCCGGCGGCGAAATCGAGGAGCCGGAAGAGGCGCTTGAAGCGGAAGACCTCGGCTACCAGCCTTATGATTTCTCAAGACAGGAGAGAATCGTCCAGGTTAAAATGCCGGCCATGGAGGCGATCTCCGACGCCTTTATGCGCTCGGTGCGGACATCGCTCTCCACCACCCTGCGCCGGATCATCGATCTGACCTCGGCCCCCATGGAACTGGAACGCTTTGGCGCCTTTGTCCGGACCTTGCCGGTCCCCAGCAGTCTCCAGATCTTCAAGATGGCGCCTTTTCGGGGTCACGCCCTGATCGTGCTGGAGCCGAAGCTTGTTTTTACCCTGGTGGAAAACTTTCTGGGCGGCACCGGCATCCGCAATATCCGCATCGAAGGCCGCGATTTCACGGCCATCGAACAACGGCTGATCCGGCGGGTGGTCAACCTGCTGCTCAGCGATCTGGAAAAGGCCTGGTATTCGCTGCAACCGCTCAAGGTGCAATACATCCGAAGCGAGATCAACCCGCAGTTTGCCAAGATCTGCCAGCCGGAAGACGTGGTGGTCATCTCACGCTACGATGTCGACATGGACCGGGCCGTGGGCAGCATCACGGTCTGCATCCCCATGAACAACCTGGAGTCGGTAAAGGCCAAACTGCTCACCACCTTCCAACGCGAGCAGAGCGAAGAGGATATCAGCATTCGCCGGGTGCTCACCGAAAACATCAAAAATGTTGCGGTTGATTTCCGGGTGGAACTCGGCAAGGCAACGATTCCGGCCGGTGACATCATGGAGCTGGAAGTCGGCGACATCATCCAGCTCGAACGGAGAACTACCGACCTGCTGCCCGCCTTTGCCGCCGGGGAACGCAAATACATGGGCACCCCGGGGATCCATCGCGGCAACAACGCACTACTGATCAAGAAAAAAGTACTTGACCCGGAACGGGAATAAATTTTAAGCAATTTGCGGCCTGTTTTTTTAGCAAAATTACTCGAGTCGCTTTAGGACGACCATTTTATGAACAAGGAGAACTACCATGGCTGACGAACCTTTGGATGATGCCATCAACACCGAGGAAGCCGGTGACGATTGGGCGGCCGCTCTTGCCGATCAAGACGCAAGCAAAGCCCCACGGTCCGCCAACTTTGATGAACTTGAGGACGCCGGCGGCGCCCAGACCGGCAGCCAGAACCTTGATTTCCTGCTGGATATTCCTCTGGAAATTACCGTGGAACTTGGCCACACCAAAATGATCATCAACAAGATGCTCCAGCTTACCCAGGGCTCGGTTGTGGAACTGGACAAGGCAGCGGGCGAGCCGGTGGAAATTTTCGTCAACCATAAGCTCCTGGGCAAAGGCGAGGTTATTGTCGTCAACGAACGCTTCGGAATCAGGATAACGGAAATCATCAGCCAGGCCGACCGCATCAAAAACATCGGTTAATAAGCGCGCTCACCCTATGAGAATTTCACCGCCACTATCTGTTAACCGCTTGCCGCGGCCGGGCAAGACAGTCACCGCCGGTCTCTGGTTGAGCGGTATCTTGATGCCGACAATGCTCGCGACGGCGGCCCAAGGCGCCGACCCTGCGCCGCTGTTGGGCGGCAACCAGGAAACCATCTCCATGACCGACGCCATCTTTAAGACCCTGGGCTCATTGGCGATCGTGGTCGGCCTGATGCTGCTCTTGCTCTATTTTATCCGAAAAGCCGGCCTTACCGAAACCGGCAATCGGCAAACCGGCCTGATTAAAATCATCCAAAGCAAGCTGGTGGGCCCCAAAAAACAGGTGTCTATTCTTAAAATAGGCGAGGAGTACATCGTGGTCGGCATCACCGAACAAAACATCAACCTGCTGACCAAGATTGACAACCAGGCGACCATTGAGCAGATAATTGCCGCAGACTCAAAAGCCGAGGCCACCGCTTTCTCCTTTGCCTCGGCCCTGCACAAGGCCGGCCGAAAACACAAAATTACCAAACAGGATGCCTAAGGTGGCCGAATTGCGTTTAACCCATTTGCCCTGCTCAACTTCAAGACAACATGCCCGGCTGCGATTTATCCCGCTGCCGGCCCTGCTGCTGATCGTGCTGCTGCCGCAACTTTGCCCGGCCGTCACCCTGCCCTCCCTGCAAATCGGCCTGGCGGAGGCGCAATCGCCGCAACAGGTCTCGGCGCTCATTGAAATCCTGCTGATCTTCACCGTGCTCTCCATGGCCCCGGCCATCCTGCTGATGATGACCTGTTTCACCCGACTGGTGATCAGCTTTTCATTTCTGCGCAGCGCCCTGGGCACCCAGCAGCAGCCGCCGACCCAGGTATTGATCGGCCTGGCTCTGTTTCTGACCGTTTTCATCATGACCCCGGTCTTCGGCAAGATAAACGAGTCGGCGGTAAAACCGTACATGGCCGGCGAGATCAACGCGGAGCAGGCCCTGCAGGAGGCCAGCCTGCCGCTGCGCGCCTTTATGTTCAAACAGACCAGGGAAAAAGACCTGCAACTCTTCCTCTCATTATCTAAGGCGCCGAAACCGGAAAACAAGGAAGAGGTCTCCACCGCCGTGCTCATCCCGGCCTTTATGATCAGTGAGCTGAAAACCGCCTTTACCATCGGCTTTGTCCTGTTCCTGCCCTTTCTGGTTATCGACCTGGTGGTGGCCAGTATCCTGCTGTCCATGGGTATGATGATGCTGCCCCCGGTCATGGTCTCGCTGCCGTTCAAACTTCTCCTCTTTGTGCTGGTGGACGGCTGGTATCTGATTGTCGGCTCCCTGGTCAAGAGCTTCGGGGTATAAACCAATGACCGCCAATGAAGCCATCAATCTGGTACAAAACGCGCTGACCATGACCATGATCCTGGCCGCCCCGCCGCTGGCGGTGGCCATGGTGGTGGGGCTGATCATCTCCCTGTTCCAGGCCATCACCCAGATTCAGGAAATGACCCTGACCTTTGTCCCCAAAATCGTCGCGGTTATGTTCACCTTGATGTTCCTCGCCTCATGGATGGTGACTAAGCTTGTCGATTACACCAACGACCTGATTACGAGCCTGCCGAATATTATCCATTAGCGGAATTAAGTTATGCTGGAAGCCTCCATCATCAACTGGACCATGGACCAGATTTTGACAATGGTCATCATTTTGACGAGGGTCGCCCCCCTTCTCTTCTTCATGCCCATCATCGGTTCGCGCAGTGTCCCGGCCCAGGTCAAGATCCTGCTGACCCTGATGACCTCCCTGGTCCTGATGCCGGTGCTTAAGGTCAACCCGCAGATCCTTAGCGGGCCGCCGTTAAGCTTTGTCCTCCTGGTTCTGACCGAGGTGGTGTTCGGCGCCATTTTAGCTATTTTCGCCCGTTTTGTGTTCGCATCCATGGAGATCGCCGGGATGATGGTCGGCATCCAGATGGGGATGGGCATGGCCGCGGTCATGGACCCCCAGGCCGGCACCCAGGTCGCCCCGATCGGCATGCTCTGGAATATTGCCGCCATCCTGATTTTTTTAAGCATTGACGGCCATCACATGTTCTTCTCCACCATGGTCGAGAGCTTCAATTGGCTGCCCCCCGGCCAGCTGCACCTGACCGAGGCGACCTTCAACGGGATCATCAACGGGGCCGGCCATATGTTCGTGCTGGCGATCAAGATCATGGCCCCGGCCGGGGCCGTCCTCTTTTTTGCCCACGTCTCCATGGGCATCATCGCCAAAACCGTGCCCCAGATCCAGATCCTGATCGTGGGCATGCCCCTGAATATCAGCCTTGGCCTGATTTTTGCAGGACTTTCATTAGCATACTTCTTACCGTTGATGTTGACTAATTTTGAAATGCTGGCCAGGCTGCTACCGCAGCTGGGCATGGGCATGGGTGGATAAAAAGTGGCGGAAGAGTCCTCAGGCCAGGAAAAAACAGAAGACCCGACCTCGCGTCGAATTGCGGATGCCCGCAAAAAGGGCGATGTGGCGAAAAGCATGGAACTGCCGTCCGCCGCGGTCCTGCTGGCAGGGCTGCTCACCCTTTACTCGACCAGCAACCTGATTCTGGAACAATTTTATATGATCCTTAAACATTATCTCGGAAACCTGCATTCCATGCAAATCACCGTGGCCGAAATCCCGATCATTACCCGCAACGGCATGGCCAACGCCGGCCTTCTGCTGGCGCCGATCATGACCGTGATCTTTGTCACGGCCCTGGTGGCCAACTATGCCCAGGTCGGGGTCCTGTTCTCAACCGAGAAGATCACCCCCAAACTGGACAAACTCAATGTGATCAAGGGCCTCGCCCAGATGTTTTCCAAGCAGACCATGGCCAACACCGTAAAGTCAGTGGCCAAGATCACCATCGTCGGCTATGTGGCCTATTCCGAAGTAAGCAAGGTCATCTCGCACGTCCTGCCGCTGATGGACAGCGAACCGATCACCATCCTTATCTTCATGAGCAAGGTCGCCTTCTGGATCTTTTTAAAGGCGGCCCTGATCATCGCCCTGCTGGCCGTTGCCGACTACGCCTTCCAACGCTGGCAGTTCATGGAAAAAATGAAGATGACCAAGCAGGAGGTCAAGGATGAAGCCAAGCAGACCGACGGCGACCCCCATGTCAAGGGGCGGATTCGGGCGATCCAGATGGAAATGGCCCGCCAGCGCATGATGTCGGAAGTGCCCAAGGCCGATGTGGTCATCACCAACCCGACCCGGCTGGCCATCGCCCTCAAATACAACCCGCTGGCCATGACCGCCCCGATGGTGGTCGCCAAGGGGGCCGGGCTTATCGCCCAACGCATCAAGGAAATCGCCGCGGAAAACAATATCCCCCTGGTGGAAGATAAACCACTGGCCCAGGCCCTTTACAAAAGTGTGGATTTGAATGAACCCATTCCCGAGAACCTGTTCCAGGCAGTGGCGGAAGTAATGGCTTACGTCTTCAACACCAAACGCAAAAGCGCATAAAAGGATTTACGGAATCATAGATTATGGCGGATAAGACAGAAACATTAACAGGTTTGAAAGCGGTCAACATCGAGCTGTCCAGCCTCGTGGTGGCGGTGGGCGTAGTGGCCATTCTCATGGTCATGATCATCCCGCTGCCGACCATCATCCTCGATCTTTTGCTCTCCTTGAGTATCACCGTGGGCCTGGTGATCCTGCTGATGAGCATGTACAACGTCAATCCGCTCGATTTCTCCTCCTTTCCGTCCTTGCTGCTGATCACCACCCTGTTCCGCCTGGCCCTCAACATCGCCTCCACCCGGCTTATCCTGCTGCACGGCCACGAAGGAGCAGGGGCGGTGGGCCAGGTTATCCAGGCCTTCGGTCAATTTGTGGTGGGCGGCAGCTTTGCCGTGGGTCTGATCATCTTCCTGATCATGGTTCTGATCAACTTCATCGTTATCACCAAGGGTTCGGGCCGAATCGCCGAGGTGGCGGCCCGTTTCACCCTGGACGCCATGCCGGGCAAGCAGATGGCCATTGACGCCGACCTTAACGCCGGCTTGATCCGCGAAGACGAGGCCAAGAAACGGCGCAAGGAAATCAGCCAACAATCGGAATTTTACGGGGCCATGGACGGTGCCAGCAAATTCGTCCGCGGCGAGGCGGTCGCCAGTCTGGTGATCATGGTGATCAACGTCCTCGGCGGCCTGTTCATCGGCGTGGTTCTGCAAAAAATGCGGGTGGCTCAGGCCGCGGAAACCTATACCCTGCTCACCATCGGCGACGGCCTGGTCTCCCAGATCCCCTCGCTGATCATCTCCACCTCGGCCGGTATCATCGTCAGCCGGGCCGCCTCCGACGTGAGCATGGGCAAGGAATTCATGCAGCAGTTCGGCATGCAGCCCCAGGCCCTGGCGGTATCCTCCGGGATCATCATGATCTTCGGCCTGATCCCCGGCCTGCCCCATCTGCCTTTTCTTCTTCTGGGCACCGGCATGGGCGGCATCGCCTGGCTGGCCTTCCAGAAAGGCGCGGTCGACCAGGAGGCCAAGGAAGCGGCCGAGGAAGAAAAGCATAAAGCGGAAACCCCGCCGGCCGGCGCCCCGGAAACGGTGGAGGCCCTGCTTCCCCTCGACATGCTGCAGCTGGAGGTGGGCTACGGCCTTATTCCCCTGGTCGACGAGAGCCAGGAAGGCGATCTGCTGGAACGGATCCGCGCCATCCGCCGCCAGTTTGCCATGGACATGGGCATGATTATCCCGCCGTTACATGTCCGCGACAACCTGCAGCTCAAACCGGATGAATACGTCCTGTTGCTCAAAGGGGTGGAAATCAGCCGGGGCGAAATCATGATGAACCACCTGCTGGCCATGGATTCCGGCATGGCCAAGCGGGAGATCGAGGGCATCCCCACCATGGAACCGGCCTTCCAGCTGCCGGCCCTGTGGATCGCCGAGGACAAAAGAGACGAAGCCCAGGTGGCGGGCTACACCGTGGTCGACCCCTCAACGGTGGTGGCCACCCATCTCACCGAGAGCCTGCGGATCCATGCCGACGAACTGCTCGGTCGCCAGGACACCCAGAAACTGCTCGACAATCTGGCCAAGACCCATCCCAAGGTGGTGGAGGAACTGGTGCCCAACCTGCTGCCCCTGGGCGTGGTGCAGAAGGTTCTGCAGAATCTCCTGCGGGAAAGGGTCTCCATCCGCGACCTGCTCACCATCTGCGAGACCCTGGCCGACTTCGCGCCCATGGGCAAGGATCCCAGCATTCTCACCGAATATGTGCGCCAGAAACTGGCCCGCTCCATAGTGCACAACTACACCGATGACCAGGGCGGGCTTTCGGTGCTGACCATTTCCACCCAGATTGAAGACCTGATGCGGGAGTCAATCCAGCAAACCGACCAGGGCGCCTACATGAACATGGAACCCAACCTGGCCCAGACCATTTTGGAAGCAACCAAAAAACTGGTGGAAAAAGTTTCCAGCGAAGGACATCAGCCCATTGTCATCTGCTCCCCCACCGTCCGCCGCCATTTCAGAAAACTCATGGAAAGATTTATGCCCCAGGTTATGGTACTTTCCCATAATGAATTAACCACCCAGTCCAAACTGCAGTCGCTGGGCACCATCGAGCTCAACAAGAGAAAGTAAGGAATAAACAGGAGATACAATGCGGATCAAGCGCTTCGAGGCCACGGACACCACGGCCGCCCTCATCATGATCAAAAAAGAGTTGGGTGAAAACGCCGTTATCCTCTCTACCCGCCACTTGACCAAAAATACGGACGGCGGAGCACCGGGCCGTCCGAGGGTGGAAGTGGTGGCGGCCATGGAATATGACCAGGACCCGCTTATCGTCCCGCCGCCGGATGAGCCCATCGGCGAAGAACCATTGGCCCCGGCCATGGGTTACGGCTACCAGCCCGCCCGCCGTATGCCGGCAACAGACGCCCCGGCTCCCCCCGGCGAATTTGATCGCAAGCTTGCGGCAAAAATAAACCCTGCCGCAACTCAAAGCGAAAAAATCCACCTGGAATCAAGTGATCTAAAGATGCGCTTTACCAGCTTTTTAAAACGCCAGCATAATGCGAAAACCGCCTTGGACGAGCAGCTGCCCAACAATGGGGCGGCCGCCGCCCAGTCCCGCAACCTCCGGCCCGACCCCAAACAGGTCGCCCAATGGCGGGACAAAATTATCGACAAGCTGCAGATCAAGCCGCTGAAGGTAAAACTGCGCAACACCCCCACCGTGGTGGCCCTGGTCGGCCCCACCGGGGTCGGCAAGACAACAACCGCGGCCAAGATCGCGGCATGGCACTCCATCCACGAAGGGCTCAAGGTGGCCCTGCTCTCCATGGACTGTTATCGGATCGGCGCCACCGACCAACTCAGAACCTATGCCAGAATCATGCGCCTGCCCTGCGAAATCGCCCTGCGGAAAAAAGATCTGGCCGCCGCCATTGCCCGCCATCAGGACAAAGATCTGATTATTATCGATACCGCCGGCAAGAGCCCTTACGATTTGAAACACATCACAGAACTACAGGAATGGTTTGCCGCCTCAACCCGGATCGAACCCCACCTCGTTTTAAATGCCACCCTCAAAAAAGAGGATCTGCAACATATCATCAACACCTACCAGCCACTCAAGGTAAAAGGACTGATCCTGGCCAAACTTGACGAGACCAGAGCCTATGCCACCCTGTGCCAACAGGTGGCGGACACCAGCATCCCAATCTCCTGCCTCTGCACCGGACAAAGGGTGCCGGAAGATTTTCTGCTGGCCTCCAAAGAGTTCCTGCAGACCTTATTCGGCCAGGGCTGGCCGGCGGCGATCACCGAGTTTGAAAATGAAACCCAGGGTCAGTGGACCCAGTGACCTACAGGACAAGATAATGAATCAGGCAGAAACATTGGAACGGATTATGACAAAAACACGTACCGCTAAGTCACCAAGCATGAAAGCTACAACGCCAAGGGTGATCTGTGTCAGCAGCGGCAAGGGCGGCGTCGGCAAGAGCAACATTGTCACCAATCTCGGCTTTTCCCTGGCCAAAACCGGCAAAAGGGTTCTGATCCTGGACGCGGATCTCAACCTGGCCAACGTCGATATCCTGCTGGGCCTTACCCCCCGCTACAACCTGCATCACGTTTTCACCGGGGAAAAAACCCTGCCCGAAATCCTGATCGAGGTGCCGGGGGGCTTACGAATCCTGCCAGCCAGCTCCGGAATCATGGAGATGGCCGACCTTACCGAAGAACAGCGCCTCTATTTTCTCTCGGAAATGGATGGGCTGGCCAAAAATATCGACATTATGCTCATCGACTCCTCGGCCGGGATCAACAACAATGTGATCTATTTCAACCTGGCCGCCCAGGAACGGATCATTGTTCTCACCCCGGAGCCGACCTCGCTCACCGACGCCTACGCCTTGATCAAGGTTCTTTCCGGCCGGCATGATGTGAAAAAATTCAGAATCCTCATCAACCAATCCCGTTCGGAAAAAGAGGCGCTTTCCGTTTTTAAAAAACTCAGCATTGTCACGGACCGATTTTTAAATTCATTATCATTGGACTACTTGGGACATATTCCCTATGACAGCAAACTGCCTACCGCCGTACGGGAGCAGCGATTGGTGACCGATATCTACCCGGATGCGCCGTCGAGTAAAATGATAAAAAGACTATCCGACCAGATTTCCCAAGAAGATCCGGACACGAAAGCGGACGGCAATATAAAATTTTTCTGGCAGGGACTCCTTGATTTGTAATATAATTTTTTAACCTTAAGCAAACTGCACATTTTACAATATGAATCTACCAACTATGATCAAACAGCAGTCACCAAAATTTAAGGACTACACCAACACTTTTTTCGATCAGTCCGGAAAAATGGACAACGAAAAACGTAATGAGTTGATCCTTACCTATACGCCGCTGATTAAATACATTGCGGCCCGACTGGCCTCACGCCTTCCGCCCCAGGTGGCGGTCGACGACCTGATCAGTTGCGGAATCATCGGCCTGATTGACGCCATCAACAAATTTGATCTTGCCAAAAACGTTCAGTTCAAAACCTATGCTGAATTTCGGATTAAAGGCGCCATGCTGGATGAATTACGGTCCCTGGATTGGGTGCCCCGTTCGGTCCGCCGCAAGATAACGGATCTTGAAAAAACCTATGCCGACCTGGAGAAAAAACTTGGCCGACCGGCCACCGATGAAGAAGTAGCCCAAGCCATGTCCGTAGACATGGAAGGCTTTCACAAACTGCTGGACGAAACCAAGGCCGTCAGCTTTATGGACATAGAGTTTTTGCGGCAAAAATCTGCCGAGTCGGCAATGCCGGACCTGGTCGACACCTTTGCCATGGATGGCAACGACCCCTTTGCCGCCCTCAACATGTCACAGTTCAGAGAATTAATCGCCACCGCGATCATGGAACTACCGGAGAAGGAAAAACTTACGGTTTCGTTATATTATCAAGAAGAATTAACCATGAAAGAGATCGGCGAGGTTCTCGGTTATACCGAATCAAGAATTTCCCAGATGCACAGCAAGGCAATGTTCAGACTCCGCGCCAAATTAAAAAAAGCCATCACCGACTAAGATAATTGATAATGGCCGCAAAATACCCACCCATCACAATTATCTGTTTTTTTTTGTATTTTTTTTTATTTTAAAATTAATTTAATGCATGTACAATAAATTCACTCATTGAATAATTATAATTTAACATATAAAATCCGACATCAAGCAGTTCTTATTATGATGTTTTAGGGAGGTATCATGGTCACCAATCCAAACATGAAGGTTCTTGTGGTAGACGACTTTGCCACCATGCGCCGAATTGTAAAAAATATTCTGACCCAGCTTGGCTTTAAAAATATTATAGAGGCTGATGACGGCACCACTGCGCTTGATGTTTTAAAATCACAAAAAATCGACCTGATCATCTCCGACTGGAACATGCCTAAAATGACGGGCCTGGACCTGCTCAAGGCGGTGCGGGGCGATGCCGGCATGGCCAACACCCCCTTCATCATGGTTACCGCCGAAGCGCAGCAGGACAACATTATCCTTGCCGTCAAGGCCAAAGTAAGCCAGTACATCGTCAAGCCCTTCACCGCTGACACGCTTTCCGAAAAACTGGATAAGATCTTCAGTTAAAATCAATCAATGGCAAATGACAAGATTCCCACTGACGAGGAATTATCAAGCCAGCCGGCAGCTGACAGCGGTAAAGAAAATGATTGGGGAGACGATTGGGAGTCCGCCTTCCAGGCTGAAGACGACATGTTCTTCTCCGAGGAAGGCGAAGAAGGAGAAGATGATTTTTTCCTTGATGAAGAAGGCGCCCATGGCGCCAAAGGCTCATCAAGCCTGGATTCAACGCTACCCTTAAAACAAAGTCCGACCGGGCCGGTTACCCAGGAAGCCGTGACGGGAGATGCAGCGACGCCTTCTTTAAAGGCAGCCCTGGTCACCCTCTTCATTGCCATAAAAACGGCAACCGCCAAGCAGCTGCATCGCCTACAGGCCCTCCCGGTCTACTTCCGCTATCCGACCTATGTGCTGCTTGCCTTACTTGGCGTTGCGCTTATCTTGCTGATCAGCCAACCGCCCGCCCCGGACAACGACTTGGCAAAACTGCAGGCAACCGCCGACCTCAACCAGGAAGCGGCTATTCCCGAGGCCACCCTACCAAGCCAAATCGATGAAAACCTGCCCTTGGAACAGACCATCCCGGAGCAAACCAGAAAAAAATGGATTTTCTCCCCATTCTTTATTCCGGTGCACAGCCAGCAGAACGATCAGGCCCTGACCTTTGTCCTGGTTGATATCACCCTGGTAACGATGATGGATGAAAAGGAAGAGCTACCGGCGGACAAAAAGCCTTTTGTCAGGGACATTATTTATCAATTTTACAAAAACCGGCCCCTGGAAGAATTACACCGTTTTTCCCTGGCCCGCGGGGAAATGAATCGGAAGCTAAAGGCCTGGCTCCAAAAACAATGGCCGGAGGGACCAATCGAATCAATAATCTTCACCCGCTACCGCCTCAGCTGATAAGGTATTTTTTTTCAAACCCCACCGAGTTTGAGCCTGATGGCGAAAGCTCTCTGCCAGCCGCCTGTAAGCTAACCACCCCGGCTAACCGCAATGCCGCCGACAATAACCCCGGCCATCTACTTTTCCCCCACCCCAAACCAGTCTTAACAAATAACAAAAAAGTAACAAAATCGTAGCAAATATACATTTTTGTAAAAGTTTAAAAACCATTATCCATGTCCGAATCAATCACAAAACCCGCAAAAACAATAAGATAAACGAAAGCAGCAAAACAGGCACGATACTTGCTACATGTTATCAAGAAATCATTTTTTGATAACATGTTTTCGCAAAAGGGTCCGGACCCCCTGGCATTAAGAATTTTCCATAAAGATTTAAGAGGATTTACCAATGAACAGTGGAGATACAGCTTTTATGCTGATTGCCACGGCCCTGGTGATGTTGATGACTCCCGGCCTGGCTTTATTCTATGGGGGCATGGTCCGCTCTAAAAACGTGCTAAGCACAATCCTGCAAAGTTTTATCTGCCTGGGAATCGTATCCATCATCTGGGTGCTTTACGGCTATTCATTAGCCTTTGGTCCGGATGTGGGCGGCTTTATCGGCAACCTCGACTTGGCCGGGCTCAAAAACGTCGGCCTCACCCCTGGGCCCGGAGCCGAAGCAACCATTCCCCACCTGTTATTCTGCGCTTTTCAGTTGATGTTTGCCGTTATTACCCCGGCCCTGATCACCGGCACCTTTGCCGAACGGGTAAAATTCTCCGCCTTTCTGCTTTTCACCGTGCTGTGGAGCACCCTGGTCTACCTGCCGGTCTGCCATTGGGTTTGGGGCGGCGGCTGGATGGCCGGCCACGGCGGCCTTGACTTTGCAGGCGGTACCGTCATCCATATCAACTCAGGGGCGGCCGCCCTGGTCGCCGCCCTGGTCTTCGGCAAACGAAAAGGCTGGGGCCGTGAATCATTTCATCCCCACAACCTCTCGATGACCGTACTCGGCGCCGGTCTATTATGGTTCGGCTGGTTCGGCTTCAATGCCGGCAGCGCCCTGGCCGCCGACGGGATTGCGGTCAATGCCCTCTTCACCACCCAGGTAGCGGCCGGCGCCGCCATTCTTTCCTGGCTCGTTGCCGAATGGATGGTGCAAGGCAAACCCACCACCCTGGGCGCCGCCTCAGGGGGCATTGCCGGTCTGGTCGCCATTACCCCGGGCGCCGGCTATGTCGGCCCGATTCCGGCAATCATTATCGGCCTGGTTGCCGGGGCCATCTGTTACCTTGCGGTTTTCGCCAAGAGCAGAATCGGCTATGATGATGCCTTGGACGTAGTCGGGGTCCACGGCGTCGGCGGCCTCTGGGGCGCCTTGGCCACCGGCCTTTTTGCCTCTACCGCGGTCAACCCCGGCGGGGCCGACGGCTTGTTTTACGGCAATCCCGGCCTGCTCGGCATCCAGGCGATGGATGCTTTTACCACCATCGGTTATTCGGTGGTGATGACCTTTATCATCCTTAAAGTTATTGATATGATTATCGGTCTGCGGGTAAGCGTGGAAGAGGAAGTTGAAGGACTCGACCTGAGCCAGCACAGCGAAATCGGCTATTCACTATAATATGAAAGCCTCGGCGACGTCGGCGACCGGGGCTTAACTTCAGAGAACAGGAGAATACGATGAAAAAAATCGAGGCAATAATCAAGCCCTTTAAACTTGATGACGTCAAAGAGGCCTTAAACGAGATCGGCATCAAAGGCATGACTATTTCCGAAGTCAAAGGCTATGGTCGGCAAAAGGGCCATAAAGAGATATACCGGGGCGCGGAATACATTGTCGACTTCATTCCCAAGGTTAAACTCGAAATCATAATCGAGGCGAGCCTGGTGGACGAGGTTGTTGAGCGCATCCGTAATGCCGCCAACACCGGCAAAATCGGCGACGGTAAAATCTTTGTCCTGCCGGTTGAAGACGTGATCAGGGTCCGCACCGGAGAAAGAGGCAAAGAGGCCATCTAGGTGGATTTAGAGCTACGGGCAAAGCGGGACGCCCTTGAATATCTTTGGCGCCAAGGTTTAAGCGGGCAAGCCCTTCTCCACAAAAACTCGCGCCTCATCGATGATTATCTGGCCGAGTGCTTTGCCAAGTGCCCGGAGGCGCAGGAAGGAATGGTCCTTACTGCACTTGGAGGTTATGGGCGCAGGGAACTTTTTCCCTTCTCCGACATCGACCTTTTGCTGCTGCATACCCCTGCGGCCGAAAAGAGACTGCCCGCAGTTACCGAGGCTCTGTTTTATCCGTTATGGGACGCCGGACTTGAAGTCGGCCACGGAGTACGCACCACCGAGGCCTGCCTGATCGATGCCAGAAACGATTTCTTTTTTCAGGTTTCCTTGCTGGATGCCCGCCCCCTGGCAGGTTCAACCGAACTTTTTGACGAGCTTAAGCAAGCCTTCCGCCAGCAACTTATTGAAGGCCACCGACAGGACTTTTTACAGAACATGATGTACCATCGCCTTGAACGCCATAGCCGTTACGGCATGCACAGCTACCGGCTTGAGCCCAATATCAAGGAAAGCCGCGGCGGCTTTCGGGATATTCACGCCATGCTCTGGGTGGCCCAGGCCCTGTTCAGCCTGCAGAACCTGAAAGAGATCAACGATGCGGGCCTGTTGACCAGCCGGGAAATGAGCGACTTTGAACAGGCGTGGAACCATCTGGTAAAAATCCGCAACCGCCTCCATTACTTAAGCGGCCGAAAAAACGACCAACTTTTTTTCGAACACCAGGAAGAAATGGCCAAGGCCTTCAAGTACAGCAACAGCAACGGCGTACTGGGGGTTGAACGCTTTATGCAGGATCTCTACCGCCACCTGCAAACCATTGCCACCACCACCGACCTCTTCTTTGAACATGTGGATGAAACCCTGGGCGCCGCGCGGCCGATGACCACGGAACAAACCATTGAGCCGGGCATTACCGTCCGGGCCGGCCGCCTCCATCTCACCGACCAGGAACTGATCAACAAGCGCCCCTATCTGCTGCTCCGGATCTTTAGCCAGGCGGCCAGAACCGGCCTGAAAATTCATCACCGCAGCCGCAAGCTGGTAAGCGCCAACCTGCACCTGATCGACGACAAACTCAGGCGATCAAAGCGAATGGCCAAGGCCTTTTTCGAAATCCTGCACCTGGCCGACAACCCCGGCAAAATACTGGCCACCATGCTGGACACCGGTCTGCTCACCGCCTACATCCCCGAATTCAACCAGGTGCATTCACTGGCCCAGCACGATGTGTATCACATCAACACCGTTGACCGCCATCTGCTGCAGAGCGTTTCCGAGGTCAAAAACCTTTTTGCCAAAGAAACCCCCTTCGCCAACATCAATTCCCCGCAGATTCTCCTGCTGGCCGCCCTGTTGCATGATATCGGCAAAGGCCACCGCGATGACCATTCCCAGCGGGGAGCCGAACTTGCCCGCCAGATCGGCGAGCGACTGGCAATGGCCGAGGATGAGGTAAACTGCCTCTGTTTTTTGATTGAGAAACATCTCTTCCTCACCATCACCGCCTTAAGACGCGACCTTGAAGACGAAGAGTTTATTCGGGAATGCGCCAAACAGATCAAAAGCCCGGAACGGCTGGCCATGCTCTACCTCCTCTCCCTGGCCGATGCCAAGGCCACCGGCCCCACCGCCTGGAACGATTGGAAAGACAGCCTGCTCTTGGAGCTTTCCCTTAAAATCACTCACCTGCTCGAACGCAGTGAACTCAAACTGCCGGATATGAGTCAAGGGGTGGAATGGCTTCAGGATCGAATCTGTGAACTGGTAGCCGACAAGAAAATTGACCTGGCCATCCTGCCGGAGGAATACCTGCTCAACTTCAAGCCGGAGGAGGTCGCCCACCACCTGAAATTGCAGGCGGAACTAACCGATCAGACCATGGCCATCGTTGAACATGAAGACAACGGCCCCTGCGGGTCGGTGCTGGTCATCAGCAAGGACTGCACGGGCCTGCTCTCGAAAATCTGCGGAACCCTTGTCCTGCACGGCCTTCATGTTATCGGCGCCCAGATTTTTACCTGGAAGAACGGAGTGGCGGTCGACCTGCTCAACATCCGACCGACCACCGATCTGACCTACCAGGAACTGAATTGGGAAAAGCTAAGCGAGGATCTTAATCTGGCGCTTAAAAATAGGCTCGGCCTGACCCATCGCCTGGTCAATAAATTCAAAACATCTTTCCGTAATAACGAGCAAAAAGGGATCAAAACCCCTCCCAGGGTAATCATTGACAATAACTCTTCAACGCAGTACACCATCGTCGAAGTCTTTGCCAATGACCGACCCGGCTTGCTCTACGATATCACCCGGACCCTGGCGGATTTTGAGATCAACATTCACCGGGCCAAAATCGGCAGCGAAGGCGACCAGGTTGTTGATGTTTTTTACACCCTGGACAGCTTTGGCACCAAGATCAACGCCCGCGATTTCCAGGAGGAGGTCACCCGTGCCTTGCTTTATGTGGCCGGCGGCAATGCGGAGTGCGGCGTCAAAACATACAGTTTACATTAGAGGTAACATTAGCCATGCATATGGCTATTTTATAAACATTGCCGGCGGCTGCCGGCAGAACAAGGCATATTCCCTTCCCCCCTGCCTGGTAAGGGTTCGGGACATATACTGTTTTTTTCAGAAAAACCGATTAAGGAGGCAACAAAATGTGTGACGAAATGAATATGAGTGTTCCCGAATACTTCGGCGGCAACGTCTTCAATGACAAGGTCATGAAGGAGAGGCTGCCCAAAGAGACTTACAAAGGGCTGAAATCCACCATCGACCAGGGTCTGCCCCTGCAGGCGGATATCGCTGCCGTGGTGGCCAATGCCATGAAGGATTGGGCCATCGAGAAGGGCGCCACCCACTACACCCACTGGTTTCAGCCCCTCACCGGCGCCACCGCCGAGAAACACGACTCCTTCATTGCCCCCACCGACGACGGCAGCGTTATCATGGAGTTCTCCGGCAAACAGCTGATTCAGGGTGAGCCCGATGCGTCATCCTTTCCGAGCGGCGGCCTGCGCGTCACCTTCGAAGCCCGCGGTTACACCGCCTGGGACTGCACCTCGCCCGCCTTCCTCAAAGAAGACGCCTCCGGCGATGTGACCCTCTGCATTCCCACCGCCTTCTGCTCATACAAAGGCGAGGCCCTGGACAAGAAAACCCCGCTGCTGCGTTCCATGGCCGCGGTCTCCACCCAAGCCATGCGCGTACTCAAGGCCATGGGCAACACCACCGCCAAAAGCGTCAAGGCTTCCGTCGGCGCCGAGCAGGAATACTTCCTGGTCGACAAAGAGTACTACCTGCAGCGCCTTGACCTGATCACCTGCGGCCGCACCCTGTTCGGCGCCCCGGCCCCCAAGGGCCAGGAGCTCGAAGACCAGTACTTCGGCGCCATCAAGGACCGGGTTGCCGCCTACATGAAAGAACTGGACATCGAACTCTGGAAAATGGGCATTACCTCGAAAACCAAACACAACGAGGTTGCCCCGGCCCAGTACGAAATGGCCCCGGTCTTCACCTCCGTCAATATCGGCGCCGACCAGAACCAGCTGGTAATGGAAACCATGCAGAAGGTGGCCCTGCGCCATGACATGATCTGCCTGCTCCACGAAAAACCTTACGCCGGCGTCAACGGCTCGGGCAAACACAACAACTACTCTCTGTCCACCAACGACGGCGTCAACCTGCTCGAACCGGGCAGCACCCCGGAAGACAATGCCCAGTTCCTGGTTTTCCTCTGCGCCATGCTCAAGGCGGTCGACACCCATGCCGACATCCTGCGCGGCACCTGCGCCAGCTCCGGCAATGACCACCGTCTCGGCGCCAACGAGGCCCCCCCGGCCATTATCTCCGCTTTCCTGGGCCAGGATCTCACCGACGTCCTGACCAACCTGGCGGCCGGCAAGAAGGTTTGTTCCAAAGGCTCTTGCAGTTATCTGAAGATCGGGGTCGACACCCTACCCGAACTGCCCAAGGACAACAGCGACCGGAACCGGACCTCACCCTTTGCCTTTACCGGCAATAAATTCGAATTCCGCATGGTCGGCTCTTCCCAGTCCATCTCCGGTCCCAACGTGGCCCTGAACACCATTACCGCCGAGGCCCTGGACGAGATCGCCAACCGTCTGGAGAAAGCCAAGGACGTTAACAAGGAAATCCAGGCCATTGTCAAAGACACCGTGGACAAGCATAGCCGCATCATCTTCAACGGCAACAACTACTCGGCGGAGTGGGCCACCGAGGCGGAAAAACGCGGGTTGCCCAACACCAAGACCTCCCCGGATGCTCTTAAATCCTTTATCACCCCCAAAGCCATCAAGATGTTCGGCAAGTACGAGGTGCTGAGCAAGGATGAGCTGCATTCCCGCTATGAGATTTACACCGAGCAGTATGCAAAACATATCAATATCGAGGCCATGACCGTTATTCAGATGACCAAACGTCAGTATATTCCGGCGGCCATCCGGTTCATGACCGAGCTCGGCAACTCCATTGCCGTTGCGGGCAAGGCGGCCGGCGTCCAGAAGGATCTGTTGGCCAAGGTCGGCAAACTGCTCGACTCCGCCAGCAAAAAACTGGCCAAACTGGAGACTGAAACCGCTAAGGCGCAAGGCATTGACAAGGTTGACAAACAGGCTGCCGCTTACCGCGACAAGGTTTTCAGCACCGCCACCGAGCTGCGCAGCGATATCGACGCCCTTGAGGAAATCATGCCCCAGGATCTGTGGCCTGTTCCTACTTACAGCGAGATGCTTTTTAGACTGTAAGGCTTATTGTTCTTAAGCACCCGGAAAACGGGGAGACTTATAACCTCCCCGTTTTTTTGTTTGACGCAAGACCTCTTTTTTAAGGGCCTGAAAGCAGATGCTTTCAGGCCCTTTTTCCTTTTATCTCGCCCGCAACCGCCCACAATAATCTACTATAAATTTTGCGACACGGGTGGTAAGCTATCACTAATCAGTCTTTACTTAAGCTTTAGCCCTTTCTTGAAAAAAATTGCAGAGACAGCTCCCATGAAAAAATCACTTAAGATTTTTATAGTCCTTATCGCCATTATTACTATCACCGTCCTTGCCCTTGCCGCCTTGGTCCGTTTCTACCTCACCGATGAACGCATCAAGGCCCTGATCATCCCGCCGGCCGAACAAGCCCTGGCCCGCAAGGTTACAGTCGGCGCCATCAAGGTAAGCCTGCTCAGCGGCATTACCGTGCACGATTTTTCCGTCAAAGAGGCGGATGGCGCCAATGACTTTATTAAAACCAAGGCCTTTGTCTTGCGCTACCAGCTCTTGCCCCTTATCCATAAAGAGGTGGTGATCAGCGAGATCACCCTGCTCGACCCTGCAGTCAACGTGCACCGCGACCACGATGGTCGGTTTAATTTTGAGAGCATCGGGCTGGCGACCGCCCCGGAAAAAACCGACCGCCCAAAAACGCCGACCGCCAGCCAGGCCGC
The DNA here is from genome assembly GCA_013349285.1 of Deltaproteobacteria bacterium. Classification (GTDB taxonomy): domain Bacteria; phylum Desulfobacterota; class Desulfobulbia; order Desulfobulbales; family Desulfurivibrionaceae; genus DUZU01. The sequence continues at coordinate 48,054 of DUZU01000001.1, read as the reverse complement.
CGCCCTGCCCCTAGCCCTTACCGTGAACAACATTCAGGTCAAGGGATTAAAAATCACGGTGACCGATGCCAAAAAGGAACTGCCGCAAATCACCACCCTGGCCTCGCTTACGGTGGCCCTTGATATCAAAAACCTGCAAAATATCCTCTACAACGGCTCACTGAAATTTACGACCGATGTGGTTTACGGCAAGGTAACCCCCCACCTGAGCGGTTCCTGTACCTTTGACCAACAACAGCTTGCCGTTAAAGCTGATATTACGGCGGACACCGAACAGCTTCACCTGGACGGCTCAATCAATGATTACCTTACCGCCCCGGATATCCGCCTCGACTTCACCAGCAAAAAATTAAACATCGACCAGCTGCTGGCCATTGTCGCCGGTCTGCCCAAGGCCGCACAGCAGGTGCAACAGGCCGACAGCAAAGGCACCTCGTCACAAGAACCCCTGGCCCGCGCATTGCCGCAAGGCCTTGTGCTCTCCGGAAAAATCAAGGTTGACGAAGTCTTGTACGACAAGCTGACAATCAACGACTTACACCTCGTTTATGGCCTGAAAAACGGGATTTTCAACATCAGTAAGATGGACAGCAGGATTGCCGGCGGCACGGTGCAGGCCACCGGAGTCGAAGCCGACCTCAACCTGCCGGCCGTGAGCTACCACGGCAAGGCCGAGGTGGCAGGCCTTGAAATCGGAGAGATCCTCAAAGCGCTCAAACCTCAAGCCAGCGAGGTTGTCAACGGAACCGCGGCAACCACCATCAACTTTTCAGGGGCCGGCACCCAACTGGCCGAGATCAAGAAAAACCTTGCCGTAGATGCCGTCTACAGCCTCGCCGACGGCGCCATAAAAAACCATGAGATAACCAAAACGGTTGCCGCCCTGGTGGGGTTGCAGGAACTCAACAACCTCTCCTTTGAAAAAATCGATGGCAATGTCAAGGTCCACAACGGCAAGGCCCTGATCAGTTCGCAGATGAATGGACCGGAATTGAAACTAAACAGCAAAGGCACGGTCAGCCTTGATGGCGAGTTGAACCTGCCGGTCACCATTATTCTGTCCCAGGCCCTAAGCGACAAACTAAAACAACGGGCCTCCATTGCCGGCTACCTGGCCAATGAACAAGGCGAAACATCCCTGCGCCTGACCATCCTCGGCACGGTTGACAAACCGCGGCCCACCCTCGATCAGGCGGCGATCAAGAAACAGGCTGAAAAGGCCATCAAAAACAAACTGCTGAATGAACTGGACAAGGCAATCATTGGCAAGGATGAAGGCGGTCAACCGGCGGAGCAGGAAAAAAACCAGGCCAAGGATCTGCTCAAAGGGCTGCTGGGATTTTAAACTTACACGGACTTTTCAATGGCCGACAAACTATCGATTATGGCGACAATAAAAAATGGGCTACAGGTGCGGAAACAACTGGCCCGCCTGCACGAATGGATCTGGGAATATCCGTCGCTGGATCATCCACTCTGGCAACGTGCCCTGCGCAGTTTTTTCCGGGTTCACCTTATCTTTTTCAAAGAGTTTGACAAGGATCGGATTACACTGCGGGCCAGCGCCCTCACCTTTACCATCATCCTCTCCCTGGTTCCCACCCTGGCCTTGGGCACCGCGGTTCTCAAGGGCCTGGGCGCCGGCAATCAGGCCCGGCAGGCCGCCTACCGACTGATTGATCAACTCGAAATAAAAAACAAAGTCTCCCCAAACGAGACTTACACCAGTGAAGAGCAAGCTGAGCCGCCATCCGCCCAGGCAAACAACCTGCAGACCCCAAAAAACGCCACCCCACAAAAAGAGGAGATGACCGGCCACCTTCGCCGGGCCACGAAACAAATCTTTGATTATGTCGACCGCACCAATTTCGCCACCCTGGGCGCCTTTGGCATCATCGGCCTGCTGCTGGCGGTGGTAAGCGTGCTGGACAGCATCGAAAATTCCATGAATGCCATCTGGCTGGCGGAAAGCGACCGACCCTGGGGCCGAAAAATAATGGATTACCTGGCCCTGATGATCCTGCTGCCGGTCTCCATCAACCTGGCCCTGGCCACCGAAGCAACCTTCCAGAGTCCCGCCCTGATGGCCAAATTCCAGCAATACCTGCCGATGCCCGGCCTGGAGCACCTGATCCTCAAGGCCCTGCCCATTCTTCTCTTTGTCGCCACCTTCTCCACCCTCTACCGTTTTCTGCCCAACACCAAGGTGAAATTGCTGCCCGCATTGGCAGGCGGTCTTTTCGGCGGCATCACCTGGTTCATCGTCCAGGCCTTTTATGTAAAACTGCAGATCGGGGTGGCCCGTTACAATGCAATCTATGGCTCGTTCGCCACCCTGCCCCTTTTCCTGATCTGGCTGCAGGTCGGCTGGATCATCTTTCTTTCCGGCGCGGAAATGGCTTTTGCCGTGCAATACTGGAAAAACTACAATCCCTCCGACACCAGGCTCAGCCCGATGGCCAGGCTGGCCCTGGCCTTTAATATCATCAACAAGACCTTGACCGATTTCAAAAACAGGAAGATAACCACCCGCTCAAACCTGGCCATGGAGCTGAAACTACCGGAGACAACCATCAACAACGTGCTATCGGATTTACAACAAGGCGGGATCTTGAGAAAAGTGCTGGGTAAACAGACCGGCTACCTGCCCGCCGCCCCATCGGAAAACATCACCCCCTCCGAAGTTGTGGACCTGATCTTCGGCACCGACGTGCAGCCTTTTAAAGACAGCTCGCTGGCCATTCAGGCTATGCACGCCATGCACAACGCCCTGGAGGGGAAAAAAATCAACGGCTCGTAACATACGATCCCGGCTTACGAAGTTACGCTTAATCATCGAAGGCGGCTAGGCCCCATTGCCCGCCTGACATCGGCGGCTACAAAAACAAAAAAAGCACCCCGAGCAGGGCGCAGGCCTCGCCCAATTCACAGCAAGCGCCCAACACATCCCCGGTAATCCCCCCCAAAGCCTTGGCTGCCTTAAATCGGAGCCAAAGGCCGGGCAGCTGGCCGGCCGCAATCAGGGTCAAGCCGATGGCCCAGGACCATCCCAAAACCGGCAGGACAAAGAGGCCGCCCAGGGCCAAGTCGCGCCACCCCAGCTGACCGACAAAGGAATGGCCGGTGCCGCTTTGCCGGGGATAGCGGGTTTTAAAACAGAGCACAATCATGGCCCACCGCGCCACCACCGGCACCGCGGCCACCACCAGCAAAAGATCCATCATCCCGGCCCGATCGATAAGGGCGGCCAGACAGACGACCTTGAGCCCGAGCAGCAGCACCAGGCCGATGACGCCGAAGGCGCCGGTGGCCGAATCCTTCATAATGGCCAGCCGCCGCTCAGGCTCAAAGCCGCCGCCCAACCCATCCAAAAGATCGGCCCAGCCATCGAGATGCAGCCCCCGGGTAAACCAGGCCGACAAGGCAACCAGCAGAACCGCGGTCACCGAGGCGGGCAGATGAGCCAGCCCGGCCAGCCAAGCCCCTCCGGCCAGCACCCCGCCGATGACCCAACCGGCCAACGGAAAAAAAGCGGCACTTTGCCCCGGCCGTTGTTGGGGCAAATCATGGGGCAAGCCAATGGGCAGGATGGTCAGGAACGCGATGGCGCTACGAATCGACGGGAACATGGGCTTACTCGGCCTCGCTCACGCCGGCCTCACCGAAGGTGGCCATCTCGTTCATTATTTTAAGGCCGGCATCGACCAGTCCCATGGAAAGGGCGGCGCCGGTGCCCTCGCCCAAACGCAGATCAAGATGCAGGAGCGGGGCCAGCCCCATTTTCTCAAAAAACAACCGATGGCCCTGCTCCGCCGACATGTGGCTGAAGAAACAGTAATCCAGCACATTGGGCGCCAGCTTGATCGCCACCAGGGCGGCGGCACTGGAGATAAAGCCGTCAACCACGATGGGGGTCCGCTGATGGGCCGCGGCCAGAATCGCCCCGCAGATCCCGCCAATCTCAAGGCCGCCCACCGCGGCCAGCGCGCCAAGGGGAGTGGCCAACTTATCACTATTCACCGCCAGGGCCTTGGCCACGACCGCGATCTTCCGGGCCAGGGTCTCGTCATCAATGCCGGTTCCCCGTCCGGTTATCTCGGCCGGGGCGGCCGGCAACAGCGCGGCAAACAGGGCGGCGGATGGGGTGGTATTGCCGATCCCCATATCGCCGGTGCCCAAAATCTCGGCCCCATCGGCAATAGCCTGTTGAGCCACCTCGATCCCGACCTTGATTGCCGCCAAAGCATCGGCCTCGGTCATCGCCGGGCCTTTAGTCATATTCTCGGTGCCCAGCCGCACCTTCCTGGCCAGCAACCCTTCAACCGCAAGGGGCACGGCAACCCCCACATCAATAACCCTGACCTCGGCCCCGACATGACGGGCCAGGACATTAACCCCGGCCCCGCCCGCCAGGAAATTATAAACCATCTGCGGGGTCACCTCCTGGGGAAAGGCGCTGATGCCCTCTGCCACCACCCCGTGATCACCGGCAAAGGTCAGGATCACTTTCTTATCAACCTTGGCGGCAAGGGTGCCCCGCATGGCGCAGGTTTTAGCGGCCAGCATCTCAAGCTTGCCCAGGCTGCCCCGGGGTTTGGTCAAGTTATCAAGCCGGGCCTGGGCCCGGGCCAGCACCGCCTGGTCAAGGGGTATGATCTCCCCACAAAATTTCTGCAACTCCGCCACGCTCTCCATCATATTCCTGCTCCTTCATTTACGATACGGCTGCCAGGCCTCGGCCAGCAATGCCATGGAAATATTCAATTGATCCAGACTGTAAAGCTCGAGGGTGACCACCCCCTCATAACCTGAAGCCATCAGATTTTCGGCCAGCACGCCGGCGGCCGCCCCATCAGTAAGGGCTCGATGATCACGACCGCCCTGCAGCCCATGATAATGGAGATGGCACACGTTATCCGCCAACCTGGCCAAGGCCGCCGCTTGATCATGGCCATAGCGGGCGGCATGGCCCAGATCCAGACACGAGGAAAAGCCATGACCCGCAACCAGCTCGGCTACCAGAGGGTAGGGATAATCGATATTTTCAACCGCAACCAGTTTTTTCTCCCCCCCCAACCGCTCAGCCAAAATCCCCAGGCTGTGGTCCAGATGGGCAAGCCAATCGGCCTCGGCCAGATCCGGCTCAGGGCAGAGATGTAAATCAAAGCAGCCCGGCGCCAACGGCCGCAACTCGTCGATAAGGCGAAGAATTTCATCCCGGCCCTCTTGGCGCAGGGCAGCGGAATCAGCCCCCAGCCGAATATCGGTCGGCAGGTGCACCGTGTAGCTGAGCTCTTGTGCGACCGCCAGTTCCGCAAGCCCGGCGACATCCACCTCATGGGCCATGGTCGAATTATGCGCACTTTCAAAAAAAAGAAGCTGCACGTCATCAACCAGCCCGCCAAGCTGCCGGACATTGGTCGAAATATCGGCGGGAATCACAAAAGAGGTGGCCCCCAGCCGCCAGGGAAACCTGCCTTTAAGAGCGGCCATCCCCGTCTCCTCCGGCCAGGGTGATCACCTCGCCGACCTGATCCTGAGCAGCCACCGAGATCACCGGCCCGCTCCATCCTGAGTTTTCTGCCCGGCAATGGTGCGCAACGACCGCTTTTACCACCGCATCGGCCAGCTCCGGTTTATTGTTGGTTTCGCTGAGATGGGAAAGCACGACATGCTCAAGGCCCTGGTGCATAATCTCGCCTAAGAATTGGGCGGCCTCCTCATTGGCCAGGTGGCCCTCCTTGGAACGAACCCGCTGTTGCAGGTAAAGGGGATAAGGGCCGTTGCGCAACATCTCCGGATCGTGGTTGCTCTCAAGCACCAATCCGTTGCAAGTCGCTAGCCGATGGTGCATCAGACGGGAGACCACGCCGGTATCGGTGCAGTAGCCCATGCTGGTCAGGCCGCAACTGACAACAAAGCCCACCGGGTCGGCGGCATCATGGGATAAGCGAAAAGGATGAATCGCAAGCTCCCCGCAGGTAAAACTGGCACCGGTGACAAACTCCTGCAGCGCATGGGGCTTACCAAGCGTCTCGCCGGAGGCGGCCCTGGTTAAGGCGTTTACCAGGATCGGCAGCTTGAATCGCCGGGAAAGGATCGCGGCGCCCCGGGTATGATCGCTATGTTCGTGGGTGATGAGAATCGCCGTCAGCGATGCCGCCTCCACCTTAATAGCTGCCAGACGCCGCTCTATTTCCTTGCCGGAAAAGCCGGCATCGATCAGCACCCTGGTCTGGCCCGCCTCGACAAAGGTGGAATTGCCCTTGCTGCCGCTACCCAACACACAAAAGCGCATGACAACCCCGATCAGATCCCGGTGTGCCCAAAGCCGCCGGCCTGGCGCTTGGTTTCATCCAGTTCGGCAACCACGACAACCTTGGCCTTACATACCGGCGCCAGCACCAGCTGGGCAATGCGATCACCACGGTTGATGGTAAAGGATTCGGAGCCGAGATTGATCAGCCCGATTTTAACCTCGCCCCGATAGTCGGCGTCAATGGTGCCCGGACTGTTGACCACGGTTACCCCGTGTTTGATGGCCAGGCCGCTCCGGGGCCGAACCTGCAATTCATAACCAGGGGCCAGGGCCACCGCAAAACCGCTGGCCACCATTTTTATTTCCCCGGGCTTGATCTCCAGCGGCCCGGTAACCGCGGCGCATACATCCATGCCCGCGGCAAGTTCCGAATGGTAGGTCGGGAGTTGCAGATCATGATCCTTTTCCGGCTGCAACCAGCAAAGCCGAATTTCATGTTGTTCCATCTCGTCTCCTGCCGTTGTTACAAACGCATATCCAGTGGCTGCCAGGCGACATCGGCCGTGCGAATGGGACCGATGGCCGCGGCAAAAAGGGGTTTGGCAAAAACATATTCCGCCATCCCGACTATATCATCCAGACCAACCTTGTCAAATCCGGCCACCACCTCGTCAAAATCAATGTAGCGGCCGAAACTGAGTTCATTTCTGGCAATCCTGGTCATGCGCGATTCCATATTCTCGGCGGCCAGAAAAACCCCGGCCTTGGCATAATCCTTTGCATTGGCCAGCTCTTCCTTACTGATATGTCCCTGGCGCAAGGAGGCGATCTCCCGGGCGATCAGCTCCAGGGCCTTATTCGCCGAACCGGGGTCCATCCCGAGATAAATCCCCAGATAACCGCTGTCGATAAAAGAGGAGACGTAGGAATAAACGGAATAGGCCAGGCCATGCCGCTCCCGAACCTCCTGAAAGAGGCGGGAGCTCATATTGCCGCCCAGCATGATATTGAGCAGATAAAGATGATAGCGTTCGGCCGAGACCATGGGCAGACCATAGCTGCCCAACACCATGTGCAATTGCTCCAGGGGCTTTTTGTACACCTTGCGTACCGACGGCAAGCTCTGCGGTTTCTCACGTTGCGGGCGATTATGGGAACTGCGCGTAAACTCGGCAAGCGCCTTCTGCCAGAACCGACAAAACTCCCCATGGTCAAGATTACCCGCCGCGGCAATAACAATCTTGTCCGGGGTGTAAAACCTCTCCACATAATCCAGCAGCATGCCCGAATCCATGGCCGCCACCACCTCGCGCCGCCCCAGCACGGTATGGCCCAGGGGATGGCCGCCCCAGATCTGGCTGGTGAAAATCTCATGCACCCGGTCATCCGGGGTATCCTCCACCATGCTGATCTCCTGCAACACTACTTCACGCTCCCGCTCGACCTCTTTCTGATCAAAGACCGAGTTCAGAAAAAGATCAGCCAAGAGATCCATCAGCTGATAAAGCTTATCATCAAGGACGGTGGCGTAAAAGCAGGTGGTGTCACTGGAGGTAAAGGCGTTGGACATCCCGCCCAGCATATCAAGCTCCTGGGCAATCCTGGTTGCTGAGCGCCGGGCCGTTCCTTTGAACAACATGTGCTCGACAAAATGAGCACAGCCATTGTTAGCCTCCTGCTCATCGCGGGAACCGACATCAACCCAGATCCCGACGGAAACCGTTCGGGAAGGATTTTTTTCGGTAATTATACGAATGGAGTTATCAAGAACCGTTTTCTGAAACATAGGGAAGAACTATACCTTTTCGTCGACCAAAAAAAAAGGAAAGAGCGAAGTCACTCTTTCCTTTTTCCGACCGAAATTAAATACAACTTACCGGGAGTACACGCTCCGGGAGATTATGCATTCTCTTCCATGGCAGCCTTGCGGCTCAAACGGATTTTACCGCGCTGATCAATTTCCAGTACCTTGACCCGAACCGTATCACCTTCGTTCAAGACATCGGTTACCTTTTCAACCCTGCGGTTTTCAAGCTCGGAAATATGAACCAGGCCGTCAACGCCGGGCATGATCTGAACGAACGCGCCGAAATCGAGAACCTTCTGGACTACGCCTTCATAAATCCGGCCGATCTCGGGATCAGCGGTAAGGGCGTTGATCTTGGCCACCGCCTCGTTACCGACCAGACCGGTGGGGGCGAACACCATAACCTTACCGGAATCCTCCACATCGATCTTAACTCCGTATTCAGCGGTCAACGCCTTGATCACCTTGCCCCCCGGGCCGATGAGATCACGAATCTTATCAGGATTGATCTGCAGATTAAAGACCTTGGGCGCATGCTCAGGCACCTCGGCCCGTGATGCGGTTAATGATTCCGACATCTTGTCAAGAATATGCAGACGACCGGCCTTGGCCTGGTCCAGCGCAGTGGTCATGATCTGCCGGGAAACACCTTCGATCTTGATATCCATCTGCAGAGCGGTAATGCCGACATCGGTACCGGTAACCTTGAAATCCATATCGCCGAGATGATCTTCATCACCGAGGATATCGGTGAGCACAACCACCTTGTCACCCTCCTTGATCAGACCCATGGCCACACCGGAAACCGGTTTTTTAATGGGCACCCCGGCATCCATCAGGGCCAGGGAACCGCCGCAGACCGAAGCCATTGACGAGGAGCCGTTGGACTCAAGGATATCGGAAACAATCCGGATGGTGTAAGGGAAATCCTCGGGTTTGGGTAAAACCGCCTCCAGGGCGCGGGTAGCCAGAGCGCCGTGGCCTATATCGCGACGGCTGGGGCCACGCATGAAGCGAGCCTCGCCCACGCAGAAAGGCGGGAAGTTATAATGGAGCATGAAATTCCTGAAATGCATGCCCTGGAGGGTCTCCATCCGCTGCTCGTCTTCGCCGCTGCCCAGAGTGGCGGTAACAATGGCCTGGGTCTCGCCGCGGGTAAAGAGCGCCGAGCCATGTACCCGGGGCAATACGGAAACCTCGGTGGCAATCGCCCGAACCTCGTCGGTCTTCCGGCCGCCGATCCGCTCGCCGGTCTCGACAATACGAGCGCGCATCATGGATTTGAGCAGATCCTTGACCAGGGATTTAACCTCGCCGTGGCGATTAAAATTCTCATCCGCCGCCACAAACTTGGCCAAAACCTCTTCCTGCACCGCCCGAGTGGCGTCCTGCCGTTCCATCTTGTCGGAGGTGTTGATGACCTTGTCCATCAAAGAGGTTGCATACTCAGCCACCACTTGCTTCAATTGGGCGTCAACCTCGGGAGCGACAAATTCAATTTTGGGACGGCCAACCGCGGCGCGCATCTCATCCTGGGCGGCAAGAATCGGCAACAAAGACTCATGGCCGAAATAGATACCGTCAAGCACCTCCTGCTCACTCAGGCTGTCAGCCCCGCCCTCAACCATGACCACGGCATTCTTGGTTCCGGCCACGATGAGGTCAAGCCTGGATTCCTTCTGCTGAGTATGGGTGGGGTTCAGGACGTATTGACCGTCGATCATTCCCACCCGAACGCCGGCCACCGGGCCGTTGAAGGGGATATGGGAAAGGCTGACCGCGGTGGAGGCGCCGATCATGGCCAGCATGTCGGGATCATTCTCGTCGTCAGCGGAGAGAACCGTGGCAATCACCTGGGTCTCGCAGGCATACCCTTTGGGGAACAGCGGCCGCATCGGCCGATCGATAAACCGACAGGTCAAGGTCTCTTTTTCGGTGGGGCGACCGATTTCCCGACGGAAAAAACTTCCCGGGATGCGGCCAACCGCGTAAAACCGCTCCTGATACTCAACGGTCAGCGGCAGGAAATCGACATCGGGCTTTGCGTCACGGGCACCAACCACGGTAACCAGAACAACGGTCTTGCCATAGGTAACCGTTACCGCGGCGCTGGCCTGCTTGGCCAGCTTGCCGGTCTCGATTGTCAGCGTCCGACCGCCAAGATCCATTTCTACTTTTTTATACATATATTCTCCTTATGACGGTTGCTTTTTTTTCAGCAAGTCAACCATCAAAATTTCAGGCTCAATTGTCAGATGACCGGCTGCGGCCATTTAATGTAAACGGCCACGAGTTAGTTGGCCCCTAGCGAATCAACATGTCCCGGAACTTTCCATCGGGATGGGGCCAAAATGACGCCACCGCCGGCTGGGAGCAGGCGGTGGCGCGGGTAGAACTATTTTCTGATCCCAAGTCGCTGAATCAAGTCGCGATACTTATCAATATCCTTGCCCTTGAGGTAGTTCAAAAGACGACGACGCTGACCGACCAGCTTGAGCAGGCCCCGCCGGGAATGATGATCCTTCTTATGGGTCTGGAAATGCTCGGTAAGATAAGTGATCCTGGAGGTCAGCAGGGCTACCTGCACCTCCGGAGATCCGGTGTCACCCTCATGATGACCGAATTGAGCAATAATCTCCTGTTTTTGTTCAGTTTGCATTGTCACAGTTTTTCCTCCTGTGCATAAAAAAATTAATAATTCGGGAGATCGGCAGGATTATTCCCCCATCGATTCCTAGTAGTGGACTACTTAATAAATAAAATTGTCATTATTGTCAATTGAATGTCGTTACGCCCTTTTTTGCCCTTCATCGATGACAGCCAATCGGTCCAGCGCCTCGGCAACGGACAAGGCATTGGGCAATAATTCCCGGGCCGCCTGCTCCCGGTCGAAAAGCTTATCACCATCCAGTGCCTCGGCCACGGTAAAACAACCGCTTTCCAGCCGCCGCAGGGCAATAAGATGGGCTCCGCAACCAAGGGCATTACCGATGTCGGCGGCCAGGGTTCTGATATAAGTGCCCTTGCTGCACCGCACCCGGATCCGCAGGGTATCACCCGTAAAGGCCAGGAGGGTCAACTCGCGGATTATTACGGGCCTGGCGGCCTTTTCAACCTTGATCCCACGCCGCGCATAATGGTAAAGGGGCTTGCCGTTATGCTTTAAGGCGGAAAACTGGGGCGGCACCTGAAGCTGTTCGCCGACAAACCCGGCCAGACAATCGGCCACTTGCCCCTGATCGAGGACAGGTATCTCCCGCCGGGCAATGATCTCTCCCTCGGGATCCTGGGTATCGGTTTCAACCCCGAGTTGCAACTCAGCTTCGTAGAGCTTATCGCCACCCATAAACTGCGAAATCAACCGGGTGGCCGGCCGTCCCACACAGATAATCAGCAGGCCGGAGGCAAAAGGATCAAGGGTGCCGGCATGGCCCACCTTCTTGATGGACAGAGCCCGCCTGATCATCTGCACTATTCTGAACGAACTTGGCCCGACCGGCTTATCCACCAAAAAAATACCGGCCTCAAAGGCCGGCTTGGCAACTGGCTGCGGACCAGTTGATTCATCTCTTCCGGAACTTGCCTCCTTAGTCATTGCCGATCAATTCTGCACCATGGGCAACACTTTTCCAAGAAGCAATTCCCGCACTTTATCGATATCGGTATCAGGCAGCTTGAACCCCGCCGCATTACGATGGCCGCCGCCGCCAAAGAAGGCAGCAATTTGGGCCACGTCATAATTAGTGCCCTTGGACCGCATACTGACCGCAATCATCCCCTTTTCGGTTTCCTTGATAAAGGCCGCGACCTTAACCGACTGCACCGAGCGGGGATAATTAATAAAAGACTCGGCATCGGCCTGGGTCGTGGAGGTCTGCCGAAACATCTCCCGCGATGCCCAAATAATCGCCAGCCGTTCATCGGCGTATAGCTCCAACGAGTCGAGCACAAGGCGCATGAGATGCAAACGGTTAACGCTGAAATTATCAAACAATTTACCGGCTACGCTGGCCGGTTTAACGCCCTTGGCCACCAATTCGCCGGCAATGCGGAAGGTATCCGCCGTGGTTGATGAATATTTGAAGGAACCGGTATCAGAGACAATCGCGGCGTACAGGCAGTAAGCTGCCTCATAGGGAATGTCATAGCCGAGATCGGCGGCCAGTTCAAAAACCATTTCCCCGGTAGAAGACATACCCGGGGCCACCCAGCGCAGATCACCGAAATCCTTATGCCCGGCATGGTGATCCACAACCAGGAAAGGATGGACGGTTAAGAAATCATCCTTAGCATGGCCCATCCGAAAACTATCCCCGCAGTCAAGGGCGATGGCACAATCAAAACCCCTTAAATCGGGAAGCATGTTCTCAATTTTATCGCAGAGCGGCAAAAAATCATAAAGATGGGAAACAGGATCCTCGCCGTACATAAACACATTCTTTCCGGCCGCTTCCAGAATATTCGCCATGGCAATCTGGGAGCCGAGCGCATCTCCGTCCGGATGAACATGGGTAATCAGCAGGACGTTCTGAGCCGCCTTGAGGACGCGGACTATCTCTTCACGATGATGAGCCATTATCTTCGGCTATCTCCCGGAATATCTGATCCATCTCACTCTGCCGCTCACCGGCAAGATCATACTTAAATTGCAAGGCGGGCACATATTTCATCTCAAGGACCCGCGCTAAAGAACTGCGGATAAAACCTTTGGTGCTCTCCAACCCCTGGGCGGCATCTTTAATATTTCCATCTCCCAACATAGTATAATAAACTTGGGCATGACGCAAATCATCGCTTACCTGCACCCGGGTGATGACAACTTGGCTCACCCGCGGATCCTTAATCTTACGAAGCAGGAGGGTGGCCATTTCAGCCTTGATCATATCGGCAACGCGAATCGGACGCCTTTTCGGGCCCGGCCCGAGTCCGGGCATTACGAATTTTGATTTTGAGTGGGCAACCATTAAAGTACTCTTTCAACCTCTTTCATAACAAAGGCCTCAAGCTCGTCGCCAACCTTGATATCGTTAAAGTTCTCAACCCCGATACCGCACTCATAACCGGTCTGCACTTCCTTGACGTCATCCTTAAACCGCCGCAGTGAGCCCAGCGAGCCGGTGAAAATCACCACCCCGTCCCGCACAACCCGGACCTTGGCATTACGTTCTATTCTGCCGCTCAACACATAACTGCCGGCAACAGTCCCGATCTTGGGAACCTGGAAGGTGTCACGAACCTCGGCCTTGCCGATCACCTCCTCAATAAAGGTTGGGTCAAGCATACCGACCATCGCCTTTTTGATGTCGTCCAGGGCATGATAAATTACATCGTAGGTCCGGATATCAACCTTCTCGTTCTTGGCAAGCTCCTGAACCTTGACCGGGGGCCGGACGTTAAAACCGATGATCAAGGCGTCGGACGCGGCGGCCAACAGAACATCGGACTCGTTGATCGTACCGGTCCCGGCATTGAGAATATTGACCTTGATTTCATCGGTGGAAAGTTTCTCAATCGCCTTACTAAAGGCCTCAAGGGTACCCTGAACATCGGCCCGCAGGGCAATACGCAGTTCCTTGACCTCGGCCTCCTGCAGCTTCTCAAACAGATTATCAAGAGAAACCTTGGAGGTGGAGGCCAATGCGGCTTCACGGGATTTCAACTGACGGTCGGCGCTAACGCTTTTCGCGACTTTTTCATCGGGGACCACCACAAATTCGTCACCGGCCCGCGGCACCCCGCTCAAACCCTGAATCTCGACCGGCATCGCAGGCCCGGCTTCTTTGATATTATCGCCATGATCATTGGTAAGCGAACGAACCTTACCGCTGAAGATACCAGCAACAAAAGCATCACCAACCCGCAGGGTTCCCTGCTCGATGAGAACGGTAGCCACCGGGCCCCGGCCTTTATGAAGCTGGGCCTCGACCACATGCCCCTTGGCCCGACGCTTGGGATCGGCTTTGAGCTCGAGAATCTCGGCCTGCAACAGGATATTATCAAGCAGTTCCGCAATACCTACCTTGGTTTTCGCGGAAGTCTCACAGAAGATGGTGCTGCCGCCCCATTCCTCGGGGACAAGATCAAGGTCGGCCAGTTCACGCTTAACCCGCATGACGTCGGCACCCTGTTTATCAATTTTATTCACGCAGACCAGAATCGGAACCTTGGCGGCCCGGGCATGGTTGATGGCCTCACGGGTCTGATCCATGACGCTGTCATCCGCGGCCACCACCAACACCACGACATCGGTAACCTGGGCGCCACGGGAACGCATCTCCGTAAAAGCGGCATGACCGGGGGTGTCGAGAAACACGACATCACCCTGGGGCGAACGCACATAATGGGCGCCGATATGCTGGGTGATGCCGCCGGCTTCGCCGGCAGCGACATCGGTGGCCCGAATAGCATCGAGAATCGAGGTTTTACCATGGTCGACATGACCCATAACCGTAACCACCGGAGGCCGGGGCACCATCTCGCCGCCGGTTTCCTCTTCCTCGAGATTGATAATGGTCTGCTCTTCGGTGACCCCCAACTCTATCTCGTAACCGAAGTCCTCGGCGACCAGAGTGGCGCTGTCCACGTCCAAAGCCTGATTTATGGTGGCCATAACCCCCAGGCCCATCAGCTTGGCAATAATTTCACTGGCCTTGGCTCCCATGCGATGGGCAAGGTCGGCCACGGAAATGGTCTCGTGAACGGTGATCCTTTTTTTGATGGCCTTGGTCTCGGACACCGCCTGATCGCCGCCATGATGTTTATTTTTCCTGCCGCCACGCTGACCGCGGCCGACACGAAGGCCTGCAGGGATCCGGCCACCCAAGGCATCGACATCCTCCATCTCGATGTCGGCCTGGCGCTTACCGCGGATCGCACCCTTTTTGCCGCGCTCACGCTCGGCCCCTGGCTCATTATGAAACTTGACAAAGCGTTTGCCTTTTTTGGCTTTCCCGGCTCCGCCTTTATCGCCCTCAGAGTCCCCGGCATCAATGCCCGGCGCCGAGGCCCTGGGCGGCGCCGGCCTGGTCACTTCAGCGGCGCCCTTGGGTTTGCCTTTGGGTTTGACTTTGGCCGGTCGCGCCGGTTCCTCTCGGGGCAGAACAATTGCCGCCCTCTTGATCACCCGGGCCAAGCCTTTCCGTGACTTATCAGGAACATGCTCTTTGGCCGCTTCTACTTCTTCCGGCTCGCTCTCTGCTTCAGCGGGTTCAGCTTCCGGCACCGCCTCCGCTTCATTCTCATCAATTACCTCTTCTTCGGGCTCGACGATAACGGCAGTGATTTTCTCTTCGGGAGCAGGGACGACTTCTTCGGTCACAATGGGATGAGATACTTCAACAGCAGGCGTCTCTTCGACAACAGGGGGTTCTTCCACCGCCGTAACTTCCGGCATCGGCGGAGCAGGCGGTTCGGCAGGGATATCCGCCGGAACCGACATGGTTCTTCTCCTGATTATCGTGGTTTTACCTTCGCTCTGGATCCGTTTCTCTTCAGTCTGAGTTTTACCAATCCCCAGCTTTTGACGGATTTCCGAAGCTTCCTCTTCTTCGAGTGAGGAACTGTGAGACTTAACGGCATAACCCATCTCCGCAAGCTTGGTCATCAAATCCTTGTTTTCCATCTCAGCTTCTTTTGCTAACTCGTAAACCCTAATCTTTGTCATCAATCACTCCCGAAGAGATCGTTCAATCCTTCGTCAAATCCCAGCACCTGTAAGCGAAACGTTCTGGACAAACCTTTTTTATTATCAAAAAACTTCTTCAAACAACTATTGCTTCTGCAGCAGTAAGCATGACGCCCGCCATGTCTGCCGCTGAAATCCTTTAAGACTATGCCGTTTGCATTAAGGGCAAAACGCCACAATTGCTTTTTTTCTTGTCTTTGCCTGCAGCCCAGACAAGTTCGAACGGGCCCATCATCGTGCTTTTCCGCAGACATCGATTAAGCGTCTTCGGCCTCATCCCGTACCGGCTCAGTATCTTCGCCTCCAGCTTGGTCATCAGCCGCAGACTTTGCAGCCACCTCGACCTTTACGCGGCCGGCGGCACTAATCAATGCGCCAGCCCGATGCTCATCAATAGCGGCAAGTTCGGCAATGGATGCCGCTTCCGCCCGGGCGAGATCCTGAGCGGAATTAATCCCGTTGTCATAGATCTTTTCAGCAAGCTTTTCGTTCATCCCTTCCACCTCAAGCAGAGACTGGAAGCCATGTTCCATGAACTTAGCATACTTGGATTCACTCTTCACATCAATCCGCCAACCCAAAAGGGTTGAGGCAAGCCGGACATTCTGGCCCTGCCGGCCGATGGAAAGAGACAATTGATCATCGGGCACAACAACCAACAGGGTTTTCCGATCTTCATCAACCACGACCAGTGAAACCTGGGCCGGGGACAGGGCATTGGAAACATAGCGAGCAGGATCCGGGCTCCAGGGCACGATATCAATTTTTTCCCCTTGCAGTTCCTGCACAACATTCTGTACCCGGGATCCCTTCATCCCGACACAGGCGCCTACCGGATCGACATCGGACTCAGAGGATGACACGGCAATCTTGGCCCGTGCACCGGGCTCGCGGCAAACCGCCCTGATCGTCACAATCCCTTCGGCAATCTCGGGAACCTCCATGGTGAAAAGCTTGGTGAGAAATTCATCATTGGTGCGGCTCAGCACAAGCTGCGGATCTCGGCTGGACTGCCGCACATCATAAAGCAGAGCCCGGATACGGTCGCCCTGCCGATATGACTTGCGGGGCATTTGCTCCTTGGCCGGCAAAATCGCATCGGTGCGACCGAGGTTGACGATGATATTGCCCCGCTCAAAGCGCTGCACTATACCATTAACCACCTCGCCCTTACGATCCTTGTACATCTCATAAATAACGTTGCTTTCCGCATCCTTCATCTTCTGGATGATGACCTGCTTGGCAGACTGGGCGGCAATCCGGCCGAGATCGGCAACGTTATCCATCTTGCTGCCGAGTTCATCGCCCAGTCGAACCTCGGGGTCCAAGGCCAAGGCATCTTGCAGTGAAATTTCGGTCTGCTCATCCTCAACATTTTCCACCACGGTCCGAAATTGGAACAACTCAACCTCGCCCAGTTCATCGTTATAACGAACCTCCAGATCACGTCGCTGCCCATATTTCTTCTTGGCGGCGGACATCACCGCCTCTTCGATGGCCTCAACCAGCAATTGGCGGTCAATCCCCTTATCCCGACTGATCTGATCAATTATTCTACGTAAATCTGACAGCATCATGTTCTCCTGTCGTCTTGCGGCCACACACCCACCACCCGCAAAGACCCCATACCCGTTTCAGGTAATTGTTTTACAATATGGACCTAAAATTCAACAACCAACCGTGCCTTCCGGACCTGATCGTAATCAATATTAATTTTCCCATGGTCGGTAGCCAAGGTAACGACCCCATCCTTAAAATCCTCTAAAACTCCGACAAAAGTATTTTCACCGTCAATTGGAATCCGCAAGGTCATCTTCGCCTTTTTGCCTTTACAGCGGATATAATCCTTTGGCCGCTTCAGCTTACGATCAAGACCCGGCGATGATACTTCCAATTGAAAAGATTGTTCGATTATGTCCTCGACTTCGAGCAGATGACCGACTTCACGACTAACCTTGGCGCAATCATCCAGGGAAACGCCCTGGTCACTGTCGAGAATAAGCCGCAAAACCCAGCCATGGGACTCCCGGCAAAATTGAAGTTCGGCAAGCTCCAAGCCAAAACTTTCCACCACCGGTTCAGCCAATTGGATCAAATGCTTAACCAATGGCGATTCTGTCGCCGTATTTTCTGACATCCTGATTTCCCAATAAAAAAAGCGGGCAAAAGCCCACTTCACTAAAAAAACAATGATCAGCACAGAACGCACTAACCATTCATAAAAAAAGATTAAATCAGGAAAACCACAACTAACGGCTCCCGATGATACTTCGTGGAGCGGACAACGGGGTTCGAACCCGCGACTCCAAGCTTGGGAAGCTTGTACTCTACCAATTGAGCTATGTCCGCAAAATCTTCACAAGATTAGAAATTATACATTTTTTTCGTGGATTGTCAAGCAAAGGCTCACCAACGACTCAGCCTTTGCCGACAAAGAACAGAGGAAACCTTACTGGATGGTGCGAACCACGTCGGTTGCAATTTGAATAATCTGATTAGGCGCAATACCCAAGGCGATAATAATGACCACCAAGGCCAGACTCACAGACTTTGTTATGCCGCCGACAACAACCTCCGGCCGTTGCTCCGGGCTGTTGCAGTAGGCAACCCGAACCACGGACAAATAGTAATAGATGGAAATAGCAGTATTAATAGCGGCCAGGATAACAAGAAGCAAATAACCCTGCTTCAAGGCGCCGGTCAACAGCATGAATTTACCCATGAAGCCGACAAAGGGCGGGATGCCGGCCAGGGCGAACATACCCACCGCCAAGGTCAGAGCCAACAACGGCGAGCGCTGGTGCAAACCGCTCAGATCATCAATAGCTAAGTTTTCACCATCTTGCGCCACCTGACAGATAACCAGAAAACAAGCCAGGTTCATCAACAGATAACCGGTAATATAGTAAAGAGAGGTGGCATAACCTGAATCCTGCAGCGTAATAAGACCAAGCAGGACATAGCCGGCATGAGCAATACCGGAAAAGCCGAGCATCCGCTTGATATCGGTCTGGACCAGGGCGACCAGATTGCCGTAAAACATGGAACAAACCGAGAGCACCATCAGCAAGGTAACCAGGGATTTGCCTTCCGGAGTGACCAGGGCGAGAATCCGAACAAGCATGGCGACCGCGGCAATTTTGGGCACCGAGGAGATAAAGGCCGTGGTTTCATTGGATGCACCCTGATAAACATCCGGGACCCAGAAATGAAGGGGAAACACCCCGAGTTTATAGAGAAAACCGCCAAGAACCATGACCACCGCGACAATGGCCGCCGGGTTGCCCATCAGCCCGTGCATGGCCGGGATCAATTCGCTGAAGTAAGTGGTGCCGGTAAGTCCGAAAAGATAGCTCATGCCGAAAAGCATGATCCCGGTGGCGACAACCCCGAACATAATGTACTTGATAGCCGACTCCATCTGCATCCGCAAACCGGCCCGATCTTCACGCATGGGCACCAGCAGATAGAGGGAATAGGAGGACAACTCAAGGGCGATAAACATGGACAGCAACTCAACCGAGCTGACCATCATGATCAGGCCGATGGTGCTCATCAGCATGAAAAGGTAATATTCAGGCCGCACCTCATCCTTGATCCCTTTCAGCTCGGTACTAAAGAGCAGAACAATGGCAAAACCCAAAGAGATACAGATCTTTAAGGCCTGGGAGAAAAAATCTATCTTATAGGCATCAAAAAACAGCATTCCTTCGTTGTGCAGACAGGCAAAGCAGAGAAATATATTGGCAATCGCCAGGGTCAGGGTGAAGGATCTAGCTTTTTTACCACCCACCTTACCGGTGGTCATAAAAAAGAGAGCCAAACTTCCCAGCAATAGCAACAACTCAGGAGCGAAGAGCATGAGTTTCATTTTCTATCCTTTACTTAAATTTCTTTAAAAGAAATATCACTTCCTTACGGAATCATAAGTTGAGCAACGGACAAACCATCACCGGAGACAACGCCGACCTGACTCAACAGGTGACTTACACTGGCATGCATAACATCCATAAACGGCGCCGGGGACAAACCGATCCAGAACACAAAAAACAACAGCGGCGCCAGGATCACGATCTCACGCATATTCAGATCAACCATTTTACTCTGATCAGGATTTTGGGTTCCGCCCCAAACCATCCGCTGCAACATCCTGAACATATAAGCAGCGGCCAAAATCGCGCCGGGGATGGCGCAGGCGGCTATCACCTTATAATCGGCAAAGCCTCCGGCCAGAATCAAAAACTCACCGACAAAACTGTTGGTCCCGGGAAAAGCCAGGGAACTCAAGGAGAAGAAGGCGAGAAAGGTTACATAGATCGGCATATAGGTGCCAAGGCCGGCGGCCTTGGACAGCTCGCGGCTGTGGGTCCGCTCATAGATCATGCCCACACATAAAAAGAGAGCGCCGGTGGTGACGCCGTGGTTGATCATCTGCAAAATGGCCCCTTCAACCCCCTGGGTGTTGAGCACAAAAATACCAAGGGTGACAAACCCCATATGGCCGACACTGGAGTAAGCGATCAATTTCTTCATGTCCTGCTGGGCCAGAGCGGTAAAACCGCCGTAGAGAATGCCGGCCACCGACAACCAGAGAATATAGGGGACAAAGGTCAGGGTTGCCTCAGGGGTAATGGGCAGACAGAACCTCAAGAAGCCGTAAGTTCCCATCTTCAAAAGCACCGAGGCCAGGATCACACTGCCGGCCGTGGGCGCCTCGACATGGGCGGCAGGCAACCAGGTGTGAAAGGGAAACATGGGCACCTTGATGGCAAAGGCCAAAAAGAAGGCCAAAAATACCCAAATCTGAAAATTCGACGAATACTCCTGGCCCATCATCGCCGGTATGGAAAAAGACCCGGTCTTCAGATAGAGGGCGATGATGGCGACAAGAAGCATCACCGAGCCGGCCAGGGTGTAGAGGAAGAACTTAATCGACGCATAGATCTTGCGCGGCCCGCCCCAAACCCCGATCAGCAGATACATTGGAATCAGCATCGCCTCCCAGAGAATATAGAAGAGCACAAAATCAAGGGCCATGAAGACGCCGAGCATGGAGGTTTCCATGATCAACAGACAGATCATGAACTCCCTGACCCGTTTTTCGATATAACGCCAGGAACCGAGCACACAGAGCGGCATCAGCAGGGTGGTCATCAAAATCAACAGCAGGGTGATCCCGTCAATGCCCAGGGTATAGTTGATATTTAAAGATGGAATCCAGGAAATATGCTCACCGAACTGAAACTGGGCGGTGGTTATATCAAAATTCCAATAGAGAGGCAGGCTCACCAAGGCAGTGACAATGGTAACCAACAGGGCCCAGTTTTTTGCCGCGGTATCACCTGGAATGAATAGAAGCACCAGAGCACCGGCCAGGGGCAAAAACATTACCGTGCTTAGGATGGAAAAATCCATACTGTTCATTATCAAAAAGTCCATTCCAACAGTTCCTCAGTATTGAAAATTAGGAAAAAACGTAAAACACCAGCAAAACACCGACGATGGAGACCGCATAAAATATATTGTATTGCAATTGGCCGCTCTGCATCATGCGCACCTTGCCGCCTACCCCTCTGACCGTGCGGGCCACCCCGTCAACCACACCGTCAATCGCGTGCCAGTCGAACCAGGACCAGAAGCGGGCCGTGGTCATCAAGGGCATCAGGCCGACATAACGATAAGCTTCGCTTACGCAGTTATCGGCAAACTGGATCGGTTTACTGGCCAGCCAGAAAAAGCCGCGGCCACCCATTCGGTAAAACCAGTCGAGATCGATGCTGATCTTGGGCTCCGGCGCCAGTTTCTTGATGAGCAAAAAGAAGCCCAGCGCGGTAAAGAGCAGGATCTGCAGGGTTTCCGACAGATGATAGCTGTCATAGGGGTGATACTGGGCCGCCACATCAGGATAAGGCAACATGTTGTAGAGATAGGCGGTGTAACAGCCGATAAATATACAGAGAAACGAGGCAACCGCCATGGCCGCCTGCATGTTCCATGGCGGATCAGCGGCCTTATCCCAAGTCTCCTGGCTGCAGTTGTTCTTACCAAACCAGATAAAATAGGGAACCTTGAGCCCTGTATGCAGGAAAGTACCGGCAGAGGCCAGGGTCAACAAAAAGGCGGCCCAATAGATATGCTCGCCAAAGCCTGCGGCAATAATCATCGATTTGCTGACAAAGCCGGAAAACAGAGGAAAGGCGGAGATCGACAGACCGCCGATCATGGTGAACATAAAGGACATGGGCATTTTCTTGTACAGGCCGCCGAGTTCACTGAATTTACTCTTGCCGGTCATATGCAGCACCGAGCCACACCCCATGAACAGCAATCCTTTATAAAGGATATGGGCAAAGGCATGGGCACAGGCGCCGTTGATCGCCATCTCGGTGCCGATACCTACACCGGCTACCATGTAGCCGACCTGACTGATGATGTGATAAGCCAAAAGCCGCCGGGAATCATTTTCAAGAACCGCATAGACAACCCCGTAGAGGGCCATACAAACCCCAAGCGGCACCAGAATCTCCATGCCTGCGCAACTGCGGGCCAGGGTATAGATCGCGGTTTTAGTGGTAAAGGCGCACATGAATACCGCGCCGGTAACGGTCGCCTCGCCGTAAGCGTCGGGAAGCCAGGCATGAAACGGCGGCACGGCGGCATTCAGAATAAAGCCAACCATGATCAGATAGGTGGCAAGATCAGGATGATCGACATTAAGCATCCCGAAGGAAAGATCGCCGCCGGTGGCCTTATAGCGCAGGATAAAGCCGGCCAGCAGAATCAAGCCGCCCGCAGTATGAACCAAAAGGTAACGGTAGCCCACCCACAACGACTCGGCCCGCTTGCGAAACCAGACCAAAAAGACTGAAGAAAAGGCCATCAACTCCCAGAAGAGAAAGAGCACCAGGTAATCGGCACAGAAGATAACGCCCAGGGAGCCGGCAACATAGAGCCAAGCGGCAATATGCTGATAATCATCCTCGACATGCAGACCATAGAGGGTGCCGATGATGCACATCAGGGTCATAATATAGGCAAAAATCCTGCTTAAGCCATCCACCCGACCGAAGGTAAGAAACCAGTCCATGAACTGAACAACGCCGAAGGTGCCGTTATGATTCATGGAAACCACATCGAGGAAGGCCAGGGTCGGCACAATCAACAGATATGGCTTCTTCAGCCATTTAGGGATAAACGGCATGGCAAAAGCGCCAATGATGAGTATTAAGGATGGATGGAGCCAGAAATCAGTTATCATAATAATCCTCACGGGTCATGATTCCCAGGTGACCGTACCACTTAGAGATAATAATAATCAGCACACAGGCTACAAACCCGAATAGTGCCCAGAAGCCGGGGATATGCTCTACGGCGGTATGGGCATGTTCCTTGGACACGAAAATCACGTCCCACAACACAACCAGTGCCAACAACACATAGCACAGCCGGATGACATCTTTTAATCGGTCCCGAAAATAATCAATCAATTTCACAATCATCCTGTCACCGCCTTAACAAAATTCATCATAAAATCAGGATAGATCCCGATAATCACCGAGATGAGCGCAGCAATCATGATGGGCACCACCATGGTTAAGGGCGCCTCTTTGATCCCGGCATAGGCTTCACCTGCCGGACGCTTGCCGAAAAAGGCCTTGAAGGTAATCGGCGCAAAATAACCGACATTGAGCAGGGTACTGGCCAGGAGCACCAGCAGGATGCCGATGGAATGGCTGGGCATTTCCATGGCCCCGACCAGCAGCTTCCATTTGGTTACAAAGCCGGCCACCGGCGGCGCCCCGATCATACTGAGCGAAGCGATACCAAAGGCGGCAAAGGTGAAGGGCATGGTCCGCCCCAGACCGCTCATCTCGGAGATGGTCTTCTTATGGCTGGCCACATAGATGGCGCCGGCACAGAAAAAGAGGGTGATCTTGGAAAAGGCGTGGTTGGCGATATGAACCAGCCCGCCCTCGATGCCGCTCGGGGTTAACAGGGCAACGCCGAGGATAATGTAGGAAAGCTGGCTGATGGTGGAATAAGCCAGCCGCGCCTTGAGATTATCCTTGGACAGGGCGATCACCGAGGCCATGAGGATGGTGAATGAAACAAAGTAGGCGGTGGGCACGCCCAGGTTCAAGGCGCTCATCAGGTCAACCCCGAAAACATAGAGCATTACCCGGGTCGTACAGAAAACACCGACCTTAACAACGGCCACCGCATGCAACAGGGCGGAAACCGGAGTCGGGGCAACCATGGCGCCGGGAAGCCAGTTATGGAACGGCATGATACCGTTCTTGGCAAACCCGAAGATACAGAAGACATAAAGCACGGGAACCAGAATTGAATTAGCGTCAACCGTGGCCTGGGTAAAGATGCCGGTGTTGATGTTGTTGGCAAAGTCAAGGGTGCCGGTGAGCACGTAGATCAGGATCATGGCCGGCAGCAGCATACCCTTGGCGGTGGTGGTCAGATAGACAATATATTTCTTGGCGCCCTGATAACCTTCTTCATCCTGATGATGAGCAACCAGCGGGTAGGTGCAGACGCTGACTATTTCATAAAAAAGATACATGGTAAAAAGGTTGTCGGAAAAAGCTACCCCGATCGCGCCGAACAGGGACAGGGCGAAACAGGTATTAAACCTGGTCTGGGCATGCTCATGCAGGCCCCGCATGTAACCGGCGGAATAAAAAACCGCCAGAATCCATAGGAATGACGCCACCACCGCAAAAATCATGGAAAAGGCATCAACCCGGAAGGTCACGGTCAACCCCGGCAAAATCTTGAACAGCTGATAGACAAGAGTCTTGCCGGACAAGATGGTTGGGATCATCGAGGCAATGATCGAAAACATGGTTACGGCCGCGATAAAAGACCATGACTCTCTGATATTCGGCTTCCGGCCAGACATCATAACCAGAATCGAACCGGCCAACGCCGTCATCACGGCAAGCAGTGGTTTTACGGAAACAATTGTATCCATTACCCTTCTTCCTTTGTCCTAACTAACCTTGCAGGTCCGCGACATCTTCGGTATCAACGGACTTGTAGTTACGGTAAACAGCGATAATTATACTCAAGGCGATAGCGGCCTCGGCGGCGGCGATTGCCATGATAAACAGCGTGAAAATCTGGCCCACCGTCGGGTTGGGCGCCAAGAAGCGGTTAAAAGCCATAAAGTTAACCGATGCCCCGGACAGGATCAGCTCGGCCGAGATCAGCATGCCGATAAAGGTGCGACGCTGGACCAGGCCGTAAAAACCGATCCCGAACAGCATGGCGCCGATCACCAGATAGGTGTTAAGCTCATTGCTCAAGGTCAAAAGATTCATGATTTACTCCTCCCGCCCCGGGCCAGTACCACCGAGCCGATGATCGCAACAAACAAGACCACGGAAATTAATTCAAAACTCATGCTGTAGGTGGTGAGCAACGACTGGCCGATATCGGCCACCGTCCCGTTGTTGACCTTGGTAGCGGCCTGATGCCAGTCGGTCTTCAGGGCAAGGGCGGCCAGGGCCCAGGCCAAGAGCCCGCCGGCCAGAATACCCAAGGGGCCAACCAGACCGTTCTGCTTTAAAGGCATCTTGGTTTCATCCGATTCGGCCAACATCACCGCAAAGATGATGGTGACACAGACGGCGCCCACATAGATAAGAATCTGCATCAAGGCGACAAAAGGGCTGTTCAGGTAGTAATATAGCCCGGCCACCCCTAAAAAGCAGAGGGCCAACCCGGCTACACTCCTGATCACCCGGGCGGCACAGGCGGCAATTACCGCCCCGACCAGGGTAACCCCGACAAGACTGAGAAACAACAATCCGGACAACCCTTCGGCTGTCAGCAAGGAGGGACTCATTAATTCCTTTCCTCCATTCTCTTTATTAAATCAAAGACGTAATCATTCCGGTTGAGCCCGGCGAGATTGTAGTCCCGGGAAAAGGCAATCGCCTCGGGTTTACAACTTTCCACACAGAGCCCGCAAAGACTGCACTTGGTAAAATCAAGGATATACTTGGTTAAAACCTTTCCCTTGCCACCTTCCGGTTTTTCGCCAGCAAGGGTAATACAGCCCGAGGGGCACGCCTTCTGGCACATCCCGCAGACAATACACTTCGACTGACCGCTCTCTTCATCCTTGACCAGATCGATATGGCCGCGAAAGCGGGGGGGCATGGGCAGAGTTTCATGGGGATACTGGACCGTTACCACCGGCTGGAAAAAATACCGAATGGTAATGGCCATGCCGACAAACAGGCTCCACGTACCGCTGATAATCTCTTTGAAATAATCAATCATGATTAAAACACCTTCAACATGGCACTGGTAAGAATAAGATTAAAAAACGAGATCGGGATCAAAATCTTCCATGACAAGTTTAACAATGAATAAAAGGTTGTTCTCGGAAAGGTCCAGCGTATCCAGATGACCGTGAAAATAATGGCGTAAATCTTGATCAGAAACCAATGAACCCCGGGATAGAGGCCGAAAGGACACTGCCAGCCCCCCAGAAAAAGGATAGTCGCCAAACAGGCGCCGATCACGATGTTGGCGTACTCACCCATGAAAAAGACCCCGAAGCCCATGCCGGGATACTCGGTAAAGGCGCCGGCGATCAACTCGCTCTCCGCCTCCGCCATATCAAAGGGAGCACGGTTGGTTTCGGCCAACATACAGACAAAGAAGATCAAGAAAGATATGGGCATCAAGGGACTGGCATTAAGCCGAAGAATGTTCCAGTTCCAGAAGCCACCCTGCTGACTCATGACGATCTCATGCAGGTTCATGGTGCCGGTAATCATCACCAGCGTCACCACCGTAACCAGCATGGGGATCTCATAGGCCACATTCTGGGAGACGACACGGGCCGCGGAAATAATCGCATATTTGTTCCGAGAACCCCAGGCGCCAAGAAGCAGGCCGAGAACATTCACCGAGGCAAAGGCAAAAATTACCAGCAGGCCGATGTCGATATTTCTGGCCACCAGGGTGTCACTGAAGGGAATAGTGACAAAACTCATGATCGCCGGAACCATAACCATGATCGGCGCAATCTTGAACAGCACCGGGTCAACTCCGTCCGGCACGATCAGTTGCTTGGTCATCAACTTGGCGCCGTCGGCCAAGGGCTGCAGCAGGCCGAAGGGGCCAACCTCCTTGGGCCCGATCCGCCGCTGAATATGACCGGCCTCCTTTCGCTCCAACCACACCAGATAGGCAGCATTAAGGGCGGCAAAGGCAATAACCCCCACCAAAAACGCCAGCACCCTAACTACTTCGGGATCTAAACTCATAACCGTGGCTCCTTACCTGTCGATCTCGGGGATAACCAAGTCTAAACTTCCCATCAAGGCTAGGGCGTCGGGCAATAACATGCCCCTGCTGGCCTCGCCGAAAAGACTTAGGTTTGAAAATGTAGGCGACCTCAGCTTCAAGCGGTAAGGAGTATTGGTTCCATCGCTCACCAGTCGGATACCAAAGGATCCCCGGGCCGTTTCAACAGCATTGTAGTAGTCACCCTTGGGCGGCTTGACGATCTTTGACACCTTCGGGGTCATAAAAGGACCATCCGGCAGCTTGGCAACAGCCTGCTCAATTATGCGCATACTCTGCTCGATCTCATCCATCCGTACCATATAGCGCGCCATGGAATCACACTCGGTGTAAACCGGGACCTCAAAATCAAACTCGGAATATACGGAATAGGGCTCATGCTTACGCAGATCAAAATCAATACCGGAGCCGCGGGCCACCGGGCCGGTGGCCCCGTATTTACGGCACATCTCGGCGGAAACCGGACCAATGCCCTCCAACCTCTTCATCATTATAATGTTCTTGGTGACGAGATTATGATACATGGGCATCCGATCGCGCAACCGCTTGATAAAGGCGGTGGTCCCGGCAAGAAAACCATCATCGATATCGTTATACACGCCGCCGAAACGGTAATAGCAATAAGTAAGACGGGAACCGGTTACCGATTCGAGCAGATCAAGAATATGTTCCCTGTCGTCAAAGGCGTAAAGCAAAGGGGAAAAACCACCCAAATCCAAAACAAAGGCGCCGAACCAGAGCAGATGGCTGGAAATACGGTTCAACTCATTGGTGATAACCCGAATATACTCGGCCCGTTCCGCGACCTCGATGCCGGCCGCCCTTTCCACCGCGGTCACATAACCATGATTAAAGGCAAGGGCATGGAGATAATCCATGCGTCCGGTATTGGGTAAAAACTGAGCCCAGGTGCGATTTTCCCCCATCTTCTCATGCATCCGGTGAATATAGCCGAGAACCGGTTCGGCCTCGACCACATACTCGCCGTCCATAACGAGTTTCACGCGCAGAACACCATGGGTGGCAGGATGCTGCGGCCCCAGGTTAAGGACAAAGGTCTCATTGGTCTGGCTTTGGGCAAAGGCACTCATACGGTAAAATCCTTCAGAAGTGGATGATAATCAGCATCTTCCGGTAACAGTAAGGGTGAAAGATCAGGGTGGCCGATAAACTTGATGCCGAAGAAATCATGGGTTTCCCGCTCATGCCAATTGGCGCCGGGATAAACCTTGGAAATCGTCGGCACCTCGGGATTGTCGCGGGGCACCCTGGTCCGGATCACGACCCGGCAAAGCTGATCATAGCGATTAAAATCGTAGACAACCTCAAGGTCATCGATCAGCGGCGCTACATCTTCACTCGGCACCGACGCCGGCGCCGGCGCCGGCGCCGGCGCAGCGGGCGCTTCCTCGCCGGCGGCCTCAGCGGCCTCTGCCGCCGCTTTCGCCTTGGCCGCGGCAGCAGCGGCAGCTTGCTTTTCCGCTTCCTTCTTCAGCGCTTCCTTTTCCCCCAGCCAGTCGACCCCGGTAACCGCCTCAATAAAAAAATCCTCTTTATCAAGGACAATAGCGGCCTCGACCACCTGATCTGCGGCAACTTTCACATCAAGCACAAAACCTTTTCCGGCATACTCGGTTTGCTCGATCGCCAGCGGCGATATGGCAGCCAATGCTTGTTTAATCGCGGCAAGCTTCATCCTAACCAACCTCCACTCTGGGCCACCTGCGGGAACCGGTCACCTTTTCCTCAAGCTCCAGAATCCCCTCAATCAGGGCCTCAGGCCTTGGCGGACAACCGGGAATAAAAACATCAACCGGAAATAATTTTTCAGCGCCCTCGACCACCGCATACTGCCCGTCAAAAATAAAGGGACCGCCGGAAATGGCACAGTTACCCATGGCAATCACCCATTTGGGCTCAGGCATCTGATCATAAAGGGTTTCAACGGCCGGGGCCATTTTCTTATTGATGGTGCCGGCCACGATCATCACATCACATTGTCGCGGCGACGGCCGGAAAACCTCGGCGCCGAACCGAGCCAGATCAAAACGGGATGCACCAGTGGCCATCATTTCAATAGCGCAGCAGGCGAGACCGAAGGTCATGGGCCACAACGAATTTGCCCGACCGAGATCAAGCAACTTGTCAACCTGCGCAAACTGAACTATCGGGGATTGTATATTTTGCGTTCCCACTTAAAGACTCCCTTTTTCCAAGCATAGATTATTATCAGTGACAGGATTCCGACAAAGATCAAAATCTCGACAAAAGCCCGAAGATCGCCGACAAGTCCCTGGGTGTTATAAATAAGCGCTACGGGAAACAAAAAGAGGATATCGACGGCAAAAGCCACAAACATCAGGGCATAAAGATAATAGACAACACCAAAACGAATCCAGGCATCACCGATGGGCTCAACCCCGCACTCAATGAGCTGTTTTGTTTTCTGCCGGGTATTTCGGGTAGACCGAGAGGCAAGGAGAATAGAGATAATGAACGGGCCGACTGCAAAGCCCAATCCTCCTAAAAAGAAGGCTGCCACATAAAGAAGATCAATAGTTGCTTGCTGTTCCACGACGAAATGCTCCTCATTTTGAAGCGCGTTAAAAGAATAGCTTTGAAGTTAATTAGCCCAAACAAATATTGATGTCAAGCAAATACTGAATGACTATTCAGAAAACCGAAACCTAACAACGCCGAAATACAACGCGCTAAACAAATAACGCTAATACATAGGGTTAAGTCAATATTGCTTGAAGTCGAGTAAAAAAAAGAGGCGCACGAACCCCAAAAACATCCACCAACCCTAATTCAGGGTTAACACCTGAAGAAAAACCACCGTCACCGCCGGTGCAAATCCTCAAGAAGACGCTGATGAATATTATCGAAGCCGCCATTGGAAAGGATAGCAACCACATCACCACTGCGGACTACCCCGGCAAGATAATCAAGAATATCTTCGGTGGTGGGGAAATACCTGGAAGCCACCCCCCTGTCATTCAACTCGGAAACCAAACGGGCCGACGAAAAACGCTCTGCCTCCGGCACATTGGCAAGGGGCACCGGCTCACGCACAACGACCAGATCAGCCGCCCCAAATGACTCGGCATAAACATCCTGAAAAACATTGCGCCGACTCGAATTGGTCCGCGGCTCAAAAACAGCGATCAGACGACGACCGGAATAAGCGGCCGCCAAAGCCGCCAAAGTTTCGCGCACCGCGGTCGGATGATGGGCGAAATCATCTATCACGGTAACCCCGCGAACCACCCCGCGAACCTCCTGCCGTCGCTTAACCCCCTCAAACGCGGCAAGCCCGCCGGCAACCACTTCCGGAGCAAGCCCCAACTCGGCCAACACCGCAATAACCGCCAAACTGTTCAGAGCGTTGTGACGCCCCGGCAGCACATTCCTAAACCGCCCCCAGGGCTTACCGCCCCGCAAGGCGGTAAACGCGGTACCCTCCGGTCGCACCTCAAGATCGGCCAGCACCCAGTCGCCCCACTCCCCCTGCCCATAGCCGACCACCCGACAGGCGGCAGTAGCGGCAACCTCCCGGACAACGGGATCATCAAGACAGGCAACAAGACAACCATCCGGCGGCATGGACTTAACCAGCTTAAAAAAGGAAGACTTTACCGCCTCAAGATCGGCATAGATATCGGCATGATCAAACTCTATACTGGTCAGGATGGCAATCTGCGACCGATAATGCAAGAACTTAGGGCCCTTATCAAAAAAAGCGGTGTCATACTCATCACCTTCCGCCACAAAATAGCGGCCACCGCCAACATTATAATTTCGACCAAAGGCCTGAACAATACCGCCGATCATGAAACTCGGATCAAGCCGGGCGAAATGGAGCAGGCTGGCCAACAGCGAGGCCGTGGTTGTCTTACCATGGGTGCCGGTAACCACCAGGGATTGCTTGTCGGCGATAAAGAAATGACTCAAGGCCTGAGGAAAGGAAACATAAGGGATAGCAAGCTCGGCAAGAGCCAAGGCCTCTGGATTTTCCCGGCGGACAACATTGCCGACCACCACCAGATCGGGCCGTGGCTCAAGATTTTCAGCACGATAGCCCGAGGCGACATCAATATCCATCTTCGCCAAAAAATCACTCATAGGCGGATAGACCTGCTGATCAGAGCCGCTCACCGCAAAGCCGGCGCTTTTCAACATGCCGGCCAAAGCACCGACTCCGGTGCCACAGATACCCACGAGATGTATATGCTGGATCTTTTCAGGAAAACAATTGAAGGCAGGATCGATTTTCACCACCACCCCAAATCTGCGTTATGACCGCACAGTATCACGTACCGTGCCATAAACCGAACGGAAGGTTTCGTCAAAATTACCGGGAGCAAGGCGGCCAACCTCGATGAACTTCACAACAATCTCCTTAGACACCTTGAGAATGGCATCGTCAGTGATGGGTTTATCAACCGGCTGTTGTGGTTTTGATGAGGTCATAATTTGAATGAGAAAAAAAAGAAAGCCCCTACCACTGAAGAAGGCCAATTCTTAAGGTCGGCAGAGGCTGACTTTCGAGAATAACCCATGAAGCCATCCCCAAAAGATTTAAAAAATGCAACAGGATCACGGCATAAAAAAATTAATCCCGGATGCAATAGGCCCAATAAAAATAAACGGGCTGAAATAAATGGTGGAGGTAAGCGGGATCGAACCGCTGACCTCTTGAATGCCATTCAAGCGCTCTCCCAGCTGAGCTATACCCCCACATTTGTTTTCGTGTCCATCAACTTCACACATCTTAAAAAGACGCATTTCAAATACCACTCCCCTGCCTCCATGTCAAGAATTTTCTCCCTGCCCCGACCGCCATTTCCACAAGACCCCGGCAACCCGTTAAATTCCAACAAACAACCATCATCTCGGGATGATGGCTTTGCCGCCCCCGGCGAACCCGTTCATGGGCAATCCGACAACATGCCTCGCCAGTGTTTCCACCGGGGCTGACTACCCCTTCTAGACCTAAAACCGTGGGTTGTTTGGCTCCGGCATGGATTGCTTTACGAAAAACCAGTTCAGATCGTGGTGCTGGCAGGGGGGGGGGATAATCACCCATTAAAAAGCAAGTCCACCCACCTAAAATCCGCCAACCTTACCGGCTGCACCGATTGCCCAATAAGCCATTTAAATCCCTCATATTTTACCTCGCAACCTCCATATTTTTTCAGGCGTTTAAGAATATCCATTTTTCTTGCCAACTATAAATGAGTCTGTTACTATTCTTGGAGTTTATTCACTATTCGACAACCATCTTGCATAATATAAAGAATTTCAAATAAACAACGAGGTAATCTTATATGTTTTCTCCTTTTGATTCGCTGTTCGGCTGGCTTTCAAATGATCTGGCCATTGACCTGGGAACAGCTAACACCCTGGTTTTTGCAAAAGGGAAAGGTATTGTATTACGCGAACCGTCCGTGGTTGCTATCCGCAAAGACGGCAGAACCAACAAAGTTCTCGCCGTCGGTAAAGAAGCCAAAATGATGCTGGGCCGCACCCCTGGTAACATTGTTGCAGTAAGACCGATCAAGGACGGCGTTATTGCCGATTTCGAAGTAACCGAGGCAATGTTGCGCTACTTCATCAACAAAGTCCATAATCGCCGAACCCTGGTCCATCCGCGCATCATCATCAGTGTCCCGTCCGGCATCACCCAGGTGGAAAAAAGAGCGGTTAAAGAATCAGCCGAATCGGCAGGCGCCCGCGAAGTTTATCTTATTGAAGAACCAATGGCCGCCGCGATCGGCGCCGGGCTGCCGATTACCGAACCAACCGCCAATATGGTTGTCGACATCGGCGGCGGCACCACCGAGGTGGCAGTGATTTCTCTGGCCGGGATTGTTTACGCAAGTTCGGTTCGGGTGGCCGGCGACAAAATGGATGATGCAATTCTGCATTACATTAAACGCAAGCACAACCTGGCCATTGGTGAGCACACCGCCGAGGTGATCAAGACAACGATCGGCAATGTCATGCCGGAAGAGCCTTACGAGACCATGGATGTAAAAGGTAGAGACCTTGTTTCCGGGGTACCCAAAACCCTGACCATCACCTCGGACGAGATCCGCACCGCGATCACCGAACAGGTTGACGCCATAATTGAAGCTGTAAAAATGGCCCTGGAACTCACCCCGCCCGAACTTTCGGCCGACATTGTCGATCAGGGCATTGTCCTGACCGGCGGAGGGGCGTTACTGAAAAACCTCGACAAACGCTTGAAAATGGAAACCGGCCTGCCGATCATTATCGCGGAAGACCCGCTTTCCTCGGTTGTCCTCGGATCCGGCAAGGCGCTTGAGAACATCGAAGTCCTCAGAGAAGTTATGACCTTTTAAGTTTAAGCCCCGGATGAAACAACTGATTTTCCTCCGGGGCTTCCATCCTTTCTTTTTTTTATTGATCACCGCTAGACGTAACTCCCCAATATTATCAGGGGAACAACTGACAAATCAAAGGTATTACCAGAGCTCACAATGAGGAAAAGAAGCAACCGCGCTAAACAGTTAAAAGTTTTTTTCCTTTTCGGCCTGCTGCTCACCCTCATTCTCATCCTGATTGTTTCCACTGTCGGCCGCCAGGAATTTAACGCCCCCCACAAACTCGCCTTTGAAGTTATCGGCACCGCGCAAAAAAATATCACCACCATTTCAAATTATTTCACGGGGATCTGGGCGAATTACACAAGCCTGATTAATGTCCGGGAAGAAAACAAACGCCTGAGAGATGAGCTGCAGAAATTCAAAGCCACCAATAATGAATACCGGGAAGCCGTGGCAACCAATGTCCGCCTTGCCAAATTGCTGCAGATGAAAGAGTCTCTGCCTTCACCAACCCTGACCGCGCAAATTATAGGTAAAGATCCATCCGAATGGTTTAAAACCATTATTATTGATAGAGGCAGCAGCGACGGAGTCCAAAAAGGGATGCCGGCGGTAACCGTTGAGGGGGTGGTGGGGCAGGTTGTGAACACCTCTCCCCATTACGCTAAAATTTTGCTGGCCACCGACCCGAACAGCGCCATCGAGGCCTTAATTCAAAAAACAAGGGTACAGGGTATCATTAAAGGCACAGGTACCGCCTACGATGTGAATTACGTGCTGAAGAACTGTGATGTCCAGGAAGGAGACCACATCGTTACCTCCGGCCTTGGCGGCATTTTCCCCAAAGGTCTGCCGATTGGTGTCGTATCAAATGTCACCAAGACCAGAAGAGGCATGTTCCAGAAAATTGCCGTCGCCCCCTCCACGGATTTTTCGCAGTTGGAATATCTCATTATTATCATGAAAAAAGACTCCTTGGCCAAGTAGGGCATAACCCATGGTTTTCAGCTTACTACTCCTGCTCGGCATCTTCCTCCTTACGCTGCAGACCACCATTCTCCACCTCCTGCCTGACTGGATTGGCCGCCCTGACCTTCTTTTTCTCCTTATCGTTTACCTGGGTACCCACCTCGACATATTTAAAGGAGCGGCCCTGGCCCTTTTGTTCGGACTTTTGATGGATATTTTTTCCGGTATTTTTTTGGGTCTGCACCCGGTTGCTTATCTAATTCTTTTCTTTATCTTAAAAACCATCGACCGCCACCTTGCCATTACCGAACCGATTCACCAAGTGCCGGTGGTAGCCTTGAGCTATCTGTTTACCGCCAGCTCCATTTTTATTTTTGCCTCAATGCTGATTGATCAGGCTGAACTTAATTGGTCATGGGGCAAGATAATCCTGCAACTTCTAATTCTGTCGACCATATGCCTGCCTTTTTTTAATCTGTTTACCTGGATCACCACCGCTTTTGACCCTAAAAACCGTCAAAACCCGTTTCGCCGCGCCAGAACCGGCAATAGATTCAGGGCATAACTATTTTTTTCGAGCAATAAATGCCACGTCCACTTGGAAAGATAAACAAAATCGACCCGGCTGAACTCAAGGTCTTAAAAAATCGCATTGATATTGCCACGGCGGTAATCATTTTCTTTATTGCCATTCTGATCTCCCGCCTTTGGTTTCTCCAGATCCATAGCGGCTCCGACTATGCCCAACAATCAGAAAGCAACCGCATCCGAATTCAGGATATTGCCGCCCCCCGGGGGAACATCCTCGACCGGACCGGGCGAATCCTGGTCACCAACCGCCCGCAATTTAATATTGTCTGGATCAGAGAAGATGCGCCGAACCCTGATGAAGTCATCAAGCGTCTCTCGAAAATCCTTGATGAAGACATCTCGGTTTTGCTCGACCGGATCAGGTATGGAGCCGATCATCCACGCTATGTCCCCACGCGGCTCAAAGAAGACATCGACTGGCGCACCCTGGTTTACATAGAAAACAATCATTTCAACCTGCCGGGCGTCCGTATCGAGGTGCTGCCCTCCCGTGATTATTTATACAAGGACCTTTCCTCACACCTGATCGGCTATCTGGCCGAAATAAATCAAAAAGAGCTACAGGACTCTCTTTTCACCAATTACGAAGGTGGCGACCAAATCGGCAAAAGCGGTGTTGAAAAACTTTTTGAAAATTATCTTCGCGGCGAAAAAGGCAGGAAATTTCTTGAAGTTGACGTACATGGCTTTGAACAACGCCAGTTAAAATTGCAGGAACCACTGCCGGGCAATGATCTGCAACTTACCATAGATATAGAACTGCAGCAGGCCGCAGAAGAGGCCATGGCCGATAAGGCCGGGGCAGTGGTAGCAATGGAGGTCAACACCGGCAAGCTGCTCGTGCTGTGCAGCACCCCGCCGCTAAAGCTTGAGGATTTTATCGGCGGCATCTCCAACAAGGCCTGGAAGGCCCTATTGGAGAACCCTTTCAATCCCTTGATCAACAAGGCCATCCAAGGCCAATACCCTCCCGGTTCCACCTATAAAATAATCACGGCCCTGGCCGCCCTTACCGAAAAAATCGTCACCCCGGAAACCGTTTATTATTGCAGCGGTTCCCATACCTTTGGCAACCGCAGCTACGGCTGCTGGAAAAAGGGGGGCCATGGGGCGGTAAATCTGCACAAGGCCCTGGTTGAATCCTGTGACGTATACTTCTACCAGGTAGGGCAGAAACTCGGGGTCGACACCCTGGCCAAGTACGCTACCAGCATGGGCCTTGGTCGCCAAACCGGCATCGTCCTCGAACATGAAAAAAGCGGCCTCATTCCGACTTCGGACTGGAAACTGCATCGCTATCGAGTGCCGTGGCAGGACGGAGAAACCCTCTCGGTCGCGATCGGCCAGGGCTTCAACCTAACCACCCCTTTACAGATTTGCCAAATGACCGTTGCCACCGCCAACGACGGCATCCTCTACAAGCCGCTGCTCATTGATTCCATAATGAATCCGGAAGGAGATCTCATCCAAAAATTTTCACCAACCCAGACCGGAAAAACCATTGCCTCTCCGGAATCATTCGCACTTGTCCGTAACGCGCTGATCGATGTGGTCAACACCAAAAGGGGTACGGCCAAGGTGGCCCAGCTTGAAAACATTACCATTGCCGGCAAAACCGGCACGGCCCAGGTGGTCCGCCTCGTGCACCACAGGGATCTGCAGGAAGAGGATATCCCCTACAAATACCGAGACCATGCCTGGTTCACCGCCTATGCCCCGGCGGAAAAACCCGAGATTGCCGTGACGGTCCTGGTTGAGCACGGCATGCACGGCGGTTCCTCGGCAGCCCCCATCGCCAAAACCATTATAAAAAAATATTTTGAGCTCAAATCGGCGGCTACCAAAGAAAAAAATTCTAACGAAATCAATATCGACAGGGACACTCGACATGCTCCGCTTTGATCGCAGACTTATCCTTAACTTTGACTGGGTAATGATTATCGCCGTTCTCATCGTAGCGCTGATCGGCATGGCCAATTTGTACAGCGCCGCCCACCTCTACAAACCGGCCGGCACCCCGGTTTACCTTAAACAGCTATATTATTATCTGATGGGCACGGCAGTTATTCTTTTAATAATCAGTGTCGACTACCGGATACTGATCTCGTGGAATTATCCGCTATACGGCATCATGATTCTCTCTCTTCTTGCCGCCCTTCTCTTCGGAGAATCGGTGGCCAGCACCCAACGCTGGATAAATCTTGGTTTTTTCCGACTTCAACCCTCGGAACCGGCCAAGCTGATTTTGGTGGTAACCCTGGCAAGCTACTATTATCGCAAAGACACCGGCAAAGGCTTTTCGCTGAAAGAACTCATCGTGCCGATTCTGCTTACCGCCCTGCCGTTTTTACTCATCCTGAAACAGCCCGACCTGGGTACCGGCCTGATGCTCTGCTTCATCTTCATCTCCATGACCCTCTTTGTTAAACTGCGCTGGTCCACCCTCAGCATTTTATTGGGCGTATGCATATCCGCCATCCCCATCGGCTGGAAATTTTTCCTAAAACCTTACCAACGGCAACGAATCGAAACGTTTCTCAATCCGGAAAACGACCCCCTGGGCACCGGTTATCATATCATGCAATCAAAAATTGCGGTGGGCAGCGGTCTTAAATTTGGCAAGGGATATCTGAAGGGTACGCAGGGACAACTTGATTTTTTGCCGGAACGGCACACTGACTTCGCCTTTTCGGTCTGGGCGGAGGAATGGGGTTTTGTCGGCTCGCTTGTTTTTTTGGCCTGTTATTTCTTTATGATTCTCTGGGGATTGAATATAGCTATTTCTTCACGGGACAAATTCGGGGTACTGCTCGCCTTCGGCATAGTTTCCCTGATCTTCTGGCAGGCATTTATCAACATGGCCATGATCATGGGCCTGCTGCCGGTGGTGGGCATGCCCCTCCCGCTTTTCAGCTACGGGGGCTCTTCACTGCTCACCACCTTGGCCGGTCTCGGTTTACTGATGAACATCAGAATGCGGCGCTACATGGGGGCCAGCTGAACAAATCAGCCTCATTGAGTCTTAAACGACTTTAACTCATCATGGGCCACTTTCAGGCTACCTTCCATCTCTTGTAAAGCCTGGGTGTTTTCAAGCTCAGCATACCCATCCTGGATAGATTTAATTTTCAGCCGGAGGGATTCAATGGTTTGATTGATGTTGCCGGCAAACTCCTTCATGGTATCATGCTCACGCAAATGAATTACCACGGTAAGATCTCCCTTCTGCACCGCCCTCAAATCCTGCTCGATGCGAAAAATAGGGCCGGCAATTTTCTGGGGAAGAAAAATTGCCAGGAACATGCCGCTGATCAAGCTGACGGTAGAGCCCGCCGCAATTACCGGCCACAGAAGATCACTGACGTGACGAATGGCGATATGGGCGTCATAAAATGAATCTCCGACCTCTTTGCGAGCATAAAAATAGAGAACCAAGGCCGCCATCAGGGAACTGAGAAGAACGGCGCCGAAAATTCGAAACAACAACCAACGCTGAAACTCACTTTTCACAGATAAATTCAGCTTGCTCCTATGATACTTAACCATAATAAGTCCCCTATCTATTATTTATTTCTCAACCAAAATTTTTATGACATCCCAGACATAGCGATTTCTTGGTGGGCCTGCTTATCCTATATTCATATTCAGAAGCATGGGGCTCATGACAGGACATACAGGAAAGCCTCCCATCGGGGAGGGTCCGGTAATCGTCAGGAATAACCATCCCATTCTTCGGATAGACATTTATGGGGTGCGACAAAATGCCCTTGGTTACCGGATGACAGGTCAAACAAACCGCGGTGGTGATGGTATAGGTATCAGCCAAGGGGAGATGACCGGCCGGCAAGCCCGCCGACGACATCACCGGCGCATCCGCTTTTTTGGCAGCTTTCGGCGCCAGGCCGACCTGGGTCGTCACCGGTTGATTGGCCGTGACTTTTAACAAAAACTTTCCGGCGGCACGGAACAGCTCCTGCTCAACGAGCAGAGTTTCCTGTATTGCTTTATCCTGCAACAAGTCATTGCCTGCCCCGTTAAGAGGTGCAGCCGTAGAAAAACTGATCTCCGCAGAATTACCGATATTACCGAACAAATCCTTGGACACGGATGCAACCTTATATATTTTACCGGCGGCTAGCCCGGAAATACGCATCTCATGCTTCAACTTCAATCGACTGTCGACCGGCGACCTATTATCAAGCCTATCCAGGCCATACAACACCGTCGAGTCTGACGGCTTATCCGTATCCCAAACCACGGTCGCGGTAAGCAACATCCCTTTAACAACTTCTTTAACCTGAAGATTGGTAATTTCCGGGGGGGTTTTATAATTTTCAATGGCATTCACCCCCCTAAGCTCTTGAGGCAACTGCACTTCAAGCTCATACATACTATTGCCGAGCCCTTCCGAACGACACACCAAGGTCTTACCCGCCAAATCGGGGTCTAATTGAAACCAATGCTCCTTTGCCATGTCAAAGTCACGGGCAACCCATTTGATGGCCGCCAAACCTCTTTTTCCTCTTTTCTCGGCAGCACCAACTCTGGATACGGTGGGATCAACATGGCAGACCGCGCATCTTTTTTCGAGTACCGGTGCATGAACATAGGGCTTGCGCAATTTATCCTCGCAAACCTCGGTGTGGCACTTACAGCAGTCCGCCGCCTGCACACTGTACTGCGCCGCCCCGCATCGATCGAAAAAAACCAATGTCGGCATAACCAATGCCAGCCAGGCGATTATAAAAAACTTTCCGTAAAAAAACTTCATAATTAATCCCCGATGCAACCAGGCTTATATCAAAAATTTAAAATATAGTTACTGTACCGTCACCATCTCAAAGGGAGAAGCGCCAAGTTCAATATGCGAAACAACTCGATTCATCGTTTGATCAATTACCGCAATCCGCCCCACTTCCTGTTCAACGACATATAACCATCGGTTTCTTGAAGAAGCGGCCATGTTAAAAGGATGCCCCCCAACTTGGATATTATGGAGCATCCGCTGCTGCCCCGTCAACAAAAGAGACAGGGAACTGCTTGAATAATTGCTCACATATAAAATGTCGTCCAATTTAAAAAGTCTACGGGGTTCAAACCCGACACTCACTCGTTTTTGTAACTGCCGGGTATTAAAATCATAGATCCCCAAGGAGTTTGACATCCTTTCGGTAACATAGAGATATCCCTCCGAGGCAAGTACGGCGCTGGGCGAATTGC
Source organism: Deltaproteobacteria bacterium (assembly GCA_013349285.1). Taxonomy (GTDB): domain Bacteria; phylum Desulfobacterota; class Desulfobulbia; order Desulfobulbales; family Desulfurivibrionaceae; genus DUZU01. The sequence goes on along the minus strand of DUZU01000001.1, from coordinate 7,834 downwards.
CGACGATCATGGTCTCGGCAATAGTCAAACTTTCCGGATCCACAAAAATTATACTTTGCGAGACCTCGGAAACCGCGACCAATTGCGCACTCTCTTCGAGCCAGGCAAGAAATTGGGGCCGCCCCCCGAGACGAACCCGCTGGCTCAAAGTTCCTTGCTCAAGATCAACTTTAAGCAGAAATCCCCCATCCCCGTCAAGGATATAGCCATAAAGGCCATCCGGACTCACCATGGCTACCGGGCGGGCGGTCATCGGAATTTTTATCCGGTCCTGGGTCTGGCCGGTTGCCGCCTTAACCACATGAATCTCCGCCCCTTTTTCGGTCATCACCAAAAGATTTTTTTTATCGGAATTATACTCCAGATACGTGGGTTCGCCACTTATGGCAAAAGAGCCGACCACCCAGTTTTTATCGGTTCTAACCATGAAAACGGTATCGATCTCGGGACAACTAACATAGGCCAAATCGGCAAGCAGAGGCTGTTTCTGAGAAACAACCCGCATTTGCGGCTCAAAAAAAGCCATGTTTTTAATCGACTCTTCTTCGTCCCAAACGATGAACAAGGAAGAGCTTTCCTGGGCTCTCAGCTGAAAATCCGCAGGAAGAGGAAGTTCAACAACCGGATTAACAACGGAAAGGATATGCTTTACACCATCACGGACCAAGGCCGATTTTTCTATGGTGAGACGTAAGCTCTTATACGACCCGGCATTGACATTGGCCCTGGCCAAAAAACGCTGCCGCCCGCTTAACTCGCGGGAATCAACTTGCTTCATCCCCAACTGTAAAGGGAAAACCCCATTCGCGCCGACCAACTCAACAGAACCGATCTCCAACCATGCCCCGGTTACCGTTTCACTATCAATCTGGATAAAAACACTGACAATGGCCTCACCGGCTCCTGGCGGTGAAACCAAAAGTCTGACAACCTCCGGCTTATCCAAACTATGGCACCCGGCCAGCAACAAGGAGCAGCCCATAACTAATATGACGAAAAACCGGCTGATAATAAGGGGTGTTGATCTCATAACGTTAAATAAGGGCTTACCTTTCGTCAGCAGACAAGAGACTGATTAATAATTTAGCAGGAACCAACCAAACAGGCATCGCAAACCTTAATTCTTGGAGGTATGACAAACCGCGCAACCATTATAGCCGTCAAGAGCAGGCCATTTCTTATAATTCCACCGCAAACTGGAATCAAAGCGTGACCCATGGGCGCGGTGACATGAAAGACACATGACAATCGCATCACCGGTCTGATTATAAAGGGTATCATCCATGCCATCGGCTGAGCCGGCCACCGGCGAAATAACACTGTATGAGTTGTCTCCGTTATAGGTTGCGTACTCGGAACTTGAGGAGGCCCGGGACATATCATAATCTACGGGGTGGCGCAGCCAGACACTAGTAGTGAAACCATCCGCGCCGACCCCGGCGCCACTATGAAAATCACCGTGACAACGGGCACAGAGGCTGCTGATGCTGCCGGTGGCAGCATCTCCGCTGATATTTCGGTCTACCCCGTAATACCTATTATGCTTGCTCTTACTGGGATTTAACTCATAGCCGGTATCTTCCATGCCCTTGACCCCGGCCAGAAAACGATAGCTGGCCGACATGTCGGTCGGGGTAGCCAGCACGCCGGTCTTCCAGACAGAGGAGTCATTCTTGTGATGACTTCCCAATAGCGACTGCACTTGCCCATCCGAACCGGTATCGCCATGGCAACCATTGATCCCGGCACAGGTTACCTGAACGGCCATGTCCCCGCCGGGGGCAGTTGTCAACGTGAGGTCGCTGCCGACAATCCCGGCCACATTGTGCCCGGCCCGCTCATTGCCCGCCACCCAGAAAAAATTCCCCCCGGCCAAGGTGGTGCCTTCGGTGCCGGTGGTGCCATAGGTGCCGTCTGTGGCATTGATATCCAGAACAAAGGGGACGGAACCCGGTGAATTAGTCCCCTGATGGCAACCTACGCAGTCGGTATTAAGCAAGCCGGGATTCACCTCATCCACGCCGGAGACAATGCCCTTGGTGATGGTGTCGTACTTAAAAACCACTGATTCACCATTCTGACTGTTGTGCATCGTATGGCAATCAACACACAAACCACTGACCCTGGCCAAGCCGACAGCTGCCGACATCAACCAAAAAACAAACGATAACCCGGAGATCCTTGAAAAATACATATCATACCTCTAGCGGGTAAAAATCTCCACTCGACCATTGCCCTCGTCAACCACACACATCCTCCCCCAAGGATCGAAACGGATTTCATTTGGGTAAAAGAGCATATCTCGATTATGCCCTTTACCCAGAAAACTATATTTTACATGGCCGGTACCGTCATAGACGACGACCGAGCCAAGATGACGGTCCAATACATAAAAATTACCACTGGCGTCCATATCAAAAGAGACGGGAAAGGCAAGGGAGTTGCCCAGCTCCAACTGCGCTTCCACCTTACCTCCATCGCCGAGCTGGTAGAGTCTTTTATCCAGTTGCCCCAAGACCCAAAGCTTACCATCTCTCACCTGAAAATCAACAATCCCGTTGGAAACGGCAGGGGCGGGAAAATGACGGGTCACCGCCAACTGCTCATTCAGGCAAAAAACCGAACCGCTCGTCCGATCAAGGACGTAGATATGGTCGCCGACAATATCCAAGCGATCAACAAAAACGCGCTTCTTATCAAAAACAATATTAACATATTCGGTTTTCTTGTTTTTCAGATCAATTTTAGCAAGGGTATTGCGCTCTTTTTCCACAACGACAAGCTGGCCATCGGCTAACCGAACCATATCATAGGGTTTTTGCAGAAGATGCTCTCCTTCCCCGGCAAATATTTTAAGAAGCGTCCCTTCCTTGTCATAGGAAAAAATACGATCACCGCCGGCATCGATAACATAATATCTCTCTTTTGACTCATCGACATAAACGGCAGTCGGCAACAAAAGAGGAGTCTTCAAACCCGAGCCCCGCAAACTGGCCAGCCATTGCCACGGCTCCTTTTTGCCGTAAACCTCTTCCACGGGCCCCATGGCAGAAAAGGCGACCAGGCCCAACGCAAGACCCCAAACCATCCAGTGTTTCATCGGCAACCACTTCATGTCGTAGATGTCTCCATATCCTCAAAAAATTACGCAGGATTTAATTATATAATAATCATTAATAGCTGCGGTGGCACTGTACACATAACGTTTTCTTTCCACTCTGTTTCAGATGAAATCGATGATCGCTTCCCATCGGGTTATGACAGGTGAGACAATCCATCACTTTATCCGTCCGATGATCCACAATCTCTCCACCGACCGGGTGGCTGAATTTACCCTGGGTTTCATGGCACCGGCTACAAAGGGCATTGCCTTCCGCTTTCAACATTGCCACCTGATTGGCTCCGTGCGGGGCATGACATTCACTGCAACTTTTAACCGCCGGATGTTTGTGCAATGAAGGGGCCATCCGTTCCGCGGTTTCACTATGGCAAGACCAACAAAGCTGATTTTCTTTTCCGCGAAGTAAATTTTTGGTATCGGCGGCATGGGGACTGTGACAGCCCATGCAGGAATTCCCATCGTTTGCCTGCAAATGACTATGGGTGGCCATAACCTGTTTTTTCACCTCGGCATGACAAGAAAAACATAGGTCGCTGTCCCGAATGTCCTTGCTATGGCAGGAGTTGCAGCCTTTCTTATCTTCAGGATGCACGAATGCGCGCATCAACCCCTTTTTCTCACTGCCATGGGGATTATGACAGGTTGAACAAAGACGGACCTTGCGGGGGAAACCTTTGTGACCGGCCAAGACCTCGGGGTCCTTGTGACACTGCAGACAAAGTTGATCGCCACTGCTTTTCAGCAACTGCTCCCGGGAACTATTGTGTGACAGATGACAGGCGCCGCAATTTCCGTCGGCGTATGGTTTATGTTTATTTTTATAAACATTTTCTTCCTGATGGCAGCCTAAACAGGTTTGCGCCAACGGCTTACGCAAAAGTGCATTGCGCCCGGCGGCATGCGGGGCATGACAAGCGCCGCAATCACCATCCTGAACAGGCTTATGAACTTTACCTTTGCTGTAGGCTATCCTTTCTTGCTGATGACAGGAATAACATAGATCAGCTCCCTTTTGCTGCAACAAGCCCTCGTATTTGGCAACATGGGGGTTATGGCAACTGATGCAAGCACCCTTTGCCACCGGCGCATGCACGGATTTTCCCTGAAAAGTCGCGATGGGATGACACTTGTAACATATCTTTTCAGCAGCAAAAACAGTGGAACCCATGCCGACCACAGAGATCCACAATAAAAATATAGATATATTCCGCATTAGTTATCCCTCCCCGGATGACAGTCACGGCATTGCCCCTGGCTGAACGGCTTGTGGCTTACCGGGTACAACAAACCCTTTTTCGGCGCGCCATGAGGATCATGGCAGGTAACACACGATTTCCCTGAAGGAGTAACACCGCCATGCACTTTTTTATACCTTGGGCTATCGCCTTTATGGCAAGTAAAACATAATTTATCCGCGGCAACGGTTAACAGCGCCTTGCTCTCAGAAAGATGCGGGGCGTGACAAAGGCCGCAATCCTGGCGAGCCGGCTGATGGGCAACTCCACTTGCCCAGTTAGCGCCGACCTCTTGATGACAATCAAGACAGAGCAGAGGCTGGGCCTTGACCAAATCATTTTTCAGCTCAGAGCCGTGGGCAACATGGCAAGCATTACAATTCATTCGCGCCATGGGTTCATGGGCAAATTTGGCAACGGTAAGCTGTTGTTGCAAGCTGTCATGACAAGTCAAACAAATCTCACCGGTCCTGTTGCGCATCAACAAGGGAAACTCGGATGCGTGGGCTCCATGACAAGATAAGCACTCGCCTTTCTTGAAAGGACTATGACTGTGCTCATTATTCTGGCGCTCCAACAAGGATTGATGACAGGTGAGACAGAGCTCGCCGACCGCCAAGTTTCGCAGCAGCTTACCGGGGCCTTTTCCCTGATGGGAATCATGACAACGACTACACTCCCCGGCCGCAAAAGGCTGATGAAGACTTAATTTCTCAAATTCACTGCTGATCGCCCCATGACAGGTGAGACAAAGCTGAACCTCTTTCTTGGCAAGCAAACCTTTTTCCGGTGACCGATGGGGAACGTGACAGGTAAGACATTTCCCCTGGGTCGCAGGTTCATGGCCATGGGAGCCGCCCCCCAACTTATTCTGGTCGTGACAGGTAAAACAGAGGGCTCCATCTTGGGCTCGCAACCCGGCAGCGGCTTTTTCACCATGCCCGAAATGACAAGTCAGACAATCCCCACTCCCATAGGGAGAATGGGTCGTTATCCTGTCATCAGCCGGTTCACGCTGATGACATTTCAGGCAAACGGTTGTCGGAGAGCTGCGCAACAATCCCTGATATTCACTGGCATGCACCGCGTGACAATCCACACATTTACCCTCGGCCACCGGCTCATGCAACAGGGTCGCCGCGCCCGCTTCCTGCTGGTGGCAGGAAAGGCATAAACTATTATTTTCCGCCGGGGCCGAAATAGTTTCTCCGGGCTGCTGGCTGTGACATTTCCGACACTCGCCCTTATCGGCGGGTTGATGGGCAACCGCGCGCAACAAGCCATCGCGGTCCGAGCTATGGGGATTATGACAGTTAACACAACCACTGTTCACCCCGAATTCATAATGAGCGGCGATAAATTTAGAATTTTTATTCTGGTGACAGGAGAGGCACAGCTCGACCGCCGCAGTCTTTAACAACTTTTCCTGACCGGCGGCATGAGGATTATGACAGGTGGTGCATCCCTGCTCAAGAGGAGCATGGACATTTTTTTTCTCAAATTCTTTTCTGGCATGACAAGAGAAACAAACTTCTTTCAGGCTTTGCGTCAACAAGTCGGGCTGGATCGAATTATGGGAGTCATGACAGCTGCCGCACTTACCTTTGGCAAAAGGGGAATGAACCACCGAAGCCACCGCTCCCCCCTTGCCAGCCAACTGGCCATGGCACCGAAAGCAGAGTTGCGGGATTTCTTCTTTCATGAACACCCCGCCAACCATCCCATGGGGTCGATGACAGGAATAACAGGCATTGTCCTTAACCGGGGCGTGCAAGTTGCCACTTTGAAATTTAACCGCCATTTCGGCATGGCAATCGGTACACCCCTTACGAACCGGTTGCTGCCGGGTTGACTCGTTGACGCAGCTTACGAGAAACAGCAATCCAGCCAGAAGACAGCAAAAGCTAATTGTTTTGTTTCGTAGCATAACTTTCTTCAAGCTCCTTATGCAGTCTTTCCCACTCTTTATAGTTTATCTCAATTTGGGAACGTTTTCTCAAATTATCCAGCAAATTCTTTTTTACCCGGGCATACTTTTCATCCTTGAGCTTCGAGGTCAGCTGCTCACGTACATGCTGATAAGGGACCTTCTTCGGGGTGGTTCTGCCGACCAACCTAACCAAGGCCAACATGTCCTGGTGCTGAAAAGGTTTACTTATTTCACCAACCCGTAAAGATTCAACTACTTTTCTAAGGTCATTATCAAGATCCGCTACCGGAACCTGCCGGACCGGCATCTCCCCGGGAAAGGTTTTCTCAGCCACCTCGGAAAAGCTGCTGCCCTTATTGATCTCGGCATCAATCTTTTCAATAAGTTCCGGCTCCCCCTTGATCATCATGAAACTCACAATCTCAGGGGAGGTAAGGATGGCATCGTTCTCGTCATAATATTTTTTAACATCTTCCTCGGTAATCTCGGCCTCTGGATTGATAAGCTGACTCTTCAACTGACTAACCAGGCGATGCCGGCGATAAAAATCAAAGGTTTGCTTTAACGGCTCCTTTTCTTCATAATGCCTGGCCATGGATTCCCAAGAGATAAGGGTTTGCGATAAAACATTAAGCAGGATTCTTTTTTTATTGCGCTCCAGTTCCTGCTTGGCAAATTTATACTTTGCCCGAAACATCGCGTCTTTTTTAATTATGTTAACAAAATCTCCAACCGAGATCGGCTCTTTAGTGGTGGAGATCAAAATCTTTTTGCCGTCCTCTTCGGAAAGATCTTCACCGTCTATGGCAGCCAGCAACTCTTCATCGACTTTGACCATATATTTCTTCATAAGCCTATTGAAGAGCTCTTCGGTTAAGTTCTGACTATTTTTCTTTGCCAGTTTTTCGACAATCCTTTTTTTTACCTGGGCAAAATCCTCCTGACTGGGACCGAGGATCTCAATGGGCTTGACAATGGTATAGATATGTTGCGCCTGCAGGGGTCCGATCAGATCGCCGATCTTTGCCCCCTCCAAGGAATTACGCCACTTTTGCTCAAGATTCTTTAACCGGACCACCTTTTCGTCATAGCCTTGAGGACCACTATCATTTGTCTCTCCGGCTTGCACCTGAGCCTCGGTCGGAACCACGGCAACTAATTGATCAAAGGTTGTCTTGCCATCCTTCAAAGATTGCATCTTCTGCTCAGCATTCTGCTGGTCGGTAAAGATAAGCGCAGCCAACCGCAGCCTGGGGCAATATTCCTGCTCATAAACCTCCCAGGCCTCCTGATCGGAAATCACGTTTTTTGAATCAATCTCTTCATTCTTCAGGAGCATCAGCGAACGCACCTGCAAAAACACCAGCAACTTTTTTTGATATGAAGGATCCTGATCAAACTGCATATCAAGAGCCTCCTGGGCCATGAGTTGCCACTCGATAAACTGGTCCGGCGTAGCGGGAAGTTTATCTCCCTCCTCTTGCCAGTTTTTCCACCAGGCCTTATAATCATTGGCGGTAAATTCGACGCCGTTCAGAGTTACCAGCG